>CAJJRX010000020.1 GCA_905194315.1 uncultured Sutterella sp. | reverse complement strand
GCTCCTCTCGGGACTTTCACCCGTTAACACATGCTCATGCCGAGCACACAAAAAAAGCGACAGACCGGAGCGGTCTGTCGCTTTCTCTATCAGCCGGAATTATTCAGCGCCTTCCTGCTGACCTTCCACAAAGGACGGACGCAGGAGTTCCTCACCGAGCACCTTACGCAGAGAGCTCATATAAACGAGCACCTCATTGTTGCCGTAGAGACTGTCAAGCTCCTTACGGATGCTTTCGAGCTCACCGGGTTTGGGCGCGGTGTATTCGTGCCGGGTGACCTGAGCCACCGCATAGGAGCCGTCAGGCAGGCGCACACCGGTAAAGCCCGGGAGCGTCTTGTCATCCATCATGGCGGCACGCAGCACGAGATCCTGAGAGATGTTCATCGGATTGGAGAGCGAGACCGAGCGGGCTTCAGAGAAGCCTTCAAGCTTGCCCGACTTGCTTTCGTCGGCAATCAGCTTCTGGCCGGCAGCCTCAGCGAGTTCAGCGGCACGACTCAGACTGATTTCCTTTTCAATGTCGGCACGAACCTCATCGAGGGGACGCAGGTGCTGCGGCGTGTGCTTGACCACACGAGCCGTGATGAGCACGTTCGGACGGACTTCAATCGCGGAGGTGTTGTGCTTTTCCTTGAGTGCGTCTTCAGAGAAGAGGCTTTCAACAACGTGGTCGTTGATGAGCGCACGCAGAGCAGGATTGAGCGGACCGTCACGCGTGATGTTCTCCGCCTTCTGAATCTTCAGACCGAACTTCTCGGCGAGCGGCTGGAGGCTTTCCGGACGTTCATAGGACATGTTCGTGAAGTCTTCGGCCTTCTGTGCAAACTCGCGCACAGCCTGCTGCTGTTTGTAGTTCTTTTCAATCTCGCCGCGGACCTGTTCATAAGGCTTGACCGTGGAGGGACGCACGTCGGTCACATCAATGATGTGGAAACCGTATTCGGTTTCAACAGGACCGACAATCTCACCCTTGTTTGCGGCAAACACAGCCTTTTCAAAGGGTTCAACCATGGCACCGTGACCGAAGAATCCAAGGTCACCACCCTCACCGGCGGAACCCGGGTCGTTGGAGAACTCTTTGGCGTATTTGGCAAAGTTTTCCGGATCGGCCTTCACCTTGGCGAGAACCTCTTCGGCCTTCTTGCGCGTGGCTTCAACATCCTTCTTCTTTTCATCAAAAGCAATCAGGATATGGCTCGCACGGCGTTCTTCAGGCACGCCCCAGCGGTTCTTGTTCTGTTCGTAGTACGTGCGCATTTCCTCTTCGCTCGCCTTGGCATCGACCTTGATGTCTTCGGGCGAGAGCGTCAGGTATTCGATAGAAACCTCTTCAGGAGCGGTAAAGCGCTTGGTGTTGGCGTCATAGTTGGCCTTCACGTCCTCCGGCGTCACCTTCACCTGCGAAAGGAAGGCATTCACGTCGAGCACACGGGTGCGCATTTCACTCTTGATCGTGAGCGCACGGTGGAGATTTTCCACCACAGGCTGAGGAACGAGTGCGGAATTGAACACGCCGGTGGTCAGCGTCTGACGGGCGAGGTCCTGACGCATTTCAAGCACGAAAGCCTGGTCGGAGGTACCGCGGCTGCGCAGGAACTGTTCATAGCGGGCCGGCACAAACTTGCCGTCCTCCTGGAAAGCGGTTGTTCCCTTGATCACAGAGACGGCATCGGCTTCACTGATGCTGATGAAATTATTCTTGACGGACTGCTCCACAGCGCTCTGGTTGGCAAGCTGATCAAGGATGCTCTGACGGCCTTCCCTGTTGTCAAGCATCGAGGCCTTGAAGTTTTCACCGAGCTGGGCGCGGAGCTCTTCGAGCTGGACACGCTTCTGACGGTCAAACATTTCAGGGGTGATTGATACCTCGCCGATCTTGATAATGGCGTTGTCAGATTGCCGGATGCGGTTGTAGCTGTAAATCCCGGTCACGACAAAACTAGGAATAATCAGCACCATGGCGATAAACATCAGCCAGCGCTTATGATTTCGAAATGCGTCAAGCATGGTATTCCTTATTTTTCCTGATTGAATGCGGACAGCCTGACACTGTCCGCAGCGCTCAGTGAGCGGTCGCATCTCAGCGGGCGGTATTGCCCTGAAGAGATGAGACTTTTCTTATTTTGTTTTTTCCGTGGGCCCGCGCACTGCTCTGCGCGAACACGGACATGAAGACTGATTTTAGCGAATTTCCGTGCGCCACGAAAGAAGCGATCCTGATTTTGTGCCGCAAAGCCGTGACAAAGCGTTGCACACAGGCCGCGCCGGAGAAAACAAAAAATCCCGCGGTGTCCGTCAGACACCCGGGATTCCGTATAAGAAGCGTGGCGGAGTGAACGGGGCTCGAACCCGCGACCCTCGGCGTGACAGGCCGATACTCTAACCAACTGAGCTACCACTCCAATTCCTGTGAGCAGTATCACACTGAGAAGCGAAATTATACATAACTTTCGGGAACTGTCAAGATACTTTCCTGAAAACACCGAAAATTATCTGGTGGGTGCTGAGAGTCTCGAACTCCCGACCTACGCCGTGTAAAGGCGCCGCTCTACCAACTGAGCTAAGCACCCTCAGTACCATTTCGCTTGAGCAGAACTGTTATTTTACAACATCCTTCATAGCCTGCGCTACCCTAAATTTGGGATAGCGGCGGTTTTCCACCTCAAATACGCCCCCGCGGGGATTGTGGTACTTTCGGGCCTTGCTTTCGACAACATAGAACGTGCCGAAGCCCTGAAGACGGACATAGTCACCGCGCTGAAGAGCGGCGATGATCTCTTCCATGGTTGCATCAAGCGCAAGAGCAGCTTTGTTTTTGCTCAGGTCAGTGCGCATAGCGATTTTTTCGATGAGGTCTGTTTTGTTCATCGTCTTCTCCTTAAACACCTAAAAAACCGCGACTCCCCTTAAGTCGTGTGACGGCTTTGAGAATCGCGGTTTAATCGGCTCTTAGTTTACGGAAGCAGGCTGACGCTTCGTCCCTGTGCGTTTTTTAGGCGGCACAATGGCGGCTGACTCAGACTTGACTTCCTTTTTCTTGCTCTCCTTGAGCGGTTCGGGCATCCTGACCAGTGCAAGCTTGAGCACATCATCGATGCTCTTGACAGGCACAATGTCAAGGGCCTTACGGGCGCCCTCGGGAATATCCTCGATATCGCGGCGGTTTTCCTCCGGGATAATCACGGTCTTGCATCCCGCACGCAGTGCAGCGAGAACCTTCTCCTTCAACCCGCCGATCGGCAGCACATCGCCGTGCAGGTTGATCTCACCGGTCATTGCCACATCGCTTTTGACGGCAATACCCGTCATCGCGGAAACAATAGCGGTCGTCGTGGCGGCACCGGCGGAAGGACCATCCTTGGGCGTGGCACCGTCAGGATAGTGCACGTGCAGGTCTGTCGAGTAGAACACGTCAGACTTGATGCCGAACTGTTCGGCGCGGGCACGCACCACACTGCGGGCGGCCTCCACACTTTCCTTCATCACGTCGCCGAGGCTGCCGGTACGCTGGATATTGCCTTTGCCGGGGAAGACCTGCGCTTCAATGAGGAGCAGATCACCGCCCACTTCGGTCCAGGCCAGGCCGTTGACAACACCCACACGGGGTTCCTTCTCGGCGAATTCGACCGTAAAGCGGGGAATACCGAGATAGGTATGCAGATCCTTTTCCTCAACGCGGGTGAGCTGCACCGGCTCAGAGCGCTTCATACGGCGGCTTGTGCGGGTCTTCGGTTTGTCCCCGGTGCCGTCGCCGGTTTCACGGGCAAGCACAACCTTGCGCAGAATCGAACCGATCGAGCGTTCCAGACCGCGCACACCGGCCTCACGGGTGTAGTAGCGGACAATGCCGCGAATGGCATCGTCAGTGATTTCGACTTCGCCTTCGACAAGACCGTTCAGACGCAGCTGCTTGGGAATCAGATGCTTCCTGGCGATATTGAGTTTTTCCTCTTCGGTATAGCCCGAGAGGCTGATGACCTCCATACGGTCAAGCAGCGGACCGGGGATGTTGTAGCTGTTGGAGGTCGCCACAAACATCACATCCGAGAGGTCATAGTTGAGCTCAATGTAGTGATCCTGGAAGGTGTTGTTCTGTTCCGGATCGAGCACTTCGAGCAGCGCAGCCGCAGGGTCGCCGCGGTAGTCATGACCGAGCTTGTCGATTTCGTCAAGCAGAAACAGCGGATTGCGCACGCCGGCGCGGATCATCGCCTTGATGATCTGTCCGGGCATGGAGCCGACATACGTACGGCGGTGACCGCGGATTTCGCTTTCATCATGCACGCCGCCGAGCGCCATACGGACATACTTACGGCCTGTGGCACGGGCGATGGACTCGCCGAGCGAGGTTTTGCCCACACCCGGAGCGCCCACAAGGCACAGAATCGGCGCCTTCATCTTGCCCACGCGCTTTTGCACGGCAAGGTATTCCAGAATACGGTCCTTGATCTTATCAAGACCGGCATGGTCCTCATCGAGAATCTGACGGGCCTTTTTCAGGTCAGTCGACACCCGGCTCGACTTCGTCCAGGGAATTTCAAGGAGGTTGTCCAGATAGCTGCGCACCACAGCAGCCTCACTGCTCATGGGCGGCATCTGACGCAGACGCTTGAGTTCCTGACGGGCGGCCTTTTCCACTTCGCTCGGAAGCTTGGCCTTACGGATCTTCTCCTCCCACTCGGTAAACTCGTTGGTTTCCCCCTCGGGATTGTCATCACCGAGTTCACGGCGGATGGCCTTGATCTGTTCATTGAGGTAGTACTCGCGCTGATTCTTCTCCATCTGGCGCTTGACACGGTTGTCAATACGCTGCTGGATGTCACGCAGCTGCACCTCACGTTCGAGCAGTTCGCTGATGCGTTCAATACGGCGGCCCCAGCCGAGTTCCATCAGAACTTCGGCTTTCTCCTGCGTCGAGAACTTCGCCGCGGAAGCCACGATACCGATCATGTTGTCAAGATCCTCAACGTCACCGTACTTCGTGAACACTTCCATCTGAGTGCGATCAAGATCGGCAGCCGTCTTCCACACTTCGCGCAGCGCACGCACGTACAGTGCCTTTTCCTTGTCGGAGAGTACCGGAGGCGCGACGCGTTCACACTCGGCAAAGAGCGAGCCGTTTTCCTCAAAAACTTTCAGGACACGGTAACGTTCAAGACCGTATACGAGCGCCTTTACCGTTCCGTCAGGCAGGCGCAGGAGCTGTTCGAGGTTGGCAAGCGTTGCCACCTCATACAGATCCTTCTGTTCGGGGTTGTCAACCCTGGCATCCTTCTGCGTGATGAGCAGAATCCGCGATTCATAATCACCGCGTGAGAGCTCAGCGGCTTTGATCGACTTGTCCCGACCCATAAAGATCGGGGATCGGGTAAACGGGAACACAATCACATCCCGAATGGCAAGCGCCGGGAGTGTGACTTTTTCAGGGTACTTAGCGACTTTTTTCATCTCAATCAACCATCATTAAACTTGTAAAGAGGAGTGTTCCACTGTCAGGAGGATGCCTGCCGCAATGTTCGGGAAGAGACCCGAACGCTTCGGGTACAGGTCTCTGGCGGCTATGAACTCTGAAAGCGGGAGGCCCCTTTCAGACTATCGTTCTTTTTCTACTCGGATTCATAACCTCCGGCGGCAGCGCCGCGGTGAACAACCGCGGCCTTAGCCTCAAGATTATTGATAAGAACACTCTTATTTATTGCAACTATTGTAGCGCAATGCGCGAAAATCTACGTCCGCCCTACTCTTCAGTCCTAGTTATTCCGAGCGCTCAGAAGCGCGGATTAATTCGACCGGCGTGCCTTTTTCGACTGTGTCCTTTGTAACACGTGCACCGACGATATTACCCTCGGTCGGGATATCAAACATCGCGTCAAGCAGCACGCCTTCAACAATCGAACGCAGGCCGCGGGCACCGGTTTTACGCGTGATCGCCTTGTGTGCGATCGCCTGAAGCGCCTCGGGCGTGAACTCCAGATCAACGCCTTCCATCGCAAGGAGCGCCTGGAACTGTTTCACAAGTGCGTTCTTCGGCTCGGTCAGGATGCTGATCAGGGCTTTCTCATCGAGCTCCTCAAGGGCGGCGATCACAGGAAGACGGCCGACCAGTTCAGGAATAAGACCGTACTTCACCAGATCACCCGGCTCAATCTGCTCGTAAACGGCAGTGAGGCTCTTTTTCTCGGGATCCTTGCTGTAGACCTTGCCGGCAAACCCCATCTCGGCCTTTTCCGTACGGCGGCCGACAATGTGCTGCATCCCGTCAAACGCACCGCCGCAGATAAAGAGAATCTGGGAGGTGTCCACCTGAATCATGGCTTTGCCGGGATTTTTGCGTCCGCCCTGAGCCGGCATGGAGGCAACTGTGCCTTCGACGAGTTTGAGCAGTGCCTGCTGCACCCCTTCGCCCGAAACGTCACGGGTGATGGAGGGATTTTCACTCTTGCGGGCGATCTTGTCGATTTCGTCAAGATAGATAATGCCGCGCTGGGCACGTTCCACATCACCGTCGGCCGCCTGAACCAGTTTGGCAACGATATTCTCGACGTCCTCACCGACATAACCCGCTTCTGTGAGCGTGGTCGCATCGGCAATCGCAAACGGCACATCAAGCGCACGGGCGAGCGTCTGCGCGAGCAGCGTCTTCCCGGAGCCGGTCGGTCCGATGAGCAGAATATTGGACTTCGAGAGTTCAACGTCACGCGCGGCATCATCATGATTGCGCAGACGCTTGTAGTGGTTGTAAACGGCCACGGCGAGCGTGCGCTTGGCACGGTTCTGCCCGATCACATAGCTGTCGAGCAGATCAAAAATCTCTTTGGGTCTGGGCAGCGGTTTTTCCTGCGCTGGCGTCTGCTCCTGAGGTTCAGCGTCAGCTGACACGACCGGATTACGCAGCTCCTCATCCATTGCCCGTACACAGTCTCCACAGAGCAGTTCACCATTGAGACCGCTAAAGAGCTCTTTACAATCTTTTTCGGGGCGTCCACAGAAAGAACAAAAACGCATGAAAAACTTCCAGTCGAATCAAAAACCAACAAAAAACCAAAACCGGCACCGCCGCCGGCTCCAGAGGCAGGCGGCTGCCGGCACACAGTGCGGTGCATCACCGGGCACCGCATCGGGGCGCATTATTCTGCGCGGCTCATTTCCTCACGCGTGGTGAAGATGCGGTCAATCAGACCGTACTTCAGAGCCTCCTCGGCGGTGAGCCAGTAGTCACGTTCCGTGTCACGGGCAACCTCTTCGATGGGCTTGCCGGTGTTTTCCGAGAGAATACGGTTGAGTTCCGCCTTGGTGCGCAGAATTTCGCGGGCGACAATTTCGAGTTCCGTCGCCTGCCCCTGCATGCCGCCCAGAGGCTGGTGAATCATCACACGGGAGTGCGGTAGCGCAAAGCGCTTACCCTTCTGGCCTGAGCTCAGAAGCAGTGCACCCATCGAGGCGGCCAGACCGACACAGATCGTGTTGACCTGCGGACGGATGAAACGCATCGTGTCAAAGATGCCCATCCCGGCCGTCACACTGCCGCCCGGGCTGTTGATATACAGATAAATATCCTTATCGGGGTTTTCACTTTCCAGAAACAGCAGCTGTCCGATCACGGAGCTTGCAGACTGATCATTCACCTCGCCTGTCAGAAAGACAATGCGGTCACGCAGCAGACGGGAATACAGGTCGTAGCTGCGTTCACCGCGGCCGGTATCTTCAATAACATAGGGAATGAGATTCATAGCAAAAAACTCTTTACAGCTTCAAGGTAAAAATTCGGTTTATCAAGTATAGCGCGAACTGTTTTCGGATCAAATACTCATCCGGAGCTATTTTTGCCACATTCGAAAACAAATGTAGCACCGGCATCAGACAGGATACTGCCGGTGCCGGACGCACCATAAACGAAAAGCACTGTCTGCGCCCGGTCAGGTGAGTGGTTATGCCACACGCCTGCGTGCTTGCGCTCGAACAGTGCTTTTGCATTTGAGGGTACCGTCTTCAGACGGAACCCTCGAGCCGGAGATCCGTCAGAGATCAGGCAAACTGACCGGCCATGAGCTGGTCGAAGTCAACGGTTTCCTCAACAGTCTTGGCGTGGGAGAGAACCCATTCCGTGACGTTGTTTTCCGTGGACTGGCTCTTGAGATTGTTGACGCGGTTGGCATCCTTGAGGATGTAGGAAACCACTTCAGAGGGATCTTCGTAGCTGGCGGCGATTTCTTCAGCAAGCGCCTTCACCTGTTCATCGGTACCGGCGATCTGTTCCTGACGCAGCAGAGCGTCAACGAACAGGCCGAGGCGCACGCGGCGTTCAGCCTGAGCCTTGAACGTGTCGGCAGGCATGGCGGGGATCTTCTTCGTGTCGATACCGCGGGCCTGAAGATCACGCAGCATCTGCTGAGCAAGGTTCTGGGCTTCATCGTCAACCATGGCGGTCGGAACGGAGAAGTTCACCACACCGGCGACCTTGTCCATCACTTCGCTCTTGGTGCGCATTTCAAGACGCATCTTGACTTCGCGTTCGAGGTTGCTGCGGATTTCGTTGCGCATGGCTTCGACACCGGCTTCAACACCGAGGCTCTGAGCGAATTCGTCATTGACTTCGGGGTAGACAGGTTCGGAGACTTCGAGCATGTCGATTTCGAATTCGACGGTCTGGCCTTCGAGGTCCTTGACACCGTAGTCAGCCGGGAAGGTGAGCGGGAAGGTCTTCTTTTCACCGGCGCTCATACCGAGCACGGCAGCTTCGAATTCAGGGAGCATGCGACCCTGGCCGAGAACGAACTGATAGCCTTCAGCCGTACCGCCGGCAAAAGCTTCACCGTCCTTGGTGCCGCGGAAGTTGATCTTCACGGAGTCGTCATTCTGAGCGGCGCGTTCAACCACGTTGTAGGTGGCACGCTGGCGGCGCATCACATCGATCGTCTTTTCGACTTCAGCGTCCGTCACCGGGCAGACATAGCGCTTGAGTTCCACGTCAGCAAAGCTGGGGATTTCCACTTCGGGGAACACTTCAAAGACAGCCTTGAAGTGCATGTTGTCCTTGTCTTCGGACTGGGTGGCGTCAATGCGCGGATAGCCAACAATGCGAAGACCGCTTTCATCAGCAGCCTTGACCCAGGCGGCGCTCACGAGTTCGTTGACAGCGCGGTCAAAAGCTTCAGCGCCGTACATCATCTGAACACGGTCGGCAGGAACATGACCCTTGCGGAAGCCGGGCATCTTGGCATTCTTGCCGAATTCCTTGAGCTTCTTGGCAACGAGAGCGTTGAGTTCTTCGTTGGAGATCACCAGGTCGAGCGAGCGTTCGAGCGGGTTAACCGAAGCGTTGACTTCAGTCGTGACGGTTTCTTGTTCAGTCATTTTTTCGATCTTTACAAAAAGTGGCCCAAGCGCTAACTTCCCGCGCCCTACTGCGCAGAGAATCAACGTCCCGGGAAAAATTGAAAATTTGCTTCCGCCGCACGCATTGGGACTCGGCAGAACACGCTTTTTTAGCAACAGGCCCGCACACACAGGGAACGGTGCCGCTGCCAATAATTCTTTCTAGCGCCCGCAGGGGTCCGTTTCGGACACAGTTTCCTGCTGATGGCCGACTAGCTAAAGCGCCTATTATACCTAAGGCGCTGAGCTGATGAAAAAAATCTGCTAATTTTCTGTGCGTCTCCTGCAGCCGGTAGCGCAAAAAAGTGCCAACAGCTGTGATTAAAGACGTCTGCCGCACAGAAAAAGCATTCGTATAAACTTCGCGTAACACAATTCTGCCGGTCACCCGAGTGCTGCCGGCATGACCGTTTGCACGCTTTCTTGCTAAAATTTCGCCACCTCAATTCACCTTTGCTCTTAAGGATTCACCATGCTGAAGAACGTCCGCACGTTACTGCTGCTCTGCGCAACCTCCGTGTTTGCACTCTCCGCCTGTACAACGGTCACGCCGGATGCTCCCGGCAATACCTCAGGCGTGCAGTCTCCGGCCGGGCAGACCCAGAAAAATAACGTGCGGCGTGCGGCACCAAAAGAGTCTGAGGAGGCCATTGACAAAATGGTCAGGAGCAAGCCCAAAAAGCGACCTGCAGACAATGCCAAATACCTTGCCCGCATTGAAAGTGTCTCCCGTGCACTGCGCAATATCTGCCAGAGTCCGAAAAACCGCGCCTATTTTGACAAAACCCCCTGTCTGCCTGCAGGGATGCGTGCTGCCTATCTGCAGGACAGCACCTATCCGACTGACGCTCAGCGACAGGTGGCCAGGAAAGTCTTTAACGAGCTTGACACTCTCAACGGCAAGACCCGTGAGATCATGCTGCAGTCCGGCGTGAAACGCCATATCGAATCCGCCCGCTACAGCGAAAAGTATGTTCAGCCCAGAATCCACCGGCTTCAGGAACGCTTCCTTGCCGGCGAACTTACCTGGGCACAGTACAATCAGGAACGGCTCTCGATTTTCAACGATACAGCCGACCGCGAGGACTGAGAGCTGCCACTGTCCTGCAGGACAAAAAACTCTGCAAATAAATTCAAAACCATGTAAAATTCGCCACTCAAGCGGATTTATGCGGGGGTGGCGAAATTGGTAGACGCACCAGGTTTAGGTCCTGACGCCGTAAAAGGCGTACCGGTTCGAGTCCGGTCCTCCGCACCACAATCCACATCAGAAGAAAGCCGCAGCACAGTACTGCGGCTTTTTGAATATCTGCAGATATAAAAAACGGGATTTTCCCGTCAGTTGAGAAAATCCCGTCTTCTGAGGCAGCGTCTGTGCCGGCGCACAGACCGCGTCATTTACTTGTGAGAGCCGCAACCGCAGCCGCAGGCGTCTTCCTTCTTTTCTTCCTTGTCAGCCGAGCAGCAGTCATCGCCACCGCCGCAGCAGCAGGATTCTTCCTCATGGTGATGATCACCACAGCCGCAACCGCAGGCATCTTCCTCATGATGATGGTCACCGCAGCCGCAACCGCAGGCATCTTCCTCATGATGATGGTCACCACAGCCGCAACCGCAGGCATCTTCCTCATGATGGTGATGGCCACCGCAGCCGCAACCGCAGGCGTCTTCTTCATGATGGTGATGACCGCCACAGCCGCAGCCTTCATCATGGTGATGGTGGCCGCCACAACCGCAGCCTTCATCGTCGTGATGGTGACCGCCACAACCGCAGCCACCGCCGCCGCAACCGCAGCCGCCGCCCATCTGTTCGAAGCGGATACGCACGAACGGTTCGTCGACTTCGGTCACTTCAAGACCGATCATGCCGAGCATCTTGGCGATGTTGGGCATGGGCAGCACGGCAAAACCTTCGGGAGCTTCGGCAACAGGAACGCCACGGGAAATGAGCGCCTGAGCGGCCTCCTGCAGAGTGCGCATATCACCGCTGACGTGCAGAACACGTTCAACAGCCGGACGCACAACCCAGAAATCGCCTTTGTCGTCCACAAACACATCGTCCACTTCAAGAGGACGGCGTTCTTCAACGGCAACGTTCACGGGGCCTTCTGCCGTTTCAAAAACATCACCCCACTGAGCACGCTGCTCGGATGTCAGCACGATATCGTGAGCACGATCAAGGATCGGCTGCGCAGGCTGAGCATCAGCCGGAAGGAGTTTCGTCAATGTTGTCATAGTATTCATTCCTTGAATTGAATCAGGCTACATTTCGAGCCTTTTCGTAATGATGATTTTATCGGATTTTAGAGGAAAGTTCAGTTCACTGCCGCCTCAAGAGCGTCCGCCAAACGATCTACGCCTATCACCTCCAATCCCTCGATCGGCGTACGCGGCGCATTCGCTCTCGGGATAACCGCACGGGAAAATCCGAGTTTTGCCGCCTCGCGCAAACGCTCCTGTCCCCTGGGAGACGGGCGAATTTCGCCGGCAAGCCCCACTTCACCGAAAACTACCACCCCTCGGGCAAGCGGCTTATTCCGGATACTGGAATAAATGGCGGCAAGCAGAGCCAGGTCAGCTGCCGTTTCACTAATTTTTACACCTCCGACTGCATTGACAAACACATCCTGGTCAAACGCACTAATACCGGCGTGCCGGTGCAGGACGGCCAGAAGCATGGCAAGACGCTGGGCATCCACACCGACTGCCAGCCGTCTGGGGGTAGGCAGATGGGTTGTGTCAACAAGCGCCTGCACTTCGACGAGCAGCGGACGGGTCCCCTCCTGAGTCACCAGCACGGCAGATCCGGGTACGTTGGAGCGGTATTCGGAGAGAAAGATCGCTGAAGGGTTGCTCACCCCGCGAAGGCCGTGATCGGTCATCGCAAACACACCCAGTTCGTTGACCGCACCGAAACGGTTTTTGAATGCACGCACCAGACGGAAATTGGAGTGCTGATCCCCTTCAAAGTAAAGCACCGTGTCAACGATATGCTCGAGCACACGCGGTCCCGCGAGCGACCCTTCCTTGGTAACGTGTCCCACAAAAATGAGCGTGATTCCGGCGGTTTTGGCAAGCCGCGTCAGACGCGCCGCACATTCGCGAACCTGGGAGACACTGCCCGGCGCGCTGTCGAGCGCACTCGAGAAAACGGTCTGGATCGAGTCAATCACCACAAATTCCGGATGCCGTTCGCTGATCACGCTTTCAATATGCTCGAGTTCAATCTCACTCATCAGCGTGAGACCGCGGGGCTGCAGCTGCAGACGCTGGGCGCGCACGGCAATCTGCGAAGCGCTCTCTTCGCCCGAGACATAAAGGGCGGATCTGCCCATTTCCACGAGACGGGCCATCACCTGCAGCAGCAGCGTGGATTTACCGATCCCGGGATCACCGCCGATGAGCGCCACACAGCCTTTAACAAGGCCGCCGCCCATGACGCGGTCGAATTCCGCCATACCGGTGACGGTTCTCGGCACGTTCTCCACTTTCACATCAGCCAGGTCCTGCAGCGAGCCCGTTGTATCAACAAAGCCGCGTGCCGGGGAAAGACGGTCGCCCGAATAGCGTGCTGCGGCACCCTCCTTGACCTTGAATTCCTGCAGCGTGTTCCAGGCGCGGCAATGCGGGCACTGACCCGCCCATTTGACAGTCGTCCCGCCGCACTCCGTGCAGACAAATTCAGTTTTCACTTTTGCTGTTCTGGCCATGACAAATCCGTTTTCAGTGTCTTTTGCGTTAATCTGTTCACTCTAGCAAATTTTTCACCTGTCTCACCACACTGCGACGGCACCAGGCAGAAAAAAACTCCGCACGAGCGGAGTTTTTCCGGACAGTCTCAAGCACTCTGTCAGTGCTTCTCGACAATCTTGAGCGGCACACGGCGGGCAAGCGCACAGATGAGCTCATAGCCGATCGTGCCGCAGGCCTCGGCTACCTTGTTCACGGAGAGGTTTTTACCCCAGAGCTCCACCACCGAGCCGAGTCCGGCCGCCGGAATATCGGTCACGTCGATTTCCAGCATATCCATGCTCACCGCGCCGACGAGCGGAGCAATGGCCCCTTCAACCCAGGTGGGTGCACCGTCAGGCATGGTGCGCGGATAGCCGTCAGCATAACCGCAGGCAACCACAGCAATGCGGGAGGGGCGCTGTGCACGCCAGCGCGAACCGTAACCCACAGCCTCACCGGGAGCGATTTCCTGAATGGCAATAATCTTCGCAGCGAGCGTCATCGCCGGAATCAGTCCGAGTTCGGCAGAGGAGATATGCGGATCGGGACTCACCCCGTACAGGGCAACACCTGCACGCACACCTTCGCCGCCCACTTCCGGGTGCCAGAGAATACCGGCGGAATTGGCCATGCAGGCTGCGGTGGCTGAATAGGAAAGGTAGCCCATGCGGCGAAGCTGTTTTTCAACCGACACCGGCTTTTCCGGGTCATAACTCCATTCAGCATTGGCAAAGTGCGTCACCACGCCGAGGACCTTCACCCCCTTGATGGCGGTAAGCTGCTCGAAAACCGTGTTCACTTCGATCGGCAGAAACCCCAGACGGTTCATCCCGGAGTTGACTTTGATATGCACCCGCACATCACGCAGCGGGCGCGAGCGCAGAATATCGATCTGCCACGGGGAATGAATAACAGTTTCGACCGACATCTCCTGGAGCGGATCAATATCGGTCTCATCGAAAAAACCTTCGAGCAGCAGAATGCGTTTTTTCCAGCCTGCATCACGGGCACGGCGAGCGTCACACAGGTCAATTGTCGCCAGACCGTCAGCCTCTTCAAAAGCCGTCACAGCAGTCTCAAGCCCGTGCCCGTAGGCATTGGCCTTGACAACTGCCCAGAGAGTGCGTTTCTGCGCGAGTTCACGCATACGCTTGAGGTTGTGCTTCAGTGCTGGGACATCAATTTCAGCAAATATAGGACGTGGCACTCGGTTATCCTTTTTTCTTGTCTTCGTGAATAAGACCGTCCGGGTGGCCTTACCGCCTCCCGGGCAACGTCAGATCTGGAGCCGCCGGTGATGGCGGCAAAGCATCAGGTGAAATCTTACTCGCCTTTTGGCGCAAGCGGAGAGCACATATGCAAACACTCACATTTTTTTAAGGTTTTTCTCCTCAGAACCCGCCGCCGGGAAAGCTGACGAAAAAATCCTGTCTTTTTTGTCTCACTACATATCGGAAACACCTATTTCACCAAATTAAGACACGGAATCCGGAGTTTGTTTTGCTAGAATGACCCAATGTCTTATGGCATGCTATAGACGCCTGAGGCGGAGCATACCGGGTATGCCGTCCGTCTGACGATCAACACCTGCAGCGCCGGAATATCCTCACCCCGGATTTTCGCGCGCTGAAAAAAACTGAAGAATTCCGACAATGAAGCGCGGCTTTTACACCATCATGTGTGCGCAGTTCCTCTCCTCGCTGGCGGACAACGCACTACTTATTGCAGCAATTGCTCTTCTCACCAGTGTGGGAGCTCCCGAATGGATGACGCCGCTCTTAAAGCTCTTCTTCGTGGTGAGTTATGTCCTGCTGGCCGCCTGGGTCGGGCTCTTTGCGGACTCCATGCCCAAGGGCCGGGTCATGTTCCTCACCAATTTCATTAAGGCGGTGGGCTGTCTGCTGATGCTTTTCGGCGGCCACCCGCTTCTCGCCTATGCCATTGTCGGCATCGGTGCTGCCGCCTACTCTCCGGCCAAATACGGCATTCTGACAGAACTGCTCCCGGCGCGGCAGCTCGTGATCGCCAACGGCTGGATTGAAGGCCTTACCGTGGGTTCGATCATTCTCGGGGTGGTGCTCGGCGGGGTGCTGATCAAACCCGAAGTCGCCCAGCCTGTTCTTGACATCTTCCATCTGAATGCGATCGGTCTGCACAGCTTTGCCGAATCCGCAATCTTTGCGATCGCTTTTGTCTACGTGGCCGCCTCGATTGTGAATCTTGCCATTCCGGACACCGGGGCGCGTTATCCCAAGCAGCCGCTTGACCCGGCACACACGATCCGAAAATTTGCACTGAGCTGCAAAATGCTCTGGCTTGACCGCCTCGGACAGATTTCTCTTGCCGTTACCACCCTCTTCTGGGGTGCCGGCGCCGTGCTGCAGTTCCTCGTGCTCAAGTGGGCTGAACACGCCCTCGGTATGGATCTCTCGCAGGGGGCAATCATGCAGGCCGTTGTCAGTCTCGGCATTGCCATCGGCGCTGTGCTTGCCGCAGCACGTATTCCGCTCAAGAAGTCGCTTTCCGTGCTGCCGATGGGCATCTGCATGGGACTGCTTGTGATCAGCATGAGCTACTACACCCGGGACGTCGCTCCCGCCGGCGGCATTGACATCTTCTCCTGGCATCTGAGCTGGGCCGTCCTGATTGCTGCTGCCGCGCTTGTGCTTGTCGGGATCTGTGCGGGTTTCTTTGTTGTGCCGATGAATGCGCTTTTGCAGCATCGCGGTCATGTGCTTATGAGCGCGGGGCGCTCCATTGCCGTGCAGAACTTCAATGAGAACCTCTCTATTCTTGTGATGCTCGGGGTCTACTCGCTGCTGATCAAACTTGACCTGTCGGTGCCGGGCACCATGCTTGTGTTCGGTATCTTCGTCTGTGTGAGCATGGCACTGGTCATTCTCAAACACCGCCGCAATCAGCGCGAATACGACAGCACCCACCTGATCGGTGAGGAAAAAACGGCGCACGAAGAGGACTGAGAAACACCGAAAAAAACGGACACCGGCCGCAGCTGACCGTGTGTCCGTTTTTTTGTGCCTGCTCAGAGCCGGCTGATACCCGGTCCGATCAGTATGCTTCTGCCCGTTCCGGGGACCGGCCGCACCTCAAGCTGCAGCGCCAGACGCTCTCTGATCATCTTCACGTGAGAAATCAGGCCGATCAGTTTGCCGCTGCGCCGCTGCAGTGTCTCGAGCGCATAAATCGCCTTGTTGAGGGCTGCCTCGTCAAGCGTGCCGAAGCCCTCATCTAGAAAGAGCGTATCCACGCTCAGATAGCGTCCGCCCATTCTGGAGAGAGCCAGTGCCAGGGCAAGACTGACCATAAAGGTCTCACCGCCCGAGAGGTTTGCGGCAGTGCGGATGACACTGCCCATATCATGGTCAACCACATCCACACCCATACCGCTTGCCCCGGAGGCGTGCAGGGTGAAACGGCGCGTCATCGTCTTCATGACGGCATTGGCTTCGCGAAGAAGAATGCGGAATGTGATTTTCTGGGCGATTCCACGGAATTTCTTCCCGTCAGCGCTCCCGATGAGCTGGTTGAGCGACTGCCACTGTCCGGTGAGATCCGTCTGCAGACGGATCTGCTCAAGAAGCCGGCTGCTCTGTGCGCGAGCGTGGTCATCAAGATCGAGCTCACGCAAAAGCGCCGACTGTCGCTTGGAGAGAGCATCCGATTCCTCTTCCAGTTTTTCAAGCGCAAGATCAATCTCTTCGAGCGTGAGTTCACTGCGGGGAGACTTCTGAAGCTCCTCTAGCGTCCCGATCGCAGCCTGCAGAGCGCCCGTGGCCTGATCTGTCTGCGCCTTGAGGTTTTCTCCTGCCTGCAGTCGCGAGGCAATGGTCTGCGCCGGGAGCATGACTGCCCGCAGAGCCTCCACCGAATCGAGCTGCTGCTCTTTGAGGCACGCCTGGAGGTGTCTGTCGGCCTTCTCAAGCGCCGCCTGTGCCTCGGTCTGCTGACGAAGAAGAGCTCCGCGCTCAGCCTCGAGTGCCGTTTTGCGGGTCTGAATTTTCAGGCAATCGGCTTCAAGGCCGGCAAGCGTGCGGGTCTTTTTCTCAAGTGCTTCTTCAAGCACCCGTCTGGCCTCAGCAGGATCTCTGTCACCAAAGAGCGCCTTTCGCTCACCGGCCAGTGCCTTGAGAACGTCCTGATTCTCACGCACAAGCTCATGCTGCCGCTCAAGCTGCCGGGCGGTTTCCTGCATCTGTGCATCAAGCGTGCCGAGCGCGGCGGTTTTCTCGCGCACCGCCGTCTGCGCCGTCTGCAGTTGCTGACCGGCTGAGGTCTGGATGTCCCATTCACGGCTGTAAGTGCCAAAGCGCTCCCGGGCCGCAACAATATCTGTGTCCCCGGAGAGATTCAGCATGCTGAGTGTCTTTTGCGCATACTGCGTGAGTGTGCTTTCACGAACCGCAAGAACCGCACCGGTTTTCTCGAGCGCCGTTTTTACCGCTGAAAGCTCGGTCTCATGAGTACTGTGCGCCGTCTGCGCAGCTTCGAGCGCGCTGCGGGCTGCCTTTTCCTCTGCGAGCGCGTTTTTCAGAGCTTCACGCAGCCGCTCCTCTTCATCCCCTTCCCCCAGGAGCTCCGCCTTGAGGCGTTCTATCTCCTCAAGACGTTGTTCAATAACCGTATCGCTCTCGAGCGTATCGAGTCCGAGCCGGGTGCGTGTATGCTCCATGCCTTGCATCAGTGCAGGCTTCCCGGTGCGCTGCCACCAGACCGGCTCACCCTGCGGATCAATGTCCGCAAGAGAGTGTTCAAGTTCGTCCAGCGCCAGACGGACCGCACTGAAATTCTCTGTCCGGACGGCTTCTGCGGTAAGTTCTCCGAATGCGGAGAGTTTCGCCTTGAGGTTCACAGCATTCTGCAGCACTTCAAGAGCATTGCGCTGCGCCTCCACCGCTGCCGTGGCACGGCTGTACCTCTCGGCCGCCTCCCGGAGCGCCCGCCCGAGAGCCGCACGCCGCCCCTGAGCCCCGTCAAGTTGAGTCCGGGCATTCCCGAGGGCGGCCTTTTCCTTTTCAACCTCATGAATCGCGTTTTCCCAGCCTTCGAGCGCCTCTTTAATCACAGACGGTTTTTCCTCACGGCTGCCAGGGGTGAGCTGCGAGAGCGCATTTTCAAGCGTGGCAATCCGCTCGCCGAGCGTCTTTATTGCGCCTTCGAGCGCCTCTCTGCTTACGCTGTCCTTCGCTGTGCGCGTCAGAAGTCCGTCAAGCACCGACCGGTTCTGCTCTCCGATCTGTCTCTGAGAGTCAATCTCCCGGTCAAGCGACATAACCTTCAGATAAACAGGCTCGAAAAGAGCCGCCTCCTGTCTGGCCTTCTCCAGCGCTTCGCGCGCGGCTGCGATGCCGGCATTTGCCTTTGCGAGCGCCTCCTCAGCAAGGGGCAGTCCGGCAAGTGTTCTGCTGAGCGTACCGCTCACCTTATCAAGCGTGCCCTTTCGCTCCTCATACGCTTCAAGTGCCGCTGCCGCCAGTGCAGCCTCTCTGGCACGGCGTGCCGCTTCAAGGTCCGGAGCAAGCAGACGCCGGCGCTCTTCAAGCTCATCGAGCCGCTGCCGGCAGCGCTCAACATTTTTCTGCGCATTGTTGAGATTCTCCCGCCAGGTGCGGGCTGCACTGAGCGATTTCTGTGTGGACCGGAGCGCAGCGGTCTTCGCGGTGAGGGTTTCTTTTTCCTGCTCCAGCGCCTGGCGGTTCTCCTGACTCAGAAGCTCAATCCCGTTTAACTGCGAGCGCAGGGACTCAAGCTCAAGCGTTTCCTTTTTTGCGCGCTGGGAAATCCCCCTGCCGATACTCGTGTAGATATCGGTGCCGGTGATCTGTTCAAGAATATTGGCACGCTCATCGTCTCTGGCTTTCAGAAAATCGGCGAATGCCCCCTGGGAGAGCATCACACTGCGCAGAAAAGTCTGGAACGTCATGCGGGTGATCTCACGGATCATCTCATCCCACTGTGATTTTTTATTCGTGAGCAGCTCGCCCTCCTGAGCATTCGCATCGGGGTAGCGCACCAGCTCGACCTCCACCGGCGCAAGACTGTTGCCGCCACGGCGCCAGCGACGGCGCCAGTAGCTCGAGTAAGTCACGCCGTCAACCTGAAAACGCACTGATGCCCAGACCTGCGTTTCACCTTTGCTCATCACCGGACACTGCCGGTCGTAGTCATCCTCACTCACGCGCGGCAGGTCATTCATTCGTGGCGTCTGTCCGTAGAGTGCCAGAGAGATCGCGTCCAGAAGTGAGCTCTTGCCGCTGCCTGTGGGGCCGATAATGGCAAAAAGCGGATTCTGCTGAAACTGCGGATCGGTAAAATCCACCCGCCAGTGACCGTAGAGCGAGTTCACGTTCTCAAACTGAAGTTCAAGTAATCGCATTTTCAGTTGTCTCCCAGAGGCCAGTGGTTTGCAGCAACACCCGCTTCAGCCTGCGAGAGCAGCGCTTTGAGCTTTTCTGCACTCTCTTCGCTGATCTCAGGTGCCGCCTCGCTCAGATAGTGCCTGAACACCTCCTGAGGAGTGAGCGCCGTCAGCTCCACCAGCTCCGACTCCTCTTTCATATAGCGTGCAATGGCCTGTTCGTTACGCACAGAGATGAGCAGCACATCAGCCTCACGGGACACCTCAGCGAGGCGCTCCGAGAGAAGCGGCTCGTCTTCGCCCGTGCTGAGCACCGCTTCGACATAGGGCTGAGGGCTGCTCCGGCCGGCCTCCCGGATCTGCTCAATAAGCTCATCCATACTCCCTTCACAGTGCACAAACTGACGGGGCTGTCTGACCGGTACGGTGTGAATATCGAGAGTGCCGTCCTCGCTGAGATCGATTTCCACAATGCTGTGGCTGTATTTCCGGTGATTGAAGGTAAGGCCGATCGGCGCACCCGCGTACTGCATCGGGACCGCTGCACTGACCGTCTGCGCATGATGAATATGTCCGAGCGCCACATAGTCCCAGCCCTCACCGAAGGCGGCGGCACTGACGCTGCTTAGTGAACCCACATTGAGCAGCCCCTCACTTTCGGGTCGCTGCACCCCGGGGCGAACCTCGGCGCCGATGACAAAGAGGTGTCCCATCGCAATGCGGGGCACCTTCGCGCCGTCGAGCGCAGGATCGAGCAGCCCGCTCACTTTCTCATAGTGAGCCTTCACTCCGGCCTCAAACAGTGCGGCGCGGGTCTGATCACTGTACTCGGACGAGCCGCGGCGCACATCCGCCTCCCGCAGATAAGGTACAGCCGCGATACCGAGCTCTGCCACGCCCCGGCTGTCACGGACCACACAGACCTGCTCCTCGGGCGTTTCGCCGGCGATGAAACAGTTCATGGTTTCGAGCAGCGCCCGGGGCGCCTCGAGAAAACGCTGGGAGTCATGATTGCCCGCGGTAATGACGATCTGTCGCACACTTGTGCCCTGAAGGCGGTGAATCAGGCTGTAGTAGAGCTTCTGAGCACTGTTGCCCGGCAGCGAGGTGTCAAAAATATCGCCGGCGAGCAGCAGTACATCGGGCTTGCGCTCATCAACGAGCTCAATAAAGGTGTCGAGAAACTTTTCAAAATCCCCGGTGCGGTCGAGGTTGCCGATCATTTTGCCGAAATGCCAGTCGGCAGAATGAAAGATACGTAACGCCATGGATTGACTCCGCAGAACAGATCTCCAGAGCACCGGCATGGAGTGCAGCAGACCCGCAGGCGGCTGAGCTCACAACCGGGCCGCTCTGAGACCGGAAATATCAGTGCTTTTTCGCCTGATGCAGCGCTGAGGCAAAATTTGCGGCCTCGGCGCCGGCAATGCGACCATACACAATGCTAGCAGTTAACGAACTGCCTTCGAGACGACGCGCGCCGAAAATTCCGCCGGTCACTTCACCGGCGGCAAACAAACCGCGAATCGGAGCGCCGGAGGTATAGAGTACCTGCGCGCGTGCGTTTGTGTATAGCCCGCCGAGTGTGCTCTGAATACCGGGGCGCACATTGATGGCGTAAAGCGGATAATGCGTAAGGTAGCTTTTCATCGTGGGACGGCCGAAGTCCGTATCCGACTGATGACGCACCAAGGAGCGGTAGCGGGAGAGCTCTTCGACAAGTGTTTCAGGACTCACGCGGATCAGACGGGCAAGCTCCTCATCGGTGCGGCCGCGTTCCATAAAGCCGGACTGCGCATAGTTGCGAAGGGCGGGATAGCTGTCGACGATATCCTGATCGACAATCAGCCAGGCACGACCGTCTGCGCGTTCGTAAAAGGGCTCCAGATCGCTCGAGAGCTCATTGGTGAAGCGGTGTCCTTTTTCATTGACGAGAATGCCGCCGGCAGAGCGTGCCTGCATGGGGATTACCAGACCGGAGAACGGGAGCGTGGTCACATGAATCATCGCTGCGTCAAGATTGACCACTCTGGCGCCGAGCTCCTGCCCCATGATCAGCCCGTCGCCGGTGGTACCCGGCAGATTGGTGCTTGACATCGGATAGGGCAGCTTGAGATAACGCTCCATGAGCTGATCGCTCGCACCGAATCCTCCGGTGGTAAGAATCACAGAGGGGGCACGGACTTCAATTTTGCGTCCGTCGCCCATTACGGCGCGCACGCCGTTGATCTCCCCCTCCTCGTCACGGGTGACTGCCGTGACCTGAGTGAGGGTGAGCATCGGGATATTGCGCAGTTCAACCTGACGGACAAGGGTTTTGATGACCTCCTCGCCGACCGTGAACACCCCGGTCGCCGGCAGATAGGCCACAGGCGTGCCAGCAACGGTGAGCGCATCCGTGTTTTTCAGATCGGCACCGAGTTCGCGCAACCACGCAATCGTGCCCCGGGACGCATCGACAATCTGCCGGATTTTATTCTCATCGGCACTCGGACCGCCTTCACGCATCATCATGTCCACCACTTTCTGGCGTACGCTTTTTTCCGTCCGTTCACTGTCCTGAGGGGGGACGGCAATCATATAGCCTGCCGCCTGAGAGGAATTGCCGCCGATGATGGGCATCTTTTCGAGAATAAGCACCCTTGCCTTATGATCGGCCGCCTCGATAGCCGAGGAGAGCCCGGCGCTGCCCGCACCGACAACCACAACGTCAGCACGGTAGACAAGCGCATCCTCCTGATGCTGCGCCTGTGCCTGCGGCACAAGCAGGCTCAGCCCGAGGAAAGCAGAACAGATGCCAGCAAAAGTTTTCATGACCACGGAGTTTTTTTCAGCCGCTCCGGCACCGGTGATAAACACGGACGGAACAGCAGCCTATTGAGTTATGTGGACGGAGAAAAACCGGTGCAGAACAGCCCCCCGCTGAGGGACTGTGCACAGAGGTCTTACCCGTGCATTGACGGGATGTGACATAACAATACACGGGTTAACCCTAATAGGATAACAAATATTGTCCAGATTCACGAGGTGGTGTTGCGCAATTGAAAAAAGTCTGAGATATGTCAAAAAAATGCTGACAAACACCAGAATCCTAACATTCAGGGCAACTGCGCCGGGTGGCACAGATTTTGACGGGTTAATGCGCGCCTGATCAGTCCATGCCGAGCGCTGTCCGCAACTCGCTGACACTTTCACAGAGCGCCACCGGATTCTGCTGCACCAGATCCTCTTTAAGACCTGCGCCGTAGAGCATGGCGACTGCATCGCACCCGTAGCGGCCTGCCATGACCATGTCGAAAATCGAGTCGCCGATCATGACGGTTCTCTCCTTTTCGATACCGGTCTCAATGCGAATGCGCTCGAGCATATCCGGAGAAGGTTTACTCTCGCACTCTGTGGCTGTCTGCGTGCTGACAAAATACCTGCCGAGCTCTGTCACGCCGAGCACCCGGTCGAGCCCGATGCGGCTTTTTCCGGTTGCCACCGCCATGAGCACGCCTTCGCTCTTCAGATCCTCAATCAGCTCACGCATGCCGTCAAAGAGAAACACCTGGCGCTCGTTCGGGATATACCATTCACGGTAAATCCGGTTGAATTCCGCATGCCGCTCAGGCGGGCACTCGGGCACTGCTTTCGCAATGGCATGCTGCCAGTCCAGACCGATCGTTGAGCGTGCGAGCGCGAGTGTCGGTTCGGTAAAGCCCATGGTTTTTGCCGCAAGGCACATCCCCCGGGCGATCAGACCGGTCGTGTCCATCACCGTTCCGTCCCAGTCAAACACAACCAAATCGTAGTTCTTTGTCATGTGTATTCCTTTTTTCCTTTTGTCTGTCAGGAGGAAAGCGCATCAAGCAGCGCCAGACATTCCGGCGGCAGAGGCGCCTGCACCTCGCAGGGCTCTCCGGTGACCGGGTGATTGAACCGGAGCACGCGCGCATGCAGAAACATCCGCTTGAAAGACACACCGAGAAGACCGCCCCGGACTTCACGGTTAAATTCGAAATCGCCGTACTTGTCGTCACCCACGAGCGGGAAGCCCTGCGAGAGGGCGTGTACACGGATCTGATGAGTACGGCCGGTTTTGAGCTCCACATCAAGAAGCGTCACCGGACCGAAACGGCGGATGACAGTGAAAATACTGTGTGCAAAGGCGCCCCCGGTTCTGTCAACGCGCACAAAGCGCTCTCCGGTGGGAAGCAGCGTTCTGAGTAGCGGGAGTTTGACATGCTGACGCTCATTGACCCAGTCACCCTTCACAAGCGCGCTGTAGTGTTTCTCAAACCCGTTGTTTTTCATCATGTCGTGCATGCGTACAAGCGCCTTGCGGGATTTGGCAATGATGATCGCACCGGAGGTTTCCTTGTCAAGTCTGTGCGCAAGCTCGAGGAACGGTTCGTCAGGACGGGTGGCTCTCAGCCGCTCAATCAGACCGTGAGAAATGCCGGAGCCTCCGTGCGAGGCAAGTCCGGAGGGCTTGTTGACGATAAGCAGATGCCGGTCTTCAAAGAGCACATCGAGTGCATCGCCGGACAGCGGCACCGCATCGGGTTTACTGACCTGATCGCGCGAGCGGCGCATCGGCGGAATCCTGACGATATCCCCGAGAGCGAGTTTCGTTTCCGCTTTGGCCCGGGATTTGTTCACGCGCACCTCACCACCGCGGATGATGCGGTAGATATGACTTTTGGGAACACTTTTTCCGAGTTTGAGCAGGAAATTATCAAGACGCTGTCCGTCCGTGTCGGGACCGATTTCCACAAAGGAAACCGCGTCCTGCGGCACAAGATGTAATTTTGAGGAAGCGATGGCGGGCGGCACGGCGCCCTTGGAGGAGTCAGTCATTGGTTGCTGCGGCAGTAAAAGAACACCCGTAAACGGGTTTGTGTTGAAGCGGATCTTAACATATTGTGCTAGACTCAGACCTGAATTGCGCCCCCTTAAAAAAGTGAAGAGGCGCAACTCAGCTTTTCCCGTGAGGCAGGTCATTGAACAGGCCGCCCCAACACGGGCGAGAAACGAATTTTTAAACGACTTCCCGTTTAAAAAACGGGAAGCTGAAACCTTTTTTTCAACACGTTTCCCGTACCGGTCCACCTAAGACTAAGGAAAGAGCGCTCGCAGAAGTGTTGCGTGCCTCCCTCTCCGGTCAAGTGATTCTGTCAGGAGCAGATTAAGACTCGCAGTGCCCGTCACTCAGTACGGGCGGACTGCTGGAGCGCTTTACCGTGCATATTCAAACGGTGCTGCACATGACAGAGACGCCTGCCCGGACACTATGAGCGGACGATGCGCGCACAGAGCTTCCGGTCAGCCTTTACGGCACCGCTGCACTCAGCACTCGCGTCAGGTAACAAACCCCGGTACAGGAGACAAGCGGCAGAAAGTCTGGCCACTTTCCGCCGTTGCTTGAAGATAAAGTTATTGTGCCGCTTGGGCTGTCAGAAACCGATGACGGTCCCGTACACAGTCTGATCGAGCCAACAGAACGCGGAGATCCGCATCAGTGCAACCCCTGATGCTGTCCTCCGGTTTCATCTCTCGACGCGACGGAAAGTTTTCTCTGCAGCAGCTCCCGCTGAGGCGCCGCTCCGCACAAACAACCTGCGTGAGCCCCTCTGTTGAGTTGAGCGCCGGAAAAAATACGCGCGTGCCTGAGCACTGAGACCGGACAGCCAGCCACAGAGCGGTGTGCTGCTGCAGGCCTCTCCCTGCTCTGCCCTCTCGCATTGCACTCTGATACGGGTTAACCGGCAATGGCGTTGTCGCTTTCTCACTAGCAGTATTGAGTAAAAAGATTTTTTCCGCTGAAAGTGGAGACTTTCAGCCGAGTCAGCGGCTGTGAGGGATTGAGCCCCAGACTTTTTCTAAAGTTGGGTTTAAGTCTCTCCCCACAGTGTCACTGCCCCGCGTGCAGTGGCCAACACAGTGCTGATCATTTTCTACCAGGACGGATGGCGTTTATGACGAGTGATGGAATTTGCCCCAGTGCAGCCGGATCGCAGACTGACGCCCGAATTGTATCGAGTGCGCTCAACCGGCGCCGATGGAGCCTGCCCGCCTCTCCCGCCTTCGGGAGTGTCTGCCGGCAGTCTGCCTCAGGACGGTTTTGCGCCCGCTCCGTTGCCCAAGACACGACACACTGACGACTCACCTTCAGGCACGCCCCTCTGCTCGCGACAGTAGCAGTTCTGGAGTGCTAACACATGAAACGCATGCTTTTTAATGCGACCCATCCGGAAGAAACCCGAGTGGGGATTGTCGACGGGCAGAAGCTCATCGACATCGATATTGAAATGGCCGGTCGTGAGGCCCGCAAGTCCAATATCTACAAGGGCATTGTCACCCGCATTGAGCCGAGTCTTGAAGCCTGCTTCGTCAATTACGGCGAAGAACGTCACGGCTTTCTTCCCTTTAAAGAAATCTCCCGCTCGTACTTCAAGGAAGGCGTGGATGTGCGCAACTGCACCATCCGTGAAGCCATCACCGAAGGACAGGAGCTCATTGTTCAGGTTGAAAAAGAGGAACGCGGCAACAAGGGCGCCGCACTGACCACTTTCGTCAGTCTTGCCGGCCGTTACCTTGTGCTGATGCCGAACAATCCCCGCGGCGGCGGTGTCTCCCGCCGTATCGAAGGCGAAGAACGTCAGGAACTTCGCGAGGCTATGGAAAAGCTGGATCTTCCCAGCGGAATGTCCACCATTGCCCGCACGGCCGGTATCGGCCGCACCACTGAAGAGCTTCAGTGGGACCTTAACTACCTGCTCAAGCTCTGGCAGGCCATTTCCGAGGCGGCCGAACCGCAGTACGAACTCGTTCGCGAAGAGCGCGGCCGCAAAACCACGGTAAGCGTGAACACCCCGACCTTTGAAGGTCAGCCGCTCAAGCGCATCAACCCTGCTCCCTACCTCATCGTCGAAGAGTCCAATCTCGTGGTTCGCGCCATCCGTGACTACTTCCAGCCCGAAATCGGGGAAATTCTCGTCGACACGGATGAAATCTATGAACAGGCCCGCCAGTTCATGGCACATGTGATGCCTGACATGGTCAACCGTGTGAAGCGCTACCGTGAAGACATTCCGCTTTTCACCCGTTTCCAGATCGAACATCAGATTGAAACAGCCTACTCGCGTACCGTGCCGCTGCCGAGCGGCGGTGCCATTGTGGTCGACCATACCGAAGCCCTCGTCGCTATCGACGTGAACTCGGCCCGCGCCACCCGCGGGGCTGACATTGAGGAAACGGCCTTCCGCACCAACTGTGAAGCTGCCGATGAAGTGGCCCGTCAGATGCGTCTGCGCGACCTCGGCGGTCTGATTGTGATCGACTTTATCGACATGATCGATCCCAAGAACCAGCGTGCTGTTGAACAGCGCCTCAAGGACGCCCTGCACTATGACCGTGCCCGCGTTCAGATGGCCAAGATCAGCCGCTTCGGTCTGATGGAACTCTCCCGCCAGCGTCTGCGTCCCGCCCTCTCCGAAGGCAACCACATCACCTGCCCGCGCTGTAACGGTGTCGGCGTGATCCGTGACACGGAAAGCTGCGCCCTGCAGGTGCTGCGCATCCTGCAGGAGGAAGCCATGAAGGAAGGCACCGGCGCCGTGTACGCCCAGGTGCCGGTTGATGTGGCCACGTTCCTGCTCAATGAAAAGCGCAACGACATCACCAAACTCGAGGCACGTCACCGCGTTCCGGTCGTGCTGATCCCGAACACCCACCTCGAAACACCGCACTACCACATTGAGCGTATGCGTCAGGACGATGACCGTCTCGAGGAAACGGTGGCGAGCTACAACCGTGTCGAAGAAATCGACACGACCAAGGCTGATGATCCGTACGCGCAGAAGAGCGTTGAGGATAAACCGGCCCGTCCGAAGCAGATTCCTGTGATCAAGAATGTGCTCCCGAGCGAACCCGCTCCTGTGCATCACACTGAATCTGCCGCCCCTGAAGCGGCACCGAAGGCTGATGCCGGCCGGCAGGTCCAGCTCCAGCCCGTTGACAGCAAGCTCGGCTTCTTTGCCCGTATTGCCAACTTCCTCTTCGGCTCGAAGTCCGGCGAGGAGAGCAGCGCGCAGAAGGCCGATACGGAGGACGCCGTCAAGTCCGCCCGCCGCGAAGCCAAAGAGGAGACTGCCAAACCGCGCAAGCGCCGTCAGTCCCGTAACGGCAAGCGTCATGACCGCCGCTCCGAACGCGACGGCAAGCGCCAGGACAGAAACGATGATGTGGACGCCGTGAGTGCAGCCTCGCCTGCCGCAGACGAACAGAAGGCCGAAAAGCCTGCCCGCCGTCAGCGCCGCCGCAAGCACGAAGTGCGTGAGGAAACCCCCGCGGCAGAAGTGAACACCATCGAAGCTGCCGGTACCGACAAGACTGACAAGGGTGAAAAGGCCGAAAAGGCTGACAAGCCCGAACGTCATTCCCGCCGCGGCAAGGCTGCCGCCGAAGCACCTGCTCAGCAGGAGGAAATGAACGCGCCGGTGCAGGCCGAAGCTCAGCAGACGGCGCAGACGACTGACGCCCCTGCTCAGGAAAACGCCGAAGAGGGAGATGAAAAGAACCCCCGCCGCCGTTCCCGCCGCCGTCGCCGTCGCAGCAGCAAGAGCCAGAATGAGGCTCAGACGCAGGAAAATGCCGCAGCCGGCACGGAGCAGGCTGACCAGAGCGCAACCGGGGAAGCCCCTGCCAGCGCCGCTGAAGCTTCCTCCGAAACCGCTCAGGTCTCCGCAGAAAAGACGCCTGCTGAAGAGACAGCCCCTGCCGTGAGCACCGAAGCCGCACAGGAAACCGTCTCCGGTCTTGAGCAGGTGGAAACCGCCAGAGACGCCGCGGCCATGGCCGACGCCTACAGCGCGCCGCAGCAGCTTGGCCGCCCGGTAACCTCCGAAGCGCCTGCCGCTGAACCCGAAGCGCTTGTTCAGATCGAAACGCGCAGTGCAGAGACAAAGCCCCTTGCTGATCAGGCCCACATGAATGATGTGGCCCAGAAGATCACGAAGCGCTTTGAAAGCGCGGAAGCCAATCCCCGCCGTCGCCGTCAGCGTCAGACTGCCGCTCAGCAGCCTGAAGTCCTTCAGGGCACGAAGAAGGCGATTGTTGCCGCAGTTGCAGAAGTGACGAAGTCCGACTTCTCCACGGAAGCCCCCACGGTGCTCTCGCGCCACAGCAAGGTGAGCCCTTCGACGAAACTTGCCCAGCAGGTCGCCGATGAGCTTCTCAGTGCCGGGCAGCCTGCCGTGGTCAGCCCCGTCAAGACTGCCGCCCCGGCGCAGGAGATGCCGGCTGATCAGGAACCGGTCACTCTTGCCGATGCCGTGAGCGAAGTCATTGCTCAGGAGCTTGAAGAACCGGTGAGCGTGAGCGCGCAGGATGCCGCGCCGGTGGAAATTGTGGCTGAACAGGCCCGCGCCGCCATTCACGCAGAACCCGCCGCACAGGCCCCTGTACTCAAAGAGGTTGTGGAGGTTTCGCGCGAAACGCTTGAAATCGCCCGCGGACTCGAAGAGAACCTTGCCCGTGCAGGACTCGTTCAGGTGCACACCGATCCGGCCAAAGCCGAACCGTACTCCTATCAGGCGGCCCGCTACCCCGGTCGTGTGACTGCCGCGGTGAGCCGTGAAGATGATGAAACACCGCTCGTGCAGGTGCATACCCGTCCCGAGCTCATTCATCCGGTCGTCTATGAAGCGGTGAAATATCCCGGCCGTCCTTATGTGGCGCCCGCCGCTGTGAGTGATGAACCTCTGATTCAGGTTCACACCAGGGCCTGATGCCTGTCTGAGGCAATCCTGTCGGAGGTCAGTTTTTTCCGGAGTGAAGAAGCTGACCTCCTTTTTTGGAGGAAACCGAGTGAGTAAGACCTACCGGGGCCGTTTTGCCCCCTCTCCCACCGGCGCTCTGCATGCGGGCAGTCTGGTGGCGGCCATGGCCAGCTATCTGGACGCGCGTGCGCACGAGGGTGTCTGGGTTGTCCGTATTGAAGATATCGATCCCCCGAGGGATCTCGACTGGGCTCCTGCCCATATCCTCAATACACTTTCACGGCTCGGACTCGAAAGTGATGAACCTGTGCTTTATCAGCACGACAGAAACGACGCCTACCGTGAGGCCCTCGAAAAACTGCTTGCTGCCGGTCTTGCCTACGGCTGTGCCTGCAGCAGGAAAGAGGCGCAGGAACGCTCTGTCGAACTCGGTCTGAGCCCGAATGTGTATCCCGGCACCTGCCGCAGGGGCACCGGAGGGCGTCCCGTCCGGGCGATACGTTTTCTCAGCACCGGTGAGCCGGTTCACTGGTGCGACCGGCACTACGGTCCTCAGGTGCAGAACGTGGAGAAGGAGGTCGGCGACTTTATTCTGCGCCGTGCCGACGGGCTGTGGGCCTATCAGCTGGCTGTTGTCACAGACGATGCCTTTCAGGGCATCACCGATGTGGTTCGCGGGGCGGATCTGCTCGACAACACCGCCCGTCAGATCATGCTCATGCAGGCGCTGGAGCTGCCGGTCCCGCGCTATCTGCATCTGCCGCTCGTACTCAACAACAGGGGACAGAAACTCTCCAAGCAGCAGGGTGCCACCCCGCTCAATCCTGATGCTCTGCTCGCCGAACTCGAGCGCGCCTGGACGCATCTGGGCTTTACCGCAATTGGTGCGGATAATATCCGATCGTTCTGGCGCACAGGGGTTTCGCGCTGGAAAGAGCACTGCATTGCAACGAATTGTTAGAGCTCAAAAGGCAGTTACTTTTCTTCCAGTACTATCAAATATAATCCTTCTGTACTTGTAATAGCGCTGACGAGCCCGGTACGGCCTTTTGTGCTCCTATCCGCCGGGCTGTGACACGACGGCACCACAGACAAAAGGATTTGAGAATGGAACACGTTGATACGCTCATTCACATCATCATGGTGGCAATAAAAGCCGGGCTGCCGTATACGGACCTGCGCAACATGATTTTGCGCATCCGACGATGGCCGAAGCGCTCAACGATCTCTACAGAGACGCTTCCACCAAAAAAGGCACCCCTTCGGGTGCCTTTTGCATTGGCGGCATTCAGCCTGACTCAGTGCACAGGCTGAACCGGTGCATCAGAGAAGATCGAAGCCACGTCAATCGCATCGAACGTGCGGACATGACCGCAGTAGTGGCAGGTCACTTCGATCTGACCGAACTCGTCAATAATGGAGTCTGCCTCCTCTCTGCCCAGAGAGCGGATCATCTGACGCACACCCTCATCACTGCAGCGGCATTTGAACTGCGGCTTGCCTTCAAAAGTGACCGTGGGGGATTCCTCCCAGAAGAGGCGGCGGTTGATTTCCTCAGGCGTGAGCGTGAGCAGCTCCTCGCTGCGAACCGTACCGGCAAAAAGTTTGAGGCGATCCCAGGCTTCCTCATCGTAGTTCTCGGGCAGTGCCTTGCCGCCCATGACCGGCATCTTCTGAATCATCAGACCGCCCACGCGGCTCTCGTCACTCGCGAGGGCAATGTGGGTCTGCACCTGCTCACTGCGGGCGAAGTAGTTCATCATCACCTCGGCAAACGTTTCACCGTCAAGGGCGACAATCCCCTGATAGGGCTGCACGCCTTCGGGACGGTCGGCCGGATCCAGGATCAGAGCGCACTGACCGCGGCCGCCGGCGTTAATCAGCGACTGCATCGTGGCATTCTCGTCAATGAGCGCCTCAGGATCGCGCAGCGTCACCGAGACGCGGTAGATGAGCTCCGGACGGACTTCAACCACCAGAAGTTTCACAGGGCCGTCACCGGCAACCTGCATGATGACTGTGCCGTTAAACTGCAGCGCAGCAGCGGCAAGAAGGGCACTGGCGGTCACCTCGCCGGCAAGGCGGCGCACGGCGAGCGGCAGGTGCTGATGAGCGACCGCTTCGTTAAAGGACTCATCAAGAGTGACGGTCTCTGCACGGGCGGCAGCCTGAGTAAAAAGCAGTTTCTGTAATGTATCCATTTTCTCTTAAAGCGCACGGCATCTCTGTGCCGGCAGCCAGCTAAAGGCTTAATCTGTTAAAAATCCGCCGCGCATTCTGCACGGCAGAGGACTGCTGAATCGGGTGTCCCGATATTTTACTCAAATCCGACTAAAACAGTTAGTCTTTTGTATACACTATCCTGATCCGGCCTGCCGCAAAGGCGTACGCCGGCCGGCGAAAAGACACAACTGTTCAAGAAAAGAGCGTTATCCGGCTCAAAGCTGAGCGGCTCTCTCGCCTATAATGACTTTCACGATTTCTTCTATTTTGTGACAGTGACCGATATGCTAGTAGACCTTCACATGCATTCAACAGTTTCAGACGGCCGGCTTACCCCGGCAGAGGTGATGACTTTAGCGCATGAGAATGGTGTGGAAATGGTTTCCCTCACCGACCATGACACCATGGATGGTGTGCATCAGGCGCAGCGCACGGCGGAAGATTTCGGCATGCGATTCATCCCCGGGGTGGAGGTCTCCACGCTCTGGGCCGACAGTGTGATTCACGTTGTCGGTCTGGGAATGGACCCTGAGAGCGCCGGTGTTGAACGCTTTTTCCGCGATGTCTGCACCAAACGCGACTACCGCGGGCGCGTAATCGGCGAAAAACTCCGGGAGGTCGCCGGTATTGAAGGCGCCTACGAAGGGGCTCTCGCCCTTGCGGAAAACAAAGACAACCTCTCTCGCACCCACTTTGCCCGCTGGCTTTATCAGCAGGGGTATGTGGACTCGTATCAGGCCGCCTTTGACAAATATCTCTCGAGCAACAAATCCTGCTGCGTGAGGATCGAGTGGCCGTCACTTGCCGAAGTGGTTGAACTCATTCACAGCGCCGGCGGTCTGGCCGTCGTGGCTCACCCCGGACGCTATCACTTCAAGGAACTGTGGATGGCCGATGCGCTTATGCAGGACTTTAAAAAGCTCGGCGGCGACGCGATTGAAGTCGTCTCCGGCTCACAGTCCCAGCGCGCCAACGAGTACTACAGTAATGTCTGCCGTCAGATGGGTTTTCTCGCGAGCACCGGCTCCGATTTCCACAGTTTTGACAGCGACCGTCCGCAGCCGGGCATGCAGGGACTCATTCCCGGAGATCTTGTCCCCGTCTGGACCGTGCTCGGGCGCTGATGCCTGCGGTTTGCACGGCATGTCCGTTCCGAAACCACCGACATATGGCTCACAGGCCTAAAGGAGTTTATCCGCCATGTTTGGCCCGATGTTTATTCAGACAATCTGCGCCTATACCATCCCGCTGCTTTTTGCCATCACTCTGCATGAGGTCGCACACGGCTGGATGGCATACAGACTCGGAGATCCGACTGCAAAACGCATGGGGCGTCTGACGATCAACCCCATCAACCATATCGATCCGGTCGGCACCCTGCTGGTTCCGGGCGTCCTCTTTATTATGTCCGCCCTCTCCGGCGGCTTTATGCCGGTTTTCGGCTGGGCCAAACCTGTTCCTGTGAATCCGATGAACTTCAGAGGGAAATGGCGTCAGAAATTTGCGCTCACCGCCGTGGCCGGACCGCTGTGTAATCTCCTTCAGGCCATCGGCTGGGTGCTTCTGCTCAAACTGATCATCATGCTCGGCATCTATGAGGATTTTTTCTTCGAGGTTGCCAAAGCCGGGGTTGCCGTCAACCTGATGCTGATGGCCTTTAACCTTATCCCTCTGCCGCCGCTGGACGGCGGAAATATCGTGCTGCACCTGCTGCCCGAACCGCTTGCCCGGGTCTATGACCGCATTACGCCGTACGGGCAGTGGATTCTGCTCGGACTGCTGATGTTCGGGCTGCTGCACTATGTGGCCTACCCGTTCATTGTCTTCGGCAAGTGGGTTGTTTCTCTGGTTATCTGATTGGAGGTCGTTATGTTTACTCCCGGCAGCTGCCCGGCTATGATCACCCCGTCACGGTGGGTGACCCGTTTTGCCCCGCTTATCCGCCCGCGCGGTCATGTTCTTGATGTAGCCTGCGGCGCAGGGCGCCACACGGCCTGGTTTCTTCTGAACGGATTCTCCGTCACGGCCGTGGATATGGACGTACACGCCATGGAGCCCCTTGTGGGTACGCCCGGACTGACCGTTGAAGCGAGAGATCTCGAAGGGGAGGAATGGCCCTGGGAGGCGGAACGCTTTGATGCCATCGTGGTGACCAACTATCTTTTCCGTGACCACTTTGAGCACTACTGGCGGTCCCTGCGTGAGGGCGGAATCTTCATTATGGAGACGTTCCTGCGAGCCAACCGTGATATCTGGGGCCGTCCGGCACGGGACGCACATTCCTGGGCGGAAAACGAGATTCTCGGTTTTATCCCCGCCGGAGCGCGTCTTGTGGCACTCGAGCAGGGGATCACCAGCCGGAATCTGGCCATGTGCCGCCTCGCCTATGCAAAACCGAGCCGTGCAGAACCTCTTGCCTATCCGCTCGGTACCGAGTGAGCGGCGCTAAACTCGGTTTCACTCTTTTGAATCTCGAGCCGTGTCACAGTACCTGTATTTTGATAGAATCAAAGAGTTTTAACGTTACCCCGTTTGCCGGTGCTCTTTCAGGGTGCCGGCCGGGACACAGGATAACTCTCATTCCTAGCATCGCAGATGCGGCGGAACGGACAATCTTCACCAGAAATTCAATTTGAAGGATGATTATGAACAAACGATTCTTGTGCATGGCGTTAGCCCCTGCTCTTGTTGCGTTGGGCGGGTGCTCCGCTTTAGGGGTTAACTTTAGCGATGACAAGGTCCAATACAGCGCCGCACAATCTCGTACGAATCTGGAAGTGCCGCCCGATTTGGCTCCGATTCCCCAGAATGACCGCTTTGATATTCCCGCCCGCCGCGGTGCTGTGAGTGCCAACGCCGAAGCCGCCCGCGCTCAGGCCAGTCAGGCTCCGCAGGAGCGCACGGATAACATCGTGCAGAAAACCACGCTCTCGACGATGATGCGTGACGGCAATACCCGCTGGCTGCATGTGAAGATGGATGCCCAGAACGTCTGGCCGATTCTTCAGGACTTCTGGGGCACGGTCGGTCTGAACATCGCCTCGCAGGATCCCAAGACCGGTTACATTGAAACAGGCTGGGCTGAGAACAAGGCCAAGCTTCCGCAGGACTTCATCCGCCAGACACTCGGCAAGGTGATCGACTTTGCCTACTCCACGGGTGAGCGCGATCAGTACCGCGCCCGCGTGGAACGCAATACCGACGGCACGAGTGACGTGTATATCACGCACCGCAGCATGGTTGAAGTGCTCACCGGTCATGACAAGGAATCCTCCCGCTGGCAGCCCGGTCCCTCCGACCCTGTGCTTGAAGCCGAAATGCTCAAGCGTCTGGCGCTGCACATTGAAAACGAACTCAATCCGGCTCAGAAAGCTGTCAAGAGCACAGCTGAAGTGCCCAGCAAGGACGTGACGCCGCAGACCGCGCTCAGCAACCCTGTGAAAGATGCGCAGGGCAATCTGACGGCCGTTGACATCAACGAACCGTTTGACCGCGCCTGGCGCACACTCGGCCTCGTTGTTGACCGCATGGGCTTTGAAGTTGTCGACCGTGACCGCTCCTCGGGCTACTACCTCGTGCGCTACCTCGATCCGGCCTATGAACGTCAGAAGAAGTCCGAACGCGGTCTCTTTGACAAAATGTTCAACTCGGATGCCGCTGTTGAAGCTCCGCAGTACCGTCTGCACCTTGACAACGGCGCCACGACGAGCCGCCTGACGGTTCAGGGCCCTGACGGCGGTGCCGATCCCACGGGGGTTGCCTCGAACATTCTGACGCTGCTGGCTGAACAGCTCCGCTAAGCCCGGCTGCGTCTGCCCCCAGGCCCTGTCACCTCCAGTGAAGTGACGGGGCTTTCGTTTCTGAAACCTTTCTGTGAGCGTGCTCTGAAATTGTCCAACCGGTTTGTCGATCTGGCCATACGTCTCGGCGATGCCTACAATCCTCAGCGTAAAGCCTCCCGGCGCGAGTATGCGGTTTCGCTTCTCATTGCGGGATCGCTTTTCATGCTGATGTATGTGCTTGCCATGGCCGCGGCAGACTGGGAGGAGCAGATTCCGGACTCGGTGATCATGTGGCTCGGGGAGTATCCCATCCCGCTGATCACCAACGCACTGCTTTTTTATACGATGGCGGCGACTGCACGCCGTCTGCATGATATGGGAAAATCCGGGGCGGCAGCGCTTCTGCTGTGTCTGCCCGAACCCTGGTTTATTGTGATTCCGATTGCCCTGCTCTGGCCCGGCCGGAAAAGCCTGCCGGATGAAACCCGCGGCTTTACGCCCTCTGGTGCAATCAGAAGTGGAGTTTAAAAATGTCTTTAGCGGTTGAAAATGACCGGCTCGTCACCCTGTCGGTACGCATGGCCGACATGAGCGGCAAAATTCTTGAAGAAACCGGCCCCGAGGGGCTCACCTACCTGCACGGACACGGCGATATTCTGCCCAAACTGGAAAAGGCGCTTGAAGGACGCTTTGAGGGAGAGGGCTTCTTTATCAAGCTTGAGCCCGAAGAGGCCTTCGGCGAGTATGACGATGAGGCAATCCGGATGGTGCCTGCCAGCCAGCTCGGCGAACCTGACGTGATCGTCCCCGGTCTCACGTTTGAAGAGATTCCGGGCGAGCAGCCTGACGGCCGCATGTGGCGCGTCACCGATGTCGCGGAAGGCATGGCCGTGCTTGAGGCCAATCACCCGCTCGCCGGCATTGCCCTGCAGTTTGAAATCCGCGTTCTTCACATTGAGGAGGTTGACGATCCGGAGGCTCTCAGTGACGAGGCTGCGATCGTGCCGAGCTTCCTCACGTTTGCCGACAAAATCGTGAACGAGGATTTTGACGAGGAGGATGATGAGGCCTATGAGCGTCAGCTCGCGGAACACCATCACCACGAGGATGACACTCCGATGGGACGTATGGCGGGCAGACCGCCGCGCATCATCCGCTGAGTGCAAAGCACCTCCCGGCAGGGAGGTGTTTTTTTTCAGGCGCCTTTAGCGCTTGTCCGCCGAGGCCGGCGCTCTGGCATTACGCGGTGCGTAGTACAGATCCGAGCGTTTGGCGGAGAAAGTCGGATGTGAGAACTTGATGTCGGGATTGCGGTAGTCTGGCATGGCTGCACGTTCAGTCATGCGTTTTTCATAGTCGGCCGGCGTTTCCAGACGGAAAAGAATTTCACCGGCCTTGACCATGTACAGATCACGCCTTGCGCGTTCCTCAATCGCCTCACTGCCGTTCTCGAGCGACGCGAGCTCCGCACGGAGCTCTTCATTGCGAAGGCGCTGCTGCTCGTTCTGGCGCTGCTGTTCGGCCAGATTACGGCGCAGATCCTCCGCATGAAACCACGCACCGTCAGGCCCGAAGAGCTGATAGGACAGCACTCCGAAGCACAAGGCGAGAATAACGAACGGTACGTGGCGAAGCATGAGAAAGGTTCCTCAGAGTTACTTGCGAAGGCAGTAGAAAGCGTCGCGGCCAGGATAGACAGCAACACCGTCGAGATGCTCTTCGATGCGGATAAGCTGATTGTACTTCGCAATGCGGTCAGAACGGCTCATGGAACCCGTTTTGATCTGACCGGCATTAAGGCCCACAGCCAGGTCGGCAATGGTGCTGTCTTCAGTTTCACCCGAGCGGTGGCTCACCACAGCCGTGTAACCGGCGCGCTTGGCCATTTCGATGGCTTCGATCGTTTCCGTGAGCGTACCGATCTGATTGACCTTGATCAGGATGGAGTTGGCCACACCCTTTTCAATACCTTCCTTGAGAATGGCGGGGTTGGTCACAAAGAGGTCGTCACCGACGAGCTGCACACGCTTGCCGAGCGCCTGAGTGAGCTTGGCCCAGCCTTCCCAGTCGCCTTCAGCCATGCCGTCCTCGATGGAGATGATCGGATAGCGGTTGACCCAGTCGGTGAGCACATCAATCCATTCTTCAGCCGTGAGCGCCTTGCCGGAGGACTTCTTCATGACGTACTTGCCGTTTTCGAAGAATTCGCTCGATGCGCAGTCCAGACCGATGGCGATATCCTTACCGGCTTCGAAACCTGCAGCCTGAATGGCTTCAAGAATGAGTTCAATAGCTTCCTCGTGGCTTTCGCACTTGGGGGCAAAGCCGCCCTCGTCACCCACAGCCGTGGACATGCCGCGGGCGTTGATGATCTTCTTGAGGGCGTGGAAGGTTTCCGCACCGTAGCGCACAGCCTCAGAGAAGGTCGGAGCGCCGAGCGGGATGATCATGAATTCCTGCAGGTCAAGGTTGTTGTTGGCATGAGCGCCGCCATTGATCACATTCATCATCGGCACCGGCATCTGCATGGCACCCATACCGCCGAAGTAGCGGTACAGCGGCAGCCCCGTTTCCTCGGCCGAGGCGCGGGCCACAGCCATCGAAACGGCCAGAATCGCATTGGCACCGAGACGGCCTTTGTTTTCGGTCCCGTCAAGCTGAATCATGGTACGGTCGATAAAGGCCTGATCAGAGGCTTCCATACCGATGAGCGCATCAGCGATTTCGCCGGAAATATTGGCCACAGCCGTCAGAACACCCTTGCCGCCGTAGCGCTTGGGATCCTTATCGCGCAGCTCGAGCGCCTCGCGCACGCCGGTGGAGGCGCCGGAGGGAACTGCAGCACGGCCCATGGCACCGCTCTCGAGCCAGACTTCGGCTTCAACGGTCGGGTTGCCGCGGCTGTCGATAATTTCACGACCGATAATGTCAATGATGGAACTCATTTTTCTTTTCCCTTTTAGGAGTGAGTGGCACTGAGCCACGCTTAACAGTTGAATGGTTTGTAGTCGTTAATGCTGTCTTCAAGGAACGGCGCCGCCTTGACCACGCGATCGAGCTCAACGAGGCTCTCAAGAAGCGCAGACATCTTTTCGAGCGGCACGGCGTTGGGACCGTCACTCTTGGCACAGGCAGGATTCGGATGGGTTTCCATAAAGAGCCCGGAGACGCCGGCAGCCACAGCCGAACGGGCGAGCACGGGCACAAACTGGCGCTGACCGCCGGAGGAGCCGCCGTTGCCGCCCGGAAGCTGCACGGAGTGAGTTGCGTCAAACACAACAGGCGCACCGGTTTCGCGCATGATGGCAAGCGAGCGCATATCCGAGACAAGGTTGCCGTAGCCAAAGCTTGCACCGCGTTCACAGACCATGAAATTGTCTGTTTCAAGGCCGGCGGAGCGTGCCGCCGCGCGGGCCTTTTCCACCACGTTCTTCATATCGCCAGGGGCGAGGAACTGACCTTTTTTGATGTTCACAGGCTTGCCCGACAGCGCGCAGGCATGAATAAAGTCGGTCTGACGGCACAGGAAGGCGGGCGTCTGCAGAACATCCACCACGCCGGCGACAACCGGAACCTCTTCACTCGTGTGCACGTCGGTGACCACGGGAATACCGAGTTCGGACTTCACACGGGCAAGAATGCGCAGCCCCTCTTCCATCCCGAGACCGCGAAACGAGGTTTCACTCGTACGGTTGGCCTTGTCGTAGCTGGCCTTGAAAATGTAAGGGATCCCCAGTTTACCGGTGATCTCTTTCATAACGCCGGCAATATCGAGCGCCATCTGTTCACTTTCAATCACACAGGGACCGGCCATCAGGAAAAACGACTTGTCCAGGCCGATATCAAAACCACAAAGTTTCATACTTCTCTAGTCTCACTGTCTGAAGCACGCACCACCGGCGGCATTCAGAGCACTCAGTCAATTGTTCAGTTCATGGTGCCTCACCGGCTCGCCAGGGAGCGGAACCGGGATCACCGTTGCAGGCTAAAGTGTAGCCCAACTCCGGAGAGCAGAGGCGACAAATCTTGTTTGAATTCGTTTTCCGGGCGGCCCTGCACACCGCCTGATTTTTCAAGAAAAAAGGCAGTTTCACCAAACCTGCTGGTGAGAGCTGCCTTTTTCTTTACAAAGTCAACTCACCGTTCATTACTGAGCGGCAGCTTCCTTTGCGGCCTTGTGCGCAATCGCGGCTTCCACATAAGCCTTGAAGAGCGGGTGGCCGAAACGCGGATTCGACGTGAATTCCGGATGGAACTGCACGGCGAAGAAGAACGGATGATCCGGCAGCTCCATCATTTCAGGGAGATGCTCTGTCGGGGTACGGGCGGAAATGACCATACCCTTTTCTTCAAACTGCGCCACGTAGGCGTTGTTGACTTCATAGCGGTGACGGTGACGTTCTGCCACCACATCACCGTAGATCTTGTGCGCGAGCGTGCCTTCTTCAACCGGCACCTCCTGGCGGCCCAGACGCATCGTGCCGCCGAGATCGGACGTTTCGTCGCGCTTCTGGATCTTGCCGGAGCGGTCCTGCCACTCGGTGATGAGCGCCACCACCGGATGGGCCGTGTCAGGATCAAGCTCGGTGGAGTTGGCGCCGCCCAGACCGCAGACGTGGCGGGCGAATTCAACCACAGCCATCTGCATACCCAGACAGATACCGAGATACGGGATCTTTTTAACGCGGGCATATTCGATGGCACTGATCATGCCTTCGGTACCGCGCTTGCCGAAGCCGCCCGGAACAAGAATGGCGTCAACGTCACGCAGAATCTTGTCAGCGCCTTCCTCTTCGATCTGGCTGGCGTCCACAAAGAGCGTCTTCACACGGGTGTTGGTATGGATACCGGCATGGCAGAGTGCCTCATTGAGCGACTTGTAGCTGTCGGCGTAATCAACATACTTGCCCACCATGGCGATCGTGACTTCACGTTCGGGGTTCTTGATGCGGTGAACGATGTTTTCCCAGGCGGACAGATCTGCGGGTTTGGTTTCAAGACCGAGCTTCTTGCAGACGATGTCGTCAAGACCCTGAGCATGCAGCATCAGCGGCACTTCATAGATCGTCTTGGCATCAGCCACGCTGATCACGCAGTCCATCGGCACATTGGAGAAAAGCGAAATCTTGGCGCGCTCCCCTTCAGGGATCATGTGTTCTGCACGGCACAGCAGCAGATCGGGGTAAACGCCCTCTTCACGCAGCTTCTGCACGGAGTGCTGCGTCGGTTTTGTCTTCAGCTCACCCGCGGAGGCGATCCACGGGCAGAGGGTCAAATGAATAAAGCAGGTGTTGTTACGGCCGACGCGGAACGACATCTGACGGACAGCTTCAACGAAGGGAAGCGATTCAATGTCACCGACCGTACCGCCGATTTCCACCACAGCCACATCAGGCTTTCCATCAAAGGTGGAAGCGGCACCGCGCTGAATAAATTCCTGAATTTCGTTGGTGATGTGAGGAATCACCTGCACGGTCTTGCCGAGGTACTCACCGCGGCGTTCCTTGTGCAACACGCTTTCATAAATCTGACCAGACGTGAAGTTGTTGGGCTTGTGCATCTTCGTGGAGATGAAACGTTCATAGTGCCCTAAGTCAAGGTCGGTTTCCGCACCGTCTTCGGTCACGAACACTTCACCGTGCTGGAACGGCGACATCGTACCCGGGTCAACGTTGATGTACGGATCGAGTTTGATCATCGTCACCTTCAGGCCACGAGATTCGAGGATAGCCGCCAAAGAAGCGGCGGCGATGCCTTTACCCAGAGAAGAGACAACGCCGCCGGTAACAAATACGTACTTGGTCATGTAAAGCCCCACGCAAGGAGGTAGATACTAAAAATAAAACGATTATTATACGCTCTTTCGGTATAACTCTGCCGGACAAACCGGCAGCAGGCCTTGAGAACAAGGACAGAAAACAGCCTGGAGAGCGGATCCGCTCCCGTTCACGCTCTCTTTATACGAAATTCAACGACGCTATTCTAAGGGAAATTGCTCAGTTCTGTCTTCGATTTTTCTTTCTGAAAAAGGAGTAGTTCCGGACAGATCGGATAGGGGAAGTGAGATTCCCCACTTGCCCCTTCCACACCACCCACCGTAC
>CAJJRX010000019.1 GCA_905194315.1 uncultured Sutterella sp. | reverse complement strand
CTGGTATGGTCATACTTTTTCTCCAAGAGGTGTCCAAGATTTCCATACCAGTTCAAGCGCTTCTGTGAAAAAAGGACGGGAGGGATGCCGGTTGCCCGGCATCCCTCCCTTTCCCTCAGACCACAGGAGACTCTTGTGGAACTTTACTTTGCCGGCTTCGGTAAGTCAGGCGAGTAGACAATGGTCTTGCCCAGTGCTTCCTTTGCCATGTGCTGAACGGCAAAGGTACCGCCCATCATGGCTGTGGCGGAAGCGTAACCGACGGCAATGTTGTAGACGTAGGAAGGACCGTACTTGCCGCCAGCCATGGCGCCGGAGGCGTACAGACCCGGAATCGGGTCGCCGCTGGTGTTGATAACCTGGGCGTCTTCATTGACAAGCAGACCACCGGCGGTGTCACAGATGGTGTGCTGTCCCTTCACGATATAGAAGGGACCCTGCTTGACAGGGCGAAGATAACGGGGATCTTTGTTGAAGTCGCTATCGACACCTTCTTCACACATTTTGTTGTAGCGATCCACGGTTTCGCGGACGACCTTGGGATCCAGACCGGCTTTCTTGGCCACTTCCTCAACCGTATTGCCCACAAAGGCAACCTTGGCCATATGACCTTTACCGGAGAAGAGATTGCTCAGGCCGGTCATCTTGTCGCCGGGCAGCGCATGGCCGAAGTACCCGAATACGGCGCCGGAACCGGACTCAATGTCCTTTTTCTCATTGTCATCAATGAGCGTGTAGAGGTAGTTGCCGTTCACACGCATGGCATTGCCGGAAACGGAGTAGTCACCGCCAAGACCTTCATTGAAAAAGCGTTTGCCGTTTTTGTTGAGCTGCAGACTCGGTCCTTTGTTGAGCACATTTGCAGCAATCCAGGTCTTCTGGGCGATCATGTCGCGGTAGTCAACCTGCCAGGGCAGGGCGCCTTCGGAAATGAAGGTCTCGCCGCCGGCAGTCTGCGCCCCGATATCCATACCCATCTGAATACCGTCACCGGTATTGGTTTTCAGACCGGCAGTCTGCGTATCGGCGGGCATATCCGGATTGAGGAGCTTGAGCAGTTTGGGATTGGCACCATAGCCGCCGGCAGCCAGAATCACACCGGCCTTGGCGTTGACGATGATGTCATCATCCTTGTAGTCCTTACCGTGCACACCGACCACACGGCCGGACTTATCCTGAAAGAGCTTGTCGGCACGGGTTTCGACAATGATTTTCCCGCCGTTTTCCAGGATGATCTTGCGCATGGCTTCAATCATGTTGCGATGCGGAAACACATACTTATAAACATGACCGACACGGCGTCCGTTGACTTCGGTGGCAGTGTTGCTGACGATTTCGACACCGCGGTTGGTGAGCCACTGGATGTTCTGACCCGAGCGTTCAATAAAGCGCTTGACCATCACCGGATTGACCATGTAGTGGCTGTACTTGAGATAATCAGCGATCAGCTCAGGAGCCGGATAGTAGACGTTGTCGGCATCAGTGAACTTTGTACGCTGACCGAATGTAATTTCGAGCATCATCAGGTTGCCGCCGACACCGGGCAGCTTTTCAATCAGAACCGGCTTGAGACCGTTTTCCGCAGCAAAGGCTGCAGCCACCATGCCGGCAGTACCGCCGCCAACAATCGCGACGTCAGCATCGTATTTGATTTCTTTTGCCTGAAGATTGCCGATAAGGGCGAAAGAGCAGGCCACGGCAAGCCCGGAGAGGGCGAATTTCTTCCCATGAGTCATTTTGTGTTCCCCTAAAAATTACTTGGTGTTGAGACGGAAGTTCTTGTGGCACTGGACGCAGGCAGCCTCAGGACTCTTGGTGTGTTCACGGTGGCACAGCGTGCAGCGCACGTCACCAAGGTGCGAGTCATGCGGATTGACTTCAATCACGGGACGGCGGGGATTACGGTCAGGGTTGTAGTCGGCATTGGGAACGACTTTACCCTTGAACTGACCGTGGCACTTGATGCAGGCCGACTGGTCAGCTGCTTGGGCGGGTTTATCCGTTCCGTGACAGGTTGCGCACGCGACGTCTTTGTGCTTGAGCATGACATCGGTGGCAGAAAAACTCGGGGCCGAGCCTAAAAGAAGGCAGGACGCTGCGAAGATGGCAGCTATGGTTTTATTCATCATTTTCTCCTGAAAGTGTGAAAGCAATCTGGGGGGCTTTCAGGAGAAAGGGTAGTGAGCAAAGCTAAAGAAAACGTAAAGGACGGAATCAGAAACCTAAAGAAAAGATAAACTGCACTCCTGCCTTTGACAGACGTCAAAAGGAGTAGCCCGGGAGAGCGGTATCACTCCGGATCAGAGAATTTATAGCCGAGTTTGTGAATGGTCTCAATATAGTCGCGTCCGCTGATCGCCTTGAGTCTGGTGCGCAGTTTACCGACTGCGACTCTCAGCGTGGTGATATCTCCTTCGTTGGAGGGCCAGGCCACCGAGATGAGGTAATCATGGGTTAACACCCGTCCTTCGGCGCGCATAAATTCCGAGAGCAGTTTGAATTCAAGATTGGCCAGAGGCACAGGTGTTCCCTGAACTGTCACCTGATGTTTGCTCAGATCGCAGAGTACCGTTGCCGAGGCAATGGTTTTCTCAACAGGAAGGTGTTCACTGCCGCTTGAGGCTCTGCGCAGAATGGCGGCAATTCTGGCCAGCAGTTCACTGAAGGAGAAAGGTTTCGCGAGGTAATCATCCGCCCCGAACTGCAGTCCCTTGACTTTTTCTTCGGTTCTCGACCGTGCTGTGAGCATGATGACGGCAACGTTGGAGCTCAGGCGGATCTGCCGTAGAACCTCCAGTCCGTCAACGTCCGGCATCATGATGTCAAGAATCACCAGATCGGGTCTGATTCTGGCCATCTCACTGAGTGCTTCGGCCCCGCAGTAGCAGGAGTACACCCGGTAGCCTTCAAGCATGAGGTTGGTGGCGATGAGCTGGTTCAGTCTGCGCTCATCGTCAACTACGAGAATGGTTGGTCTGGTGTCACTCATTGTCAGTCGCCGGCAGGTAAGGTTAAACAGAACTCCGACCCTTTCCCGGGCTCAGAGTGCGTGACTCTCAGTGTACCATCATGTGCCTGGGCAATTCCGCGGCAGATTGCCAGTCCCAGGCCGGAGCCGGAAAAAGCAAATTTCCGGGCGTCCTCTGAACGGTAGAAGCGGTCAAAAATGCGTTCAAGATTGCCGGGCTGGATTCCAATGCCGTTATCGCTGAAAAAAACGGAAACATAGCCTTTCGGGGCAGGGTCGATTCTGATGCTGATTTTCTTTTCCGGTTTGTCGTTATACCGGAAGGCATTCTCGAGAAGATTAATAAAAATCTGGGAGAGTCTTTTATCGTCACCGGAGATGATGATCCCGTCTGCCGGCGGATTAAATTCGAGTGCCACCTGATGCGTCTCAAGCCATCGGGAGGTCGTATCCTCAAGGTGGGCAACGAGATCGAGCGGCGCTCTGCTGCAGGGAATCATCCCGTTGCTGAGCATAGAAATATCGAGCCAGTCACGAACAAACTCCTTGAGCCGGTAAGTCTCTGCGATAAGGTTGTCAAGAATGGCAGCTTGCATATCAGCAGGCAGTCTGTCGCTTTTGTCGCGCAGCGTCTCCTGCCCGAGGATCAGCGTGCTGATCGGGTTGTTGAGCTCATGAGAGACAAGGGCGATGACGTCGTCCTTGAGACGGTTTGTCTCAAACTCCTGCGTGATGTCCCTCACGATAAGGGCACTTCCCGGACCGTCTGAGAGCTCCACCCGGATGCTGCGTATATCAAAGCGGTACTCTTTGCCGGTGAAGGTGTCAGGCTTCCAGACATAAGCGCGGTCCTTATCCCGAAGAGCGTCTCCAAAAAGACCCAGTGACTCTGCTTCCACAGTACCGGTCTGGAGCTTCTGAAGTATTTCCCTGCCTTCCTGAGACAGTTTCAGAATCCCGGTGAGTCTGCTGTTGATAAAGATCTGTTCGTTTCTGGCATTAAAAATGGCAAAACCTTCTGACATGGACGAGAACAGGGCGGATAGCGTCGCGTGCTGATTTCTGGTCTTATGCAGAAGAATTTCATTTTCAATGACAACGCCGAGAAACCCGGCAAATCTTGCCACAGCATCCCGGTCTTTGCGGCTGAGTCCCTTCTCCTTCGAAACGCTCAGAAAGTCCCCGTTCGGGAGTTTTGTGGAAAAAGCGGTTTCACTCTCAGTCACGGGTTCCGGGGTGATCCGGATAGTGTCGAAATGATTGGCCTGGCTGAGTTTGCTGAACGCCCGGGTGAAAACATTTCCGCTTCTGAGCTCCCCGGTTATGGGAAAGAGAAGTTTCGTAATGGCGGAGAGTTCCTGATTCGTCTGGCGCAGCTGCGCGGTGCGGATTCTGACATTGTTCTCCAGGTTGGCGTTGATCCGGTGAATCTCCGCACGGCTCTGTTCGAGATTGTCGGACATCTTCTCGAATTCCTGCAAAATAGCGTGCGCCTCCGGCATCTGGTTGAAGGAGGAGGGAGTGGTGCGCGGTGTGTAATTCCCGGTGCTGATCTGTCTGATTCGTTGAGAGATCTCTTCAAAAAAGTCCGAGAGTTCCCCGAGGTGCCGGCTGCCGGTGATAAAGACGGCGCCGACAACGAGCACAATAACCAGCAGTCCAGCGCTTGCGGTAAAGTAGGCCCGCGAGAGGATTTCCGCTTTCGGGGTGTAATAGCTCAGATGCCAGCCGAGTGTCGGAATGGTAAGTCTGGTCAGTATCGGGGCGGAACTCTCAACCTGCCCGAACGTCACGATCTCCCGCTTATCCGGGTCGGACACCGTGATTTTTGTTCCCGTGGGGAGCTCTGTTGCCGCCATCTCTTCGATCAGGTCAGAGACGGCAATTTCGCAGATGAGTGCCCCGGAATAGCGCTGAGAGTACACCGGAGAGATGATGGTCAGATAAAACCGCCCGTTCCGGCTGTAGAGCTCGCTGATGGAGGTTTCCTCCTGACGCTTGCTGTCTCTGTAGGCCCACATGGCCTGTACCTGTTTGAGGATGTCCCTGGCGGTGGATTCGGAAATATCCGCGGAAAACCCGCGCAGCTGATCCCGGTTGTCAGTAAAAATCGAGGCGGAGAACCGGAGACTCGCACTGTAGAGAAAATGCGAGAGAAACTCTTCAGAGGCGGCCGAGGAGTCAAGCACCAGAGCGTCGAGGGTACGGATCGAGACGGCGGCCTGTTCGATTTTTTCCTTCTGCTCAAAAACCGATTCCTGAAGAGAAACGGCAAAACCGCTAAGCGTTTTCCGCACCGTGGCAATACTCCTGTCACTGACCTCGGTGACCTGCAGCCAGACCGAAAGCGAAAGGGCAATCAGTGGTATGAGCGCCAGAACAAGCAGTGAGACGGCGAGATGTCGCTGCAGGCTATGATTTTTCAGTTTTTTGTGCAACATACTGTCCGACAAAGCGTCCGAAAACGAGACATTCCGAGAGCTGTCCGCCCCGGTCATGAATATAGTGGCTCACAGGGGCGACCTCTCCCGCGGCAAACAGATTGGGAATGACCCTGCCGGAGGTGTCAAGAACCTGCCGGTTGTGATCTGTTGCCAGTCCGGCAGCCATGTGAGGAACATCGATGCTGACCGGGAAGGCATAGTAAGGGCCGCCGTCAAATACCGCCAGAGAGGCAGGTGAGCGGTCAAAATCCCGGTCATTTTTTTCTCTGGCAAAACGGTTGAGCGCATTAAAGCTGCGCGTGAGGGCCTCAGGGGTCATCCGGTTGCGGTTGTCCGGATGGGCGGCAATCTGACGGGCCAGATCTTCAATGGTTTTGCCTTCAAGAACCCAGTTTTTCTGGAGCGCATCAAAATTGTTTTTCCAGTCAATGAGGCCGTTGACAGTTGATCCTTCACCGAGGGTGGCAATGGAGAGCTGCGTCATGGCTGTGCGGTCGATAATGCACCAGAAGGGGGCAAAAGGATAGTTGCTGCCGGTTCCGTCGCTTGTGAGCATCGTCTCCAGAAACCCGTAGTGCTGGTGGGCATCCTGCAGTTCGGACTCGGCTATGAAACGGTTTCCGGCATTGTCGACCACGAACGTATGGGGCTGCCCGAGAATTTCCAGCGGGACCCCCAGCCGGCAGCCGCCGATTTTCTCCGGCAGTAGCACGCAGAAACGGTCGAAAAAGGCATGGGATCGGGTAATGGCGGCATGGTGCTTCATCCCGATACTGATCCCGTCGCCGGTATTGGCGGGCGTGCCGCAGCAGGCAACGAATTCGCCGGCCCCGGCGGGCAGTATCCTGTCCCGGAGCGCTTTATTGAAGGCAAAACCGCCCGAGGCAAGAATCACCCCTTTTTTTGCCGTGTAAACCTCCTCAATTCCGTCACGCTCAACAATAACGCCTCTGACCACGCCGTTTTCCACAAGGAGATCCTTTGCCGGGGAGCTGTAGAGGATGTCGATTTTCCTTTTCAGAATGCCGTGGTGAAGGCAGTTGTAGAGAGCTTCTCCGCTCAGTGACTGGGATTTCGGTTTTTTGTAGGTTGAAAACGAAAATCCGCTCCACTGGGCATAGGTGGCAATCCGTGCGTGGATATGCGGTTTGATGCCGTGCCAGAATTTCACAAACGGTGAGATGGTGAAAAGCGGAGAAGAGGCGGTTCGGAAGTCTGGATCGAGAGACCTCAACCAGTTAAACGTTTCAGGGGCAAGTTCGGCCCATACTCGGGCAAGCTGGGCGAGCGGGCTCGGCATGGCGCTGCTTTTGCGCAGCTGTGCACCGTCGGGCAGATACGTCGAGCAGATGTAGTCAACCAGAATTTCCCGGTCAATGACGCCGTCCGGACACTGGTAAATCCCGGAGGAGAGGCGGGTGGTCGAGCAGTGGGAGGCCTCGGGAGACTTTTCCAGAATCAGTACCGAAGCGCCGGCATCGGCGGCTTCAATGGCAGCACTGGCACCGGCTGCACCGTAACCGACAATCACGACATCAGCCTCTTTTACTTTCAGCGTGGGATTGCCGGAAACTGCCGGCGCCACTTTTGCGAGCAACGGAACTGCAGCGGTGGCGGCCAGCAGGCGCCGTCTGGTGAAAAAAGAAGCTTTCATGGAGGTTTTATCCCTGAAGATCCCTGTTTTTGTTCGCAAAAAGTGTATTTTTGCCGGTGTTTTCTTGAAAAATGCCGGCAAAAAAAGGAGATGAACACTTTGCGATGATAGCAAAGAGTCACCTCCTTTTTCAGACATCATCAGTCGTCAAAAACTTCGATGGCCCCCTGAGCGGCTGAGGAGACGTTGCGGGCGTACTTCTTCAGATACCCTTTGAGTTCGCGCCGGGGCGGCTGCCACTGTGCGCGGCGCCGGGCAAGTTCCTCCTCTGAAACGCACAGCTCAAGCCGGCGCCCGGGGATGTCGATCTCGATCATATCGCCGTCCTCAACCAGAGCGATCGTGCCGCCCGAGGCTGCCTCGGGAGACACATGGCCGATGGAGGCACCGCGAGTGGCGCCGCTGAAGCGGCCGTCCGTGATGAGTGCCACATCGCCGCCGAGCCCCATGCCGGAGATAACCGAGGTGGGGGGTGAGCATTTCACGCATGCCAGGACCGCCTTTGGGGCCTTCGTAGCGGATGACAACCACATCGCCTTTGACTACCTTCTTGCCGAGAATGGCGGCCACCGCCTCCTCTTCGGAGTTGTACACCCTGGCTGGCCCCTTGTGGCGGAGCATTTCGGGTGCTACCGCGCCTTCCTTCACGACAGAGCCTTCCGGGGCAAGGTTGCCCTTGAGCACAGCAATGCCGCCTGTAGGATAGACGGGGTTCTGCGGTGTGTGAATCACCTCTTCATCAGTGACACAGGCGCGAGCAGCAATTTCTCCCTGTGTTTTCAGGGCGACGGTGGGGGAGTCCACATGGAGCACCTGCATCTGCGCGAGGCGCTTGAGTACCGCGGAGACACCGCCTGCGGCGTAGAGATCCTCCATGAAGTACGGCCCTGAGGGGCTCAGTTTGGAGAGCTGCGGGACACGCTGGGCGATACGTTCAAAATCATCGAGCGTGAGCGCTACACCCGCCTCATGGGCGATCGCCGGCAGATGAAGGGCGGTGTTCGTGGATCCGCCGAGTGCCATGTCCAGTGCAACAGCATTGTCAAAGGCCTCTCTGGTCATGATGTCACGCGGGCGCAGACCGGCTTTGAGCACATTGAGAATCTGCATGCCGGCGCTCTTGGCAAGGCGCATACGCTCAGAGTAGACGGCCGGGATGCTGCCGTTACCGGGCAGCCCCATGCCGAGCGCTTCGGTGAGGCAGTTCATCGTGTTGGCTGTATACATCCCGGAGCAGGAACCGCAGGTCGGGCAGGCCTTGTTCTCAATGTCGCAGAGTTCCGCCTCATCGATGGTACCGGCTTCGAGCTGTCCGACTGCCTCAAACACATTTGAGAGACCGATTTTTCTGCCCTTGTGAACACCGGCCAGCATCGGGCCGCCGCTCACAAAAATAGAGGGCAGGTTAAGTCTTGCGGCTGCCATCAGCATGCCGGGCACGACTTTGTCGCAGTTGGGGATGAAGACCATGGCGTCAAACGGGGTGGCCATGGCCGTGGCCTCAATGCTGTCGGCAATGATCTGACGGGTCACCAGGGAGTATTTCATACCGAGGTGATTCATGGAGAGGCCGTCGCAGATGCCGATGGTGTTGAATTCGATGGGAACACCGCCGGCGTTGCGGATGCCGTCCTTGACGGCCTGAACCAGATTCTTCAGGTGCACGTGACCGGGAATAATCTCGTTGAAGGAGTTGGCAATACCGATAATCGGACGGCCGATTTCCTCATCAACAAAACCGAGAGCTTTCAGAAGAGAGCGGTGCGGGGCACGTGTGACGCCCAAAGTGAAGTGGTGGCTGCCAGCCATAGACGGATCTCCAAAAAAAAGGGCGGCGGATTGTGAAATCCATCGCCCAAAGCTGTGTGGTGCGGAAGCGTCCGCTCAATCAGGACGCAACAAACTCTCCCCGGCAGTGGGCAAATTCTGACCATAGGCTAATTCGACCAGTGAGCAGCATGAGAGAGCACCAAACAATAAAGGAAAATGACATGTTCAGAGACAGAGAATCTCCAAACAGAATCATCTTACTGTGAAAGAGCACTTTTTTTGGCTGCTGTCAGGCAGATGTATGACAAATGTTGCCTCTTGTTTGTTCAGCACAATCTTCATTCAGAATTTTCCCTAGGCGCTTTCCCGTACTGAGGAAAAAAGTGCAAAAAAAAGAGAGTGCCCCGCCTGCCCGAAAGCCGGACAAACGAGGCACTCATGCGCAGTCACGCTCCGTCAGAGACGGTTTTACTCCTCAGGACGGTTCTGAAGGTCACGAGGTTTGAAGCTCGAGAACTCCGTCATGGGTGCATGGCACATCACACAGTTGTTGCGGTTGCCGTTAAGCTTCCCGTCCTTGTCATAGTGCGAGGCGGGCACGTTAAAGACCGGCAGCGAGAGGTTGGCCACGGGTGCCTTGCCGTTCTCGCGATGGCACATGGCACACATGTTTCGGTCCGGTGTGAGCGGCACATAACCTTCAATCGGATGCGGAATCGGGTGCGGCGGATGCGGGAGATTATCCGCAGCGCCGGCAGCCTGAGCCATCAGAGCAAAACCCAACTCGGTGAGGGCAAGCATTACTGTTTTCATATTGAACATCTTCTCATTCTCCTCACACGGGATCAGGCGTCAGCCTTGCTGATACGCACGGCAGTTTTTTTGTAGTCAGGTTCAAGCGAAATCGGGTCGGCGGCATCCACCACCACCTTGTTCACCATCACTGTTTCATCAAAGAAGGGGGTAAAGGCGGTTCCCCGGGGCGGGAGATCACGTCCTTCCGTTTCCACCTTGGCTTTGAAGCTGCCGTAGCGGCTTTCCACAAGCGCCCAGTCACCGCGGTTGAGACCGCGCTTTTTGGCATCTGCGGGGTGCATGTAGAGGAAGGCACGGGGCACGGCGCGGTGCAGTTCGGGGACGCGGCGCGTCATCGAACCGGTGTGCCAGTGCTCGAGCACACGACCGGTGGTGAACCACATGTCGTACTTCTCATCGGGTGCTTCCACAGGGGCGGCATAGGGGCGGAAGAAGATCTTCGCGCGGCCGCTGTAGTTCTTCGTTTCAGAGTCGGTCACCCCGTTGAGGTCGCCCGAGGGGATAGCCTTCATCAGCGGACCGTAGTAGAGGTTGTCAGCCTTGGCATACGGATCGGTGTCCGTGTTGTAGCGCCAGAGCGTTTCCTTGCCGTTGACCACAGGCCAGAGCAGACCGTGAACGTCGGCACGCTGATATGTGTCGAAGTCAGCGAGGTCGTGACCGTGGCCGAGCGTGAAGCGCTGGTACTCGTTAAAGAGTGCCTTTTCCGGCAGGTAAGGCAGACCGAGCGCATCACCCGTGGCATTGAGGCCGTTGGGGTAGAGCGGATCAGGCCAGACAGCCTGACGGGTTTCACTCGGGGAAAAGAGCACATCAAAGAGCGTGGCATCGCCGTTGAGCCCCATGGCGCGGGCGGCGGCGCGAACGTCAGGAAGCGCATCGCCCTCGACCCCCTTGACATGCACGGGGCCCCAGCATTCATCGATCGTGAAGCGCTTGGAGAACTCGAGCATCATCCACACGTCGGTACGTGCATCACCCGTGGGCTTGACCATCTGAGGCCATGCCTGCGTGCGGCGTTCACCGTTACCGTACATACCCCACTTCTCGAAGTGCATGGCGGCAGGAAGGATCAGGTCGGCGCAGGCGGCGCTGAAGGTCGGGTAGACGTCAGCGACCACGACAAAGTTTTCAGGCTTGCGGGCAGCCTTGATCCAGTGCGAGTTGTTCGGGGTGGACTGGAAGATGTTGACCACCTGCGTCCAGATAAAGTTCACAGAGCCGTCTTCCAGCCCGCGGAGCATCTTCATCAGGTCAAAACCCACCTTGGGGTTGAGGGTGCCCTGGGGCAGACGCCAGAGTTCCTCACTCTCGGCACGGTGTTTGGGGTTGGCGACCAGACGGTCGGCAGGCAGACGGTGGCTGAACGAGCCCACTTCACGCGTGGAGCCGCAGGCCGAGGGCTGACCGGTGAGCGAGAAGGCGCCCGAGCCGGGCAGACCGTGCTTGCCGAGCAGGAGGTGCATGGAGTAGCAGAGCTCGTTGGCCCACACGCCGCGCTGGTGCTGGTTAAAGCCCATGCACCAGAACGAGAGGAGCTTGCGGGGCTTGGCGCACACCAGATCGGCGAGCGCCTGAAGGCGCTTCTTGAAGCTGCTGAGGCTTTCATCAGGATCGCCCTTGGCAAGTTCGGCCACAAAGTCGAGCGTGTAAGGCTCAACCCCTTTCTTGAATTCTTCAAACGTGATGGCCCAGTGCTTGCCGGCACCGGCACCGCGGTTCTTCTGCTCGACAGATTCGCCTTCCCTGCGGCCCTGAGCCACAGCTTCAGCCTTGTCAATCGTGTTCACGAGCTGCTTGGCAAGCGTATCTTTTTCGCTCTCGCGGGCGAACTGATCCGTATCGCGCAGACCGTAGCCGATATCGGTCACACCGGCGGCAAAGAGGCAGTGCTTTTCAACGAAGTCCATGTCGACCGCTTTGCGGCTGATGATTTCACGGATCAGGTAGTTAAGGATGGCGAGGTCGGTATTGGGCTTGAAGACGATCACATCATCCGAGAGCGCAGCCGTGTTGTGACGGAAGGTCGTCAGACAGATCACCTTCATATCGGGGTTTTTCTGACGGGCGCCAAGCACACGCGACCAGAGCACAGGGTGTGCTTCGGCCATGTTGTTGCCCCAGAGAACAATCGTGTCGGTGAGTTCGATGTCACCATAGTGGTTTGCCGGTTCGTCCATACCGAAGGTCTGGTAGAAACCCACCACGGAACTGGCCATGCAGAGACGGGCATTCGGGTCGATATTGTTGGAGCGGAAACCGGCCTTCATCAGCTTCATCGCAGTGTAGGATTCCGGGATGGTGTACTGACCCGAGCCGATGATACCAACCCCTTCAGGCCCTTTTTCCTTGTAGACACGCTTGAACTGTCGTGCCATTTCGTCAAGAGCCTCTTCCCAGGAGACGGGTTCGAAGTTGCCGTTCTTGTCAAATTTGCCGTCCTTCTTACGCATCAGGGGCTGCGTGAGACGATCCTTGCCGTAGATGATCTTGCTGTTGAAGTAACCCTTCATACAGTTGAGACCCTTGTTAACAGGCGCTTCGGGGTCGCCCTTCGTGGCCACTACGCGGCCGTCTCGGGTTGCAACGAGAATGCCGCAGCCGGTGCCGCAGAAGCGGCAGACACCTTTGTGCCAGGTCACGCCTTCATCGGCAGCGGCAGCGGTTTGAGCTGCGGAGGCAGAGAGCGGCATACCGACGGTAGCGGCCGCACTGGCGGCAAGGCTTGCCTTGAGAAGATCGCGGCGTTTGATATCAACAATAGGAACAATGGGCTTTTGCATGAGTTTGTTGTCCTGACTGATGAGCGCCGTAAGGCTTAGGTACCGGCGCTGTCAATTTATTTGGTAGTAGGAGCAGAAGGTGTGGTTTACCCTTCCGGACGGTCGAGTATTTTAGGTGGAGTGGCCCGGCAGGCCTAGCCCCCACATTAGGGGGCGGAGGATTCATTGGAGAGGGACAGGGCAGCCCGTACGGGAGATGTGCGACTAGTTCGTTTGACGATGTCCGGTCTCAGACAGAAAGATAGTAAATTGGCCCGGATCTACTCTACAGCAGGCGGATCGAAGCTTTTGTCCTGCTCGACAAGTGAGAGCCGTTTCACGATGGAACCTGGCGGCAGGAGAGTGCCGGGACACAGAACAGCGTTGGCGCCGATTTTCGTTTCGTCACCAATCACCGCACCGAATTTCTCCACGCCGGTCGAGCAGCGTTTTCCTTCAAAGTGCACATGGATCACTTTGTCCTCACGTTCGTTGAAATGGTTGGCCACCACGGCACCGGCCTCCAGATTCACACTGCGCCCGACGATGCTGTCGCCGACGTAATTGAAGTGCGCGATGGCGCTGTGTTCAAGGAGGATGCTGCTTTTAATCTCGCAGCCGATGCCGATATGAACACCGCTGGCGAGGTAAACGCCGTTACGCAGAAAGGCGTTTGCGCCGATGTGACACCCGGGACCGATGATGGCAGGCGCTCTGATCGTGGTATTCGGAGCGATGACAGCATCCCGGTGAACCGCCACGCCGTCGGTAACCGTGTACTCCTCTCCGAGCCGGGTGATCCATTCCGAGATCAGCTGCTCAAGCCCGGAGGTAACCTCCCAGGGCTGCAGACTGCCGACGGGAAGGTTGGCAAGGGAAGGGACATAGGTTTCAAGAATGCAGTTCATCGGAAATTCAGAGCAGAAAAATAAAACAGTGCTGATAGCTATATCGCCGCGCACCAGGATAGGCGTCCGGATGACAAACAAAATAGGAAAACACAATCAATTACAAATTATCAATAAAAAATTTTGCATAACCTTCCGTGATGTGATAGATTATCAACTATCAAATGCAAACAAACGATAGAGTTTATTAATGCAAGAAGCAAAGGAGATGAGATATGACTTGTGCCTGCGATAAAAGAATCAACACCTATCTGGCCAACCTTTCCGTCTGGACGGTGAAGCTGCACTCTCTGCACTGGAACGTGACCGGCCGTCTGTTCGTGTCGCTGCATGAATACACTGAACGTCTTTACGATGAGGCGTTTGAGGCCTATGACGCTGTTGCTGAACTCTTGAAGATGCGCGAGCAGTTCCCGCTCTCGACGATGCGTGAATACCTTGAAGTGGCGACGCTCGAAGAGGCGCCCGCCCGTGTGTACACCTGCTGTGAGGTGCTGGCGCTGGTCGAAGAGGACATGAAGGCGATGCGTGAACTGGCGCTTGAGATCCGTAACGACGCTGCCGCCAAGGATGACTTTGCGGTTCAGAGCATGTTTGAGGACTATGTCAAGGGCTTTGACAAACAGCTCTGGTTCCTGCGTGCGATGAAGAAAAACGCTGAAGCGGGCGCAGCGGAAACATCCTGCGGCTGCTCCAGATAACAGGAAAACACCTTAAACCGTCTGCACTTCAGGTTTGTGGTGGCCTTTAATCAGACCGGTGGCTCCGCTGCGAGCGCCGGTCTTCATTTTTTTGCCGTCAGGCCGACGGCGCAAACCAGAAAAAAACATTTCTCAAGTGGTGGTCAGCCGTTACAATGGAGACAAAGCGACATTTTACGGCGGGGCTTCTCCCGCACGGAGATTGAGGAAATCCTATGGATTCCAGCAGGTTTGTTTCTATTCTGGCGCTCATTATTGCGGCGCTGATTGTCTGGTCAGGTATAGGACCGTTCTCGCGTGATGTCTGGATTGCGGAAATCACCCCTGTGATCGGTGTGTTTCTGATCTGGCTCATTTCGATGATGAAATTCCGTCTGAGCCGCACGGCCTATGTGCTGATGAGCTTCTGGCTGATCATGCACACGATCGGCGCGCATTACAGTTTTGAAAGAGTGCCGTTTGACTGGGGCAGTGAGCTGCTCTCGAGCTGGCTGGGTGACGGACGGAATCATTTTGACCGGGTCGCGCACTTCATGATCGGTTTGTACAGTTATCCGATTGCAGAAATCATCGTACGCAAGCACTGGGGTAATGTGATTGTGGCCGGTCTTTTCGGCCTGTTCTCCATCATGAGTATTGCCGCGGGCTATGAAATTATCGAGTGGCAGTATGCGGTTATCGAGGGTGGTGATGCCGGCGTGGCATTCCTAGGCTCTCAGGGGGATATCTGGGATGCGCAGAAGGATATGCTCGCTGATACGCTCGGTGCGCTCAGTGCACTGATCATTTTTTATCTGCAGCGGCCGCGCCGCCGGTATCAGCTCTACTGAGCGCGGTGCATTGCGCAAAAAACAAAACGGACTGACGGGCACTTCAATTTGTGCGCTGCAGTCCGTTCTTTTTTTCGTGTCTCTGACGCCCGGAGTGCGTTACTCCTTGCGGAAGCGGTCAAAGAATTTTTCTTTGCGTCTGGCCTTGCCGGTCATGGATTCAACTTTCATTTCCCAGACACGAACCTCAGGACCGAAGGCCTTGTAATAATCCCGGATCTGTTCAGGTGTGACGCCGGGCAGATAGTGCTCGCTGATCAGCGCCATGATGCGCTGGCGCTCAGCCTCATCGGTGACCTCAAGAAGTTCACCGGCCGCGACAACGCTCACAAAATTCACGGTAAACTCCTGCGGAACCTCATCCACAGCAGGTTTTGCATAGAGAATCATGCAGACGGAAACTTTCGGATTCTGCTTGAGATTCTGATAAAGACGCCCTTCAGGGGTTTCCGCATTGTGGCAGTACAGTTTGCCGTCAGCTTCGGAATAGATCATGCTGAGCGGAATGCCGTACGGAGTGCCGCTTGCATCGGTGCTCGAGACGATGGCAAACGAGGCATGTCTGGCCGCGAATCGGGTCTCTTCAGGTGTTAAAAGCCGGTCCTGACGGCGCAGGGGGCGTTCTGTACTCTTGATCTCTGACATGCTGTTCTCCTAAAAGACATCACAAACAAAAGAATACCAAAGGAGGCCCGTAACGGGCCTCCCTGATGGTTCAATCACCCGCGCTTATTTCTGGGGCTTCGGGCAATAGGTCTTCACCCAGCTGTCGACATGATCATTCCATGCGCTGTTTTCATCGAACAGACCGGCCTTGCGGGCGGCTTCGATAATCTGCGGCACTTCCTTTTCATAGTCTTTGCACTGCTGAGCGATGTTACCGTGACGGTTCTTCACACCGACGAGGGCTTCGGCCTCATCCTTGGTCTTGATGCTGGGCGTGACATAGTTCTTCACACCGTGCTTGGTAAGGATGTCGAGGCTGGTGCGGCGGGCGCGTTCAGACTTGTACAGAGCGTCAGCCAGACCGTTGAAGGTTTCTTCAGTGGAATGGAACCAGGCGGCACGAATCACGCTGTTGAGCTTGAAGTAGGCGCTGCGGATGTCAGCGAGAACCGGGGCCATTTCCTTTTCGCTGGCACCGGCCTTCCAGGCGGCACCGGCGTCAAGGTGAGCCTTGGCGACGTTCTGGATGGCTTCATCACGCAGTTTTCTTGCCTTGGCCTTGCGTTCGCCGAGCAGATCAACGTAGAACTGCTTGGGTTTGTCGTGGCAGCGGGCGCAGGTGTTTTCGAAGTTTTCAAGCGGGTTGCCGACCATATGGTTGGTCACACCGGTCTTCTTGTCCTTGCCCATGTGGCAGTCGGTACAGGCGAGACCGTTCTTGCCGTGCACGCCGACAGAGAACAGTTCGAAGTCCGGGTGTTCAGCCCAGATGAGCGGCGTCTTGGAGATGGGGTTGACGATATCAACGAAGGGCTTGCCGTCGCTGAAATTCTTGCCATCGTTGTAGAAGCGTTCCATGGCTTCAAGCGTAAAGCCGTACTTCCAGGGCGTGGTCGACAGATCGGCGGTCATTTCCTTGCCGTCCTTGTCCTTCCAGGTCTGGTGCGTGCGGTAGTCTTCATAGTGGCACTGGGCGCAGACCAGGCGCTTCTGCTGAGTCTTGGAGGATTCGGCAAAAGTCGGCAGACCGGCCTTCGTCAGTTCCTTGTCAAGCCACTTGGGAGCGACGCGCAGCGCAAAAGTCTTCGTGTCGTGGCAGTTCGAGCAGCCGATGGTGTTGGCGCCTTCCTTGGCGTAGTCCTTCCAGGTCTTGGAGAGAAGAGCGAGTTCGCCGTCGCGTTCGATAATGGCGGGAGCGCCGGAGCTGTGGCACAGCAGGCAGCGCGAGCCGATTTCGCCCGTGCGGGCGCTGGCGGCGAAGTCAAGCCAGGCATAGTAGTGACCGCGAAGGCCGTTCAGGCTCGAGCCCGTGGAGCTTTCGCTGTCGGCCTGCAGAATGGCAAAGCCCGGGTGGGTGGCCGTCATGTCCTCAAACTTCGAGTCCTTCTTGGAACCCATCCACATGTCGTAGTAGGGCCCTAAGGCTTTGAAATTGGCACTGTTGATGGCCTTCAGACTGGCATCCTGATCCACCTTGTCCTCAGCGGCGGCATTGCCGGCGAGGCCAAGACCAAGAACTGCCAGAGAAAGGGATAAAGCAGTTGTGCGTAACCACATTTTTTTGTCTCCTGAGTTTATCCGCGAAAAAGGGGCCGCGGAAACCTGAAAAACGGCCGTTTGCAACTGACAGGAACAAACGAACCTCCCCCGGCAGACAGGCTGTCAGAGGAGGTTTTTTGGGGTACCGTTCTTCACGGGAGCAAAGTATACTGTTCTTATAAATTAAGAACCCATACAGTTTTCTTCAAACACGCCCATACAGTCCTGCTATGCCGAAACATACCGAAATTGCCATCAATTTCAGTCTTAACCCGATGCATTCGAGACCGATGTACTGGCAGCTTGCCGACCACATCCGCACGCTTATCCTCCGGGGGAAGGCGCAGGCGGGAGACGGGCTTCCGAGTCTTCGCAAACTGGCCGGGCAGCTCGGCTGTTCGCTTGACACGGTGAAAAAAGCCTATGACATCCTGCTCGAAGAGGGGTTTCTTGCCACCCGACGCGGGGCGCGACATATTGTCCAGCGTGTCGAGAGCTTTCTGCCGCCGGATGTTCTGCATGTTCCTCAGACACGGGCAGTGCGTGCAGCCGATGTGAAGAATCCGAAATTCCGGCTCGCCGAGACCGCGTTCACCAATCATCAGGTGCAGCATCTCGCGGACCGGCCGCTGGCTATTTACTCACCCAATATGGGGTCAATTCTGGAGAAAGAGTTTCTGCGGCTTGCGAGTCATCTGGCAAGAACACCGCGTGCCTACCACTACTACAGTGATCCGGCCGGACTGCCGGCGCTGCGCGAGGTGATATGCCGGCGGCTGCGGCAGATGCGCGGCATTCTGTGTGAGCCCGGTCAGGTCATCATCACTAACGGAACCCTTCAGAGTGTCAATCTCGTCGCACAGCTTCTTTTTGAGCCGCATGATGAGATCTGGCTTGAGGATCCGACGCTCGATCTGTTTGCCAAGACCTTTAACTACAACGGGCTGCGAACGGTGGGGGTGCCGGTGGATGAGCACGGCTTTTCCGTACGTCTGGCGATGAAAAAGGCGCCCGGAGCAAAAGGTGTTCTGGTAACCCCCGCGAGTCAGACGCCAATGAGTGTGACGATGCCCGAGAGCCGACGCAGGGAGCTGCTTGACTGGGCACTGGAGAAAAACGGCTGGATTATTGAGGATGACACGGATAACCTGATGTGGCTGAACGGTACAGCCATCCCGCCCTTGCGCGCACTGCCCGGTGCAGAGCAGTGCGTCATCTACCTGGAGAGCTTTTCTCTGCAGTTCTCTCCCGGGATCAAACTTGCCTATATGCTGGTGCCCAAAGGGTTCGAGAAGGCGTTTATCGGCGCCAAACTCCTCACCGACCGCAGTGCAAGCGAGAGCACACAGGCGCTGCTGGCGAAGTTTTTTGAGTCCGAGGGTTCGCTCAGCTATTCGCGCAAACTACACCGTCAGTTTATTGACCGCTACGAGTTCACGATCCGCACCGGCACTGAACTTCTCGGAGAATACGGGGTGTTCGCCAAAACCCGTGTGGGACCGCATCTGGCATTCCTGCTCCGGCCGCAGTACAGCGACCGTGAGGTCTGTGCCGCCGTGCAGAAAAAAGGGGTGATTGTGCGGGCGCTGAGCCAGTACTGGCGCGATTCTTCACTCGTCAACGGCCTGAGTATCGGGTTCGGGACGTTTACCGAGGAGGAGATCCGAGGAGCGCTTTTGAAGGTTGCTCAGGTGTGCGAGACACTCTCCAGACGCTAGGTATTGCACATAAACTTGAGAAAAATCAAAGGCCGCCGGCAGAACTGAAAAATTTAACCTCGATTTAACAATCCGAAAGCAGGAACGTTACATCAGCCTCTTACCATGGGATTCAACTTGAAACGAACCTATTTTAGGAGGACTTATGAAAGGTTCAACGATCGTTAAACAGTTGGCTCTCGCCGGCGTTTTTTTCTGCAGTGCCGCCTGGGCCGGACAGGTGACGACGGACGGTTCAACCTCGATGGAGAAGGTTGTCGGCATTCTCGCCGAATCCTTCCACCAGGCCAATCCTGATATTACCGTGACCTACAACCCCACGGGGTCCGGCTCCGGCATTTCGGCAGCCACTGAAGGTCGCGCGGATATCGGCCTCTCCTCCCGTAATCTCAAGAGTGCTGAAGCTGAAAAGCTTCAGGGTCACGTGGTTGCCTATGACGGTATCGTCATGGTTGTCAACAAGAAAAACAAGATCAGTGATCTCACGCTTGAGCAGATTGCCAGAATCTACCGCGGGGAAATTGAAAACTGGAAGGATGTGGGCGGTGACGACAAGCCCATCGTTCTGATCGGCCGTGAAGCCGGCTCCGGTACGCGTGACGGTTTTGAATCGGTCACCAAAACGAGCGGCAAGGCCAAGTACCGTCAGGAGCTCACCAGCACGGGTGACGTGCTCACCACGGTGTCCACGAACGTCAATGCAATCGGCTACGCCTCGCTTTCCTCGCTGAGCAAAAAGGTCAAAGCGATCAAAGTGGGCGGTGTTGAGGCCTCTGAAGCCACGGTGCAGGACGGCAGCTACAAGCTCCAGCGCTCCTTCCTGATGGTCACGAAAAAGGGTGCTCAGCTGAGCGCTGATGCCCAGAAGTTCCTTGACTATGCTCTGTCTTCCCAAGTTGACCAGCTCAAGGTCAAGGCGGGTGTTGTTCCTGTAAAAGCACAAAAGTAAATTATGGCTCTCTGTCGTGCCCCCGGTAGAACACTGGAGCAGCGACACGGAGCAGGCAAAGGGGCGCGGGTCGAAAAGTGGACATCACGCCTCTTTGTGCTCATAGGTGTCGTTAACATCGGCTTTGTTCTGCTTATCTGTCTTTATCTTGTCGCATCCGGTCTGCCGGCTATCGGCAAAATCGGTCTGGGTGAGTTCCTCTTCGGCACCACCTGGGCCTCTACCGCGAAGCCGCCGCAGTTCGGGATTCTTCCCTTCATTCTCACCTCGCTCTACGGGACGGGTGTGGCGGTGCTTGTCGGGCTGCCGCTCGGGCTCTTTACCGCAGTCTATCTCTCGAAGATTGCTCCGCCCGCAGTGCGTCGCTGGGTTGAACCGATGGTTGATCTGATGGCGAGTATTCCCAGTGTGGTCTACGGCTTTATCGGGATGCTTGTTCTGGTGCCGGCCATTCAGGAAATCTTCGGGGTTCCTGACGGTTCGGGCCTGCTTGCCAGTATCGTCGTGCTCACGGTGATGGTGCTGCCCACTATCGTCAAGGTGAGTCTTTCTGCGATTGACCAGGTGCCCTATGACTATGAACTGAGTTCACTTGCGCTGGGTGCCAACCGGATTGAATCGGTGTTTCGCGTGGTGGTGCCGGCGGCGCGCAGCGGTATTGCCGCAGCGGTCGTGCTCGGCGTGGGCCGTGCCATCGGCGAGGCCATGGCGGTCATGATGGTGGCCGGTAACGCCGCCAATATGCCTGAGCTCTTTGAAAGTGTGCGTTTTCTCACTACGGCGGTGGCCTCGGAAATGGCTTACTCCTCGGGGCTGCAGCGTGAGGCGCTTTTCTCGATCGCACTGGTGCTCTTTGTGTTCATTCTGCTTATCAATACCGCACTGAATGTGCTCATTAAAAAGCGAGGTTCGTAATGGCGCAGTCCGTTTTGAAAGAACGCCGTGCACTCTACAGCCTGCTCATGAAGAGCTGTATGTATGTGAGTGCGGCCTCTCTGGTGGCCATGGTGGTGTTTCTGGTTGCCTACATCCTCTGGAATGCGCTTCCGAACGTCACCTGGGAAATGCTCAGCACATCGCCGAGCTACGTCGAGGAGCGCATCGGTCTGCTCCCGGACATTATCAACACGCTTTATATCGTCATTGTTGCGCTGGCTTTTGTCATCCCGATGGGGGTCGGTTCCGCCATTTATCTGACGGAATATGCGACCAACTACCGTCTGGCGCGGGCGATTGAATACTGCGTGGAGACGCTCGCGGGGATTCCCTCGATTATCTTCGGGCTGGTTGGCATGCTCGCCTTCTGTCAGTTTCTCGGTTTTCAGACCTCGCTGCTCGCAGGGGCGCTCACCCTGATGATCATGAATCTGCCGACCGTGATCCGCACGACGCAGGAAAGTCTCAAGGCTGTGCCTCAGTCAATGCGCGAGGCGGCTTTCGGGCTCGGTGCCCAGAAGTGGCATGTGATCCGCACGGTGGTGCTTCCGGTTTCCGTGAGCGGTATCGCCACCGGGGCCGTGCTCAGTGTGGGCCGCATGCTCGGTGAGTCTGCCGCGCTGCTCTTTACGGCCGGGTTTGCGCACACCCTGCACGGTTTTATTGACGGTCTGAGTGCGCCCGGCGCAACGCTTACCGTCGCCCTTTATGTTTATGCCAAGGAGCAGGGTGAATTTGAGGTGGCGTTTGTCATCGCCGCCGTGCTCCTGGTGCTGAGTGTGCTGATCAATTTGTCTGCAACGCTGCTCGAGCGTCGCATCAACAGGAATTAAAGCAATGGATCATCAGAATCCCTATACCTTCGAAGCCAGGAATTTCAATCTGTTCTATGGTGACAAACAGGCGCTCAAGGATATTTCCATCAATATCCCGGAATGCTCGGTCACCGCCCTTATCGGCCCTTCGGGCTGCGGTAAATCCACGTTCCTGCGCAATCTCAACCGCATGAATGATCTGATCAAATCGGTCCGTGTGGACGGCTCCATCCTGTACCGCGGCGTGGAACTGGTGAATACGCCGATTGATGTGAGTGAGCTGCGCAAAGCCGTTGGCATGGTCTTTCAGAAGCCCACGCCCTTCCCGATGAGTATCTACGACAACATCGCCTACGGGCCGCGTACTCACGGGATCCGTTCGAAGTCCGATCTCGACGGCATTGTGGAGGAGTCACTGCGGGCGGCGGCGATCTTTGATGAGGTCAAGGACCGCCTGAACACGAATGCGCTGGGGCTCTCCGGCGGACAGCAGCAGCGTCTGTGTATCGCCCGTGCACTCGCCGTCAACCCCGAGGTGCTTCTGATGGATGAGCCGACTTCGGCACTGGACCCGATTTCCACCGGAAAGATTGAAGATCTGATGAGTGAATTGCGGGAAAAGTACACGATTGTTATTGTTACCCATAACATGCAGCAGGCTACTCGTATCTCCGACCAGACGGCCTTCTTCCTGATGGGTGAGCTCGTCGAGTACGGCGATACGAAGCAGATTTTCGCCCATCCGACTGATAAACGAACGGAAGATTACGTAACCGGGAGGTTTGGTTAAATGAGAGAAAATTTCCAGCAGCAGCTCAATACGCTGCAGAGTTCGGTGATTGAAATGGCGTCGGCCTACCGTGCGCTGCTCACCAACACGATGGATGCGTTTGTTCATGGAAACACCGCCGAGCTCAAGGCGATTTCATCGCAGGTGAGCGGCATTTACACCCGCGAGCGCGTGGTGGAGAAGGTGGCCCTGGATTTGCTTCTGAGGCAGCAGCCTGTGGCGCGCGATCTGGTGCTTGTGAGCGTTGCGCTTAAGACGGTGACGGACTGGAGCCGTATTGGCGTGCAGGTCTGTGATATCGCCAGCGTCCTGGCGCGCTCGGGTGAGGACATGAACGCCACCGAGAAGAACATGCTCGTGGAGATGGCGGCGGCGCTCGATCCGATGCTTGCCATGGCACAGGCCGTGCTCGATCAGATGAGTGCAGAGGATCCCCGTCAGCTCTTCACGCTTGATGACCGGGTCGATGAATTCTTCACGCAAATCCGCGATCATGCGATTGATACGGAGCTCAATCCCGATAAAATTCGTCATGTGGTGCTTGATGTGATGGTTGTGGCCAAGTATCTTGAACGCATCGGGGACCATGCCTGCAACGTCGCGGAGTGGATCCTCTTCGCGCGTTCCGGGTTTGAAGCCGACAGTGAGAAGGTGAGCGAAGGAGTCTGAAGTGAAGGTTGCATGCGTTGAGGATGATACGGATATCCGTGAGATTGAACTCTATGTGCTCAAGTCCATGGGCTTTGAGGCGGAGGGTTTCCCGGACGGGGAAAGTTTCCTCGCGAGTCTTCGCGACAGCATCCCGGATCTGGTGCTCCTTGACGTGATGCTGCCTGATCTGAGCGGGGTGGAGCTCCTTAAGCGGCTCCGCTCGCACAGCAGAACCCGCCGTCTGCCGGTGATTATGGCCACGGCACGCGGTGCGGAATACGAGAAAATCGCAGCTCTGGATGAGGGGGCGGATGACTATCTCACCAAACCGTTTTCGATGATGGAAATGGTGGCGAGAGTGAAGGCGGTGCTGCGCCGTACAACCGAAGAGGACATGCTTGCCATGAGTGTGGAAGAGCTCTCGGTTGACGAGGCGGCCCGCTCGGTCACGGTTGCCGGTGAGCGTGTCGAGCTCACGCACAAGGAGTTTGAACTGCTCCTTGAACTCATGCGCTCTCCGGGCCGGGTGTTCACCCGTGATCAGCTCCATGACCGTATCTGGGGCAGGGAGTATGACGGAGAAAACCGCACGGTGGATGTTCATGTGCGGCGTCTGCGTCAGAAGCTCGGCAGTGCCGAGCGCTTTATCAGAACGGTTCGCGGTACTGGCTACAAGTTTGAGGAAACCCCTGAGTGAAGCAGAAGATTTTCAGAGCGGTATTCATGTGCACACTGCTGGGGATACTGGGTGCCCTCGGTGTGATGCTTGCGCTGGTTGAGCGCCTGTCGGTGGAGAGGATTGAGGGTGAGCTCTCAGCGTTCACCAGGACCATCGCCGGCGAGGTTGTCAGTGGTGATCTGGAGACGGTGGGCAGGGTGATAGCCGCCTCACCCTACCGGCTCACCATTGTTTTGCCCGACGGCAAGGTGCAGCTTGATACCCGTGTCAGTGCGGGAAGCCTTGAAAACCATGCCGGCAGAAAAGAGGTGCAGGAGGCGCTCAGCAAGGGGGAGGGCGGCTCTGAGCGCTATTCCACCACCCTTGCCGAACGTACGGTCTACCACGCGATCAGACTCGAGGACGGCCGTGTGCTGCGACTTGCCGTCACCACACTCACCCCCTGGGGTGAAACCGGCAAACTCATTTTGTATCTCGGTGCGATTATCCTCTTCGGTGCACTCATCTCACGGGCGATTGCCGTGGTGCTGGCCAGAAGGATTGTGGCACCGCTCAACCGTATTGACGTTGAGCACCCCGAACAGATTCAGGTCTACAGTGAACTCAACCCGCTCGTTGAAAGGATGCGTGAGCAGCGCGAACGCATCCGCCATCAGATCCAGCAGATCAAGGACCAGAACAGAACACTCGGCACTATTGCAAAAGGGATGTCCGAGGGGCTGGCGGTGCTCGATCCGGAGGGGAAGGTGCTGTCCGTTAACGAGAGCGCGACGAGAATCCTCGGGCTCACCAGCCACTCCGTGGTGGGCGAGCCGCTCAGACTGCCCTTTGATGACTGGCGGTTTGCCGAGCTCGCGGCGCAGCCCTCGGTCGAGCTCAACAAAGACGTGCATCTCGGTGAGAAGGATTACCGCTTCTATCTCACCCGTGTGAGCAAGCGAAACCGCCTGATCGGCTATGTCCTTTTTATTCTTGATATGACGCTTACGCGGGCGGCGGAAATGCAGCGTAAAGAGTTCACGGCCAATGTCTCGCATGAGCTCAAAACACCGCTCCAGTCCATTATCGGGGCGTCCGAGCTCATCGAAAACGGTCTGGTGCGCGCTGAGGATGTGCCGAGTTTTGCGAGCCGCATACGTAAAGAAGGCATCCGGCTGGTTGCGCTGGTCAATGACCTTATTCTGCTCTCGCGCCTCGATGAGGGCGCGCCTGAGCCCGGCAGACAGGGGCTGAGCACCGTCAGGCACATCGTCGAGGATATCTTCGAGCGGCTCGCCGATGAGGCTCGCAAAAAGGACATCTCGCTTATCCTCGAGGGTGAAAGCACGGCGCAGCAGTGCATCAACGGCCGCTATATCTATGAACTTATCCGCAACCTCTGCGAAAACGCCGTCAAGTACCATGACGGCAGCGGAGAGGTGTGTGTGGGGGTCAGAACCCGCGATGCGTGCCTGGAAATCACTGTGCGCGATGACGGTCCGGGAATCTGCGAGGCGGACCGTGAGCACATCTTTGAGCGGTTCTACCGCGGTCAGAGCAGCAGGCAGCGGCGTGTAGAAGGCACAGGTCTCGGACTCTCCATCGTCAAACGCGTGACGCTCTTTTTCAAGGGCAGTATTACGCTCACGAGTGAGCCCGGTGCCGGAACAGTCTTTGTGGTGAAGCTCCCTCTTGAAAATGTCCTCCCCAAAGAGGAAACTCCGGAAAGTAGGTAAAACCTTGTAATCGCCTCTCGCAGAGATGATGTTAAAAGGTGTATCAAAAATACCTTTTTCTGGTAATACCATGAGACAAATCAGGTATTACCACAATTTGTCCCCGATAGGGGCGTGCTCTTATGGGAGAATTTTTCCGTAAAGTCGTGTCGTCCCCCGACACTGTTCCCAACCTCCATCAGGAGCACAAACCCTATGAAACGTCGTGAATTACTCGGCGGCCTTGCCCTTGCCGCCTTTACCGGGTCCTTTTCCCCGTCGCTTTTTGCCCAGACGGCTGCCAGACTCGACAAACCTGTGAAAATCAGAGTCGGTGTGACCGCCGGTATTGCCGGTGAGGTGCTCGAGCAGGTTCTGCCGATCGCCAGAGAGCGCGGGCTTGAAATCGAAATTGTGGAGTTTCAGGACTACGTTCAGCCCAACGTGGCGCTGCACAGCGGTGACCTGGCTGCCAATATTTTCCAGACCCGTCCCTTTATCGAGGCTCAGAGCCGTGACCGCGGTTTCCATTTTGCCGTCGTCGGACAGGCGTTTACGCTGCCGATGGCTTTCTACTCCAAACAGGTCAAGCGTTTTGAAGATGCACCCAAAGGCGCCACGGTCGGTATTCCGAATGACCAGGCCATGGGCGGTCGCGCACTGCTGATTCTGGACAAGGCCGGCATCATCAAGCTGCGCCCGGGTGTCGGTCTGCTGCCCGGCGTGTTTGATATCGAGGAGAATCCGAAGAAGCTGAAGTTTGTTGAACTGGAGGCTGCACAGCTGCCGCGCTCGCTTGACGACCTCACCATTGCCGCCGTCAACGGCAACTATGCCTATGTGGCAAATCTCAATCCCAAGCGTGACGGGATTCTGATGGAAGAGGCCAACGGCCCGTACGTGTGCAATATCGTGGTGAACGAGAAGGACAAAAACCTGCCCTGGGTGCCGGTGCTTGTCGAGAGCTACCGTTCTCCGAGTGTGCGTGAGTTCATCAACCAGAAGTACGCCGGTGCCGTGCTGCCGGCGTTCTGAGAGCCGCGGCGCAAATGACGAAAAAAGGGGCGAACAGCCCCTTTTTTCATGCGCCTTTATCAGGCTTTGGATGCGTCAAGATTTCGCACGTGCGGCTGCTTCCAGGCGGGCTGGGCTTTCTCCCAGACACTGATGGCCTCTTCGTGCTGCAGTGTGAGACCGATGGCATCAAGCCCCTCGAGCAGACACTTGCGGCGGAACGGGTCGAGGGTGAAGCTGTAGGCTTTTCCGCCGACCGTGGCGGTCATCTTTTCCAGATCAACCGTCACTGTCATGCCGGGGTTGGCATTGAGCACCTCGAAGATTTCATCGACTTCACTCTCGGTGAGCCTGACGAGCACAAGACCGTTGCCGAGAGCATTATTGCTGAAGATGTCGGCAAAACTCGGCGCGATAATCGCACGGATGCCGAAATCAAGCAGCGCCCAGGGGGCATGTTCACGGCTTGAGCCGTTGCCGAAGTTATCTCTTGCCACCAGAATCGATGCGCCCTGGTAGGCGGGTTTGTTGAGTACGAAGTCCGGATTGGGCATCGTTTCGGCCGGATCAAGGTAGCGGCGCTCATGAAAGAGGTGCTTGCCGAAGCCTTTACGGTCCACGGCGAGCAGGAACTGCTTCGGGATGATCTGGTCGGTGTCAACGTTGGCCACATCGAGCGGTGCGGCAATACCGGTGTGCGTTACGAATTTTTCCATGATTGTCTGTCTCCGTTAGAGGTAATCGCGCACATCGGCGATATGTCCGGCAATGGCTGCCGCAGCGGCCATCGCAGGGCTCATCAGGTGAGTGCGGCTGCCGCGACCCTGACGACCCACAAAGTTGCGGTTCGAGGTGGAGGCGACACGGGCGCCTTCAGGGGCGCGGTCATCATTCATCGCCAGACACATGGAGCAGCCGGGCAGACGCCATTCAAAGCCGGCGTCGATAAAGATTTTATCGAGGCCTTCCGCTTCGGCTGCCTCGCGCACCGCCATGGAGCCGGGAACCGCGAGAGCGCGCACACCGGGCGCAACTTTACGGCCCTTGACCACACGGGCGGCCTCTCTGAAGTCTTCAAGACGGCCGTTAGTGCACGAACCGATGAAAACGACATCAATTTTGGCCTCGGTAATGGGCATGCCCGGTTCAAGCGCCATATAGCGCAGCGCAGCCTCCGCGCTGACACGCAGGATCGGGTCGCTCATCCCGGCGGGATCCGGAACACGGTCCGTCACAGCACAGGCTTCACCGGGGTTGTTGCCCCAGGTCACATACGGCACGAGGTTACCCGAGTCGATATCGATTTCCTTGCTGAAAACAGCATCCGGATCCGAGGGAAGTGTCTTCCAGTAGGCGAGCGCATCGTCCCAGTCCTTGCCCTGCGGCGCAAAGGGACGGCCCTGGAGGTAGGCAAACGTGGTTTCGTCCGGCGCAATCATCCCCACCTTGGCACCGACTTCAATGGCCATGTTCGAGAGCGTCATGCGGGCATCCATACTGAGCGATGTGACACCGGTACCGGCAAATTCAATCGCATAGCCCGTGCCGCCTGCGGTGGTGATTCTGGCCGCGATGGCAAGGATCAGATCCTTGGAGTAAACCCCTTCGGGGAGTTTGCCGTTGCAGTTGATGCGCATGGTTTTAAAGCGCTGCTGCTTGAGTGTCTGCGTGACAAAGACATGCTCAACCTCAGAGGTGCCGATCCCGAACGCGAGCGCACCGAAGGCGCCGTGAGTGGCCGTGTGCGAGTCGCCGCACACGAGCGTGGTGCCGGGCAGGGTGAACCCGGTCTGCGGCCCGATGATGTGCACAATCCCCTGGCCCGGGTGACCCAGACCGAAGAGCGTGACACCGAACTCCTGACAGTTGGCAATCAGCGTGGTGACCTGCTTTTTGGCCATCGGAGAGCACACCTCAAGCGTGGCCTGCTGCGTGGAGATGTCGTGGTCCATCGTGGCAAGCGTCAGATCGGGGCGGCGCAGTTTGCGGCCGGCCTCACGCAGCCCGGCAAAGGCCTGCGGACTGGTTACCTCATGGATCAGATGGCGGTCAATATAGATCAGGGGCAGCTCACCGGCGGCCTCTCTTACAACGTGAGCGTCGTAAACCTTTTCGTAGAGTGTGCGTCCCATGATTAAGCTCCCGTGACTTGAGCCACAATGGCGCGACCCATTTCATCAGTCTTCACCGGTGTGGTGCCGGGAATGGCCCAGGCAAGGTCGCCTGTCATTGTGCCCTGCTGAAGGGTGCGGGCAACAGCGTCCTCAATGGCGTCGGCTGCGGCGGTTTCGCCGAGCGAGAACCGAAGCATCATGGCTGCCGAGAGAATCTGGGCGACCGGGTTGGCAATGTTCTGACCGGCAATATCCGGGGCGGAGCCGCCGGCGGGTTCGTACAGACCGAAACCGCTCTCACCGATGCTCGCCGAGGGCAGCATGCCCATGGAACCCGTGATCATGGCGCATTCGTCAGAGAGAATGTCCCCGAACATGTTCGAGCAGAGCACCACATCAAAATGAGAAGGCGCCTTGATGAGCTGCATCGTGGCGTTGTCGATATACATGTGTTCGAGTTCGACATCAGGGTACTGGGCAGCGACTCCTTCAACCACCTCGCGCCACAGACGGGAGGTGGCAAGGACATTGGCCTTGTCTACACTCGTGACGCGGTGACGGCGTCCCTGTGCGGTTTTGAAGGCAAGGTGTGCGATTCGTTCAATCTCGGCGCGGGTATAGGTTTCCGTGTCAAATGCGCGCTCCGAGGGGCCTTCCCCTTCGCGTCCCTTGGGCTGACCGAAGTAGATGCCCCCGGTGAGTTCGCGGATGCACACGAGATCGTAGCCTTTTTCAGCAATATCCCGGCGCAGGGGAGAGAGGTCGTAGAGTCCGTCATAAAAGCGTGCGGGACGGAGATTTGCGAACAGGCCGTAGCGCTTGCGAAGCGGCAGCAGTGCGCCGACTTCAGGACGGTCCTTGTGCGGGAGGTGGTCCCACTTCGGACCGCCTACGGAGCCGAACAGAATGGCGTTAGCCGCATCGCACGCCGCAAGCGTTTCCTCGGGAAGAGGCTTGCCCACTGCATCAATGGCGGCACCGCCGACGAGTGCATCATGATACTCCAGTGTAAAGCCGAATTTTTTGCCTGCGGCATCCAGGACAGCTTTGGCCTGAGCCATGACTTCAGGGCCGATACCGTCGCCGGCGAGCACGGCAATGTTGTAAGTCCGATTAGACATGAGTTACCTGTTTTTAGTTAAAAATGGGGTCATATTGCGGGACAAAGAGCGATTTTGTCCCGCAGATAAAGAATTTATGGCAAGCCGGAGGTGTACGGCCTCACGCAGCGTGAGCTTCGTCCGAGGGACCGGTTTTCTTGGGGCGGCCGCTCGCCTTGATCTGCTTGGCGCGTTCGATCACATTGCAGGCGTGAACCAGAGCGAGTGCGGCGGATTCAAGAACGTCCACAGAAAGGCCCATACCGTGGTAGATGCGGTTTTCGTATTCAACTGTCACGTTGACCTGACCGAGAGCGTTCATACCCTCACCGTTGGCGGTGATGTTGAAGCTCGTGAGTTTGCAGCGGATGCCGGTAAGGTGCGTGATGCAGTTGTAGATGGCATCAATCGGACCGTTTCCGACCGAGCTGCCCGTACGGGTACGGCTGCCCACGCGCAGTCTCACGGAAGCGGTGGGAATGGATTTTGCGCCGCCGCTGGAAACACTGAGTGTGTCGAGCAGGAAGTAGTCGTTTTCCTTGTCGAGCTTCGCGTGAAAGAGCAGTGCTTCAAGGTCGTAGTCATACACCTGACCCTTCTGGTCGGCAAGCGTAATGAAACGGTTGTAGATTTCGTCGAGATCGTACTCGTCATCAGCGTAACCGAGTCTGCGCAGGCAGGCGAGAACCATATGACGGCCCGAGCGGGCGGTCATGTGCATGGTGTTGCTCGAGAAGCCGACGCTCTGCGGGGTGAGAATCTCGTAGGTGGAACGGTTCTTGAGCACGCCGTCCTGATGAATACCGGAGCTGTGCGCAAAAGCGTTGGAGCCGACAATGGCCTTGTGCGGCGGTACAGGCTCGTTGCAGATCTTGGCAACGAGACTGGAGGTGCGCGCAATGTTGGTGGACTGGATGCGCGTGTGAAGACCGCCGAGGAATTCCTGGCGCAGTTTGATCGCCATGGCGACCTCTTCAAGCGAGCAGTTCCCGGCACGTTCCCCGAGACCGTTCATACAGCACTCGATCTGGCGGGCGCCGTGCTGAATGGCCGTGAGAGAGTTGGCGGTGGCCATGCCGAGGTCGTTGTGGCAGTGCACCGAAATAATGGCACGGTCAATGTTGGGCACGCGGTTGAAGAGGGTGGTGATAATGCCGCCGAACTCTTCGGGCATCGTGTAGCCCACCGTGTCAGGAATATTCACAGTCGTGGCACCGGCACGGATGGCAGCCTCAACCATGCGGCAGAGGTTATCAATGGGGGTGCGGCCGGCGTCCTCACAGGAGAACTCCACATCATCGGTGTAGTTGCGGGCGCGCTTAATGGCGTTGATGGCCATCTCCTGAATCTGGGAGAAGTCCTTGCGCAACTTATCCTTGACGTGAATGTCGGAGGTGGCAATGAAGGTATGGATACGGTAGTAGTAGGCGTCTTTAAAAGCCTCGGCAACAGCATCAATATCCTTGTCAACGCAGCGGGCAAGACCGCAGGGGGTGGCAATCTTCAGTGTACGGCCGATCTGGCGTACGCTTTCAAAATCGCCCTGGCTGGAAATAGGAAACCCTGCTTCGATGACGTCTACGCCGAGCTGTTCCAGAGATAAGGCAATCTGAAGCTTCTGGTTGGCGGATAGACTTTGAGGCAGGGCTTGTTCACCGTCTCGAAGTGTTGTGTCGAAAATAATAATTCGCTTTTCTTCATCCGCCATGATCAGTTTCCTCAATTGTCTTAATGAAAGGGAACGGGGAGGGTACAACAAGCGGTCCGGTTGTAAAAATCCCCTTTTTGGAAACTCTAGACCTTTGCAAAAAGTATGTCAATGGTAAAACTACCTAGTGTCGGAAAAGTAGTCGCAAGTATTTGATAATAAAACGAAAAAAAATAATACCTAGGGGTTTTATCTTAGTTGTGTCTGTTGCAAAAAAGGTAATTTTTGCAAAAAGGCGTTATTGCAAAAATGCTATTAGGTGATGTCGGAATGCTATAGGCGTCACGGCGAAAGGTAAAAAGAGGCAAAAAAAAGAAACCTCATGAGATCCCGGCACCGGGCATTAAAGTGCTGGGATTATGAGGTTTCAGAGTCAGCGCAGACAGCGCTTGTTAACGGGGAGCCTTCAGTCCCCAGGGCTCGATGTCATGGCATGTTTGGCAGGTCACCGTGCTCTTGGTGTGTTCTTTGTGGCAGTTGATGCACTGGTCGGTACGCCCGAAATGGAAATTGTCGTGCGGGTTGATTTCCACGAGCTGTTTGCTGACATTGCCGGTTTTCGGATCCGTGAAGGTGCTTTCAAAATTAAAGCGCTCGCCTTTTTTCACAATCACTTCTTCCTGATGGCACTGCAGACATTTGCTCTTGTCCGGAGCGCTGAACTGACCGCTGCTGTGACAGCTGGTACAGCTGAGACCTTTGTGTTTAACTGACGGGTGCGAAGAACCGGGAGCGGCCGCAGCCAGAGAGCACAGCACAGCGCCAAGTGTAAAAACGATCATATTGACTTTCATAACTATCTCCTTGCCTCTGATGCGGATTAACCAATCTTGCGTTTCTGAAGCTTTGACGCATTCTGTGCGGCAAGCATGCCGGTAACAACGCAGTCAGGCATAGAGCAGGCGGTGAGGCGCTCAGCTCCGTGGATGCCGCCGGCGGCTTCACCGACAACGAAAAGACCCGCCATCGGCTTTGTATCAGCCAGCGAAAGGGCGCGGGCCTGCACGTCTGTAGTGATGCCGCCGGGGCAGTAGTCCCAGCGCGGGCTCATCAGAGCGCAGTAGAAGGGACCTTCGAGCGAAAGGGGCTCAACAGGGCGCTCCGAACGTGTCAGCGGTTTGCCGAATTCCGTGTCGCTGCCTGCGGCGATCATGTCGTTGTAGCGCACAAGAGTGGCTTTGAGCGCAGCTGCGTCAGTGCCGTAATGGGCGGCAACGGCTTCAAGCGTGTCAAATTTGAACATTGTGCCGTTACGACCGTTCAAACCGGCCATGCTCTTGGCAACGCGTGTCATGTTGTGAAATTTCGCCAGTCCTTTCTGATCCCAGATAATGAAGGGCATTTTGCCTTTGGTTTTGGCCAGCACGCTGAGACTTGCTGCAGAAATGGGGTTTCTGCCGAGCGCTTCGCTCGCATAGCGCTTGCCAGTCGAGGGATCAATGGCCACACCCCAGATCAGATCTTCGGTGGGCAGCGCAAAACTGAAGCGGTACAGCGAGAGCTGAACAGGGCGGGCACCAGCACGCATCATCGCCTTCAGCGCGCCGGAAGTTGCCCCGATACTGGCACTGTTGGCGGTGTGTTCGAGGAAAGGAACCTCGTAGCGCATAAACTCCTTGTCTCTGGCATAACCGCCTGTGGCCATAATGACGGCCTGTCTGGCACCGTAACGCACCGGTGTGCCGGAGCGGTTGTCGCGGTCATCCGAGGCAAGCGAGCTGTCAAAAAGGTAGTCTTTGCGGGCGGCGATACCAATGATTTCGTTGCGCTCGTTGAGAATCAGATCGTCGAGTTTGGTCGCAGCCATCACCGTCAGATTCGGGTATTTCGGGAAATTGTTCCAGATGCTGGTGAGAATGCCTGCACCGCCGCCCTCAGCAATAAGGCAGCGCTTCTGCGAGTGACCGCCGAGTTTGAGAAGTGCCTTCCACTTCACGCCGGCCTCGAGGAGGATCTTCTGGGCGGCTGCCGTATTGCGTGCAATGTTGAGCGCACGTTCGAGATCATTCAGGCTTGCCGCAACCTTGCTCATATCGGCCACCATGGCCTCAGGTGTATCCTCAATACCTTCGGCTTTCTGGGCTTCGCTGCCCACACAGGCAAAATCCAGCCCGCTGAAACGGGAGGTGCCGCCGAGACGGTTGAGCTTTTCAACGAGAAGCGTTTTTGCGCCGGACTGTGCAGCGACAAGAGCGGCCATGGAGCCGCTGATGCCGGAGCCGACAATGATGATGTCATAGACGGCATCAAACTTCTTCTGCCCCGCAGCGGGAGCAGCCTGAACAAACGGACTTGCGCCGGCAAGTCCAATACCCGCAACAATTGATGTATTGAGGAACTGACGGCGAGAGGTCTTTTGCATATTTATTCTCCGAAAGTCATAAAAAATGGCTTAGGAGAATCTTAAGAACAGGTCGTTGCCTGATCATTTCCGCACGAGGCGGGATTATTGCAGAAAGATTGCAGAGCCTGGCAAACGGACTGCCGTCAGTGGTTGTAATCGATATCGTATTCGGTCAGCTCGCCCAGCATGTAACCGACATTGGTGTAAGAGGAGAGGATCTGGGGATCGACGCCGGCAGCGGCAAGTTTTTTGCGCAAACGCGCCATGGCAACGCGCAGATGGCTCACGTCAGCAGATGTATCCTGAGGCCAGCCGAGTGTCAGCAGCCGCTCATAGGGCAGAATCCGGCCGGCTTTTCTGCACAGTGCCTCGAGCAGGACGTATTCAAGTCTGGTGAGCGAAAGCCGCTCCTCATTCCAAAAGGCGGTACTTTCACGCGGGAATAGCTTAAGCGGTCCGTTCTGAATCACCGTCTCTTCAGTGAGTTCGCCTGCTCTCTGTGTGCGGCGCAAAAGTGCATGAATCCTCAGGAGCAGTTCGTCAATCGAGAACGGCTTGACCACGTAGTCGTCCGCACCGCCCTCAAAGCTGAGTTTTTTGTCAGCGAGATAATCTCTGGCAGTCAGCATGATGACGGGAACTGCACTTATTTCCCGCAGTGCTTTAAGGGTTTCGTGCCCGTCCATGACAGGCATCATCAGGTCAAGGAGCACAATGTCGGGCACAATGGTGGAGAGTCTGAATACTTCCAGTGCCTGCTCACCATCCTGAGCCTGACAGACATCAAAGCCGTTTTTCTCCAGCTGCTCTGACAGATACCGGCGGATACGGGTTTCGTCATCAACGACAAGAACAAGCGCGCGAGTGGTCATGGTGTTGCTCTCCTGGCTGTTATGCGGTGGGTGCAGCAGGTACCAGCGGCTGCGGAAGGACAATAGTGAAAAGAGTTTTTCCGTTACGGTCGGAAGCAGCAATCGAGCCGCCGTGAGCCTGACAGATTGCCCGGGCAATCACCAGCCCGAGCCCGGTGCCGCCGTTCAGACGTTTGGTGCCGCGGTTAACCTGATAAAAGCGGTCGAAGATGCGTTCGCGTTCCTCTTCGGGAATGCCTATGCCGGCATCGAGACATTCAATGTGAAGTTTATCCCGCACTCTGAAGGCATTCAGTTCAATATGCGGCAGTTCACCGGGTCTGGCATAGCGGCAGGCGTTGGTAAACAGGTTCACCAGTACTTCGATTATGGCACGCCTGTCAGCCAGAACGATTTCTGCCTCCTCGCTTACTTCAACGGTAATGTCAAAGTCGTGACGGGCCCGAACCAGGTGGACGGCACGGTTGACCGTCGGCAGCAGCTGCATATAGTCCGGGTGTACGGTAAAGGTGCCCGCGTCGATCTGTACAACATTGAGCCAGTCAGTCACGATCCGCTGCAGGTGGTCAAGATCGTCGTGCATCAGGCGTGAGCTGTCTGTGACGCCCATCTGCTCTTCAATTGTGCTCAGTGCCAGACGGCAGGTTGTAATCGGTGTTTTCAGCTCGTGGGCAACAATGCCGATCAGATCGGCTTTCATCTGCTCGAGTTGAGCCCGTTCGGTGATGTCTCTGACAATCAGACATATGCCTTCGGTGAGGTCCGGGCGTGATGAGGTAAAGAGAAAACAGCTCGCTTCAAAGGTCTTTCCCGCGCCGGAGCCTCCGTACTGCACGGTCAGACGCCTGGTGTGCCTGCTCAGAGGTTCGCCCTCCTGAACACTGAGCCTGATCTGCTCAAGAAGCGTGTCTGAAACGAGCTTTTCTGCACTGGCATTGGCGTGCAGCACAGCCCATTCTGTGCTCAGAAGCAGCACAGCATCAGCCATGACATCAAACACCTCTTTGAAGAGGCGTTCCTGAGCTAGCAGCGCCCGGCTGCGCTCCTCGACAAGATCGGTCAGATGGGCGTTGAGCCGGGTGAGTTCTTCAACATGCAGGTTGAGTTCCCGGCGCACCCGCCGGTATTCGCTCTGATAGTGTTCAAGCTCCGCAGGTCCTCTGCTCACGGTGGTGAGCTCACTGCCGAAATAGCGTTCATCGAGATCCCGGTCGAGCTTGGAAAACGCCTTCTGCAGCGGTCTGGCAAAGATCCACCCGACAACGGAGGTCAGAAGGAGGATCAGCAGGGCGAACCCTGTAGTGCGCATCATGAGTGTGGACTGCTCAGAGAGCCGGGCAGACTCGGGGCGAGTGACGATCAGTGTCCAGTCAGGCAGTCCTGCCTGAAGACTTTTCAGCTGCGAGACAGTCGCAAAATAGGTCTGATCACGCACCGTAATCGTTCCCTCCCTGAGTGGAGCCGTCCACTTCTCTACAGAGGTTGTTTTGCTCAGCGGATAGATGATCTGACGGCTGGCGTCCACAACTGTCAGATCAAGCCCGCGCTGAAGCAAAGAAGTACGGATATCGGCAAAAAGCCGGTTGAACACCAGTGCGCCGGAGACAAGATAGTCACCTTTGACGCCGGTGACAGTGAAAGTGATCAGCGGCGTGTTTTTGTCCTGTGCGCTGAGAATCACAGGAGAGTAGTGTACGAGCTCACGCTCACGGGAACGCGCAGCAGCGGCGTGCCAGCGGGCACTGTGGTCCGTGCCGCGCGGATTGGCGGCTTCCTCATCCGGATTTTTTGAGTGAAAGGCGAGCACATGCGCCTCTCCGCCGGCATTCAGATAGTCAACATGCAGATTGGTGAGCAGCGGAAAAGCGCTGACGATCTGTGCAAGCGATCTCTCCAGGGTGCGGGGATCGGACTGGGCTGTATAAGACTGCAACTCGTCTTTGGCAAAGGTGGCGATGTTGGTGATAAAACTCAGACGTTCCTTGAGGAGAAGTCCTGCGAGAGAGGCTTCTTCCTTCTGCTGCTGATCAGCGAGCGCAATGGTTCTGTCATTGTCGGTTTTTTCCAGCCAGCTGATGGCAAGAAACGGCACAAGCGCTGTAAAGGCAAGAGCCAGAGAAAAATAGGATCGAAAGCGCATGGTATCCGGTCCGGGCAGTCTTGGAGAAGTGGTTGTTCCATTGTGCCACAAGAGAAAAGAGGAGATTGAGATTATTTTTCCTTTGTCCGGACAGCGCGGAGCGGTGCAGAGGGTAGAGAAAATTTCAAAACTGTAAAGACACTATACCTATTTATAGGTATCCCATGTGGTGGGTCAAAAATCAGGGAGGCCTTCATAGGGATTAACCCTGAAAGTGTGTTGGAGAACACAACGTCTGACTAAACAGAGATTTAGAGTGTCCCTATCAAATGGTATTTGACAGGTTCTGACCCCCAAACCCCAAAGCATTTCAGAGCCTGAACTAGGAGAAACACAGAAATGATGAAACCCGTTGCTGCATTAGCCCTTGTGCTCAGTGCCTGCCTTATGGCCACCACGAGCTTCGCCGCTGATACGCATTTTGGTGCGGACCGTCATATTGCCCGCGGTCTGACCTGCGAGTCCTGCCACGGCAAGAACATGGATCCGAAGAATCCCGATATTCCGACGATCGACACCTGCACCGGCTGCCATAACGTGAAGAATCTGGTTGAAAAGACCAAGAACGTCAAGCCCACCAATCCGCACATGTCCCCGCACTATCAGGACACGCTCGATTGCGTGAACTGCCATCTGCAGCATGAAGCACCGGAAAATTTCTGCAACCAGTGCCACAAGTTTGATTTCAAGGTTCGCTGATAGCCGGCAGAACCTCAGATAAAGGTTTTAAGACACTCCCCGGGGTCAAACCGGGGGATGACTACACTACAGACAGCTGACGGGGTCACCCCCGGGAGCTGTTTACCAATGGAGACGAAAATGACAAATCAATCCCGCCGTCAGTTTCTGAAGACCGGTGCTCTTTTTGGCGCCGCTTCCGTTGCTACCGCAGTTGCTCAGCCTGCTGTCGCGGCTGAAATGCCCCAGAAGTGGGACGAAACCACTTCCTTCCTGATCATCGGTACCGGTTTTGCCGGTCTGGCTGCCGCCCTCGAAGCGCATTACCTCGGGCTGCCCAGTGATCAGATCATGATTCTTGAAAAGATGCCTACTGCCGGCGGCAACTCCATCATCAACGGCGGCGCTATTGCTGCTGCCGGTACCGATATGCAGAAGAAAGACGGCATTAAGGACTCTGCTGATCTTCTTTACGCTGACATCATCAAGGCCGGCGGCGGTCTGTGCCATCCTTCTCTCGCCCGCCGTATTGCAGATGAATCCGTGCCCAACTATGAATGGCTGCGTGATGAAATCGGTGTCAAGTTCAAGGCTGTGACGTATCATGGCGGTCACTCCGTCAAGCGCAGCCACGCTGTGGAAAACAACTCCGGCTCCGGCTTCATCCTCCCGATGCTCGCCAAGCTCAAGGAATTCGGCATCCAGCCGCGTCTGCGCACGGTCGTTGACGAAATCATCATGAACGACAAGAAGGAAGTTCTTGGTGTGAAGGCCCGTGTCAACTACCGCTTCGGCAAGGAAGGCTCCGGCAAGGTCGTGTATATCCGCGCCACCAAGGGTGTTCTTCTTGCCTCCGGCGGTTTTGCTCAGAACGTCAAGTACCGTATGAGCCAGGATCCCCGTCTGAATGAAAAGTTCACCTCCACCAACCACAAGGGTGCGACGGGCGAAATGATCATGTCCGCTCAGGAAATCGGTGCCAACACCGTTCAGATGGACTGGATTCAGCTCGGTCCCTGGACCTCGCCTGACGAAGAAGGTTTCGGCGTTGCTCCGCTCTTCGTGGAATCCTGCGTCGGCCTCGGGCCCATGGTTGACCCTGCCACCGGTAAGCGCTTCATTCAGGAAACCGGCAACCGAAAGGTGCGTGCTGACGCTATCGTCGCCATCGGTCATCCGACCCTGATCTACACGACGGAAGCCAACGTGAAGAACTTCATTGTCGGCAAGAACATGACCGACAAGCTCTTCGAACATGCGATGAACTCCAATGTGGTCCGCAAGTTCGATACTTTGAAAGATCTGGCCGATTTCTATAAGATTCCGTTTGATGCTCTCAAGGCTGAAAACGACAAGTTCGATGGCTATATGAAGGCTGGTAAGGATCCTGACTTCAACTGCAAGTTCTTTGAAGGCGCTGCCCTCAATGACAAGGGACCCTACTACGCAGTCCGTCTCTGGCCGCGTGTGCACCACTGCATGGGCGGTCTGGAAATCAACGACAACGCTCAGGTGATGAGTGTTCGCGGTGAACCGATCAAGGGCCTGTTCGCAGCTGGTGAAGCCACCGGTGGTGTTCATGGTATGGTTCGTCTCGGTACAGTTGCTGTTGCTGACTGCATGATCTTCGGTCGTACAGCTGCTCGCACTGCCTTGAAGAAGTAATCACCTAAAACAAAACTTTCGGTCGCTGTGCTTCGTCGCAGCGACCTTTTCCCTTGTGTGGGTAAAGGAAAATCACCATGAAAAAGACTCTTCTGGCGATGACAGTCGCCTTTGCGATGGCTCCGGTCTCTTATGCTGCTGATGTGGAAATGTACGGCCTTATCGACGTCGGCATGTCCTATCTGCATGTCAACCCGGATATCCAGGGTGTTGACAGCACGAACAAATTCTCCATGGAAAATGCCCAGGAATTCGGTTCCCGCTGGGGTCTGCGCGGTTCCGAGCAGCTCAGCAACGGTCTGAAGATCGGTTTCACGCTCGAATCCGGTATTGAATCCGACACGGGCCGTCTTGACCCGAAGCAGGGCTCGAGCCGCATCTTCGGTCGTGAAGCTTCCGTGAATGTCTCCGGCAGCTTCGGTACCGTCTGGGCCGGCCGTCTGCCGATCTTCGGCAGCACGCTTGGTGCCAACGGTCTGTTCCGCGCCATTGATCCGCTGTTTGCCAACTACACCACCGCTTTCGGTTCCGGCTTTGCCACTGCCTCCATGTGGACGCGTGTTGACAATGCGCTGGCCTATCGCACCCCGACGGTGAGCGGCTTCACGGGTTATGCCATGTATTCCTTCCAGAACGATGCGACGAAGGAAGGCGCCGTGGAAAGCAAGAGCAGCAGCGACCGCTACGGTTCTCTCGCTCTGCGCTTCCAGCAGGGTCCTGTGGAACTCGTTGCTGTTGCCGATACGACCAACTGGGCTAACAAGACCGGTGTTGCCGAAACCCAGAATGACGGTTTCACCTTCACCTTCGGCGGTAACTATCTGTTCGACAACGGTCTGAAGGTTCTCGGCTTTGCCCAGTACTTCGACAACCAGTACCTCTTTAAGGGACGCACCGGTGTTTCCGCCGATGCTGTCAAGGTACTTGCAAAGACTGGTAAGGATGAAAGTTACGGCTATGTCGACGGCTGGGGTGCCAGCCTCGGTCTGCACTACCCTGTGATGGGCGGTACGGCCAAGCTTGCCGTGAACTACCGCGACATGGAAAACCAGTTTGATGTGGACTTCAAGCGCTGGTCCGTGGCCGGTGCCTATGACTATCCGCTCTCCAAGCGCACCGCCGTGTATGTCATGACGGGTTATGCTCAGGAAAAGATCAAGTCGGGTGACGACTCCGCCAAGCCGAGCGGCTATCAGCTCAGCTTCGGTATGGTTCACAAGTTCTAATGTTCCGGATGAGTCCTGTGACTCTCTGATTCAGAACCGCTGAACAAAGCCGCCCCGGTCTCTCAGGAGACCGGGGATTTTTTGTGCGCTCAACACAGTGCCCACCCTATGTCACGCGGCCTCTTTCAGGCTCTTTTGTGCTTTTGAGACCGGTTATTCGCGCGTGTGATGGTATTTCTCAGACGCAGCTTCCGACCTTCTGTCGGTGTCTCAATAGGCAGATGGTAATACGGAGAGCCTGCATAGGCGGAGCGCCGACATCGGGAGTGAGGCGGTGAGATTGAGCATCTCAACGGAAAGGGACGTTGTGAGGAAGAATCAAATGCAGCTGCCTCCCGGCAGGAGAGTTCCTGACCGGAAGGCAGCTGACAGTACGGAAAGTGTTGAGGTTATCAGTTCTGAGCCGCTAACTGAGCTTCGCGGGCTTCAACGTTCTTGCGGATGAGCTTTTCATAGAGAACCCAGCCGATCAGCGGAACTGCAACACCCAGGAAGGCGGTCATCGGGTCGTTGATGATGGCGTTGATCGTCAGGCCGATCATCAGGGCGATGATGAGGTACACGGAGAACGGGTAGAACCAGACACGGTACGGACGTTCCATCGTCGGATACTTTCTGCGCAGCAGGATCACGGAGTAGAAGGTCATGCCGTGGAAGACCATCCCGGTCACAGCCACCAGACTCGTCAGTTCAGAGAGCGAGCGGAAGCAGATCAGGAGAATGGCGACACCGGAGGAGGCCAGAATGGCGTTCACAGGGGTGCGGAAGTTCGGGTGCAGCTTGGCGCAGGAGGAGAAGAATGCACCGTCACGAGCCATTGCGTAGTAAAGACGCGGGAACACCATCACACAGCCGGAGAGCGAGCTGAACATGGCAAGCACCATGGCCAGACCGACAATAATCTTACCCGTGTTGCCGAAGATGGATTCAGCAGCGGCAGTACCGAGGTAGAAGTTTTCACCGTTAATCATCTGCGTGATCGTGTCAAAGGGCAGCACGCGGAAGATGGCGTAGTTAAAGAGCACGTAGAGAACCGTCACACCGATGATGGAAATCATCATGGCAAGCGGAATGTTACGGTGCGGATTGCGGATTTCTTCAGCAACCACATTAAGGTTGGTCCAGCCTTCATAAGCCCAGAGCGTGGCGATCACAGCGAAACCGACCATGGAGATGAGCGTCGTCCAGGAGGGCATCTGTTCGGGCAGCGTGAGCAGATCCGGGTTCTGTTCGCCGAGGAAAAGGCCGGCAAAGAGAATCAGCGCGATCGGCAGGAGCTTGAGAATCATGAAGAGGTTGTTCACCCAGGAGGCGTTACGGATACCGCGGATGTTGATCAGGCTGAGCACGATCACAGCGATAATGGCAACGACCTTCTGCATCAGACTGTCGAGCGGGACAAACGTGGCCAGCGCACTGGCAAATGCCACACCGAGAGCGGCGATGGAGCCGGAGTTGCCGAGAGTGAAGTTGGCAAAACCGGAAATAAAGGCGATACGTTCACCGTAGGTTTCACGGAGATAGACATAGTTGCCGCCGGCCTTGGGCATCATTGCGCCCAGCTCGGCGTAGCACAGACCGCTCAGCAGGGTAACAATACCGCCGATGAGCCAGACGAGCAGGGCGAGCCCGGGGCTCATACCGCTGCGCTGAAGAACGATGGCGCCGATGTAGAAAATACCGGAGCCGATCATAATACCGGCGAGAATACTCATCCCGCCGCCGAGGCCAATCTCGCGACGCATTTCGGTCGATTCCGAGGACAGGCGCTCAATGTTTTGTTGCGTGACTTGCGTCATGGTGCATCCTTTCTTTGAGAAATTAAAGTATTTGAGTCAAAAAAAAGTCGCATCCATCGATGCAACTTCAGAGCCCTCTTCAATATCTCAGAAGAAAGGTGCCCGTTTCGTCCCGAAGACGAGTGGCCAGGCGTTCCTTAGTGTGTCATCGATAGCTCCTCCACAGGTTTTCAGGCCCGTGGGAGTCATGGGGATATTCTCTCCATGCCCAACTGCACAAGACTTACGGTCTTGCGGTTTCGGCGGTTTGACCTTTCATCAGTGTTTTAGGGTGTCCCCTCGGCTGATTACTGATTCGCACCGCGCCTCTATCCAACTTTTCTGAGGTTAACTTTGCCACAAATTTCGGGGGCTGTTGAGAGAAAAGTGGTTTTGATTATGAAAACACAAACCTACTAGGCAATAAATGGTAACGAATACTGCCTAGGACTAGGGAGTTTGTCTAAAAGCCTTGTCCTGCAAGGTTTTGCGACCAATATTGATACCACCTTTCCGGGATAGGTAAAGTCAGTTATTTCAGCCGTCACGCGCCGTTACGTATTCTTCGGGATTGATACCGGATCCGGGTTTCAGTTTGGTTACACTGAAATTGCCGTATAAGTGAACGGAGAATAAGTATGTTGACCAAACGCCAGTTTATAGTCGGCGGCCTTGCGATGGCTGCCGGTGGAATCTTCGCCATTCCCGCTCAGGCCGAGATGAATCTGCTTGACGATATTCTGATCGGTGTGACGGATGCTGTCGTAAGAGACTATATCCGCTCACACTATCGTGATTCGGCACGCTGGGACGGCCATTACTGGATCGTGAACGAGCACCGCTACCGCCCCCGCGAGTACGCTGTGTATCTTGAACGCCGCTACTATGACCACCATCCACATCATCACCACCCCGAGCATCCCGTGCATCCGGAGCACCCCGGAAAAGGCCACGGCAAGAAAAAGGGACATCACAAGCACGACAAGTTTGACTGACAGCGTGTGTTGAGCCGCCCGTCCCAAGGCCGGTACTACCGCTCCGGCGGCTTGCCGCAACAGCCCGCATAACACATAAAAAAACTGCAGCGTCTTAGGCACTAAGCGCTGCAGTTTTCCTATTTCATAGAAATGCCGCAAGGAAACATCTGACTTCAGTCAGGTGAGGAATTGCGGC
>CAJJRX010000018.1 GCA_905194315.1 uncultured Sutterella sp. | reverse complement strand
CCGTTAACACATGCTCATGCCGAGCACACAAAAGAAGCGGACGCCGTTTTCACGACGTCCGCCCTCCTCTTTACCCTACGCTATCAGAACCCGTAGCGCAGGCGGATCTCACCGCTTCCTGCACGGTAGCCGGCTGCAGCATCAATTAAGCTCGAGTGTTCCGCGCAGGCGGCCGTAGTCCGGACTTTCCGTGGTAAAGCGCGCGTTGCGGATGCCCTCAAACGCTGCCGTGATTTCGTCATGCGAGTCGAGCAGTTCATAACCCGCAGCAATGCGACCGCCGAAGGTGAAGCGTCCGCCGGCCGGTGCCGTGCCAAAGCGCAGACCCGCCTCAAGCACGGCGGAGTTGCGCTTCTTGCTTTCAACCGTGTAGTTGAGCACACCGGCGCCGCTTTCGTGATAGCCGCTGCTCCTGACCGTGGAGAGATCAACTCTCATGTACGGTGTGGCTGCAGCCATCGGGAAGTTGAGCCCGGCGCCGGCATAAAACACGTTGCTCGAGTACGAGGAGCGGGCCGTGCGGTTGGCAAAGACCAGCTCACGGCGTCCGTCAACCAGTGCACGGGCATAGCCGGCACGGAAGTCGAGTGTGAGACTCTCACCGAGACGCTGCGAGCCGTACAGCCCGATCTGGTACTGGTCGGCGTCGGCTGAGTGCTGCGACTGATTGCCGCGGCTCTCAATGTCACTTTGCGCGTAGCCAAAGAGCCATCCGAGCTGTGTGGTTCCCTCTCTGAGACAGCGCTCTGCACCGAGTGCGAGCAGCGTTTCATCGGCGTCTCGGCCGGTGGCGCCCGCCTCGGCATCCTGTCTGGCCCGGTGCTGCGCGATGTTGACCCAGAGACGGTTCCCGCCGGGGGTCATCAGATCGGCGCAGCTGCGCACCGGCGTCATCCGGTTGAGACGCTCTGCCGTCTTCTCTATGGCGCTTACCATACCGCCCGAGAGAAGCGGCATGGCCTCAACAGCGGCACGGTCAGCCGCCTCGTCGGTCGGCAGACGGTAGAAGAGCCGCGAGATTTCCGACGACGGCCTGGCGGCGAACTCTCTGTCGAGCACGCGGGCCATCGGTACAGCCCGCAGGTCTGCGTACGAGCGCACGATGCACTCGAGCGGGCCTGAGGTGCGGCTGCATTTGCCGTTGTCGGGCATGATCACCAGGTGCATCGCATTGCCGTCCGGATCGCCGTTGCCGTAGTGATACTCAGGCACGAAGTTGAAGATGGCGCTGTTGTCGGCAAAGCCGTCAAACTGCCCGGAGAGGCTGCCGCCGGCAGTGATGACATTCATGAGTTTGTCACCGGTGAAATCGGCCTCCCCACCTGTCACATCCACCATCAGATAACCGCCGAGTGTCACGTCGCCGCTTGCCGCAATGCTGCTGTAGTCCGTCATGCTGCCGGCGGTGACATAAAGCCTGGAGCCCGCGCTGCTGCGCAGACCGGCAACCTCGTGCGCACCGGTTTCAATACGCACCGCCGTGCCGGAAGCGGTACTGAGCACGCTGCCCGGCAGACCGGCACCGCTTTCAAGGAGCATATTTCCACGCGCGATGGCGGTTTCTCCTGTGTGAGCATAGCTGTAGTCTTTGCTGAGCACCAGAAGGCCCGTGCCGTCCATGACAACGGATCCGCTGCCGGATGTGTTGCGCGCGAGTGTTTCTTTCTGATCTGTGGTGATTCTGAGCACCGGCGAGGCGGCGGAGGATGTCACCGCAGCGCGCAGTGCGCGCTTCTGGCTGAGTTTGGACCCGAAGACGACGTTAGTGCCCCTGCCCAGTGCGCTCAGTGAACTTACCTCGAGCGTGCCCGAGCGGATCTCCACATCACCGCTGAAGTCGTTCTCGCCGGTGAGCCGGAGTGTGCCGCCCGAAGCGGAATCCTGCGAAAGCATACCGGCACCGGTGATTTTCCTTGAAACGGTCTCGTCGCCGGCGAGCGCATAGCGCAGTGTGGCATCCGTGTTTTGCAGCTCGATCACACCCTGTCCGCCGAGCTTTGCCTCACCGGCGCTCAGCGTGTAGTCGCCCACCTGAACGGTGCCGTGCTCCACAACCGTGTCGCCTTTGTAGTCATTGGCGGCCGTTAGCACCGTGGTGCCGGTGCCGCGGTTGACAAAGCTTCCCGAGACGGCATCGTTTTCGTCCGTGAGTTTCTGAGCGAGGTTGTAGGTGTCGCTGAAATTCACAGCAAAGACCGGTTTCGGATCCGGATTGACGCTGACCCGATCGGGATCACTGGCGTTGGGCGCCGTTTCGACAAACGTGATGTCCGCCGCGGGGTCTCCGCCAAGGGCCGAATCGGCTGCATGACCTCCGGCGCCGAGTGCGAGCACACCATCGTGAATCATGATGCGGCCCGTGAAGTCATTTTTCGCCGTGAGCATCAGTGTGCCTTTGCCGTCCTTGATCAGGTCGCTGCCGGTCACACTCACCGGATCTCCCGTTACGGGGTCTTTCTGGCGGGTGCTCAGTCTTGCCGACGCGTACTGGGTGGCGGTAACGCCCTCGAGCACATCGACAACGGCCCCGCCCTCCCCGAGATACACACGGTCCTGATTGGCTCCCTCAGTGTTGAGCGAGTCGAGCAGTGTACCGTCCTGCGTGATGATCACACGGGCGGCGTTTTTCGCCTCGAGCACCACACTGTTGTCCATGGAGGTGGTGTTGCCGCGCACAATGTTACGCGCTTTCAGTATCGCTCCGTCAAGGACAATTTCGTTGCTGCTCGTGCTGACGGCATCCTGACCGAGTACCACATCGCCGTTGACGGTGGCGGTGCCTTTGAGCGTGAAGCGGGCGAGTTTGTGAGCGGTATCCGTGGCGCCCACAGTGAGAGATGACGTGCCGGTGATGTGGTTGCGGCTCGCAAGCTCGAGTTCACCGCGGGTGATCTCTGTCGCGCCGCTGTACTCAAAGCGCCCGTCAGCGGAAGCGCTCGCCGTATCCAGAATCACGCGGTTGGTTCCTGTCTGACGGATGCCGCCGGTGCCTGTGATGCCGCGGGTGACAGTGATGTCATCTGTGCTGAGGTTTTCCCGGCCGCTGAAATTAAAGGCAAGGAGCCCGCTCTCCACCCCCTCCCCGGTATCGATGGCAGATGTGCCGGTGCCGAGCACCCCGCCGTCAGCGAGCTCGAGCACACCGCCCCGGATGAGGGTGCGGCCGCTGTGCTGAAGGGCGCGGTTAACAACTGTGGTGCCGCTTCCTTCCTGCACAAAGTCGCCCGCTCCGGTGATGTCGCGATCCACCGTCCAGGTGTCACTGAAATTGACCGCAAATTGCGCGGGTGCATTCGTGTCCGCTGAAGCAAGTTCGACCGCGTCGGTATTGCCGGTGAGGCTGCTCTCAGTGCTCACGCCGCCGGCGCCGTAGGTAAGGCGACCCTCTTTAATAATGACCTTGCCGCCGAAGGTGTTTTTCGCTGCAAGCTGCAGCTCGCCCGCGCCCGTTTTCACGAGTGTGGTGTCAGTGGCGCCGTCAGCCTTCGAGATGGCCGCGGTGGCTGCCTGAGTGATCACCTCGCCCGCTTCGACAGAAAGCGTAGCGCCGTTGGTGCCGATTTCAACCACGTCACCTTTGCCGCCCTCAGACACACTTCTTGTATCGAAATTCTCAAAGAGTGTCCCTGTGCCGTGAAGTTTCACGGTTGCCCCCTCTTTCATCGAGAGACGGATTCTGCCCGTTTCGTCGGCCTTTCTTGCCGAGAGGATGTTGGCCGCCTCCAGCGTCGAGCCGTCAAGCTCGAGTGTGCTGAGGCTTCCCGCAGCGGCTTCCCGGGCGAGGACCACATTGTCCCGGACCGTTGCCGTGCCCTGAATCGTAAAGGTGGCCTCGTCAGTTTTTGCGGAGACGTCAAGCGTCTCAGTGCCGGTGATGCTGTTGCCCGTGGCAAGCATCAGTTTGCCCGCCTCAACGCGGGTGGGGCCTGAGTAGGTGAAGGTTTTGTCATCTTCAGCGCTTGAGAGCGTCAGCGTGCCGGTGTTTTTCTTCACGATCCCGCCTGTGCCGGTGAGACCGCGCGACCAGGTGTGCTCGCCCGTCTGATTGAAGGCAAGAAGACCGCGCTCCTTCCCCTCCCCGGTATCGATGGCAGACGTGCCCGTGCCGAGCACTCCGCCGTCAGAGAGTTCCAGGACGCCGGCGCGGATCAGTGTGTCGCCGCCGTACTGCTGGGCAGAATCAACAATCACAGTGCCGGAGCCCGCCTGCATATAGCTGCCCTCACCGGTGAGCTGACGGATCGCGCCGCCGATTTCGCTCCCCATGCGCCAGGTGTCTGAGAAGCCGGTGGCAAAGACTGCGCCACGGGCTACCCTGATCTCACCGGTGCCGCCGGGATTGACCTCTGAGGAGAGACTCTCATTGCCTGCCTGCAGGATGCCTTCGTCGGCGTAGAGCTTACCGGTGAACGTGTTCGGGCCGGTCAGAATCAGCCGGCCTGCTCCCGTCTTATGCAGATCTCTGTCATGCGTGCTGGTTTCCTGATCACGGATCACCGTCCCTGGCGTCTGAACCACCCGCGCGCCGGCTGCCACGGAAATGGCACCGCCCCCGTCGCCGAGCTCGAATGTGTCGGACGCTTTGAAATTCTGCAGCATGTCGGAGGACTGCGTGATTTTGAGGGTGCCGCCCTCGCTGAGGATAACGCCTACCTGAGCCTCAGAGGCCGCAGACGCCGAGCGGGCAATGCGGGCTGCCTCTATCGTGGCGCCGCTGATATTGAGTGTGTTTCGTGTGTTTTTTGCTGCGCGCTCGCCGAGATCAATCGCCCCGGTGAAAGCCGCACGGCCTTCGAGCGTGACGCCCGCCGTCGTGCCCTCAGACAAGGCGCCGATATGCAGTGCGCTGCTGCCATCAACACGCACACCTTCTCCGATCACCAGTTCTCCGCGCCGCACATCCGTGCTGCCCGTGTAGTCGTAAGTCTCAGAGCTCTGAAGGCGCACGGTACCGGTTCCGGTTTTCTCAATGCCGCCAGTGCCGGTGATCGAGCGCGTAAAACCGTAGTCATCCGTGCGGTTAAAGACAAGCGTCCCCGCGCCGGTGGCGTCCCCCGTATCCACGGCCGTTGTGGAGGTGCCTGCTGTGGCGGCTGTGTTGAGCACCAGCCGGCCGCCCCGGATACGCGTCTCGCCCGCATAGCGGTTTTCCGCAGTCAGCGTGAGCGTGCCGCCGAGCGTCTTTACCAGATCACCCGTCCCGCCGATGTGCGCCCCGGCAGCCTGTGTGGCGGTATTTCCCGCTTCCACGCCGATCGCCGAAGCGGCACCGAGCGTGATACTGTCACCCCGATCGGTGTCAAAACCGCTAAAGAGGGTGGCGTTTTCGGTAATATCAAGAAGCGCCCCGTCCCTGAGCGTAAAGGCTACGCTGCCCGTGGTGGTGGCCAGAACATTTTTTGTTGTCAGCGTCCTGTTCTCATCCACGGTCAGGTTCGCGGCATCGCCGCGCATCACGGTGTTGCCGCGTACCGTCGTGCTGCCTTTGAGCGTGACGTTGGCAGGCTCGTTGGCGCTGCTGCCGATATCGAGTTCGCGGGTGGCAGTGATATTGCCTTCAAAACTGATATCTCCCCAGTCAAATTCCGTGACGCCGGTATGTTCAAAACTGCCCTGCAGCGTCAGCCTGTCCGTGGTGAGCGCGCGAAAACTCCCGGGGCCGTATACACGACGGATACGCAGCGGCTCTGTGCGCTGATCCATGGCAACCGTCAGCTGCGTGCTTGACCAGCTCAGTGAAACGTCTCCCGTGCCGAGATTCGCATTCGGATTGTAGGAGTCGTCCCCCGACCAGATGCCGCCTGTGACGTCTTTTGTGTATCGGCGCCCCCACTCGCGGCGGTTGGCAATGCTGCTATTCTCAAGCAGTCCGCGTCCGCCGAGCGTGAGGTTGCCTCCGGCCACGAGCCAGGTGCCCGAGTAGCTGCTGTTGTCAGCGGTGATTACGAGCGTATTGTCGCCTTTTTTCGTGATGGCTCCGCTGCCGCTCAACCCGGCCGTGCTCGCGACTCTGACAACAGGCCGCCACTGATCGCCGCCGTCACTGTCGGAAAAGAGCGTGTTGAGGGTAAGGCCGCCCGGGCCGATCGTGATCGTGTCGCCCTCGTCCGTGTCAATGCCGGAGAAAAGCACAAAATGCGAATCCGCATCCGGCTCAAGTCCCGTATGGCGGTCGCGGTCACGGTTGCGGAAACCGTAGAGGTTGAAAACGGCGTCGCTCGCGGTGATTGTCGTTTTCACCTGCGCGCCTTCGGCTTTGCTAAAGCCCATACGCGCCGTCACATCCACCTCTGAGCCCCCCCCCCCTCAGATCAAACACAGCCGTCCCGCGACTCTCGGGTCCCGTGCCGATACGGATGCCCTGAGTGATCAGGTGGCTGTGCCCGTCGGCAACAACCTTTGCAGCGGTGCCGGGATTGCCGGCAAGCGTATTGTTGGTGATCAGCAGATCAGAGGCAATCACCCGGGCGTGCCAGAGAATTTTGAGCGTGGCGTCACTGTCTGGCGCAAGTTCAATGTTGCTCCAGAAGGCTGCTCCCCCCGGGTCGCGCAGGTTGGGATGTCGTCCTGTGGCGATATACGCTATGTCTGACTGTTTGGTGCGAAAGTAAAAATCCGACACGCCGGCATCATTCGCTTCGAGCGAGCCGCCGTGAAAACGGTCGTCAATAATCAGTTCCGCCGGACGGCCTGCCGGATCAAGGGCCCCGATGACCAGCGCGGCGCCTGTGTTCCCTTCTGCGGGAAGACAGTATCCTGAGACCAGCTGGTCGTAGATAATGTAGGAGGAGCCGCCTTTGAGAAGAAGCCGGCTGTCAGTGGAATTGTTGACATAGCTGAGGTACTCTGAAAACGGGCCCGACTCGTTTTTGAGGATGTCGCCGTAGTAGTACCGGCCGTTGATCGTGACAAAGGGGTCGCCGCGCCAGTATTCTCTGGTTCCCGGAATACCGTCCTGAAGCCATGTGTAGCCTGCGGGCGGCGTCGGCACCAGGGTTTCCTCAAACCAGTACGGATCAGGACCGATAAACGGATCAGGACCGATAACGGGCACGGGCCCGTCATAGGATATCGGAACATCCCCGGCTGACGCAGCGCTCACTGCTGCGGCGAGAAAAACCGCTGCAGCAGCCCGGCGAAGGTGTCTTCTGATCCCGCTGCCGCCGGTTTTTGTGCGCAAAGCGGCGGTTTCGGGGACACACTGCCAGGTGCCGGTGATCTGGTTGAATCTGAGGTTGAAAATTCTGTTCATGGGGTGGAGTCCGTTTAGGCTGCAGGCATACTTGCGCCCTGCTCCGGAACATCTCTGTGCTGAGGTGGCGGAATGCGAGATGACCGGGGCTCAGGGGCACCCGGTCGGGTGTCGATGGTATGGAGAGCGTGAGTTATATTCTGTGTTTTAATTTTATCACGACGCTATTAAAGAGACGTTTATATATCCTGACGTTTGTCGCGTTTTTCGCGGGGTGACTGAAAAAAAACTGACTTTATTATCCGTATTATTTCAGGTTTTACCGCTGATACCGCTGTCAGCATTCTGAAGGAAAGCGCCGCCAATGCCGGTGGCTGTCTTCCGGCACTCCTCTGAAAGCCCTCTGCCGCAGTGCATCCGGCAGAAATATCGGCCGTTTGGCTCTTTTCTGGTGTCTTTCCGCCGCGGCCGCACGCACAGCGGCTCCGTGTGTGAGGGCTGCGCAACGGCGCCGCTACGGTTTGCAGGCTGCCGGAAAATCGTGAAATGCCTCCTGCATGCCGCCCGCTTAATTTGATTTTTGGTTTCTTTCTTTCTTCAAGAGGCATTTTCACTGAAAAAAGAAATTCAGCCTCACACCAATTTGCGGGAAAAACTTTTTGAAGTCTCTCCTCTTCTGACGGATGGCGGCACGCGCGTTGGGTGCCTCTTTGCGGCGGGGTGGACTTCTCTGTTGTGCATCTACAACAGCCCGATATTGAACCGTACGGTCTTTTAAAGCGGAAAAACACCGCTCCCGCAGTCGTTTATCTCTCCTCAAAACGACACCGCCGGAACGTCCTCCCTCTACAGGCGGCGAAAAATCCGGTTGAAAAAGTGCTTTTGCAAAATATAATGAGAACCATTATCATTTGACCTTCACCCATTTTCAGAGAAAAACATGAAAGCGACACTTCTATCTGCCGCCATGCTGGCCGCGTTCAGCGCGTCGGCCGCCCCCTCCTCTTTTGTTCCTGAACCGCCTGAAGAAGACACCGGCACCGGCGCCATTGAACTTGGCGATACGGTTGTGCGACCCGACTATGTGGAGATCGAACGTCTGCAGAACACCAAAGAGATTCTTGTGGTGACGCGAGACCAGATTGAGGCCTCGGGCAACCGCACCGTCTCGGATGTGCTCTCGCAGATCCCGTCAGTGAATGTGAATACGACCGGGCGCAACGCGATTGACCTGCGCGGCCAGGGCTCGGAGACCGCCAGCCGCAATCTGCAGGTCATCATTGACGGGGCGCCGATCACGACGATCACCTCGCACCCCTTCTCCATGAACTACAACGTGATTCCGGTCGAGCAGCTCGAACGCGTTGAGGTGATCCCGGGCGGCGGCTCCGTGATGTACGGCTCGGGTGCCGCCGGCGGTGTGGTGAGCATGACGAGCTCGCTGCGTGCGCTCAAAACGCCCAAAAGCACGCTCTCGGGCGAATGGAACTCCGACGGCTACCGTCTTGGCGCCACAGCAGGCACCACTTTTGCCGGTAACCGGGGTGCGGTGGAATTCGCGCTCAGCAAAACCGACCGTGATCTGGTCTTCAAAGACACGTACGCCAACATGAACTACGCGAGCTTCGGTCTGCGCTTTGACGCGACGCCCACGCAGCAGTTCATCCTGCGCGCAAGCCGCATGCGTGAAGACAGTCAGCTCGTCAACAACGTTTCCAAGTACAAACTCGAGCGCGAGGGTCGCGACTACGTGCCCGAGCCCGTGCGCGTGACGGTCGGCACGGATGCCAGAGGAAAACCCGTGCGTGAGTACCGGCCGGGCTACATCCGTGCGGACCAGCAGATGGACATGGTAAGTCTGTCGTGGCGCGCCGAGGCGGGTGACTCGCTCTCCTTTGTCAACGACGCCTTCTACTACGAGGGAAGTTACCAGGGTGACAGGTACGACAACCACGCCATGGACATTAAAGGCTACGGTTTGAGAAGCAAAACGAACTGGCGCTATGCGTCCTGGGGTGAGCTGTTAGTTGGCGTGGATCTGCTTCACAAATACGCCAATCTTGACTACGAGAGCATTGAGTATGTCTCGGGCAAATACCTCCCCGTGCTCTTTGACTTCACCTATGAGACGGACACGTATGCGCTTTATGCGCTTAACAGCAACCGCTGGGGGAAGTGGGAAGTCAATGCCGGTGCGCGTTATGAGCTCACTGACTGGTCGTTCAGCAAACTCGGGAAAGTGAGCGAGGCGCTAGGCACCGATGAGACCCGCCGGCGCAATGCGGCCTTTGAGCTCTCGGCGGCGTACCACTACCGGGATACGGGCCGCGTGTATGCGCGCTACGAGCGAGGCTACACGCTCCCGGACGGCATTCTGGTGTCCGACCAGAACAGCTACCGCGTCAACGGCAAAAAGGTCAAGCGGCTCGAGGCCACGCAGGCCGATGATGAAACGTACGATCTCTTTGAGCTCGGCTGGCGCGAGGTGTTCCCGTGGAGCACGGTGAGTGCAACGCTCTGGGCCTCACAGACCGACAATCAGATGAGCCGCTTTTATGTGCTCGACGATGCCGGTCTGAGCATGCGCACGGTGAATCTGCTCAACACCCGTCGCTGGGGCGCGGATCTCACGCTCAGTCAGAAGCTCGGCCCCGTGACGCTTGAGGAGAGCATCGCCTATACGATGGGCCGCACAAAGTGTGCGGACGCGGAGAAATGCGCGCAGCTCGAGCAGAAGGACAACTACACGGACAAGGGACTGAAAAAGGTGCCCAAGTACCGTGCCACACTGCGCGCCACCTGGGATGTCACAGACCGCCTTCAGGCGAGTGCCGCCTGGCTCTACTACGGCCGCTACGTGAACTTTATCCGCACGACCGATGATGTCGACGGCGCGTTTATGAAGAGCTACAGCCTCACGAACCTGCGCCTTAAGTACCGTCATAACGATCATTTCGAGGCGTATGCCGGTGTGACGAATCTCTTTGACAAAACCTACTACGAGTACGGGGGTGACGGCGTCGGCAGTTCGCAGACAGTCGTTCTCGGCAATGCACGCACGTTCTTTGTGGGCATGCGCGCGACGTGGTAAGCCCCTCTGAGCGGGCTCTGCAGGGTGACCTGCGCCGGACGGGCGTCCTGCCCCGGGTACAAGCCGCTGATTTACTGTATTTAACACTGCGAGGATTCTGAGGAATAACGAATGAAAACACTTCTGACGCTTTTTCAGACGGGCGGCTGGATCATGTATCCGCTCCTGTTCACGAGTATCGCCGCGCTCGGCATTTTTCTCGAACGCATGCTCACGTACCGGCGGGCTGCGACAGACATGGCGCTCCTTAAGAGCGGGCTTGAGCGGCGCGGCGGCGAAGAGGTCTGCCGGCAGGCGGGCGGCATTACCGGGGCGCTCCTGGCGGAATTCTTCCGTACACGCCCGACAATCACCAGCGAGGCGGGCTGGTTTGAGCTGCACGCACAGCGCCTCGCCGGCGAGCTGCGCTCTCGGCTCAACCTGCTCTCGGCCATCGTGACACTCGCTCCCCTCATGGGGCTGCTTGGCACGGTCACAGGCATGATTCAGGCGTTTGATGTGCTGAGCGTTGCCGACGGCAAGCCGTTTGCGATCACGGGCGGCGTTGCCGAGGCGCTGATCGCCACGGCCTTCGGCCTGCTGATCGCCATCGTGGCGATGCTTTTTTACGTGCTGCTCGATGCGCGCGCCACGCGCCTCATCTCGGAGCTCGAAACCGGCACCGGGCTGGTGCTCATGCACGAGCCGGGCGACAGATAAAAAGGAGAAGGCTCAATGCGGCTCATCAACCACAAGGAGAAAAAGACGCCGGTGCTGATGATTATCCCGATGATCGATATCATCTTTTTTCTGCTCGTCTTTTTTATGATGAATATGCTCAACATGGTCGTTCAGAAGACCATGCCGGTCACACTTCCGACGCTCTCCTCCGCGGTGACGCCCGAGGAGCGCATGCTCGCCGTGGCGGTGAGCGCCACGGGGACCGTCTACCTCGAGGACGAGCCGGTGAGCGAAGCGGAACTCACCGCACGGCTCAGTGATGCCTACCGCCGCAACAGCGCACTGAGCGTTGTACTGCGCGGAGACCGTGCCGCGGGATACGGCTCGGTGATTGAAGTGATGGACGCCATCCGCGCCGCCGGCATCACCCGGGTGAGCGTGGCGGCAAAACCGCCGGTGCAAAGTGCCGCCCGGGGAGAGAACTCTGATGATGCGCGTTAACGACGGCATGCCGAGCGCTGCCGGGCGGGCACTTTCGGTTCCGCTGATCACCGCCGCACTGATTCACGCGGGACTCTTTCTGGCACTCTCGGCACTCCTGAGTCTGCGCGCGGGCGGCACAGCCGCCGCTGGCGGCGCCTCCGAAATGGTGGTGCTGCTGGGCGACGGCGGGATGGCTGGCAGCACAGTCGAAAATATCCCGTACGGGGTCGAAACGGGAAAGAATTCGCCCGATGCCGCCTCCGCAGGGGGCGACGCTGCCGAAAAGCTGCCGGCGGCGTCTGAGTCTCTGCCCGACAGTATCCCTGAGAGCGCGGCTCCCGAACCGGTGCAAGAGGCAGAACCGCCGGCCCCGCCGCCCGTGAAGATGCCAGAGAGACATCCTGATAAAGCGCCCTCGGCAGAGCCTCCTGAGCAGCCCGATGCCACAGCACTGAGCACGCCGACGGCGCGCGTGAAGGAGACTGTGCCGGAGAAGAAACCGGCGAGGAAACCCGTGAGGAAACCCGTGAAGGAAGCGGAAAAGCCGGTAAAGACGCAGAGGACGGAAACGCCGGCGAAGCCGGCACCGGCAGAGACGGTGACGAAGGCTCCTCAAAGAACTCACGCCGCAGAGGCGTCATCTGCTGCGGGCAGGAGCACTGAGAATGCCAGGGGCGCAGCTGGTGCCGCAGAAACGAAGGCCGGCACGGCACGGGGTGAGGCGTCTGGCGCAGCTGCGCTGCCCGGCGCCGGTGAAGGACTGAAAAAGCGCTCCGAAGGCGTGGGCGACGCTTCGCTTGTGGCAAACGGTGACGGCACGTACCGCGCGACCGGAAAAGGATCGCTTCGCTTTACGATTCTGCGGGATGCCGAGCCGCGCTACCCGAGACGGGCCCGCTCGATGGGATACGCGAAAACGGTGCGCGTGAAGGTGGAGTTCGTGGTGGGCGAGACCGGCGAGGTGATCCGCACGCGGGTGATCAGCCGCGGCACACCGCCGCTTGACTTCAACGAGGAGGCTGAAAAAGCGATTGCCGGTATGCGCTTTGAACCGGTCAGGCTCGGCGGCATTCCCGTGAAGGTGACATTCGTGAAAACGATCGTGTTTGTGCCGTAAGCCGGCCGGCACCGCTGCCCTGCCCCGGCTCTATTCTGTCTTTTCGCGCTTTGCCTTTTCGGCAAGGCGCTTTTTCTGCTCTGCGAGATAGCGGGCCTCGTTTTGCGCGTACGCCTCCTCGCGGTAGGCCATCACATGCCGGCGGAAGCTTCGCATATTGACCTGCACCCCGAACGTGGCCGTAAAGCGGCGGTAGAGTTCGGCAAAGTTGCCGTTGACACGGACGAGTTCCGGGAGAAGCCAGTCGCGGTAGCGGGCGAGCAGACGCGCGGGACTATCCTCGCGCGGCCCTTCGAGCCCGAGATATTTTTTCACCGTATTGAGACTGTGGCCGGTGGTGCGGCTGATCTCGGCGGGCTGATACCCTTTGAGCGAGAGCTGACGGATCACCTCCTGCTGCGCGGCACTGACGGGCTTGCCCGAGCGCGTGATCGTATCCAGGTACGCCTCATAGCGCTCTTCGGCCATGCGGCGCACGCGTTCAAGTTCGGGACGGAACTCCTCGCAGAAGCGCCGGATCGTGCGGGTCGAGACGCGGACATTCCTCTCTTTTTCCAGAAGCGCCTGAACGACGTGGCAGTTGCCGTCAGAAGCGAAAAAAGCCCGGACGATGAATTCCCGGTGCGGCTCGAGGGTTTTGTGTTTCGTGCGCGTCTCCTCCGTGCCCCCTTCCCTGACATGGCGGGACACGGTTGCGCGGGAATAGCCGGTCATCTCGGAGATCTGGCGTATCGTCTTCCCGTTGGCAAATAGTGCGTAAATCCTGTAGATCTCTTTGCTGGTAAGCATGGTGTGGTCTGAAGACAAAAACGTAAAACCGATGCGGATATTCTGCACCAGATAGAGCCGGAAGGTCGCAGAAAAGCGGCATCTTTAGAGCGGCGTTAAACTGCAGTGTCAGCAATTTTCACAGCTTTTTTCCGGCACAGAAAGTCGTGATTTATTGTGCCAGTAAGCTGGAGAGGTTTCAGTTAGGATTTACCCGTAGTTCGGGTAAAAATTAACATGGTGCGTAAATAATCACGCCGGCGCGGCAGGTATTTGCGCGGTCAGTACGTGCGGCCGGAAATGCGCAACCGCCGCTGCACAGTCTTCTCTGAGAGCGCCGGCAGTCCTCGCTGTGCTGGTGTATGCTTTTTGCTGATATTTTTCTGCAGGTTCCGCAAAGGCATGGATATTCACATTGATGACGATTTTTCGCCGGCGCTCATGGCCAACTCCGGGCAGTGCTTTCGTGCGCGCGAACTCTCGCCCGGCCTCTGGCGTTTTGTCACCGGACGGCGCGCGGTGAAAATCCGCGAGCTTGGCGCAGGAGACTTTCGGGTGAGTGCCTCAGCGCAGGAGTGGGAGACACTCTGGCTGCCCTATTTCGATCTCGGGCGCAACTACCGGGCGCTGCGCGCCGCGATTCCCGAAGAGGATACGTTTCTGCGCACCGCTGCGGCTGCCGCCCGCGGCCTGCGGATCCTGCGGCAGGACCCGTGGGAGATGCTCGTGACGTTTATCATTTCTCAGCGCAAAAGCATTCCGGCGATCGCTCAGGCCGTTGAGCGGCTCTGCGCTCACGGGGTGCGTATCGGTGCCGGGCTCAGAGGCTTCCCCGAGCCGCGCCGTCTGCGGCACCTGAGTGCGACGGATCTGCGGGCGATGGGACTGGGCTACCGGGATGTGTATGTGAAGGCGGCAATTGAGCGCATGGTCAGCTCACCGGAGGACTGGCGCGCTCTGGCAACGCCGGCACTTCTTGAGGCACTGCAGACGCTCCCGGGCGTCGGCATCAAGGTCGCGAGCTGCGTGGCGCTGTTCGGGTACGCCCGCCTGGAGGTGGCGCCGGTGGATACATGGATGCTCAAAATTTTCCGCGCTGCCTACGGCGGCAGACGGCCGGCCTGGATGGATTCGCCGCTCGCAGGACTCTATCAGCAGTATGTCTTTCACTGGGCGATCACGCACCGCGCGCAGATCAATGCCGCGGCAGGCAGCCCGTCCTAGCCCAGCAGCAGAAGGCTTGCGGCCATCACGCCCATGCCGGCCACCAGACCGTAAATCGAGAGGTGGTGCTCACCGTAGGCCTCGGCCGAGGGCAGCAGCTCGTCAAGGCTGATAAAGACCATGATGCCGGCGACGGCGGCAAACGTGAAGCCGAAGACCGACTCGTTGAAAAACGGCATGATGAGAAGAAATCCCACCAGCGCGCCCACCGGTTCGGCCAGCCCCGAGAGAAACGAGAGCGTAAAGGCGCGGCGCCGGTCGCCGGTGGCAAAATACACGGGCACGGCCACAGCAATGCCCTCGGGGATATTGTGAATCGCAATCGCGATGGCAATCGGCAGACCGAGCTCGGGATTGGCAAGGGAGGCCGTCAGCGTCGCCAGCCCTTCGGGGAAATTGTGGATTGCAATCGCCAGCCCGGTAAAAAGCCCCATGCGCATGAGGCTTTTGTTTTTCTGCGCCGCCCTCACCTCTTCGCTGAGCTCCTCGACATTGTGGATCTCATGCGGGTTGCCTTCATCAGGAATGAGACGGTCGATGAGCGCAATGACAAAAATGCCGGTGAAAAAGCCGAGCACCGTGAGCGCGGTGCCGGTCTTTGCGCCATGCGCGGCCGAGAGCACTTCACGGGCCTGGGCAAAAATCTCCACAAAACTCACATAAAGCATCACGCCGGCGGAAAAACCGAGCATCACCGAGAGAAATTTCGTGTTGGTGCGCTTTGTCATGAGCGCGAGCGCACTGCCGATGCCGGTCGAAAGGCCGGCAAAGAGTGCGAGCGAAAATGCATAAATCAGATTGTCCCAGTCCGGCATGGTGGTTGCCTCTTCTTTTGTCTGTCCGAGCGTGGCTGCCTGCGCAAAGTGTAGCCTAAAATCCGTCGTTTCCGCTCAAAAAAGAAAAGCCTTCCCTCAGAGTGTGTCATCAGCGGCCGTGACAGTTGTCACGAAAGGACAGATTTTGTTACAAACGGTCTTTGACATAGTAGAAACCCTGAGCGTAAGATCAGATTACCTGACAAAAATACTCAGGTAATTTTCAGGCTCTTTGCCGGCGGCCGCCGGGTGGCGACTGCCCTCACAGAGGCAAATCGAGCTGGTTTTTCCGGTACACGATGCCCGTCGTTTTCGGGACTGTACCGTCAGGAGTAGAAATGATTCATGAAAACGTCACCGATCTGATCGGTCATACCCCCCTCCTTCGCCTTCATGCGCTTGAAAAAGCGGAAGGTCTCCAGGCAAAACTCGTTGCCAAACTCGAATACTTCAATCCCGCCGGTTCCGTGAAGGACCGTATTGCGCTCGCCATGGTGAGCGACGCTGAAAAGCGCGGTGTGCTCAAAGCGGGCTCCGTCATCATTGAGCCCACCTCCGGCAACACGGGTATCGGTCTTGCGATGGTGGCGGCCGCGCGCGGTTACCGCATCATCCTCACCATGCCCGAGACGATGAGCGTGGAGCGGCGCAACATTCTGAAGGCCTATGGTGCCGAGCTTGTGCTCACTGAAGGCGCCAAAGGGATGAAGGGGGCTATTGCCAAGGCGCAGGCGCTCGCAGACGAGATTCCCGGCGCCTTTATCCCCGGTCAGTTTGTCAATCCGGCCAACCCCGCGGTGCACTACGCCACGACGGGCCCGGAAATCTGGGCTGACACCGAGGGTGCCGTGGATGTGTTTGTCGCCGGTGTCGGCACGGGCGGCACGCTCTCGGGCACGGGCCGCTTCCTCAAGGAAAAGAAGGCTGCCGTGCGTGTGGTGGCTGTGGAACCGGAAGGCTCTCCGGTGATGAGCGGCGGTGCGCCCGGTCCGCACAAGCTTCAGGGGATCGGCGCGGGTTTCCTCCCCGATACGCTTGATCAGACGGTGTACGACGAAATTGTGAAAGTGGGCAATGATGCCGCCTATGAACGCACCCGCCAGATGGCCCGTCTCCAGGGCGTGCTCGTCGGGGTGAGCTCGGGTGCCGCGCTCAATGCCGCCATTGAAGTCGCCCGCCGTCCTGAAATGGCCGGCAGGACCATCGTGGTGCTGCTGCCCGATAACGGTGACCGTTATCTCACCACCTCGGGGCTTTTTGCCGACTGAGGTACGTTGAAAAATCTCTCTGCGTCCGGTTGAATGCTGGAACGTTACGGACGCCGGTGTGATGTAAGGCCTGAGGCTCAAACGGATCTCAGGCCTTTTTGCTGGTGTGTGTTTGCGGCGGACACTCAAAAGCGGCGGCGCCTTAGCCGATAACGAGGAAAACCGCGCCCGCCAGAATCAGCAGCACGCCGGCTACACCCGTCATAAAGCGCTCAAAACGCAGCCGTCCTTTCTCCCCGTGAAGGCCTTCGGCAACGGCGCGGCTTGCGGTAAGAGTGGAAGGCGACTGAATGCGCGTGATCCACTTCCAGTCAAAAATAACGCCGATCAGGATCAGCACGCCGGCCGCGATGAGAACGAATTCAAAGTGCTCTCTCGCCCACGTGAAAATCTCCTCTCCCATAGTCTCTCTCCATTGAATAGCGCCCGGCGCGCCCACACGCTAATCATCGCACAGCTTGAGTCGTGCTGTCCTCTGCACGGGTGTTGCAGACCTGCAACAGAGAGCGGAAAAATACGGTTTATGTGAAATTTGCGAAAAATCAGCGGGATATGCTCATTTATGCATAGGTGCTAGCCAAAGTATGTAGATGGTATCGCAGAAAGGACTATTTTTTAGAGCATTTTTTCTGTAGTATTACTTTACTCCGCGTAAAGCCCTATGCCTGATAACCCCTCGGGTGTGAGCTTTAGCGTGAGTTCAACACAAACCCGTCAGGAGAAAAAATTATGACCCCGAACTTCTCCACGAGTCGCCGGACGCTTATCAAAGCGCTCGCGCTCTCGAGTCTTCCGCTCGCCCCGCTCTCGCGTGCCGTGGCCATGGCTGTCGATGATCTCGGCCAGTACACATGGTGCGCCTGTGTGATCAACTGCGGGCAGCGCTGTCCGCTTCGCTGCTACACCAAAAACGGTCAGGTGATCCGCATTGAAACCGATAACCGCCAGCCTGACACGCTCGGACCGCGTCAGATCCGTGCCTGTCAGCGCGGCCGCTCCATGCGTGAGCGCATCTATTCGGCTGACCGTCTCAAGTATCCGATGAAACGTGTGGGCCGCCGCGGTGAAGGCAAATTCGAGCGCATCAGCTGGGACGAGGCCATCAAAACGATCGCCCGTGAATGGCGCCGTATCCGTGACACATACGGCAACGAGGCGATCTACTGGCAGTACTGCTCCGGTCAGCAGTCGCTCGTGAATTCGCGCCGCGCCTGGTGGCGTCTGATGAATCTGATGGGCGGCTACCTCAAGTACTACGGCTCGTACTCGAATGCGCAGCTCTCGGCCGCCTTCCCGCTCACCTACGGCGGGCGCCCCGCGTCGCTCCCCTCTGAGATTGCCAACGCTGAACTCTATGTACTCTTCGGGAACAATCCCTCGGTGACCCGTCCTTCGGGCGGCGGCAAGGGTTTCCAGGTCGATGCCGCGCTCTCGCGCCACCGTCCCCGTATTATCGTGATTGATCCGGCCTTTACCGATACGGCCTCGACGCGTGCTGACGAATGGATTCCGATCCGTCCCGGCACCGATGCCGCACTCGTTTCGGCACTCGCCTACGAATGGATCACGAAGGGCCAGGTTGATCAGGCGTTCCTTGACCGCTACTGCGTGGGTTACGACGAGAAAACGCTGCCCGCCTCTGCTCCCAAAGGCGCCGACTACAAGTCCTACATTCTCGGGCACGGCCCAGACGGCGTGGCCAAGACGCCTGAATGGGCCTCGCCCATCACCGGTATTCCGGTCGATGTGATCCGGCATCTTGCGCACCAGATGGCCAAAACGAAACCGCTCTTTGTCTCGCAGGGCTGGGGCCCGCAGCGCACCGCCAACGGCGAAAACAACGCCCGCGCCATTGCGATGGTACCGATTCTGCTCGGTCAGGTCGGGCTGCCCGGCACCAATTCGGGCGAGCACGAGGGCAACACGCCCTTCCCGGCCGTCTATCTCCCGGTGGGTACCAATCCCGTCAAAGCCACAATTCCGGTCTATCTCTGGACGGACGCTATTGTGCGCGGCAGCGAGATGACCCGCGAGACCGATGCGCTCAAAGGCGCCGAGCGCCTCAAGACCGGCATCAAGATGATTCTGAATTCCGGCGGCAACACCATGATCAACCAGCATGGCGACTGCAACTGGACGCATAAGGTGCTTGAGGATGAGAGCAAACTCGAGTTCCTCGTTGTCTGCGACAACATGATGACGCCTTCGGCGCGCTACGCGGACATTCTGCTGCCGGATACGCTCGGACCAGAAACCGATGACCTCACCGCCAACGGCGGCAGTCACGGTGATGTGGCCGGCCTGCTTGCGATTCAGAAGGCGATTGAACCCGCATGGGAGCAGAAACCCTCCTGGGAGATCTGCCGTCTTCTCGCCCGGGAGCTCGGCCTTGAAGAGCAGTACACCGAAGGCCGCACGCAGTTTGAATGGGTCAAGTGGTGCTACGAGGAAACCCGCAAGAAGGTTCCGCAGATGCCCACCTTTGAGGAATTCTGGAAAACGGGCCGCGCCATTGTGTGGAACTACCGCAAGGATCCGATTGCGCTGGAGAAATTCCGTGCCGATCCTGAGAAGAACAAACTCAAGACGCCCTCAGGAAAGATTGAAATCTACTCGGAAAAACTTGCCCGTGAAACCGCGGACTGGAAGCTGCCTGAGGGTGATGTGATCACGCCGATTCCGACCTTCCAGCAGACCTGGGATATGCCGGGCAGCGCCGAGGCGAAGAAGTATCCGCTGCAGTGCTTCGGCTTCCACGGTCACGGCCGTATCCACTCGACGTTCCACAACCTGCCGAGACTGCGCAGCCTGCATCCGGACGCGATCTACATGAATCCGGTTGATGCGGCCGCGCGTGGCATTTCCGACGGCGATATGACCTATATCTTCAACGACCGCGGTACCGTGCGTCTGCCCGCCCGTGTGACGCCGCGTCTGATGCCCGGTGTGGTGACGATGCCGCAGGGTGCCTGGTACAACCCGCAGATGATCGACGGCCGGCTCGTTGACGTGGGCGGCTGCATCAATACGCTCTCCGGACACCGTCCGAGTCCGTATGCCAAAGGCAACGCCCAGCACAACATTATGGTCGAAATCCGCAAAGCGTAATCCCGGGAGGAAATAATTATGACGCAAAAAGGTTTTTATATTGACGTCTCCCGCTGCACCGGATGCCGCACCTGCTCGGTGGCCTGCGCGGACAAAAACAACACGCCGCTCGGGCTCAACCTGCGCCGCGTGATCGAAGTCGAAGGCGGCAGCTGGCAGAAGAACTGGGACGGCACATGGCGTCCGGACGTCTTTGCCTACTACATTTCCATGGGCTGCAACGAGTGCGCCGATCCCGCCTGTGTGAAGGTCTGCCCGACGCACGCGCACATGAAGCGCACCGAGGACGGTCTTGTCGTGATTGACACGAAAAAGTGCATCGGCTGCGGCGCCTGCGCAGCGGCCTGCCCGTACGATGTTCCGCAGCTCGACAAAAAAGCCGGCAAGATGCTCAAGTGTGACGGCTGCCTTGACCGCACCGCCTCGGGCGGCATGCCCGTGTGTGTGGAAAGCTGTCCGGAACGCGCAATCGAGTTCGGTGACATTGAGGAGCTTCGCCGCAAACACGGCACGCTCGATGCACTCGCACCGATGCCTTCGGGCGAAAAAACCCGCCCCTCGCTGGTGATCCGCCCCTCGAAGAACGCCCGCATGCAGGGTGATCCGGCGGCTAAGGCACACCGCTTCTGAGAGACTTCTGTTCAGACCTGATCTGATCGGATGCCGGGCCCGGGTGAAAGCTCAAATGCTTTTACCCGGGCCCGTTTTTTTCCGGACCGTCAGCGTAAAACGGCTTTCTGCCTGAGGCACAGCGGATTTAGAGATTTTATAAATTAAAGGTAATATCACTTAACGATGTTACCTTTTAATAGTAAAACGTCAAAATTTGATGTTTCTAAGATTTAAATATGACACCATCGGATGGTGTCATATTTAGTTTAACAAATAAATATGCATTGACTGATCTTGAAAATTAAACACACTTTTCCACTGGTTTGAGTTTTTGTTATACAAAAAAACACATGTACTTATAAACGATAAAAATCAACGGTTAGCGTTGTACCTACCTTGTCTGTATCTGATATAGAGGAGATATATCAATCAATAGAAATAAATTTTATTTGTTCCGATCTCTCTGAGTTTTAAATCCGGCTCTGTAAGATGATTTTCGTCACGGACTATACGTCGGCAGACGACCGGCAGTTCCTGCGGGCGGTTCACCTCAATGCCGACAAGAGACTGACCTTTGTGAGCAGTGGCGGATTTGCTGCTCTTCGTGAGGTTTTTGCCGGCAGCGGAATCGATATCAGCGGTTTTACGGTGGTGATCAGAAAAACGAAATCCGTCCTTTACGAGTCTGGTTTCCCGCCGGAGACGGTCGAAATAGCCCCTAACGGGATGAAAGTCATTCCGACCCGTGACCGTTCGCTGATGACGGCACATATGAGCGGCGTGCAGGTGCTTGAGGACATGCTGTGTTTTTACAGTGTCTATTACACAAGACCGGCTTCAGGCACGGTGAGCCGAAGCTGTCTGCTCTACGAGCTCACCGGCGGGCCTGCCTCCCGGGAGCTCTTTAATCTGATCGTGAGCATGTTTATGGATGCGTCGGTACGGCCTCAGTATGCAACGGTGGGCCCGGCGCTCTTTACGTTTTTGAACGAGCTCGACAATATGGAGGCTCTCAGAGTGCGCGTCGAGGAAGCCGCGGCACAGATACGGTAGCGGCTCAGAGGAAAAAAACTCCCGCGCCTGGAGACGCCCCGGCGCGGGAGTTTCGCTCCCGGAAAGCCTCTTCTCAGGCATGTCCGCCGTCCGGCTCAGGCAGCGTCGTCACTTGCAGCGGGTCGCCCGCCTCCTCATCGCCCTCTTCATCCGACGCCTGACGGGTCTTGCGGTCGATAAAGCACATCATGTTGCCCTGATAGTAGAAGCTGCTCGCGGCAAAGAAGAAAAGTTCCTCCCTGTGCGCTTCGCCGAAGCGGTGCATCGCCTCGAGAAAACCGGGATAGTCCCAGACGATGGCAAGCGAATAGCCGCGGTAGCGCCCGCTCGCCCAGCCGATGGGGTGACACACATCACGCACGTCGCCGTTCTCACGCATGTAGCTCTGCAGCTCAAGTGCAAGCGCTTTTTCACGGCGCTGCTTCTCCTCTCTCGGGAGCTCCTCGGAGACCTCAATGAGCACCATCGCGGCTGAGGCGCCGTAGCGGTTGAGCACATTCATCATTTTGTTGCTGTGCTCGTAGTAGTTCGAGAGCAGCACGGCAAAGGAGCACTCCCCTTCAGTGATGTCAAAGAGCGGATAATCCCGGATCTCGCCCTCACGCCTGAAGTCAAAGCCCACCGTGTCAAGCAGATAGCGCTCGACGTTATACTCGCGCGCTTTGGGGTACTGCTCAAAGAACTGTTCGACAAATTCCGGGTAGCTCACCATTGCCTCATTACCGGGCTCGCGCAGCAGCGTCGTGCGGTTGATGTAGGTGGCCACCGCCGCCTGACCGAGCGTGGCGGTCATCAGGAGCCGCAAGACCCCGAAAGCCTCCACGGCAAGCGTATCGTTGAGGGGCTGCAGCGCAGCGATGTAGAACTGCACCTCGAGCGCGTTGAATTCCGCCGTACGTCGTGTACGCACAAGAATATCCCCGATCGGGATCTGCTTTCCGCCCGCAGTGAACTCAAAGGCGGTGGCGTCCCCGATGCGAGGCAGATCGTTGGTGATCGTGAAAAATTCGCGCAGCGCCCCGGGCATCGATTCCTTGAGTCGCCAGGCAAAGATCGACACTTCGATGTCGTGGCTGTTGACGATAATCAGATGGGGCATCTCGGGCTGAGGTTCCACCCAGACCGTATAATTCTGTCGCAGCACCGGGGTGAGTAGCGCTGTGATGTCGGCGGCGACATCGCGGTTGTTGGCCGGATCGTCGCGAAGGCGTTCAAGCCAGCCTTTGGACTGCTCCTCAAAGCTATCCCAGAACGCCTCGAGCCGCTCGCGGAAATTCATCACCGGCAGCGGCACGTTCATATACTCCTGGCAACCCCTCAAAAACCACTTTGTGTGCGGGTGGGGCCGGATCTGTGCGGCCTTGTCGAAATACTCCCACGCAAGATCGCGCTCATCGAGAAAGTAAAGCGCATAGCCCATGCGGAAATTCCACGACTCGCGTTCGGCGCCCCACTCTCTGATGCTCTCAAGGAGCGCAACGGCGTGCCGGAGCTCTTTGCTGCCGGCTTCGCCGAAATTGTTGTAGGCGCGGGCAAGCTCGCAGGTGAGCGCAGGCGGACGCTCACCCTCGGGAATGCTCTCGAGAATGGCAATCTGCTCCTCGGGCTTGATCTGAACAACCTTGAAGAGGTAGAGCTGCCAGCGCGGTTCGAGCCCTTCGAGAATGCTGCGGAAGTCACCCTCGGTGAAATATTCGTGCGGAATGCCGAGTATATTGGGCTCGTAGAGCGCATTGCGGTAGTGCACTTCCAGCACACCCTCCAGGGTGATGCGAAGCCGCTCGATATCCTCCGGGTTCACGCGCTCATAGGTGAGCACCATGCCGAAGACCCGCTTGACCTCCTCGAGCCAGTCGGCGGGCAGATTGGAGAGACCGGCCACGGTCATCTCAAAAGCGACAGGAAGCGCCACCTGGCTGTCAGCGGCCTCAAAGGCGCAGCGGGCCGTGACATCCCTGCCCGACTGAACAACGTCCGTGAGACCGAGCACGCGCACATTGGCGTTCAGCCCCTCCTCGTTCATGACGAGGTTGTTCACGGCGCGGCGCTTGAGCAGTGTGTCAGGATGACGCGGATCGGCAAGATCCCTGTCCCCTTCCTCGGTGCTCGAGTGAAAGAGCAGCACCTCAAGGGGCGCCCCCTCGCGGATTTCCTTTTCCATGCGGGTGAATTCATAGTCGCCGGGCACAAGTTCGAGGGCACGCTGCACATAAGAGAGCGCCTTTTCACGGCTGCCGCGCACTGCTTCGAGCACGGCGGGCCAGTAAAAGGCCAGCGCGCAGCTCATGTCGGCCTCGAGTCCCTGCGCGGCGTGCGCAAGGGCTTTTTCAATCTGTGCGGTCATCACTTCCGCTGCACAGAGCCTGTAGCAGTAAATCGCCGCATCCTCAGGTTCAGGGGTGACGCTGCGAAGCATTTCCGCGGCTTGCCAGTAACCCGCGTAGGTGTCAGAGTTAAGGAGGAAGAAAGCTTTTTCAAGCGCGATTTCAGCGTTGAGCGGCACCTCCTCGGGCGTAATCCGCCCCTCGCTCACGGCTTTTTCCACCATGCTGTCGATGATCCCGAGCGCCACATCGCAATCAGCGCCGTCGCGAAGCTCGGCAAGCTCGTTTGCATCAAGAATTTTGTTGACTGACATCAATTTTATCCTTCACTATAGTATCAATTCATTATACCTCAATTGCTTTTTTACCGTCGTAAACGGCAGTAACTGTCTGCCGCATTTGCGCCTGAGCACTGTGAAAAATTTACCTGCCGTACGTCTCCGTGTATACCATTAGGTATCACACCTTAAGTCTTTTGATGGATATTCAACGTTTTCGTGGAAGTCTTATAGAGGACTTTCAGGCCCGTTTTTTTGCCTTTTCCGACTCCTGATAATTGATTTTCGAATCCCTCAGGGACTAAATCAGCAACCAGGAGAACCATCATGCAGAATCTGACCTGTTATACCGACGACATGCTCCGGCTTCGTCGCACGATCCATCGCCATCCGGAAGAAGGATGGACGGAATTCGAAACCACGGCACTTGTGGTGCAGACACTTGAGCAGCTCGGCTACGACGTGCAGCTCGGCACGGCTGTGGTGAATCCTGAGGCGGTGATGGGACGCAATCCCGAACTTGTGGAAAAGGCGCAGCAGCGTGCCGCTGCTGCTGGTGTCTCGCCTGATCTGCTTGAGAGAATGCAGGGTTACACGGGCGCCGTAGCAGTTCTTGATACGGGCCGTCCGGGACCGACGAGTGCTTTCCGGTTTGATATGGACTGTGTGCTTGTGGAGGAAACGCAGTGCCCGGAACACGTTCCGAATGCTGAAGGCTTTGCCTCGGAATATCCCGGTCTGATGCACTCCTGCGGGCATGACGCTCACACGGCCACGGGACTCACGCTTGCGCGCTGGCTTGTTGACAACCGCGAGAGTCTGTGCGGGCGCATCAAACTCATTTTTCAGCCTGCTGAAGAAGGCACACGCGGCGGAGCGGCCATGGCGGCTGCCGGTGTGGTCGACGACGTGGACTGGTTTTTCGGCGCTCATGTCGGCGCGGGCTGTGTTCTTGGAGAGATCGGCGTCATCCGTAGCGGTTTCCTGGCCACGACTAAAATCGATGTGTTTTTCAAAGGTACACCGTCTCATGCCGGCAATGACCCCGAAAAGGGTCACAGTGCGCTGATGGCCGCTGCACAGTGTGCCGTTGCACTTCAAGGCATCCCGCGCCACGGTCAGGGAGCGACCCGTATTGCCATCGGTACGCTTCACGCGGGCGAAGGCCGCAATGTGACGCCGGTGCACGCCAGAATGCAGATTGAGGTGCGCGGCGACACGCACGACATCAACCAGTACATGGTGCACAAGGTCGACACGATCGTGAAAGGCATTGCCGCCGCAAATGAAGTTGAAGGCTGGTGGGTGAAAACCGGTGAGGCTCCCAATATGGAATCCTCCGGAACCGCCTCCGATCTGCTCGAAGAAACCGCTCGCGAACTCGTTGGCAGTGACAGGGTGCGCGTTTTCACCCGAACGGGCGGCTCTGAGGACTGCGCTTCGCTGATGAGACGTGCGCAGGCCCACGGTGCAAAGGCGGGCTTTTTCCTCTACGGCTGCAATCAGAACGGTCATCACCGGGCGGATTTTGATATTCAGGATACCGAGTCGCTGCCGTTAGCACTGGCGATGCTCACCGGCCTCGTTCGTCGCATTAACGGCTCCTGTGCAAAGTAAGGAAGGAGTGAAGGTTATGACATGGTCTTTCTGGATGGCCATTGCGGTCACCGTGCTGACTGTCTGGGCGCTCATTAAGCGCTACGAAACCCGCCTCGTGCTGCTCACTTCCGGGCTTTTTATGGCACTGGTGTCCTTAAAGCCTCTTGTTGCGCTGCAGCAGTTTGACAAATCCATGACCAATCCGGCGCTCATCATCGCAATCTGCTCGGCCATGGGCTTTGCGGCGGTGGTTTCACTCACACGGTGCGATCTGCATCTGGTGGCGCTGCTCACGCGTCCGCTCAAGCGCATGGGGATTTTTCTGCTGCCCGCCTGCATGATTGTGACCGGTATTGTTGCGGTTGCTATTCCGTCAACGGCGGGCTGCTGTGCAGCTGTTGCTCCTACGCTGATTCCGCTTCTGATCCGCGCTGGCTTCAAGCCGGTCGCTGCGGCTGCGGCGGTGGTTGCTTCGATTACGCCGGCCTTTCTCAATCCCGGTGTGTCGCACAACGTCTTTATCGCAAAGCTCTCCGGTATGGAGGTGATGCAGTTTATCGGCGGGCATTATCTGACGACGGTCGGTCTGGCTGTGCTGGTGGTGATCGGACTGACTGCAGTCTGCCTGCTCTTTAAGGATTACGACAGTGCCGGCATGTCTGCGGGCGGCCTGACTGATGCGGCTCAGAGCGCAGATGCGGCGCTGCCGGAAAAGCCGAATGTGCTTTTTGCGCTGGCACCGCTGGTACCTGTGGTTATTCTGATTCTGGCCTCCGTTTTTGCACCTCAGGCGAAAATAAGTGTCGCCACCGCCATGATTCTCGGCACGGTGTATGCGATTGCGATCACCCGCTCCTCACCGCAGGAGGTAGTGAAGCGCTTCTTTGACGGTATGGGCAAAGGCTACGGCAATATTCTCGGAATCATCATCGCCGCCGGTGTGTTTGCGGCCGGGCTGAAGTCCGCCGGTGTGATCGATGTGTTTATCAACTATCTCACCAGTGCGCAGTCGGTGGCCAAACTGGGCGGCTCCATCGGACCGTACCTGCTCGGTGTGCTCACCGGTTCCGGTGACGCTGCCGCGTTTGCCTTCAACGAGGCTGTCACGCCGCATGCTGCACAGTTTGGTCTTGCGCCTGAAAAACTCGGCTATCTTGCCGCCATGGCAGCAAGTTTCGGACGCCAGTCCTCACCGCTTGCCGGCGGGATGATTCTGGTGGCCGGTGTGGCCGGGGTGAGTCCGATCGAAATTGTCAAACGCACCGCACCGGTTATGTTTGCCGCACTGATTGTGCTCTATGCATTGAGTTAAGCCGGTTTATGCAACCACTGAACGGAGGCTCGTTTGAGCCTCCGTTTTTCTGACCGGTTAAACTGAGCGTTAATTCTGTTTTCTCTTTCCAAAGCCTATGCCGTCGAGATTTCCTATTTATCATAAGGTCGCCCGGGCAATCAAGCAGCGCATTGCTGACGGGAGCTGGCCGATTGACAGACCTATTCCGAGTGAGGTGAAACTCGCGCAGCAGTTCGGTGTCAGCGTCGGAACGGTACGGCGGGCCATCGAAATTCTGACCGGTGAAGAGATCCTTGTCGCGTATCAGGGCTCGGGCACATATGTGAAAACTTTCAATAAAGGCCCCTACTGGAACCGGTTTCAGCGTTTTCTGAGCCTTGACGGGCATATTATCCGCTGGGCACCGCGTTTTCTGAGCCTCGAAAAGATCCCTGCCCCCTCTGAGGTGGCCCTTGCGCTTGATCTCACTGAAGGCAGCCCGGTCTGGCATGCCGAACGGGTGCTCACTTCCGCGCATGATCCGCGCTGCTGCGGAATCGACAGCGTTTATCTCAATGCGGATGTATTCACCGGACTGCATGCTGGTATTTTTGAGACCGACGGAAAGAGTCTCTATCAGGTGTTTGAGGAGTCCTCCGGCGTGGTAATTACCCATGTGAGCGACTATCTTGTGAGCGCCACCGCTGATGAGCGGTTTGCCTCGCTCACCGGCATACCGGCCGGTGAGCCGCTCTTCAGACTCATCCGGCGCGGTTTTACTTACAGCAATCAGCCGATCGAATACCGTATTGAGACGGCTGTTGCGACTGCTTTGCGAGTGACTTTTCCTTCCTGAGAGCCCATCTGCAGAGCGCAAAAAGCCCGGCACACAGATCGTGCACCGGGCTCAGACGGATTCACTTTGCGGAATCAGCTCGCGGTTAGAACTTCCAGAGCAGTCCGGCGTTAATCTGCCAGGCGGCGTCAAAGGCGTGTCCGAACTGACGGTTCACATCAGCCCAGAGTTTCGCATTCTCTCCGAGGCTCACATCCGTGCCGACACCGAGGTTAAACCACGTGCCAGAGGCGCTTTCGCTGTGCGAGAGCGTGCCGTCGCTGCCCGAGAGTGTGTAGCGCATGCGGCCGCTGAATTCGCGGATCACGTCGCCGCGCACATAGAGCGTGTTCTGACGGCCAGAGGCGGCATCGGTCCACTCTCTGCCGAGACGCACACCCGCGTGGCCGATCGTGCTGCGGATGCTGTCCTGATCGGTGCGCACGCCGTAGTTCGTTGTAAACGAGCTCTCCGCCATCTGAGAGAACTGGACCTGCAGCTGCGGTTCGACGTACCAGGTTTCGCCGAGCGGAATATGGCGGCCGCCTTCAAGACTGATCGAGCCGTACCACTGGCTGTCGTCTGTGTGGAAGCGGTCGAGATCCCAGTCGGAGAAAACCTTTCCGAGGCGAAGAACCGTATCCTGATACCATCCGTTATTGCCGGTGTACGTGCCGTAGAGTGAGAAACCGTAGCTCTGCAGGTCACCGTTACCGGAGAAACCGGCCACGTCCGTGTGCTGCTGGATGTAGTCGTAGGAGGCGCCGTACTGGTACTGGCCGCTCTCGAGCGCTTTCTCAAGTTCAAAGCCGATCTGAAGCATGCTGCCGCGGGTGCGGTACTGATCGTCATGACGGGCGCGCTCGTAGCGGGTGCGAACCCAGAGACCGTCGCTGGTGCTGCCGTAACGGGCGTCACCCTTACGCTTGTTCATCCAGTCGAGGTCGCTCAGCAGATAATAGGCGGAGCTGACCACGGCGCGGGACACATTGCTGTTGGCGCCGGGCACCTTCGTGCCGCCCGAGAGGAACCAGTGCGTGCCGTCCGCGTCGGTTTCGCTGCCTACGCCCAGTTTGTAGTCGTAGACCGAGGCGGGCGAGGAGATTGTGATATCACTGCCCGAGGCAAAGGTGAGGCTGCCGCCGGCAACGCTCGAGAAGTAGAGCTTATCCTGCGGTTCAAGGCCTTTGAGATTCGAGTCACCGGAAATATCAAGACTGAGCGTTCCGGTATTGTTGGTGCCGGTAAAGAGCACGTAGTCGCTCGTTTCGCTGGCCTCACGGTTGCCTTTGTTTGCGGCATCGAGATCCAGACGCAGCGTGCCGGAGCCGGAAAAGCCGTCAGTCACGGTCAGCGTGGAGGCGTTGGTCTGCCCTGCGGCGGAGAGATCAATCAGCGTGCCTTCCGCCTTGAGCGTCGTCAGTGTACTGTTGTCAGAAAGGTGCCACTCACCGCCCTGCCCCATGTCGAGCTTCACGACACCTTTGCCCTCGTCATCGAGCATGGCCGACCCGAGAACGCGGGCATTGCCGGCAAATGTCACCTCAGTGAGACTGCCTTCGCCTTCAGCGCTGATCTGGCCGGTATAGGTGGAACCCTCACCGAAGTTAAGGCTGATGCCGCCTTTGGTTTTCGTGAAGATGTTGCCGTCGACACTGCTCTGAGCCGTCGTGTTGAGGCGAATCCAGCCCCCATCTTCCGCGGCAATGTCACCTGTAGCCTTCAGACTGATCGCCTTGTCATCTTTGGCACTGATAATCGCGTACTTATCTGCACCGTCATTGCCCGAAGCGAAGAATGCCTTCGAGTTGTCCGTGCCGTCCGAAGCCGGATCTTTCGGATCTTTTGTACCTTTGGTGAGATCGAAGATGTATTCGTCACCCGTAAGCGTGACGGAGGTGCCGTGGGCATTGGCTGCAAAGTCGAAAGTGCCGTAGGCGATGTTGGCGTTGTAGTTTGCTGTAATACCTGTGGCTTGCTGTCCGCTGCCGTCAACTGTCAGGTTGGCGACTTCGATATGGCCGTTTTTGCCCGCAAAAATCGCGTTGGTGTTATCGGCGTCAATCGTGATATGGCTGTCGCCCTCGAGATAGATGAGGCCGACACCCTTACTTTTATAAATGTGGCTGTCACCGGCATAAACCGCGGACGGATACGCATTCTGACCATGGGACGGTTTTTTCATCCAGATGCTGGTTTTTCCTTTAACCGTGAGGGAGGTGGTCTGATTAGCGTTAACGAACGAGGCATTGGAGCGGATACCGTTACCGCCGTCAATCTCAAGCGTAAGATTGCCGTAGATGGTGCTCGGTTGAGGCGTACCGCCGTGATCCGGGTTGAAGGCGTCTGAGATCGGACCGGCCTGACGGATGGTGAGGTTGCGAACATTGATGTACGTTCCCCAGTTTTTACCTTTGATCGCGTCGGCGTTGCTGTACCGGGTATTTCCCAGCATGTTGATTTCCAGATCAGTATTGGGCATGTCCAGACGCATATTGCTATATCCGGAAACCGCGTAATCGTCGTCCTTGGCAACGGTTTTATTGATGACGATTTTTTCGTAGGACGAAAACTGCTTTGCATCTGCCTGAGTCTTGCTGATGTATTCGCCACTCGGAACGGTAACCGTCAGTGTTTTTCCGTCAGCACTTTCCTCGTAGGTGATTTCGGCATAGGCAGCTGAACAAAGACCCGCACCGATTGTAATGAGCGCGGCAGAAACGGCATAATTGATGAGCTTTTTTTGCATGGTGATTTTTCCGGCGAGAATGGTGCTCAAACGCCTCTCAGAAGCGCATCCCCGGAGGGCTGAGGCCCGGCATTGCTGCCAGGTAAGACCAATCCGGATTTGCACAAAGGAGTTTTATCGTCTCGGGCACTAATAGTCAGAATAATAAATGTCTACAATCAAAAGCGTGACTGGAGATCGCAGAAAACGCTATAAAAACAAAGAACTAAGTTACTGAGATGTGAATTCGGAAAGTGCTTTTGCGGTTAATTCACACCGCTAAAAGGTGAAATAAACTAAATAAAGTTCTTTATTCAACTGTAACTATACGTAACTGGTTGTTTCTTTCAGGTGTTATCTTTTTGCAGCAGCAGTTGAAGATGACGCTGACCTCTTCGGGGTGAAACGGAAAAACTTCCTAATATTGGGTGTTTTGCGGGAGTGCGCGTAAAATATCGGCAGTTGCAAAGAGAAAACTGTAAATTGTAAACATCCGCATTTGTGTGACATTTCGCCAACAGCACTTATTCAGAGTGTGTTTCACGTATTCAGGAAAATACCGCATACGCATTTTTGTTTTTCCTCTTCAAAAAACGGAATACGTAACCTCTCCCTCTTCCTCCCGCCCGCCTTGCTCTATCTGGCGGCTGGTGCTATAGTTCAGTGCAGAAATTTTTTTGAGGCTTGCCGCCGGGTAAGCAGACCGTAAGCGTTGATTCAGCATCAGTAGGCCACTGTAGATGCTGAATTGGCGCTTTTTTTGTATTGCCGCTCAGACGCAGTGAGTTTTTCATGTCTCTGGGAGAATTTCCGGGTTATGTACGAAGCTAAACCGAGCACTTTATTCCGACAGTACGCCATCCCGCAGATGGTGGGACTCCTGTTTAATTCCGTCTATGTGATTGTCGACGGTGTCTTTATCGGACACCGTCTCGGACGTGAGGCGCTTGCCGCGGCTGCGGTATCGGTGCCGCTTCTGGAGTGTTTTGTCGCGCTGGCTATGGCGATAGCCACCGGTGCGGGCGTGCTTGTGTCGTCGCATTTCGGTCGCGGCGAAAACGACCGCGCGCGTGTGTACTTCACCCTCGCTGTGGCGATCACCCTTGTCCTGAGTGTGCTCATTGCCGTACCGGGCAACATCTTCATGACCCCGCTCGCCGTCACTCTCGGGGCTACCCCGGCGATTCTCGAGCTCTCGCTCACGTACATGTTCTATATCGTCACGTTCTGCAGCTTTATTCTGTTCAGCTTTCTGCTCAGTACGCTGGCAAGAAATGACAACCGGCCTAAACTTGCCATGGTCTCGCTTGTCATCGGGGCGCTCGCCAACGTGTTTCTCGACTGGCTCTTCATGTATCCGCTCAACATGGGGCTGCGCGGGGCGGCGCTGGCCACGGCGATCGGCCCGGTGCTCAGTGTGCTCATCCTGCTGCCGCATTTTCTCCTGCGGCGCGGTGAGCTCTATCTTGTGCGCGTACGGCTGCATTTTGCGGAGCTGAGCCGGATTTTCACCCTCGGGCTGCCCACCTTCGTGATCGAATTTTCGATCGGTTTTCTCGCCCTCGTCTACAACATCGCCATTGTGCAGTACGGCTTTGCTGAAATCGGGCTTGCCGCCTACCTGCTCATGGGCTATCTGATTCTGATTATTCTGACGTTCTTTCTCGGTATGGCGCAGGGGCTGCAGCCGCTTTTCAGCTACTTTCACGGCAGCGGCGAGCGCGAGAAAAGCGAGGCGCTGCTCGGCTACGCCTTTCGCATCTACGCTGTGCTGGGGACGCTCGCCTACGTGCTGATTCTGCTCGGTGTGCGCGGCTTCTACCGTCTCTTTACACCGGATGACACAGAACTGCTCGACTTTATGCAGGTGAGAAGCTACTGGTACTTCTGGGGATTTGTCTTTGGCGGGCTCAATATACTTCTGATCTCATACTGGCAGGCAATTGCGAGCGCAACAAGATCCCTGTGGGCGGCGGTGCTCCGCAGCATGCTTCTGCCGGTGGTGCTGATGCTTTTTCTGCCGGTTATCGCCGGAAATGAAGGTATCTGGACGGTACATTCTTTAAGTGAATTTATTGCATTTGCTGTCGTTATTTATTTCCAGAAACATTATCGAAACTGAGTGTAAAACCGTTCTCTGAATAATCCCTCGGATAATCCCTCCTTCCGGATGGCTTTTCTCTGTGCGGGCGCTCACGCGCATGCCGACGTTTTCGACGCTTTCCGGCCGCGTCCGTCCCGCTGCAGCATCGCAGAGCTCCGCTCCCGGCTCCTGCCCCTCTGCCTGTCGCCTTTTTGCAGGTCTTTTCACAGGACTGCCAAACACGCCTTTTTTCACACGCCACAACACCCGGGCTGAGCGCCGGGAGAGGGATTTGTCTCTCGGACCCAGCCGTTGTGTCAGCTTTCAGAATTACGCACTATGGTTATTTTGACTTTGCTGAAAATTGTTTTGTGTCAATCGCAGTAATAAATGTTGGCTGATTAAATTTTATTTAAATTATTCGTGTGTACTTTTAAAAGAAATAGAGAATTATTTATATAAACTATTATAAGTACTATTTAAATGCGCTAAATACTGTATATATCCTCTCCTCCTTGGCAGCCGGAAGTCACCCTGCTCGTTTTCCGGCTGATAATCCTGTCGTTCCCCCCGGAGTGATCGCCGCAGTGGTGTCAGAAAGGATATTGCTCCCCGTCAAACAGTTCGCTCCGGTCTTCTGTGAGAGCCTTCCGAAACCACCCGCATCTCACCCTCTCTGTCAGTTCCTGTGGTGATACCCCGTGACCTGACTAAAAAGTTTAAAAGTCAGCTAATGTGTACGATAAATTTAAATTGACACAGAAAGTTAATAATTTTAATATGACGGTATATGGAGTTGCTAATCATGGAAAGTTGAAGTTTTTTTCAGATTTTTTAATAAAAAATGTACCAAAAAACGCTTTACATGATGAATTTTTGCGCACAGATAAAAACAGAAATCAAATAAGTATCAAAAATACCTGTTTTACGACCTCCAGCGCTGCGGGACGGTTTCCGCTCTCCCGTCTGACGATGCCGGTCAGTTCAGGTGTGAGTAAGGACGTAGTGATGATTTATGCAAAAGACCTCTCCCGCACTCGTTTCACTGTGAGACCTCTGCTGGCTGTCATGCTCGGCGCACTGAGTGTTGCCGGCACACCGGCGCTCGCCGCCCCGGAAACCTCCTATTTGAGTCCGGAAGCACAGATTGATATGACTGACACCGGATCGACGGATCAGCAGGAATTTCTCCGGAATTTTGGCGATTCGCTTGTTCTGATCGGTGACGGCGCCACGTTCAGGCCGGCGGCAGGTATCGGTGAAGCCATTATCACCTTCGGCAGTGCTCCGTTACGGGATAACGGACAGGTTGCCAGTCTCGTAATTAAAACTCCCCATCAGTTCACACTGACCTCTCTTCCCGGTGCGGTAGCCATCGGAAAAAATGCCCGGGCCGGTGCCGGTTCGATCACCATCGGCGAGCATAACGAGCCGTTTGCAGGCACGCCCTACGGTGTGGCAAGTACCACCATCGGCACTGACGCCTATGCGATGGGACATTTTACGAATGTGCTCGGCAGTTTCAGCACGATAAGAAACAGCATTCCGAACGCCGACACCTCGGTCACCCTCCCGATGCAGGATGTGATGGTCAATGCCTTTTCAACACTGGCCGGCTCCTTCAACGAGCAGTATTCAGAGGTCCCGAACACATCCGTAGGCAACATTACACTCGGCAACGTCAACACGCTCACTGAGGCCGACGGCGCCGTTATTCTCGGCGACGGCAACACACTCACAAAAACGCGCAACAGTGACGGGACCGGCCTGGCGCTGGATACGCTCTACAAGGGGGCGTACGACACTCTTGAGACATTCGCAGCCAAGGTGCACGAAGGCTTTTCGTACGACCGCGCCAATCTTGTTCTCGGCAACAGCAACACCCTCAACGGAGGCGACACCGTTCTGATTGCCGGCAGCAACCGGGAGACAGAGCGTCTCAGCCGCACTGTTGTGGTCGGCGGCTCGATGGCGAAAGTGCCGACTGTGCTCAGCGGACTCACTGACGCGACGCTGCTCGGCCCGGAGACGCAGGCAGCGGCTGATCTGACGCTCTCTGTGGGTGCGGGGGCGAGCGCCGGGGCGGAGAAATCCGTCGCAATCGGTCAGGGGGCGCGTGCGACAGTCGCAGGCGGTGTGGCCGTCGGTGACGGCACTACGGCTGACCGTGCGGCCGGTATGAGGGGGTATGATCCGCTGCTCGCCACAGTCACTGACCTGAGCGTGCCCGCCTGGACGGCCACCGGCGGCGCGGTGTCGCTAGGCGGCCGCTACCTCACAGGCGTAGCTGCAGGTTCTGCAGACACTGATGCGGTCAACGTCGCGCAGATGCGCGCTGTGGTTGAAAACCTCACCAGTGCCTCCGGCACCGCGCAGGGACCGACCGTCGTGAGGGCTGCCGACGGCAGCGTCATTGTGACGCCGGTTTCGCAGTCGGGCAACACGGACTATTCGCTCCGTCTTGCCGGCGATGTAACGCTCGGCGCCGATCCCGACAGCAATCAGGTACGCATCAACGGCAATGAAAGTACGGTGACGATCGGTGCGGATCCCGACAAACAGATCACGATTGACGGGCGCGCCGGGCGGTTCACGTTCAGGCGCAATATCAGTCTCGAGAGTGCCGCGGGAAGCGTGCGTACGGGTGATGTCACCATCAGCGGTGCCACAGACACCATCGACGGTCTCAGCAATACGGTCTGGAGAGGTGCGGATTACACCACGGGCCGTGCGGCAACAGAGGATCAGCTCTATGCGGTCGGCAACAGCGAACGCGCTCAGTGGCTTGCTCTCGAGGACGACATGTCCGGTCTCTCCGATGACGTGCGGGATGCCGGGGCCGCCGCGGCAGCGCTCGCCGAACTGCAGCCTCTGGCCTACCGCTACGACAGACCTTCACAGGTCATGGCTGCGCTTGGCGCCTATCGCGGGCACGGTGCACTGTCGGTGGGTCTGGCGCACTATGCGGGCGAACGCGTGCTCTTCTCGGCAGGCCTCGCGCTCAACGCTCATCCTATGGTTAATGTCGGTCTGACCTGGCGTTTCGGCGCGGATCCTCAGGCCGGGATGAGTGCCTATGAGGCGGACCGGCGCCGCGCACTCGCTGCTGAGCTCGAACGCTACGAAACGGAGAACAGCGATCTTGAAGCTGAACTGCTCGCGCTCGACCGGGATATCGGGCAGGTGACCGCAGAGCTTGTAAAACTCCGGGACCGCCTCTCCCGCGCACAGTAGTGCTTCTCAGATAAACGTCAGGATTTTTAAGCGGAAAAAAATATGTCTCAGTTAACCAGAATTCAGCCGTTTTCACTGTCGGCACTCTCCGGAGCGCTCGTACTCGCTCTGCTCTCGCCCGCTGCAGGAGCTGCGGATAACATTCTCGCTGCGGGAGGCAGTGTGAACACCAACTACATGAAATGCATTGAGAAGATGAACATGTCGAGCCAGGAGTACGAGACCTGTCTCAATACCAACCCGCCCGGCGTCGAGTCTCAGAGCACCGATATCGCTCTGGGCAAGGGCGCCACCGTGGTTGCGGACAAATATCACGGAGAGGCCTTCTTTGTGCGCAATATGCCCGGCGCGATCAGAATCATTCACGAGGACGTCGCAGGTTCAACAGGTTATTTTTTCAGTGACGGTCCGGCCTATGTTGATGGCGTCCGTCACACCTGGGGGCTGAGCACTGAAGACGCCGCCCGGGCACTCCCCGGAGGCATTGCCATCGGCTCACTCGCCTTTGCGAACCAGGGCGGCATCACAATCGGTGCGCATACTGAGCCTTTCTTCGGCACGGCGCTGCCTGTAGCCGCTCCAACCATCTCCTCGACGCGTCCGCTGGAGGTCCACCAAAACACCGTCTACGGGAGCGCCAGTACGGTGATCGGCGCCAACAGCTACAGCAAAGGTGATTTTCTCTCAGTGCTTGGCAGCTACAACAACATCGGTAACATGGTGGCGCTTGATAATTTCTCGGGCTCCACCTTCGACGGGGCCGGCAACGTTACGCAGTCGACTCAGATGCGGGCATCCAACCTGCTGACGCTGGTAAGCGGCACCTTTAACGAACATCCGAATACGAAGGGCGTCGCTCTGCCGTATCTTGATTTGTCCACGGTTGTGATCGGAAGTGCAAACTACTTTTTCAATGCTGGCGAGACTTCCATTCTCGGCAGCGGCGAGCCGGTGACGCCGGCACTCCTTGAGTCCATCCGGATTGAAGAGACGGTCGAGAATCAGCTCCGGGCGCTTGCCGCGCATATCTCCCCGCTCGAAGGCGAGCTCATCGCGCTCACCGGTGTTTTTCGTAGCGTGCATCTCTCCAGAGCACGGCTCACTGCGATGCTCAATGCGGAAAATCCCGCCCGCGAGTGGAGCCGGTTTGCGAGGCACTCACAGTACAGCGGTGTGTACTGTCCGCCACAGCAGCTCTTTCCCGCTGAGGACGGCATGCCTGTTGCCGGCTATATGCTCAGCAGCACCACGAGTTCAGCCGTCCCCAACGGCATCCCGGTTTTTGATACCCGCACGCCTGATGGTCGAAGAGTCGAGGTGACGCCTGCCGCCTGGAAACTCTTTTATCCGGACCGTGAAAACGCTACGGTGATCGCTGCCGATCTGGTGAACTTTATGACGGTTCTCCCTCGGGCGTATTTCGGCATTCCGGTGGACGATCTCTACCGTGAGATCGGTCCTTTCTCCGCTGAGGAATTCCGCCGTCTCTCGGAGATGGCCGACTCGCTGGTCAACGCCAGAAACGATTGCCTCGCCTGAGTCCGGCGGGCTTTCCGTCGTGTGCGGATGCTCGGCTTATCAAGTGCCGTGCCGCTGCGGGTGACTTTCGGAAAGCGTCCCGGGCGGTTTGCCCGGATCCCCATAATGTTTACAGAAATAGTCAAACTGGCGGGTAATGTTTAAAACACTAAACATTACGAAGGGTTATACAGATTGATCGTAAGGCTGCTGCCGGGCGGCTGAGTGCCTCCGCGCAGCCCGGTACTGCACAAAAATACCGGCCGGAAGACGCCGTCCCTGGGGCTTCGGGGCGCTACCGGAGAGCGCCTTCTGCGTAGTTTAAATAAACCATGATGCGCTGAATCGGGCGCAGCGCTTTCCCCGACAGTCATGCTGCCTCGTGCCAGATCTAACGTTTAGTTTTCTAAATACAAAATGCTGTTTTGTTTATAATATTAAACATTAAAAATTATGGAGCGTGATGCTGTGAAGAAGGTCGCGTACAACATACTGCCGGTGACGGAAAAAATTCTGCAGACCATGGGTGAACAGATCAAGCTTGCCAGATTGAGGCGAAATATCTCCGCTGAGCTCGTCGCTGAACGCGCCGGCATCAGTCGCGCCACACTCTGGAAAGTGGAAAAAGGCGAGCCGTCGGTTGCCATGGGCAACTATGCCGCCGTTCTGCATGCCTTAAACAACATGGACAAGGATCTTCTTCTTGTGGCCAGGGATGACAGGATGGGCCGGGAGCTGCAGGATCTGAATCTGCTCACAAAAAAACGTGCCAGAAGCAGACCATTTTTCCGGTAAGCACCGCTACAGTGCGAATCCTGTACCTGCGGCCTTCCCGCCTAGCGGCGAAGTTTCCCGGTGAGCAGTGCCGCGACTTCACCCGCGAGCGCAAGCGCGGCATAGCCGGGTACATAAACCCAGGCGCTTTCGTTATAGAAAAGAAAAACAGCCGGCAAAAAGAAAATACCGGTCAGAAGCGGTCGCAGACCGCAAAACCCCCATTTCAGCGCAGTGAAAAACGAGAGCAGAAAAACACTCGCGGGCAATACCACAATGAGCAGCGCAAAGGCGCCTCCCGTATCCCGTACAGCAAACGGCATAGCGTAAAAGAGCACCAGCGTGATGAGCACATAAGTTCGAAAACCGCCGACCCGATCCATATAATGTCTCCTCAAAAGGCATTGTTTCAGCCTGCCTCGCCAGCCTCCCCGCTCTGCGGAATCACCAGCGCTTTTCTCTCACTGAAAAAAGAGCGGTACGCAAGGTAGCAGGCGATAAAAGACGCGATGGCGGTGGTCGAGAGCAGCATAAACGTCACCATTATCTGGTAGCGGATAGCCTCAAGCGGTGAGGCGCCGGCGAGGATGAGCCCGGTCATCATGCCCGGAAGCGACACGATGCCCAGCGTTTTCGCCGAGTCGATGGTCGGCAGCATGCCGGTCTTGATCGCATCGCGGATGATGCCTATAGAAGCGGGCAGAATATCCGCACCGAGCGCAAGCCGCGTCTCGACCTCAGCGCGGCGCGAGGCAAAGGCGCCTGCCATCTGCCGGAAGGAGAGCCCGAGTGCAACCATCGCGTTACCCACAATCATGCCGCTCACGGGGATCACCTGATAGGGCTCGTAGCGGATCGCTCCCGTGGCTATCAGCAGCGCGAGCGTGACCGATGAGCCCGCCCCGATCGCAAGAAACGAAATCGCGGTGGCGTGCCGGATGCCGCCGCCCCGCTTTGCCGCGTTCCAGGCGGCGTTAAACACCATGAAGAGAAGCAGCACCGTGGTAAAGATCCGGCTTTCGCTCCCAAAGACATACTCGAGCACATAGCCCACGGCAACGAGCTGCACCAAGGCACGGACTACGCCCGTGATCATTTCCTTTTCCAGTTTCAGGCGCTGCGTGTAGGAGAAAAAGAGCGCGATCAGCACGAGTGACGAGGAAAGTGCGAGCGAGAGTGTGCTCACGTCGGCGGTAGTGCTCATAACTCAATCTCCTCAAAATGTTCAAGCCGGCCCGCGGCAATGGTAAGTGTCCGGCCGCCAAGCCGCCTGCTCTGCTCCGGACTGTGCGTGATCCAGAGCACGGTGACGCCATCGCGGTTGAGCTTTGTGACCACGTCTTCAACGAGGCGCGTGTTTTCCGGGTCGAGTGCCGAGGTCACCTCGTCAAGAAGCAGCACTTCCGGCCTGAAAAGCAGACTGCGGATAAGCGAGAGGCGCTGTTTTTCGCCACCCGAGAGCGTTGCCACCTGAGCGTCAAGCGTCGCTTCGGAAATCTGAAAAGCCGCAAGAAGCGCCCTGATACGATCCTCATTGGGGCTGATATGGCGGATCTCGAACGGAAATGCCATATTCTCACGCACGGTTTCGCCAAAGAGTACCGGCGTCTGCAGCACGTAGACGATCCTGCGGCGAAGCGCCACCGGGTCGTACGCTGTGAAAGGCTCGCCCAGAAAGCGGATCGTGCCGGACGTGGGACTCTGGAGCGCGGCAAGAAGCCGCAGCAGTGTGCTTTTGCCGCTCCCGGAGGGACCGGAGATGGTAATGAGCTCACCGGGCTCTACGGCAAACGAAATGTCGTGAAGCACGGTTTTTCCGGCGGCAGCATAAGAAACATGCTCACATTGAAGCTCTGGCACTGGGGATATCTCCTCAAAAAGGCCGGCGGACATTCCGCCCGGACGGGCGTTCTGTCGGGGTTGGCCGGGCGCCCTGGTGTCCGTGGTTTTCCTGATATTTTATGCCTCTTTACCGCGGCGGGATACGCCCGCCTTCACTGGGGCGCTGGCAGCGCAAAAGAGCCGATCCGCCATGTGCTGTTCTTTAACGATAAATTTGTTCAGAGAAACCGGTTTTGAAGACTGACTTGGGCAAGCGGCAGAAAAGCCTTATTGAGCGATTCGAGCGGTTAATAAGCGAATAAAGCGGTTAATAATCGCCCTGTGCGGTTATTAACCGGAATGACCGGCTGTTGAGCGTCCGCCTCGTGCAATAGCGGAACTCAGGTACAAAGTTCCGGCAAAGTACCTTGCGCCCGTATAAGAGGCGCAAGGTTATCGTGGACCACCTGCTCCGTGATGGCGCAAAGTTTCGTAGCGGGTGCCGGTTTGGCCTTCCGCCATCAGGGTTTCCTTATTTCCGCCATCAGGAATTCCCCGTTTGCGCCACTAAAAATCCCTGAAGTCTGAGGGGGACGGTATTTTGTTCGCGCCCTACTTCGGTCGTGATAAATCCACCGTTTCACGGCATATCAAGAATATTTTTGAGGAAGGGGAACTGCAAGCCCCTTCAGTTGTTGCAAATTATGCAACAACTGTTGCGGGGCAAAATCAATACCCCCTCTGGGATCGCTGACAGTTTTCTGACCTGACGAGAAAATAAGCCTCCCCCGGGAAAGCGTTCTGCCTTTCCCCGGAGAGGCTTTCTTATAAGGTCTGACACCGGGATGTCCTATCGGTGACAAAACACACTCCCGGGAAAAGCGGCCTTCGTCTGAAAAGTTCCGTCAGGAAGATCCCCTTTTTTACGAAATTATTTTCCTGCCTACGGTAACTGCCGGCAAAAAAGAAATTAAGGACTACAAAGGCATAGAAATTAATTAAAACACTTAAATTTCAAATAATTAGTCGATGGTACCCTCATTGATGAGGGTACCATCGAGGATCAATTTTCCGTAAGATCTCACATATTCCCGGGAAAAGCTCAATGCACCAGTCTGAGCAGTTGCGCTGTCCAGGGCGCAAGGAAAAGCGGAATGTTGAGCACACCATCCTGAAAAGAGAGGTTTTTGAGAGAAAATAAAACCGTTAGTCTGACGTCGTTCGGGAACATCTCTTTTATTTTTCTGAGATTTCTGACCGAAGGATTGCTCTGTGTAGAGATATCAGCCGGAATAATTTCTCCCTCGTGCTGCAGAATCAGCGGCAGGCTGTACGGCGGATTATTCAGCGTCCAGTATCTTGGTCTCACTGATAGATGGGCGAGGTTCTGCAGTACAAAACATTCCGTGAGTGCGCCGTGAAAGGCTGTCAGTAGGCGGTCGCCCTCGGCGTAAAGCGAAGACGGAACATTGAGCATGCGGCGCAGCAGCCCGGTATCAGTCGGGAAGAGCTTGAATGCTGCATAGTCATCGCCAGCCGTCAGCGGCATTGTCGGCGCCTGAGAGCGATAAACGGGGGTAACAAGATGGGCGAGGATAAGCCACTGCAGGGCATAACCATACTCTCGCGCCCGCGCCCCCTCTTTGACGCTCCTGTAGGAGAATTTTTTCTTCTCCGTGTCAAGCTGTCGGGGCAGTGATGCCCAGATGCCTCTGAGTTTGTGCTGCTGACCGGAGTGCGGATGTTTATCCAAGTCTTCACCGATCTGCCGAAGAATGTCGTCTAAGGCATTTTCAAGAGCGGCTGCATCCCGTGCCTCAGTCCACATCTCAACCGCTCCCGGCATACCGCCGGTGAGCATATAGATCTTCATTTTTTCAAAGAGATGCTCGAAGGTGACCTTCGGCAGCGACTCCAGTGTGTCAATTCCCTGCAGTGCTTCAACCAGTGCGCCGTCGCCATCCGCACGAAGAAACTCATCAAATCCGAGGGGCATGACCGTCAGCATATCTACTTTGCCGACGGGAAAGGCATAGTGCCTGTGATATCCACTCACCGGCAGGGTGCAGGCGCAGGCAATGTGGTACTGGGAAGCGCTTTCATAGAAATACTTGAGGGATGTGATTGCCCGGGGGCTGGATTCAGCTCCATCCAGAATGATGAGTGTTTCTGCCGGCAGTATCTTTTGTGCCTTTGCCATCCTGAGGCTGTCCAGAATTCTCTCCGGCTCAAGACTGCCGTCAAAAAGTCTCCCAAGATGGAGCTCTTCCCTCAGGTTAATGTAAACCGTGTTTTTGTAATTGCTCGAGCCAAAGTCCGTCAACAAACGGGTTTTACCGACCTGACGGATGCCTTCCACTAAGAGCGGCTTGCGATCAGGAGAGGCCTTCCACTTGAGGAGCTTCTGGATAATCATTCGTACCATAGACTTCCCCCATCACATTTTTATAGGTTTATGTGGTTAAAAATATCACATTTTTATAGGTTCTTAATCCCTATTCTAGATTCTGAGACACCTGTGCGCAATGGCCTGTTAGTACAGACTGAATCCTGAGAGTCGGCGCTTCACCAAACGAGGTATTGCTGGCAGTATGGTTTACAATGGCTCTATTCTTATAAAATCTGTAAACCAAAAATGTCTATGATTGGTTCCCGGCTGAAAATGGCCCGTCAGGCACGCGGCCTATCAATGCAGCAGCTCGCACACCTTGCTGGCGTGAGCGCCAACATGATTAAGAAGTACGAGCACAACATCAGCATGCCCTCTTCGGACGTGATGAGCCGGCTGCTGGATGCCTTGAAGGTCTCTCTGGACTTTCTGTTTCGTCCTTTTGAGGTGCAAGTCCCTGCAGTGGTCTTTCGTGACAGTCGTATTCCCAAAAAGCTTCTTAAACAGCTCGAGGTGGAGGTTACTGCCAGCGTTGAGCACTTCCTAGCTCTGAAAGAACTCTGGATGCACTGCCCGCTGCCGGCCTTCTCTATAGCAAGCCCACTCCCACCCGTCCGGACACCTGACGATATAGAGACTGTGGCAGCTCACCTGCGCAAGGCCTGGGAGCTGGGATCTGATGCGATTGGTAATTTGGCGACACTGCTGGCGTCACGTGGTGTGATTGTGGTGGTGAGCCACACGGAGCAAAACGTCGAGACCTTTGACGGGCTCCTTGCCGACTGCAATGGTTTGCCGGTCATTGTCGTGAACGCCGCCTGCACGGGACTCGACCGGCGGTTCATTCTTGCACGGGAATTGGGCACCCTGCTCTTTAAGACTCAGCCGCTGCCGCCGAATATCAATGCCGGGCAGGCTGCGCTTCGCTTTGCCGCAGCTCTCCTTACGCCTGAAGCGGAACTGCTGGCTCTGCTGGGCTCACGTCGGGCGAAAATCTTTGAGAAGGAATGGGAATGTCTGGAGCGCCGGTTTGGTTTACCGGCGATAGCATTGCTGAATCGCGCCCGTGAACTGAAGGTCATTAGCGCTAACGCTTATAAAACTGAAAAAGCAAAGCTCTTTACGCGGGCGCGTTGTGCAAGTACGAGCGCATCGCTATATTTTCCCGAAGAACCCTGTCTCTTTGAGCAGCTCGTATTCCGTGCCAATGCGGAAAAGATACTCGGCGATTCCAGAGCCGCAGAACTCCTCGGAATCAGTGTGGCTGAGTTTGCTCGCGCCCGGCATGCATAGCAAAACACCCGGTTGCCGTAGTGGCTAACCGGGTGTCTGTTTAAAGGTTTTTGAGCATTAGCCCTTGAAGTTACGTTCCGCTTCGCGGTAATTGGCTTCGTGCACGTTCATAGAAATGCCGCAAGGAAACATCTGACTTCAGTCAGGTGAGGAATTGCGGC
>CAJJRX010000017.1 GCA_905194315.1 uncultured Sutterella sp. | reverse complement strand
AAAGAATATGGCAAAATTTGACAGAAACCCTGTCCAAAAATTTCATACCAGTTCACGCTGAATTAACGGGCTTCAAGCGAATTCTTCAGAACCGTCTTCACCTCTTCAGGCGTGAGTTTTCTGTAACCCGAGTCAAGAATCATCACACCGCTCACCATCTTGTCAAGATCGGCTTCGGTCGCACCGAACTCGGCAATACTCATGGCAACCCCCAGTTCACGCATCCAGGCCTGCATTCTGTCAAGGCCTTCAAGTGCAACCGCCTTGTCACTCCTGCCTTCGGGATTCACACCCCAGACATTTTTCGCGAACTGCACAAACTTGGGCAGACCGTCATCAAGAATCAGACGGTAGTACGGCAGCGACACAGCGGCAAGCGTCATACCGTGGGTGGCATTGGTCACGGCACTCACCGAGTGGCCGATCATGTGCACCATCCAGTCCTGCGTCTTGCCCATTCCGACGAGCGTATTGAGTGCCCAGGTGGCAGCCCACATGATATTGGAACGGGTTTCGTAGTCCTGCGGGTTCTTCACGGCGATCAGACTGTCGTGCACCACATTACGCATAAGACCTTCAATCAGGTAGTCGCTTGTGTTGTTATCCGTGCCCGAGAAGTACTGTTCACACAGATGGCTGAAGATATCGAAAATACCGGCTTTGAGCTGATAGACCGGCAGTGTCATCGTGAATTCAGGGTTCATGATCGAGAAGACCGGCTTGGTATCGGGATGTTCAAACACCTTGCCGATTTTCAGATTCGTCTTCACATCCATGATGACAGAGCCCGAATTCATTTCGGAACCCGTGCCTGACATGGTCAGAACGCAGCCGAGCGGAATCACCTTCACATCGGGAGCAACATCCTTGTACTCGAGGTAGTAGCGCTTCCACGGATCCTCCTTGCAGTTGACCGACACGGCCACAGCCTTGGCGTAGTCGCAGCACGAACCGCCGCCCACCGCGAGCAGGAAATCCACCTTGTTTTCACGGGCGATTCTGATACCCTCGTAGAGCTTGTCGGTGGTCGGGTTGGGCATCACACCGGCATCTTCAACAATCACCTTGTCGTGCTTTTTCAGAAGCGCAACGACCTTGTCGTACAGACCGCTTTTCTTGATGGAACCGCCGCCGTAGATGAGCTGAATGGTCTTACCGACTTTCGGCAGCTCTTCGTTGAGCGCATCAAGCGCATTGCGGCCGAAATGAAGACGGGTGGGATTGAAATAGGTAAAGTCGCCGAGCATCGGACATATCTCCTGAATTGTGTTGGATTCTCTTTTGCCGGCAGCTGCGCCGGGAAAAGACAATCTTTCGTGTACAGATAAGTGTTATATGGTGAGTGCGGAGGCTTTTTTCAACTCTCTTTCAAAAAGAGTTACACGAGCGCGGCATACCGTATTTCTAAATATCGGTAGACTTGAAATAATAGATTTAACACCGGAGAGCCGCACCGGCGCTCCGACAGAAAAAAGGATGCCGGACAGAGTGCGCAGGACAGCCAGAACGATTTTAGAGATCATCGCACTGCTCGCCGCCACGTTTTTTGCGATACGGGCGTTCCCGTTCGCTGCAGTGCTGCTCGCAGCCGCCGTCTATGCGGCAGAAAGATTTGCCCTGCACCGGACGTTCAAAACAGCCCTTCGCGATGCCGCACTGACGCTTGCCGCCGTCACCCTGGCAACAATAATTGCAGTAAAGGTTTTCCCATGATTATCAGACTTGTCACCATTGCCGCCCTGAGCGCGGCCCTTCTCGGCTGCAGCCCGGATAAGCCTGTCGACACGGTAAAAAACGCCATACTTCCGCTCGACAAGACCGTAACGCTCGGCGGTGCGCTCTCGCACTACCGCTATTGCGACGAAAAGTCCGCCTCCTGGCGTGAGGACACCACGAAAAAAGGTGCCCGTGAGGTGATCTTCTCCTGCACGCTCACCGATGCCGGAGAGGCTTTCGGAGAACTTTATGCCAACTCGCTTGTCGGCATGGTCTCCGGCGGTCTGGCCGGTCTCGCGGGCGGAAACTTTTTTATGCTGCCCGAAGAGGCTCCTGAGCCGGCCGAAGCCGAGAGACTGCTTGACGGACTGCTCGACAAACTGCAGGCCGGCGACGAGGTGCGGGAGGCTGTTCACCGCAGCGTGGATCCGTACAAGGTAAACGGGGCTTCGGTGGAATTTCACTTTGCCATGGATAAAACTGATGCCAGGCGTTTTGAACCGAAAACGGCGCTCCTCCATCTCGAGTGGAAAGATCGCAACAGCACTGTTGAACTGCAGATGCCTACAGCGCTTTCCGCGGTTTACGCCGACCGCTCCATTCTCTCTGAAGCGGCCCGCGATAACGCTTTTGAAGATATTGTGAGAGAGGCCTGGGACGCGGCAAAACCTGCGGCAAATCCGGCTCTTCAGGAGCAGAAACTCTGAGCGCACGGCCCGCAGAACAAGAGGCAGTGTCCGCAGACACTGCCTCTTTGAGCGTTACCGGAAGGCGTTACTCTTCAAAAGTCCCCTTAACGAGCACCTCACCTTCACGCATCATGATTCTGCCGCGGCTCATCACCATCGAGAGGTTGAGATCCTCGTCGAGCAGGTTGAAGTTAGCAACCTGATCAACCTGCACATGACCGTAACCCGTGAGCTGCAGAGCATCTGCCACGTTGCTTGTGATAAAGCGCAGTGCCGTGCTCAGGTCAACACCGAACTCTTTGACGAGTCGCTTCATTTCAACATAGTTGCCCTCAACACCGCAGACCCCCATGCCGATCATCTCACCCTTGTCGTTGAAGCGGGGCATTGAACCGTGACCGTCGGTCGACATCGTGATATGCGTCGGATCCACACCCATATCGAGTGCTTTCTTGACCGAAGCGGCGCACGGCCCGAAACAGGTGTCCCCGCCCGAGGTGTAGTCGACGTAGCCGCCCTTGAGTGCGAATTTCACGGAGCTCTCAAAGACATGTTCAATACGCGAGCAGTGAGTCGGACGGATATGCTTGATGGGCATACCGCGATCGACAATCTCATCGTACATATCAAAGGCGCCGGGGATATTACCCGAATGAATATGCAGCACACCGAGCTTGCCGGAGATCATGCCGCCAAGGCGCACTTCCGAGAGCAGCTCGAGCACGGTCTGCATTGTCGGGAAGGAGGAACGGTGGTCACCAATGGCAATCTTGCAGCCGAGCACCTCCGGCACGTAGTAAAGATCGCGGGACACGGTTCCGCTCAGTGTCGTGGGCGGATAGTGATAGTTGGAGGTGTACATCCACGCGCTCACCCCTTCCGCAGTGAGGCCGCGCACTTTGGCGAGCAGGTTTTCAACAGAACGGGAAATAAAATCTGTTCCGAGCACCCCGACCACACAGGTGGTACCCACGCGGATGAGCTCTGAGAGCATCAGTTCGGGGGGACGCGAAACCGGACCGGCCTCACCACCGCCACCCGTGACATGGATATGCTGATCAAAGAAACCCGGCGTCATGATCAGCCCCCTGGCATCAATCACCTCCAGATTGGGCAATGCAACACTCAGGGCGCTGTCGATTGCAACGATGCGGTCATTGACCACCAGCACATCACGGATCCCCAGGTCCTCAGGGGCATACACATGCGCATTCTTTACCAGATAAGCCATAGAGCAACTCCTCAAAAATCATTCCTCGGCGCACTTTTTCGTTCTGTGCGCCAGCTGTTTTAGCATACTCCTGCAGACCGGCCGCCGTGCAGCAGATTCGGGAAAACCATTACGGCACAAGTTCAGGCCAGGCGGCCTTCAGTGCGCTCACCACCTTTCTGTCGGCCGGGCACCACGCAAGCGAGTCAAGCTCCTCAAAGCCTACCCACTTTGCCGCAGAGTGCTCAAGGAGCACCGGTTGAGCGTTATCAACGATATGCGACCAGAAACAGGCCATGGAGAGATGGAATTTCTCGTAATCATGTTCAACGGTGAAGAAATTTTTCACCGGCACAATCTCCACCGCAAGCTCCTCTCTGATCTCACGCACAATCGCCGCCTCCCGTGTCTCACCGGGTTCAACCTTGCCGCCCGGGAATTCCCAGCCGCCTTTGAGCTCTCCGCTCGCACGCTGCGTTGCCAGCACCTTGCCGTCGTTGTAAAGCACGGCGGCAACCACTTTAATCACTTTCATCGGTTTTTTCCTTCCGGATAGTTGTCCCGGAAAGTCTAGCAAGTCCGCGGCTCCTTCGGGAGAGTTTCGACCAGCCCGCCGCCCGCCGAGCGCACCGCAACTCCTTTACAATGGTTTATACGGCTCTGCCTGACCGGCAGAGCGGATCAGATTATTTGAGGAGTCAGTCACCATGCAAGACCTGAATACACTGCCACTCGATGAGAACATCTACTCCGCCGTAAAAACACTTGCCGGCACCGCCACTGTGAAGGCAGCGCTCGAGCAGTGCGTCAGTGAGGCGGAATTTGCCAAAGCCGAACAGATCCGCATCTCGGAAATCCCCTCCCCGACCTTTAAAGAGTCGGTTCGTGCCGCGGAAATCGCACGACTGATGAAAGCCTACGGACTCACCGACGTGGTGACTGACCCGATCGGGAACGTTGTCGGCCGCCGTCCCGGCCGGCTTGGGGACAAGGGGCCTGTGCTTGCACTGGGCGCCCATATGGATACGGTGTTCCCCGAAGGGACCGACGTCAGCGTGAAAGAGCGCGACGGCGTGTACTACGGCCCGGGGCTCGGTGACAACGCCTCGAACCTCAGAAGCATGCTTCAGATCATCCGCGCACTCAATGAGCAGAATATTGTCACCGAAGGCACACTTCTGTTCGTAGGGACAGTCGGAGAGGAAGGCAACGGCGATATTCGCGGTGCCAAAGCACTGTTTGACGGTACACGGCACATTGACGGCTTCCTCGCGCTGGACTCGAGCGATGTGCGGCGGATTCTCTGCGGCGCCACCGGCTCTCACCGCTGGCGCATCACCATCACGGGGCCGGGCGGGCACAGCTGGGCGGATTTCGGTCGCGCCCCCTCCGCCGTCCATGCCATGGGCCGCGCCATCAGCATGGTGGCCGATCTCGAGGTGCCTGCCGAGCCGAGAACCACCTTCTCTGTCGGACTGGTCCGGGGCGGTACGAGTGTCAATACGATTGCCCCCTCTGCGCAGGTTGATGTGGATATGCGCAGTGTCGACAATGCGGCGCTGCTTGCTGTGGAGGGGCAGATACTGCCGCTCTTTAACAAGGCCATCGAACAGGAAAACGCCCGCTGGAATATCACCGATGAGTCGCTCAAACTGAAAGTGAGTTTCGAGCAGATCGGCAGCCGGCCCGCCGGTCAGCGCCCGGTGGAGTGTCCCGTGCTGCAGTGTGCGCGCAGTGCACAGAAAGTGCTCGGTATTCCGCTCACCAAATATGACAGTGCCTCCACGGATGCCAACAAACCGATGTCCATGGGCATCCCTGCCACCTGTATCTCTTCGGGCGGCATCGGACGGGGTGCACACACGCCGCAGGAGAATTTTGTCTTCGAGGATATTCACCTCGGACCGCAGCTTGCCATTCTCACCGCCCTGGCACTCGTGGGCACCGACGGCTGTGCACCAGTTCTTCCGCGCCTGGCGAAAATGCCTCTGTAAGAGGAAACCGCGTGACTGCTCTCTGCAGAAGGCACATAGTTTTACCTTCTGCAGTTGAGCTAAGGCAGACATAGTGAGGTTAGCCGCCGCCACCCGGCCAACGGCAGCAGCCGTTCAGCTACACTCGTAGGCACACTATCCGGCAGCGTTTTTTTATGAAGCAGTCCCTCTGGTCTCTGGCAGCGGCCGCCTCCTTCTGTATCATGGCGGCATTTGTGAAACTGTGCTCCGATCAACTGGGTGCGTTTGAACTTGTTTTCTACCGCTCTCTGATCGGCGTCATTCTGATTTCTGTTTTCGTGTACCGTACCGGTAACACGGTCCGCACCCATCTCTGGAAACTTCATCTGGGCCGGTCATTTTTCGGTTGCCTCTCCATCGTGCTGTGGTTCTACACCCTGGCACGGATGGACTTCGGCACCAATATGACGCTCATCTACACCACCCCGCTCTTTATGGCGGCAAACTTTGCCGTGCTCGCCCTCATGCGGCACACCACGCCGCCCTGGGGATTAATCGTTCCGACCATTACCGGATTCATCGGCGTCACGGTGGTGCTGCAGCCCGCTCTTAAAAGCGATGAGCTCATCCCCGCACTGATCTGTCTTTTTGTCTCTCTGATCGACCTGATCGTGTACTGGCAGATGAAAAAGATGGGGGACACGAAAGAGCCGTCCTGGCGTATCGTCTTTTATTTCACGCTGCTCTGTACAGTGTTTGCCGTGGCAGGCACCATCGGACTCGAGGGCGGGTTTCACATCCCTGACACAAAATCCGCCATCGGAATTGTCGGGATGAGTATCTTTGCCACTCTCGGGCAGATCTCTTCAACACGCAGCTATGCCTACGGCAATCTGCTGCTGAGCTCGCTGCTCGGATTTTCCGCCATCCCCTTCTCCCTGCTCACGGGCGTGCTGCTCTTTGATGAGCGCGTCACCTGGGTTTCGATTGCCGGTGTGGTGCTGATTATCATCTCCGGCGCCTTTGCCACCATCAATACCAAGCGAGCGGAAAAACTCGAAGAGAAAAGACGCGCCGCTCAGAACGCCGGATGAGTCTCAGAAAAAACCGGCGGCCACCCAGTGAAACCGCCGGTATTGTCCTCCTGAGAGAGGCTTTCTCTTCAGCCCTGCTTATTTTGCCGGCGCTGCTTTAGGCGCTGCAGCGCCACGACCGGGCTGTGAGCCGTAATATCTGGCCAGCCCCTCAATCTCTTCATCAGTGAGCACACGGGCAAACACACGCATCTCTTTGAGAAGATCCGAGCTGCGTTCACCGGAGCGGTAGCTTTTGAGTGTAGCCTTGAGATAGTCGGCACTCTGACCGTGAATCACCGGTACCTCACCATTGGGGTTGCCGGATGCGCCGGCACCATGACAGGCGGCGCAGGGCGTAAGTCCGCGGGTACGGTCACCCTTTTTCACCAGCACCATCACTGCGGCATCATCAATCGCAGGTGTCTTGTCATCAGCCTTGGGGGCTTTGCCGGGACTGCCAGGCGCAGCCGCATAGAAGGCGGCAAGATCGGCGATCTGCTCATCACTCACCCGGGCGGCCATCCCGGCCATCATCATGGCGGCACCCTGTGCCCGACGGCCGGAGCGGTAATCCAGCATGGACTTTTTCGTCACCGCCTCAGGCTGACCGGCCACATGCGGAAAATTCCCCATTGCAGCAAGACCGGCCGGACCGTGGCAGCCTGCGCACATCAACTTCGTGTGCACTTCACGTCCCTTCTCCGCATTGCCCTGAGGCAGTGCGGAAACCGCCTGGGAGAGCGACTCAGGTGTCCACTCGGGCGCGGCACCTGAAGCCGTCAGGCTGAGCAGAGAACCCAGAACGGCAAGGCATCCCAGGGTTACGGATTTGACTTTCAACATTTTTTGATTCCTCCCCGGGATTAGGACACAACCGAAAGACCGATCGCAAAATAGGCGACAACCCAGGCCACAAGTGAAACCACGCAGGCCTGACCGAGACGGTTGAGTGCCGGCCCCGGTGTATACACCCCCTTCTCATGACCGCTCTTGAAGGCAAGCAGCGTCAGATAGGTGATATTCAGACCGCCCACCACGACAAAGGTCGTGAAAAAGATAATGGTCGTGGGCCAGTCCATATTCACCTTGTAATCAAGCGCATTCCAGCCGTAGGCGCTCAGAAGCGTACCGTAACGCATCACCTCGCGCAGTGCGGCAAGAATGATCACCATCACCAGCGACATCACAAAGGCAAGATACCCGCAGGGAATGCACAGACGGCGCTTTTTCTGCACCGGACTCATGACAAAGAAGAAAATCAGAGGAATCAGACCGATACCGACCCAGACCGACTGGCGGAACCAGACCATGGATTCGGGCAGCATCATCATCCAGGCCGCGCCTGACACGGCAACGAGCACAGCCCCCGCCAGGGCAAAGCGGTGAGCCATGGATTCAATGTACCCGAGGTAGCCCGTATCGGTTTCCCCACCGTTGATCAGATAGCGGCGAAGAGCAAAGAGCCAGCCAGCCGTCACTGGCAGCGACAGGCTCAGGAAGAAGATCAGACGCGGCAGCAGGGCATAGTGCAGGGAGCGACCGTCAGGATTGACCACCCCGCCCGGCGCATACCAGCTCATCCAGCGTTCAGGGAAAAGCGCCTGATTGGCCAGAACGTGCATAATCGCACCGCAGCCCAGAAGCAGAACAAGCGAGGCCACCAGCCACATCCCGCCTCTGACCTCACCGTGCACCGGCACGGGCGTGCCGTCCTCAAGGTAGGTGTGATTGAGCCCGTAGGCACGGTAAAGACCGAGATAGGCTGCGATCAGGATGACCACGAAAATCATCAGCCACCATGCCGAGAGCACATTCGAGACATACCAGTAGCTGTCATAGATCACCTGCACGAACAGGAGCGGCGCCACCCCGAGCACAACTGCAAAGGCGACAGAGACCTTTGCCGTCATCATCAGCGTGTGCGAGAGCCGCCCGGCATACGGGGATCGGCTGAAAGCACCCCAGGCCGACAGCCCGAGTGTGCCGAGCATCAGACTGACTGCGGCAATATGCAGTGCGAAGGTCACCACCCCGAGCACAAGGAAAACCAGCGGATGGGCAGGTGCGCCTGCGACATCCATCAGGCTGTTGAGTACTGTTGCATTCATTTGTTCACCCTCCCCTTACTTCTGTCCGGCTTTCCGGTCAAGCGTGCTGATGTAGCGAGCGAGCGCCTGACGTTCATCGGCGGGCAGCGGCACGGGCGGCATATACATCGTATGACCGCGGTAAAGCCCAGCGCCAAGATACTCGGCAATACTGTCCTGAGTGGAATTCACAGGGAAGTATCTGTAGAGAGGACGCACGCCGGAGGTTGTGAGCGAGTGGCAGTTACTGCACATCGTGAGCGCAATCACCCGGCCGGCCTCAAGCTGATTTTCCGGCGTTACCGTTCTGAGATTTTCCGGCACAAACGGATGCAGCTTGAGAATACCCTTTTGCGCAACGAGCGGCATTTCATTTCTGATGCCTAGCGCGGGCACATCCCGTCCGATCAGCTGATTGGCATACAGATACTGTCCGGCAATCCAGGGTTTGCGGAGAATTTCGCGGGACATTTCCTCCGGTGCGATACCGAGCACAAGAATGACAAGCGTCATCACCGCTGCGCTCAAGACCCGCACCAGACCCGGCTTGAGCATGGTGAGCACAAACCAGAGCGAGGTAACCCCCACGCACACAAGCATCATCTCACCGAAGTGCGCAGGCAGTCTCGTGTAGATGAGCTCATAGGCATTGGCAGGCAGCGTGTGCATGTACCACTGGAACGCACCATAGCCAACCGCGGCACCAATGAGGCCAAAAACACCAAGCGTACGCACGATGGGGGCCTTTTCTTCCGGACGGGTAAACCGCGCGGCCACCATACCGCCGACCACGGCGGTAATCGTCATCACCATGGCAAGACGGGTGAGAACCTGAGCGAAGGTGTTTTCACCGAAGAAGGCGTTAAGCACTCCGCCCGTGGTGTACCAGTCAGCCGACCCCGGCCACATCATGAAACTGAGCACACCGACGATCACCAGAAGCGTGGCTACCGAAGCGATACCGAAAATGATGGAGATTCGGGTGTGGGTTTTCGCATCCACCTTGCCGGCGAGATAGATGAGCAGGTAGACACCGATCACCTCAATAATGAAAAAGACCCATTCCGTTGCCCAGACCCAGACAAAACTATGAATCAGTGTGGAAATGCCGCGCGGCGAGGCTATCGTGGCGGAAAACCAGATACCGGGGCCTGTGATGGATCCCAGCACATAACTGAAGATCAGCAGAAACAGACCGTAGCGGCGGATAAAACTGAGATATTCCGGGCGGTTTTTGCGCACGGCCACATTTGCAAGCCAGCCAAAAAGCATTGCTCCGCCCACGGAGGCATGAGAGAAAAGAACGTGAATTGTCGCAATAATTGCGATAACCCACCCGCTTCCCACACCAGGCTCCAGCCATGTGGGATAAAGTCCGAGCATACTTGTCTCCTTGAAGCAGAATTGTTGTTTTTATACCGGGCTTGATGCGAGAGTCAGTGATGAGGGAAATGCTTACTGTGACAGGTATTTCACAGCGGCTGCAGAGCCCGGCTCTTTCTCAGAATATTTTACAGAAAGTGCTGATTTTCCAAAAGCTTTTTTTCTCACAAAACGTGCTCTTTTTGTCATTCTCAAATCCTGAAAAAGCAGAAAAAAACAACACAAAAGAAGATTGCGCCTGATGGGTCAAACTAACCTTGCGCTTGGCATTTGCTTATCGTCTGCGGTTTATCTCTCACTCCTTTGTAATGGCTAACCCGGCAATTCTTCCGAAAGTAATGGCATCTGTAATACCATTTCCCCCCATACGATTCTGACCATGCACATTACCGGTCACTTCGCCAGCCGCATAAAGTCTGGGTATGACTGTCCCATCTCTTCGAAGGACATGAGCAGACTCATCAATACGAATTCCTCCCAGGGTTGAATGTACAGTCAAATCTATGGGAGACGCCCAAAATGGCCCGGTTGAGAGTGGTTGACAGTTTAAGCGAGCACATTTTCCTTGTTTTTCTTTCACTTCCTGGTTATAAGCGCGAACGGTGGCAAGCAGAACTTCGGCATCCATATGTGTTAAACGTGCAAGTTCCTCCAGCGTATCAGCTCTGTAGGCAGACCCTGTTTCTAAACCCCGATAAATATCCTTTCTCGTCACAATGTCATAGCTGTTCACCGTTTGCTGATCTGTAAGACTGTAGACGCCCACGGCTTTTCTTTGTAAAACGGCGCTTGACAGCAAATTTCGGGCGGAGTCTTCTTCGATAAACCTGTTACCTCTGCCATCAACCAATATTGACCTGGAAATATCAATATCCAGTCTGACCTGAAACCCTTGTCCAACAGGACCACCAGGCACCACCTGAACATTCTGCATCCCTACAATATGAGCGCCAATATTTTCTGCCGCAATCAGCAAATCACCTGTATTTCCGGGGTTGTTATCCGTCGGTAGCCCTGCCCACTGTGGAGCATATTTCTGGATCATTTCCCTGTTTGCAGAAAAACCACCCGACGCTAGGACTATGGCTTTTCTGGCTGTTATCTCACCCTTTTGCCCATTTCTTTCATACTCAACCCCCTGAACGCCACCATCCTCGGAAACCGTAATTTTCTTAACACGAGTCTGGGTATATATCATTCCACCTCTTTTCAAGAGTTCCGCTGATAAAACCCGGATATATCCATGACCTCTCGGTTCAAAAGGCTTATATCCCCTTGGCCACTCAGATCCCCATACCTCCTGAGGTTTTGTCTGAAACTGTAGTCCTAAGGACTGCAGCCATTGAAGAGTAGGGTATGTTTCTCTCGTGAAGACCTCAACAACCGCAGGAGTATTTTCCCCCGCTCCCGACACCATCATCTGGTTATAGTACAGAGCCTCACTATCAGCTTTTTTTGCTTTCTGCTCCGCTCCAACAGCGTTAAAAAAGCCTCCTGATCGAAGGGTATTTCCTCCAATTGCAGACATTTTTTCCAGAATAACAACGCTAAGTCCTGCCTGCGCAACGGTAGTGGCGGCTGCGAGACCGGCTCCTCCTGCCCCTACAACAACCACGTCAGTGACGGGTGGAACTGTCCGACTTTCAAAGGCAGCAACGTCAAAAATAAGCAGAAATCCGACAGTTGCTATCATGCAGTCTCTTAAAAATCTCACACTCACGGCAACTCTCCCTTAAGAGCATCAAGCCACCGAAAAAGTTCAGATACTTCTACGGCATTCCTTGCATCAAGCTTATTCCCAATATCCACACGTCGGTGGCGAACCGTACCTTCTGCGATTCGAAGAATATCAGCAATATCCGCATTCGAAAGACCTTTGGCTATCAGCAGCGCTGTGTCGTACTCGGCCGGGGTCAGCCCCGCGAGCTGCTGTTCGATCTGTGCAAGCTCCCGGCGCATCCTCAGCCGCTTTTCATGCAGCGCCACCGCCTTCTGAATCTGCTCTGTCAGCTCATCGGGTCTAGGCGGTTTTACCAGAAATCCTGATGCACCCTTTTGCACCGCATTCACCGCCATGCTGATGTCGGCATGAGCCGACAGAAACACAACCGGCAGATCGGCGTGGCGCGCAATCAGCTCGTTCTGACACTCCAGACCGCTCATGCCCGGCATACGGATATCAAGCAGCACGCACCCGGGTCTCTCAAAAGAATCATTACTGAGAAAATCCTCCGCCCCGGCATAGGCGCAGACGTCAAATCCGGCAATACTGAGGACAAACCTCAGCGACTCCGAAACCTGCGGGTCGTCATCAACAATTCTGATCAGCGGTGCCACCATCACACACTCTCCTCACACACAACACGGTCGAGAACCGGAAGTACGATTTCCACGCTCAATCCCTGCGGTTCAAGTCTAGAAAAATTCAGATGACCCTGATGCGCCTCAACAATCGAGTGAGCAATCGCGAGTCCGTAGCCCATGCCGTCAGGTTTACTGCTTCTGGTGACGCGACCCAGATTCTGAAAAACCGCATCACTGATCGCCGGACCGTTATCCTCAACCTTTATCCTTGCAAAATCGCCATCCGAGGTAAGACTGACACGGACGGCACCCTCCCGGCCAAGCACCTTCACCGCACTTTTGGCATTGCGCACAATATTGAGTACTGCGAGCTCAATTTCGAGCGCATTGCCCATCACAAAAACCTCTTCGCTGAGCGCCATCCGCTCCGCATCAAGCTGCGCATACTCAAGCACACGTCCGAGAACCTCCCGGAGGTTGAGCTTTTCTCTTGCCGCCCAGTCACGCCGGTTAACCTGCCGGACACGTTCAATAATATCGCTCAACCGGTACGCCTCACCGACCACCTTTCTGAGTGTGCCTTTAAGGAGTTCTCTATTCTCGTTACCCTGCTCAAGGAAAAGAACAAGACCGTTGAGGTAATTCACAATAATCGTGAGCGGCTGCTTCAGATCATGCGCAATCATGGCGGAAAGCTGACTCACCATGCTCGCCCTCTCGAGCAGATCGAGCCGGTGCTGACTCGCCTCAAGCGCTCTATTGGCCTCTTGTCTGGCTTCACTTTCCGCTTCAAGCTGAGCCGTCTTTTTCTTCACTATCCGGTTGATTCTCACAACGTCAAGCATCAGAAACGCAATCACCCCGAGGCCGAGCAGTATCCAGAAGCGGTAGCGCGTCCAGATGGTCTGCCAGGAAAGCCTGTCAAGATAAGCAAAGGGCCCCAGGTGCAGATTCTCCAGCAGCCGGTCAATACCTGCTGTATCCGTATTAGGCAGCCACTCCACACCATCGGGCTGTGCCGGGATAGCGTAAGCCGCCTGCAGAACCGCTTTCACGCGCCCGGCCGGCACATGCGGCATCGCCACAAGCTGAATGCCGGGAAATAGCTCTGTCGAGCGCCGGCACTCATCCGGCGCCAGCGTTTTCTCATGAATCACCCTTACTGCCCCGGGCTGCAGCGCGCCCTGTGCCAGAGCCTTTTCCAGAGCGCACGTCGGCAGTATTCCAACCTCGACCTGACCTGCACTCAGCAGCGTGAGCACATCCGGAAACTGCCAGTGAGTGTAGTAGGTCTGAGCAAAAAAGTTTTTCCACTCAAATCCCTCTTCGGCCAGCTCATTCATGGCGATGATCCAGCCGTCAAAAGAGTTGGCGTCATTGGCTGCAACGCGTCTGCCGCGAAGGTCTGAAAGCGTCCTGTACGCAGAGCTGCTGTTAACGACAAAGACCGAGCCGACGGACTGACTCCTGTCGGCACCGCTTTTTCCGAGTGTGGCCAGCACAAGCGGATTATCCGTCCCGACCATGCGTGTTTCCGCGCCGGATATGAGGAGAAAATCCACATTTGCAAGGTCGGGCGTTCTGCCTGAAAAATTCAGCTCCCGCGTATGCACCTCAACACCGGGTATGGTTTCCTGGATTTTCTGTACCAGCGGAACCATTGCTTCAATGTAAAGTGCCGGATCCAGAGAGGTGGCGTAACCGATCTGAATCGTCCCGTCTGAGGCCTGCGCAGCTGAAAATGCGCAGAATGTGAAGACAAGTGAGCACACACTTTTTCGGATTGCCTTGAGTGAGACGCTTTTTTGTGTGAGGCAGGCACCGGCAGACCCGTGTGAACCCTCAGAAGTATGTGCGCCGACAACAGCCCGCAGACTCAGATAAAGTGAATGCCCACTATTGCGGAGCGCCTTGCCGGAGAAGCTGAATAAAGTGTCAACGGTTGCACGCACCGCATTCTCCCCTTTCCTGAAATTAGTGAAATGTCAGCCGGTCAGTTCTCACATTCTAACGGCATGTCTGTGCCGGCGTGCAGTAGGACCAAATCCGACACCGCTGAATGCGTTACTGAACTAACGTTCAGTAATGCCCGACTTATGGCAAAATGAGCATACCTGAAACACAAAACATTTTTCTGAGGGATAACTCATGATTGAAGATATTGTCCGGATTGCTCAGACCCGCTACACCACCAAACACTACAAACCCGAGGGAGATCTCAGTGAAGAGCAGCTGCAGGCTGTGCTGGAGATTCTCCGTCTTACTCCGAGCTCAATGAACGTACAGCCCTGGCATTTCTTTGTGTTTGACAGAGCCGCTGTCCGTGCACAGGTGCTCCCCTACATCAAAGACTTCAACATCGGCCGCGCCGATACGGCCAGTCACCTGATTATCATGGCGGCAAAAACCGATATCAGCGACGAATACCTCAAGCATGTTGTTGACTGTGAGGCACAGGCAGGCCGGTTCCCGGAAGGTTTCGATATCGCCGGGTTCAATGAATTCCGCCGTCAGGGGGTTGAAAACTACTTCTCCGGATACGACCACGGAGAAATCTGGGTGCGTGAACAGGTTCACATCGCGCTCGGCTTCCTGATGTTTGCCGCTCCTCAGCTCGGCATTGATGCAACAGCCCTGGGCGGCATCAAATTCCGGGAATTCGACAAGGCGTTCGACCTGCCGGCAAAAGGCCTCAAGGCAACGGTTGGGATCTGCCTTGGTCTTCGCACCGATGATGACAGCAACGCGAGCCGTCCGAAATCCCGCCTCCCCCTTGAAGAGGTGGTCACACTGATTAAAGGCTGACCGCTGCCAGGCCCGACGTTTTAACACGCCGGGCTTTTTTTACCGGAAAACCTGAATACCGCTGATGTAATTGATCCCGAGCAGTGCCGAGAGCTGCTTTGGCGGCAGCCCGGGCCCGAAATCCGCTTTGTCGGATGACCAGCGGGTCAGATCCCTGCTTATTCTCCAGCGTGCGGTTTTGAGCGCGCTTACTCCGAACAGTTTTACAAAACGCTCGGCGGTCATCAGCTCAAGCAGCCCGTTCTCGTAGTCGGCATCGTATTCCGGGCCGCCCACCGCCACGCCCTGGGTGTAGCCGAGAATCCGCACCCCGCGGTTGGCCATTTCATGCCGCGCCCAGCCGAAGCTGCGCGCGGTTGTCATACCGACCTCTTTGGTCGGATAGTCGCGTGTGCCGCCAATTTCCGGAAGCGTATAAAAGCGGGGAAGCATGCCCTCGGGCAGTCTGACCTCAAAGGGGATGAGTTTTGTCCGGTGAAACTGTACCCCCTGCTGCTCAGACTTCTGCACAACATCGGAAAACCAGCAACCGAGTTCCTTTCTTGCGGCCTTACTCACGCCCTCGAAAATATCCCACGTACTCAACCGGTTGGCACGGTAGGCAAGCGGTCCGCCGTCATAGACAGACTGCATTTTCTCCATTTTGAGAGTCATGAACCGGCGCCGCATGGCGTCGGGCTGTGTGGAAAACAGTGTCAGCGGCACGAGAACGGACTCCACGGTGGAGTGGAGATTGTTACGAAACCACTCTGCAAGTTCTGCCGGAGAGTACAGGTAACGGGCATTTCTTGCGGTGGCGGGCCACAACGACATCAGATCCGCATAGTTCTCGCGCAGCCACTGCGTGCCGAGCAGAAAGGAGAGATCCTTTCTGGCTGTTCTTGTGAAGCTGAGCAGGCGCCAGGGGAACGCCTCCACACACTGCTCCGAACCCCAGCAGTAGCGCTTGAGCGCAACCTCAAGGTCAGTCTCATCAGTGATAAAGAGACAGTTCGGGTGCTTTCGACGCACTTTTGCAGCGCGTTTGCTGTAATCGAGCATCCGCGCGAGACCGCCCGGCGCGGATTCAGTGATATAAGCCTCAGTCTCGGACATAGTGACAGACCTTGAATAGCGGGTTGATGCTATTAGTATACAGTTACACTGTAATAAATGTTTATATGATTTCCATAAAAAAAGAGCTGTTTTTTGTTTAACAGCTCTTAACTTCACCGATTTTATTTCCAGTGGCTTTCATTTTTAAAGTCTGAGAGCGGACCGAGATATTCGATCACCTCGCCTTCTCTGACCTCAACCAGGTCACCGAACGTGTTCATCAGCAGCTGCTGCATCTGTTCAACAGGGATACGGGAAACATCGTGCAGCTCGCCGAGTACTACCTCCTTATCCGCAAGCGTAAAAGAGACCACGGCCACAGGCTCGTCCGCCTCCTGATCAAGCGGAATACTCACGCTCAGAATAATGCTCGGCATAAGTTCGGGACCCTTTGAGACAGGAAAGCCCATCAGCACATACGGAAACCGTACTGTCGGCGTGTACGGCTTGCCAAGCAGCTCCGCCACCCGTTCCTGGACACTCTTTGCGTTCTCCTGCCAGGTCACAATAAAGTCCCCGCAACGCCACAGAGCCCCTTCCTTGTCGCTCGAAAGCGGCAGCGGCAGTGTTGCGCCGGACATCAGATCTATATTTTTCGTCAACGCCGCAGCAGCATGACTTGATTGCATTCTGTTCTCTACCTTCTCAAAATAGCGACTGCACAAGAGGAGTTTTCACTAAAAAAGCCGTCCCGAGAGCATGTTACAGGCGAAAAATTAGTAACACCTTAGAACACAAAGAGGGGACGATTTTACAGTTGCCCTGCATGTTTATTAATACTATTTCCCCGTGGAGCAATCACTTGGTTAGTTAACACAGTTCTGGTTTTTTCTACCCACATGAGCTTATCGTTATTTCTCTATCTCGGCTTTGGCCTGTTTGTCCTGATCCTGCTGGTTTGGGGTGCTGTGTCGTTCCGTTCGCAGAACGTCTTCGGCGCCAGGGAACTGGTGGCCTCGGCGCGCTCCCGGACTACAGGTCGTCTTTCACAGGCCAATGAGCTTAGTGACACGCAGAAACGCCTTCTCACGTTCTGCCTGCTGCCGTCGCACCTGCGTCATGAAACGCTTCTGAGTCTGAAAGTCGGGACGCTGAGTGCGGAGGAAATAAAAAGTCAGCTCAACCGGGAATTCGGTCTTGATTCCCGTGATGCCATATTAGCGCAACTCGATTACCTCCTGAGCGGCATGCGCAGCACCACTTTGGACAATGATCTCATTAACAGCACCGTTCGGGCGCAGGATGCCCGCAAAGCGGTTGCCGCTGCGCTCATTCTTTCCCCTCAGTGTATTAACGCCATAGACTCTACCTACGCCTGGGATCTCGGCGAGGCTGCAGAGCTGAGCAAACTCGCTCACGCCGCCGGCTACCTCACAAAAGTGGAGCTCTGGAACTATCTTGAGCAGATCTCTGACGGTGCGCAGCGCTTCGGACGTGACTGGTATGAATACACTCTCTCCTACCTGCTCGGCCGTGTGCTTGACGGCAACAGCATTGAGGATGTCACAAACCAGATCTACGAAATTTTCCACCTTCCCGGAGATGTGGCAAAACGGATCCCCGGCATTAACGCCTACATTCGGTTCCGTTTCACCATCAACAAGGACGGCACCGGCATGAATATCCGCTCTGCCGAACATCCGCAGCACTGCTGAGAGCACAGCCCGGAAAAAAAGAAGGACATTGAACCGCTGAAATTGTTCAATGTCCTTGCTTTTATAAGAGACAGCGCTCGTTACTGCACCTTGTCCATACCATGTTCAATGGCATAAACGGCAGCCTGCACACGGCTGGTGACACCGAGCTTACGCAGAATGCTCTGCACGTGCACCTTCACCGTACTTTCGGCCAGACCGAGTGCACGGGCGATTTCCTTGTTGGAGACGCCGCGGGCAAGCCAGGCAAGCGTCTGGCGTTCGCGTCGCGTCAGAGAGGACGGATCACTGAAGACCTGCGTCTGACGTTCCTCCTGATTGGCCAGGCGATTGACGAACTTGGTCATCATCTGAGGAGAAATCACGCTCTCGCCCATGTACACACTGCGGATGGAGCGCAGCAGATAATCCTGATCAATATTCTTGTTGAGGTAGCCTCGCGCACCAAGCCGCAGACATTCCCCGAGCGTTTCGTAATCCTCACTGACGGTGAGCATCAGAACCGCAAGATTGGGATGCGCTTCACGAATCTGAGCGAGCACCTCATAGCCCTTCATGCTCGGCAGGTCCACGTCAAGCAGCAGCACATCAGCCGGAACATGCTCAACGAGCTTGACACCTTCCAGCCCGTCACCAGCCTCACCCACAATTTCAAAATCGCTCTGTCGTTGTAAAAGGGCCTTAATACCACTGCGAAACAACTCGTGGTCATCCACGAGCAAAATACGAATCTTCTGCATATCTGTTCTTCTTTTCTAGAGTGAGGAGATGAGTGCGGGTTCCCTACTGACTGTTAAAGTCTTTCAGTGTGGGGTATCTAGAACTAATTGTATAGCGGGGAACTACTCCTGCCAATAGTCCACAATAGCTGACATAAACCTAACTATTTTATCCAAGTACTGTCAAACTTTAGAGTTATATCAATGGTCAGGATGGTCAATCCTGTTGTGCGAAAAGTACCAACTTAGGGTATGAATATCAGAGCATATCATACTTCTTTCGACTTATCTCCAATACGCACTTCCCCTTAGATTCGCCCGATGTTAGGATAATTCCACAACTACTTTTCTCTTCTCTCAGTGTTTTCTATGGAGAAATCAATGAATTCCACGCCTTATGATCATCTCAGCGTCGGCGAAATTGCCGCAAAAAGTCCCAGCGCAGCTGCCGTGCTCGATCGTTTCAATGTGGACTTTTGCTGCCATGGGAAAACCTCGTTCCGGGTCGCCTGCGGTTTAGCCGGTCACACTCCTGAAGAAGTGGCCGCCGCCCTCGCCGAAACCTCCAACGAAGCCGTTCCCGGCAAACCCGACTTTCAGCACTGGCCCACTGATCTGCTGTGCGACTATGTGCTCAAGATCCATCACCGCGGTATCCGTGCAGACGGTCCCGTGATTATCAAGCTGCTTGAAAAGGTGAAGGCTGTTCACGGCGCCAATCACCCCGAGCTCACCGAAATTGATGCGCTTTTCAGAGCCTCCTACTCTGCGCTCTCCCAGCACCTTCTGAAAGAGGAAAATATTCTTTTCCCCTACATCTACCGTCTGTGCCAGGCTGATCTGACAGGCACCGCCGCCCCGGCCTTCCACTGCGCTGACGGTCATGTCGCCTCCCCCGTTCATGTCATGGAAACGGAGCACGCCGAAGAAGGAGAACGTCATGCCCGCATCGAAGAGCTCACCAACGGCTATCAGCCGCCCGCTGACGCATGCGCTTCCTACACTCTGCTGATCAAAAGTCTGAAGGACTTCAGAGACGCTCTGCACGAACACATTCATATCGAAAATAACATTATTTTCCCGAATGCCATCGCGCTTGAAGCCAAAACCGTCCGCTAAGGCCTCTCCATCTTTTTCTGATTCAGCCCGCACGTCCGGCCCCCGCCGCTCAGTGCGGGTTTCTGCCTGAGAATTAACGTATGTCATCTGCCGAAACCAAACTCCAGCACCCCGATCCTGAACGATTTGCCCGCCTTGAAAGCATCACCCTGCGTTATGACCGCAAGGAGCTGAGCCTCGAGGCGGCCCGTGCGGAAATGAAGGCTCTCGCCCCTGTCGAGCCCTGGGAAATCGCCATGCTCGAACAGAACGATACCGCTCACAGCCACAGTGCTGATGAGTGCCGCAGAACCCCCATCGGTGAAATGCTGCTGGTTTTTGCCCCGTATCTCAACCGGGAGCGCCCTGCTGATCTCTCCCCGGATCATCCGGTTGCCGCCTACTACCGTGAAATCGACGCCTGGAAGGGGCTCGTCAAGGAAATCGAGGACCTCGTCCAGTACCCGGTGATCCGCAATCAGTGGTATGCCCTTTATGACCGGCTTGCCGAACTTAAGATTCACTTCGCCCGCAAGCACAATCAGCTCTATGCCGAGCTCGAGCGCCGCGGCTTTAACCGTCCCTCGACACATATGTGGCTTTTTGATGACTACATCCGGGACGAAATCCGTGATGCACGTGCCCTGCTCGAACGGGAAACCCCGCAGACCGATGATGAATTCATCGCCAAGCAGAAAAACATTATCGACAACTGCCTCGACCTGATTGCAAAGGAAGAGACCGTGCTTCTGCCGACCTCGCTCGCCCTGATTCCGCCTGCCGCTTTTGAGCACATGAAGCTCGGTGACGCCGAAATCGGCTACGCCTGGGGGTGCGGCGCCACCGCTGCAGCTCCCAAAGAGGAACCCGCTCCTGCAGCACCCGCCGTCAGCCCTGACATGGCTGCCTTTGCCAGGGACTTCAGCGCACTGATGCAGAAGTACGGGCTCTCCGCCGGCGGCAAGACTGCTGACGACGGTCTGCTTGAAGTGAAAACCGGCCGTCTCTCGCTTGAGCAGATCAACCTGATTTTCCAGCATCTTCCCATCGACATCTCTTTTGTCGATGAAGAGGAGATTGTCCGTTTCTACACCGATACAAAACACCGCATCTTCCCGCGAAGCCGCAATGTGATCGGTCGTAAGGTCACCAACTGCCACCCGGCCACGAGCGTTCACTTCGTCAAGGAAATCGTGAAGAAATTCAAGAGCGGCGAGGAAAACTCCGTGGACTTCTGGATCAACAAGCCCGGCAAGTTCATCTATATCCTCTTTGTCGCCATCCGTGATGAGCAGGGTCAATTCCGCGGTGTGATGGAGGTGATGCAGGACTGCACCCGCATCCGTCAGCTGCAGGACTCCCGCACCCTGCTCACCTGGAGTCAGGAAACCACGGAACCGGTGTACCTGCACGGCATCGCCGAACCCGGTGAGGATGTGCCGGTGGGCAAACGCGGCGGCCTTTCCCGTCACCAGGCGTCGGCAGCCCCCGCTCCTGCCGCGCCGGCCGGTGTCAGGCTTCCCGAACTCAATGCCGACACCCGGCTCGCGGATCTGATCGCCGTCGCCCCCTGGCTGCGGCAGCGTCTCGGTGACTCCGTCGCGGTATTCAAAGCGCTGCGCACACCGCTCGGTGACGTCATGATTCCCAAGGCCACTCTGGGACTCATGAGTGAACACGGTGGTGTTGAGCTTGAAAAACTCATCGAGATTGTGAGGAAATGCGCCGCCGCGGGTCCTGTTGAAGACTAAACACCGCTGTCCGGAAAAACAAACGCTCCAGTCTTGACGGGTTGGAGCGTTTTTTTGGATTCATCAAACCGCGCTAGGCCCGGATTTTCCAGCCGCGGCCAAGCAGCGTCAGTGCAACCCAGACGCTCAGCAGCGTGGCGCCGAGCGCGATGGCCAGACTCCAGTAGATTTCCGGCCCACGGGCACCGAAAAACCCCGCCCGGAAACCGTCAACCAGGTAAAAGAACGGGTTGAGTTCACTGATCTTCTGCCAGACGGGCGGGAGTGAATTTGTCGAGTAGAAAACGCCGGAGAGAAAGGTGAGCGGCATGATGACAAAATTCTGAACCGCACCCATCTGGTCGTACTTCTCCGCCCAGAGGGCGGTAATGAGCCCGAAGGCCGCCATCATCAGCACGCCCGAGAGCCCGAAAAGCACAAGCAGCAACGGTTCTCTGACAGGGGGCGCCGCCCAGTACAGACACACCGCATACAGTCCGGTGCCGACAAGTATCGCTCTGAGGGCCGAAGAAAGCAGAAAGGCCATTCCGAGCACCCGGCCGGGAATCTGGGGCGTGAGCATAAAAACGAGACTGCCGCTGATCTTGGCCTGAATCACCGAGCTGGCTGTATTGGCAAAGGCATTCTGCAGCACGGACATCATGATGAGTCCGGGGATGATGAAATCAATGTAGCTCACGCCTTCGTAGAGCGGCAGATGCCTGGAGAGTGCCTCGCCGAAAATCACCAGGTAGAGAAAACCGGTGAGCACCGGCGCAAGAATGGTGTGCATCCAGATGCGCATAAAACGCCGGGTTTCTTTGAGAAAAACTGTCAGAAAAGGAATCCACATCAGCGCTCACCTCCCGTCAGACGCAAAAACACATCCTCGAGCGAAGCCTCGCGGATACTCAGTCCTGAAATCTGCACACCGTGAGCGAGAAAGCTCGACAGAATCCTGTGTGCGGCAGCACTGTCCGGACAGCGGAAGGTGAGTTCTGGTCCCTGCTGCGACACAAGCAGCGCGCAGATATCCTCCGGTACCGCCCCCGCCTCAAGCCGGCACTGCAGACGGCGCTCATCCATCTCAGCGAGCAGTCTGTCGGTGCGATCAACTGCGACGAGCTCTCCTTTTTGCATAATCGCCACCCGGGAGCACATCGCCTGCGCCTCCTCCAGATAGTGGGTTGTCAGCAGCACGGTTGTGCCCTGCCGGTGCAGCTCTCCGATGAGCTGCCAGAGACTCTCTCGAAGCTCCACATCCACACCCGCTGTCGGCTCGTCAAGCACAATCACCCGCGGGTGGTGCACGAGCGCCTGCGCCACCAGCACTCTGCGCTTCATACCGCCCGAGAGCTGACGGACCGACTTGTCCGCTTTGTCCGCAAGGCCGAGTGCATCAAGAATCGTGCCGATCCAGGCATCGTTATTGCGCAGCCCCCAGTATCCGGACTGATAACGCAAGGTCTCTCTGACCGTTAAGAACACGTCACAGGTGATTTCCTGCGGGACCACGCCGAGATTGAGTGCGGCTGCGCGGCGCTCCTTCACCACATCGCGTCCCATCACCGAAATGCTGCCGCCCGTGAGATTCACGAGCCCGGCCATGCAGTTAATCAGCGTGCTCTTTCCGGCACCGTTCGGCCCGAGAAGCCCGAAAAATTCACCCTGCGCAATGCTGAGAGACACGTGATTGAGCGCCGTGACACCGCCGGCGTAGGACTTGGACACGTCACGGATAACAACCGCATTCTGTTCTGAGGACATGCTATTAACTCAACGAAAAGACGATAGGAATTTCCACCTCTCTCGGACCGCCGAGCCGGGTTTTCACTCCCACCAGCGGTTCGGCCGCACTGAGCGCGGCTTTCTGCAGCAGACGCGACGGGTGAAGCTCTCCAAGCTTAATACTTCTCACCACCCCCTGCTCATCGAGCATCAGCCTGATGCTCAGTCTGCCTTCCTCATTATTTTGCCTGGCGCGCCTTGGGTAAGCCTTATGTGCTTCAACAACAGCCACCAGACGGGAAAGTTCATCAGCCTCGTTCACCTTCTCCCCACCGCCCGATACAGGCTGTGTAACCCCCTCAGAGGGTTCCCCTGCAGCGGATGCGGGAGTGCTGTCCTCTGCTGATGTCCCTTCCCTCGCCACCGCCTGCGCACGCTCGGTCTTGAGCGGCACAGGTGCTGTTTTCACCGTCCTGTTCCTTTCGGGTTCAGCTTTCCGCACAGGCTTTTTCACCGTCTTCTGCGGCACTTTCTGCGGTTTTTCTGCCGGCTTTTCCGGCTCTGCAGCAGGCACTTCCACAGGTTTTTCGACCTGCACAGGCTTGTCCTGAACCACCACACGCTCCCGGCTGCTCTCTTCAAGCAGCGGGGTCCGGCTCGCATTTGCGGTTGCCTTCACTGGCGGCGTCACCACCTCAAGCGTCACCACACTTACCTGTCGGATCAGCGCCTTCTCGCGCAGTGACACCTCGGTATGCAGGGGCCAGCCGAGACCGGCAGACAGCACCGCGAGCACCACCAGCGCAACAATACGACGTGCACGCCGCTCCGCACGCACATATTCCGCACTCATGCGCTCCCCGGTCATGGTTCCTCCTGACGCGGCCCTTCTTTTGCCTGTGTGGAAATCACAAACCGGCCTTCACGTTTACTCTTGGCCACATCAACAACGGCCACAAACCGGTTAAACGGCGCCTTCTCGTCCATGTAGATATTGAGTATTTTTTCCGGCTCCGCATCGAGTCTTTCTGTCAGCGCCGCCAGACTCGACGGTGCCTCATCAAGCCAGAAGGAACCGTCGGCTTTCACCGAAAACAGAATCTCCTCACGGTGCGCTTTTGCCTCGCTGTTTTCCGCACGCGGCAGCACAATGTCGAGCACGGGTTTGGAAAAACTCATCGTGAGAACAAAAAATATGATGAGCATGAAGAGGCAGTCGATCAGCGGGGTGAGATCGATCTGCGGCTCCTCATCAAAATCATCAAAAAATTCCCTCATTTACCCTTTCTCCGTTTCCGCCGGCGCAATCACCCCAAGACGGCGACAGACTTCAAGCGCACGGTAGCTGTGCTCAATGGCTTCGATATGAAAACCTCTGAATTTCATCGTGAGCCAGTAGTAGGTCATCAGTGTCGGAATGCCAATCACCAGACCGAGCACCGTGGTGGTAAGCGCCGACCAGATCCCGGAGGCGAGAATGCCCGACTGCGCGGCAGTCAGATCCGAGAGCGAATGAAACACACTCATCATCCCCGCCACGGTTCCGAGCAGCCCCAGCAGCGGCGAGATGACACTGATGAGCTTAAGCCAGCACAACCCGTTACTCACGCTCTTGAAGTTACGGTAAAAGAGGTAGCCGACCTCCGCACGGATATCGTCAGAGTGTGCACCGTGCGTGGTCACAATGTCATAAATGATCTGAATGAGCGGATTGCGCTTCTCGGTATTGCGCACCGCAAAACAGCGGTCCTGACGTCTTTCGAGATCGAGGAAATCGCGCTTGAAGCTTTTCCATACCGCATTCAGATAAAGAACCTCTTTGAGCGCTATGTACAGTGCCACCACACCGACACCGATCAGCACCACGCCGACGGGCCCCAGAAGACTGTAGAGCGCCTGAGCGCGACTTACCCAAACATCCATCCTTGTTCCTCAGCGTATTTAAATGAGTTTTGCGTCCCGGAAACAGCGGACCGCTTCTGCACAGTCCGTCTCATCGGGATGCTTTTCCGCACGCAGGCGGCGTGCCTCACGCTCGGGCGTGAGCCCGCCCACCATCTCGGTGACACGGCGGAAAACCTCAGGATCCACCCTGCCCATAGAGAGGAAACAGGCCGCCAGCGTATTGCCCTCTCCGGACGCTGTAAGCGCCTGAGCGGTTTTCTGCATCCAGGCCTGAGACTCCGGTTTTTCCGGCTCGCCGCCCATCGTTGCAAAACAGCCGATGACCTTTCCGCTCAGCCTGCAGGCTGCTGCTTTCATGTCCTCCGGCGCCATTCCCCGGTCGCACCAGAAACCGAGCAGTACCGGATTGAACGCGGACAAATCCGCCGGCATTTCACTGCAGTCCACCATCAGCGCATCAGGAGCCGCAGTGGCGATGGCACGGGCGAGCTTCCTCGTATTGCCTGTGCGGCTGCTCACCACTATCAGCGGACGTGTTTTTTGCATGGTTTCCTCCCGTTTACAGAAATTCAGTTACAGCAGACTTTCCATTTTATTGGGCAAAGCGCTCGCGCGCGGCTTTCCAGGCCTCAACCACGCCGGCGATGAGCTGATGGTTTTCGCGCCCGGCATACACCGCAAAACTCACCTCACCGGCTGTGCTGATGAACTGCACGGCGTAGGACTCACGCCCCATAAAGGGAATTGCGGTAAAGACCGCCCCCTGAATTTCTCCGAAAGCGATATGCCCGCCGATGGCTGCACCCTTTCCGAGAATGTTGTAGTACCCCTGAGCCCGTTTACCCGGGGAGAGTTTCCCCTCAATTTCAAAAACGTGACTGTCCTTGAGAATCATCAAGGTGACTTTTTCCCACTCGCACAGCGCAAGCCAGAACTCATCAAACTTCTCGGGGGTGGAAAGATCAGCATAGGCTGCCACCTTGGCCGGCAGCAGGCGTGATGCCTCAAACGGCGTCATACCGAGCTCCCGGGCGATACTCGTGAGTGTCACGGGAAATTTTGCACTGAGCAGTGCTTCAATTTTCTGTGTCTGTTCGGCGGTGGGGGTGATTTTTTCAAACGTCGTCATGTGTTTCTGTTCCTTTATTGAGGTTCTTTCGTAAATCGTTCATATGCAGAGCGGCATCACAGATATTGAGCAGCTCCAGGTCATGGGTGATCAGAAAAACGGCCACGCCCCGCGAGGAGATATGCCTGAGCAGCGATCCGATGGTGCGCATATTGTTACCGTCAAGGCCGCTGGTCGGCTCATCCAGAATCAGAATGTCCGGCTCCTTGGCCATGGCACAGGCAATCACCAGACGCTGCTTTTCACCGCCGGAGAGGCTCTGCGGATGCCGTCCGGAGAGCTCAGAGAGATTAAGCGCCTGCATCCAGTGCTGAGCACTGTCACGGTCCACAGCAGCGACAGACGGAAATGTTCTGCGCCCGGATTTGAGTGCACGTCCCGCGGCTGCGGCTGTGGCAATTTCCTCTCCGACAGTGCGCATCTGCAGCTGATGATCGGCATTCTGAAGGACGAGCCCGACGCGCTGCAGCAGACCTGCGCCGTCAGTGGCGGTATTGCGGAAGAAAAACTCGCCCTCTGCCTTATTCAGACCGGTAAGAATTCTCGCCAGCGTTGTCTTGCCCTGACCGTTACCGCCGATGAGCGCCGTAATTCCCCGGGAGACACCGAACCCGCAGTTCTCAAAAACCGGCGGTCTGCCCGGATAGGCAAAAGAGAGCGCCTTTACCGCAAAAACCGTTTCCGCACGCGCACTGTATCCGTCGTGAGTCACTTCTATGCGGGGCAGCGTCTCGCGAACATCCCTCACCAACGGGGAGCGCAACCCGTTTTCCTCGAGCACCTTCTCTTCAGAGAGAATGTCCCAGGGTCCCCGGGCGACAATCCGTCCGGCCTTCATCACGAGAACCTCGTCGGCCACGTCTCTGAGCCAGTAGAGACGGTGATCCACCACGAGAATCGTCTTGCCTTGCGCTTTAAGCATCCGGAGAAGCGCAGCAAGCTCCCCGGTTGACTCCGGGTCAAGATTCGCGCTCGGCTCATCGAGCACCAGTACCCCGGGATTGAACACCAGCAAAGAGGCAAGACCGACCTTCTGCTTCTGCCCTTCAGAGAGGGCGTGGATATCGCTGCCGAGAATACCCTCTATGCCAAGCTGAGCGGCAGTGCTGAGGATCTTCTCCCTGACAGTCTCCTCGGGCAGACCTCGACTCTTGAGTGTGAACGCAATCTCGTCATAGACATTGAGTGCGAAAAACTGCTCTTCCGGATCCTGAAAGAGCGTGCCGATCTGTCCCGAGAGCGTGACGAGATCACTCTTTTCCGGTGTAAGACCGGCTACGGTAATTCCGCCCCTGATACTGCCCTCATACAGATGTGGCGCAAGACCGTTTACCAGACGCATCAGCGTGGTTTTCCCGCAGCCCGAGGCGCCGGTGATCACCTTCACCTCACCGGGGCTCACAGAAAACGTCACCCCCTTAACAGCCGGTTCCGGACGGTTGGCATAGGTGTATGTAACATCTTTAAATTCAATCATGACTTCTCCCGTCAGGTCATTGCACGGCTGATTTCCGGCAGATAGCTCCCGAGAGTCGCCTCACCGAGCACAACGAGCAGCGCCGTCGCCGCCAGTGCCCCGAGCGCCCAGCGGTCAACCGGTCCCAGCCTTGCAGTGCGGCTGTCGGGGCTGTGATACCCGACACCCACCCCCTTGAGTTCAGCAGATACGCCGAGCGACTCGGAGGTTTTCAGTGCCCGAAAAAGCACCGGCACCAGAAAGAGCCGGATACTCAGCAGCGGGTGGAGCAGCAGCATTCTGAACCCCATGGGCCAGCCGCGGATTCTCAGTGTCTCCCAGACCTGTTCAATGTCATGGAAGAATGTTGGAATAAAACGGAGCATGACCGAGATGGGAAAGAAGATCCAGAACGGGCAGTGCCACGACTCCAGGGTGTTGAGCAGATCATCGACCCTTGTTGTCAGTGCAAGCACCATCACCACATTCATCATGGATATTCCGCGCATAAACGGAATCACCAGCCCGTTGGTCTTTGAACCGCCCATACCGGGGAACACCATATCGACCAGAGCGGCAAAGCCGATCGCCAGCACGGTCATGCCTGCCATCGCGGCAAACATTCCGAGGAGCAGCTTCGGACGCTTCATGGCACTCGCATAAAGGGTGGTCGCCAGCAGACAGATCCCCTGCCCCACCGGGCCGGAGATCACCAGCACAAGAACCGCCACAATCAGGGTGATGATGAGTTTCACCGCTGCGGAAAGTCCGTGCAGAGGACCTGCCAGCGCTGTTTTTTTACCGAACAAATCCCGCATGTTTGAGTTCTCCAACCGTTTTCCAGCCGACCCAGAGACCGGCCATGGAGCCCAGGTAGCCGATCAGCACCACAGGCAGAACCATCATCATGAGCGAGGGATTCTCGCGCAGAAAAAGATATGAGGCGCCAAGCGAGAGCGCTTTGGCGGCAAAATCGTTTACCCCGGCGGCGACCCACGGTCTGAAGCGGGATGTCCTTGAGCACAGTGCAAGGACCGCACCTTCGGCAATCACCGCCCCGAGAAGGGCTGTGGGCAGCAGTGTCAGCGAACCGCCGAGCATGACCGTACTCACCAGTGTGCTCACCAGGGTAAACAGCACCAGCGTGCCGGGTTTTCGCACCTTGGTCAGCAGCACGATCAGCAGCGTGGTGTAAACCACATTCTTGGCAATCAGCGAGAGCGGATTCATCCCGCCGCCGGCCAGAGCAATCAGAAGACTGGAGAGCTTGGTTGCCGCAGCAAACACACCGACAAGCACCAGCTCCCGTGCACTCCAGTAGTGCCGCATTCTTTCCGCAACAGTCACTGTGATACTCCCGAGTTGTTTTCTGTACGGACGAGCCGGCCGGCATGACGTCGCGATCCTTACGCGGCAGCCGTACCGGCCGTTCCGTTCTCAGACAGAAAGGATTAGAAACGCGCGGTGAATTTCACCTCGCCGTAACGTCCGGCTTCATAGGTAGAGGTCGGTGTGACATAGTCCTTGTTGAGCAGGTTGTACAGACCGGCACTCACGTTGTAGGCCTTGTTGGCCCCGAAGTCGAGGCTCGTGGTGAAGTTGAGCGTAGTCCAGCCGTCATAGCGTGCCGTGACAGCCTTCTGCGAGAAGTCGTAGTTCCTGGCACTCGAGGCGGAACGGGCAAAGAGGTCCGTGGACAGACGTCCGAGCGACGTGTCACCGGTCCACTTCACACCGTAGGTGGCACGCACGCGAGGTGTACCGGTATCGGTTGTGGAGATCCCGTCCTGCTTGAATTCGCGGCGCAGCACCGTCAGGCTCACATGCGGCTCAAAGCCGGTCGTACCGATCTGATAGGAGCCGGCAAGCTCAAGACCAACGGTATTGGCCTTGGCAACGTTGTCATACTGGTAGACAGCGGTGCGACCCTGCATCCCGACGTACAGCGAGGTGATGTAGTCCGACGCGCGGTTGTAGAACACGGATGCGTCGAGGGTTGCGCCACCCTTGACCCAGCGGGCGCCGAGTTCAAAATTGTTGCTCGTTTCCGGTTTCAGATCCGGATTGCCCTTGAGGGTGCTGCTTGACTGCCCCATGGTCGTGTCAAGATAGCGCTCCTGCAGCAGCGGCGTTCTGAAGCCCTGTGTCCAGGCGGCACGCAGTGCAAGCGCTTCCACAGGACGCCAGATGACACCGGCATTGAACACCACACGGCCGTCTGTTTCTTTACCCGTCTGTGCGCTCAGGGGACTTGTCGTACCCATGCTCACCTTGGTGCCGTCAGCACGGTCCATCGTCGTTCTGACGTGGGTGTAGCGGGCACCGGCATTGAGGGTCACCTCATCCGTCAGCTGATAGTCAGCGGAGGCATAAAGCGCCTGCGTGAGCAGATCACCCTTGTAGTTCCAGGACGAGACTGTTGAAAACGCCCGTCCGCCCATCGCGTGACTCGTGTCACTGACCGTGGTGGCATCAAGCTTTTCATACGTGAGGTCATATCCGGTGATGAGATAGAGTTTCTCACCGAGTGTCCAGTCCGCCTGAACCGAGGCACCGATCTGCTTGAGGGTGTTGTCAGCGGTGTTGTCATTGGTCACATCGACTGCCGGAGTACCGACGTGCACATGGTTATCCATGTACTTCGAACTCTTCTGATAGAAAACATCCGTGCGCACTTTGGAGAGGTAGTCATTGACGTAGCGGATCTCATCGAACACCCCCACCTTGGTGCGCTTCCAGGAGGGAACCTTCACATAGAAGTCATCGAGTGAGTCAAACTCCGGCGAAGAGGAACCGAAATCCAGGTCAAAGTGATCGGCACTCAGACCGATCGTATGGCTCGGACTGATGTCGTACGCAAGATAGGCATTGGCCGCTTTGGAGGAGAAGTCCGTGCCCGGCGCCTTCCCGTGGGCAAGTTCAAGGTCATTGCCTTTTTCGTAGGCAGCACCGAGACGGTAGCGGAAGTCCCCCGCCTTGCCGTAAATCTGAGCTGATGCACTGCCGCCGTTGTTCGACGAGTTGAGACCGGCACTCACAGACCCCTGAACGGTGTCCTTGCCGCCTTTTTTCGTGATGATGTTGATGGCGCCACCGAGCGCGTCAGCACCATAGAGAACGGAGGCGGGACCCTTGATCACTTCAATACGTTCAATCTGCGCCGGATCGATCAGAATCGGCGTACCCGACATGGACTTCTGTTCGGTCATGCGCTGGCCGTCAATCATAATGAGCGTACGGAAGGCATCCTCGCCACGGATCATCACGCGCTTGATCCCCTGGCTGCCGTCAGTGTTGATCTCAACCCCCGGCACATCCTTGATCAGGTCGGCAATGGTCTGAGCACCGCTACGCTCGATATCCTCTGCCGTGATCACCGACACGGACATGTTGACGTCTAGGAGCTCGCGTTCCACACGGCTGGCGGTAACCCGCACGTCACCGGTGGTCAGGTTTTCAGCGGCCATCAGCTGAGGACTGGCAAAAGCGCTCCACAAGGCGATAACAAGGGGGAGTCTGGTCAATTTTGTGTTCTGCATAGGTGTCTCTGTTAAATGAGCTATGAGGTGTGTTAATCAGCGTGCCTGTTCCCGGAGCACGGCCTGCAGATAGGTCACAAGCAGTTGTGCCATCGTGACATGCCAGTACTGCCCTGCTACTGTCTGATGCAGCCAGTCTCCGGAGCGTGTCAGCAGGCCGGCCTCCTCCCACTGCGTGACGAGGGGGCGGGCGATGACATCCACGGGAGTGTGGTACAGCGCACCGATACGTTTAAGGTTGATCGATCCTGATTCCATGTCTGAGGAAACCTGACGAAGCAGATACCAGTCCGGCTGCGGTGCTGCGAGAAAACTCACCGGTTTTTTCCCGGCGTGAATCATCTCCCGCCAGTGATCGAGTTTGCGCTCGATCATGTAGCTGAAGCCGTGCAGCCGCCCGCCGGCACCTGAGCCGAAAGCAAGGCAGTCAGCGGCTGACTTGCCGAGCTGGTTGTAGATGTTGCGCTCGCGGGCAGTCTGCCCCCAGTGGTTGTTGGAGAGGCGTCGCCAGTTTTCACGGGTGAAATGCTGAACGCTTTCGGCAAACATGTCCGCTTTGAGAGCCGTGTCCGCTGCCGGCGGCATTTTCCCGTTGCTGATGAATCTGGCCATGGGCGCCTTCTCAAACACATTGAGCTGATAGCAGTCAACCCCGTCAAGCGGCAGTGAGGAGGCAATAGCGAGATCCTCCTTCCAGACCGCCATGGTCTGTTTGGGGAATCCGTAAATAAGGTCAATAACGACCGCCGCCTCGTCATACCCGGCAAGTTTTTCCAGCCGGCGGATCAGTGTGTCTCTGTCATCAACGCGCCGCTGAAGCTGACGCACTTCAGTACTGAAACTCTGAACCCCCAGGGAAAAGCGGTTTACACCGCCGGCGAGCGCAGCCTCCACCTTTTCATCACTGAAGTTGTGAATGCGACCTTCGAAAGTGATTTCACAGTCGTTTGCAAGCGGCAGATTATCCCGTACCGCATCGAGCACACGCCGGATATCCGCAGGTGCCAGTGCGGTGGGGGTTCCGCCGCCAAAGTACAGTGCATGAATCGGAGAGAGCTGCTGTACCGGGCGGTCAGCCCACATTCGGAGTTCACGGATGAGATCATCCGCAAACAGCCGGCTCTGTTCCTCATCGAAAGGATTCTGATAAAAAAGGCAGTACAGACAGCGGGTTTCGCAAAACGGCACATGAATATAGGCAAGCCCCTTGCCTTTGCGTTTGCGCTCACTGAGCTCCTCGAGTTTCTCTGCGGCAAGTGTGCCTGTATAGGGCATACCGCCCGGTGCGGAGTGGACCGCCGCTTTGGCGGCAAAAGCACTGTGCAGCGGATCCTTCGGATTGGCAAAGAAAGCCTCGGCAGAGGAGGACCGGTTCAGACGCTCCTGCATGTGTCTGGCGCCTGCATCAAAGGTATGTGCGGGCTTGCCGTGCATGACAGGGTTCGAAGACTCTCTGCGGGAGATGTCCGCAGAGGCTGTTGCGCCTTGAGAATGCACCTCCTGAGAAGAACTTTGCGAAACGTCTAACATACTGCCTTCCTGTCGTAATGAGAATCATTATCAATAAGAGGCATTATATAAACGCAATGCCGGTTTTTATGCGGAATCACCGGTATCCTCAGTGATCACGGAAGTCTGAGCGCTATAGCTTTATAAGCTGTTGATTTATTCGCAAAACTGCAGAATTATCAGACAGAACGGGACGGTTTTAAATGCGAGTGATTCTCATTACCAATACCATAAAGGCGGGATAACACGATTTTTAAAGACTATAGATTTTATATTACCGATAGTCTTCTTTATCCTTCCGCGCGCAAAAAAGGCTCTCGCCTGAAAGGAAAGAGCCTGATCTGCCGGCGGTTATCGCCGGATTCAATCGGATTGAGTCTGCTGCGAATTGACAAGGTTCACAACTTTGACACTGTCAAACACACCGGTATCCTCAAGCACATACGTCCCGATACCTCCGTCTGCAGCACGCTGACTGCGTTCAAAATGCAGTTTTACACCGTACTGCTGTGCGAGTGTTTTGAAATGACGTCGCAACGTCTGCTTTGAGCACCCTGTTGCTTTTTCCAACATCTGCAAAGACGGATTCTTCAATGTCAGAAGGCAGTACAAGACATCAACAATCACTTCTGCTTTAGCGGCCATAACGTCTTCTCCTATTAAGCCTTCTTACCTGATTTTTTATCCAGGATAATCGTCTCGTAAATTCTGACGTTATTCCATGGAACCACATAGATCCGCCCCTCGTGCTCAACAACCGCTTTTGTCCGGTCTTTAGGCACAATGTTCGGAACCACCTGAGCTCCTTTAACGGGTTTACCTTTGTTGACACCAGGCAGAGTGACTTCGCAGAGAATCTGGAAGTTCATTCCGGGAAACTCGTAATCCTCGTAGCCCTTCTCGCGACGCAGGTCACTGGCATTGGTCACCGTGAGCGGAACGTCTTTGAGCGGAACGGCCTTGAGCGGTTTACGGGATTTGGCAGGAACTGCCAGCCCTTCTACAACGGCACGGGTGATGTTCTGCCCGCGTTCGACAAAATGCTCCAGCTTTTCCGTGATCTCTTCGGGCCGGGGACTGGCTTTGTAGAATTTGGAGAGTCGCTCGATTGCTACGGTATCGGTAAGAATCTCCTCTTCAATCCACTGCTGGGCACGCTCGGGCAGATCTGCCACAGAAATCATGCGGTAGACATAGCGGGTGGATTTGCCGGTTTGTCTGGCAGCCTCTTCAGCGGACCAGTTCTCGCTTTTCATGAGTTTGCTGTAGGCCACACCGATTTCAAGCGGTCCCATATCCTCACGCTGAAGGTTTTCAATCAGCTGGGAGACCGTAACGTCCGCATCGCTCTGAACATTGTTCTGGACAATCGCTTTAATCGTCGGCTGTCCGAGTTTTTTCACAGCACGCAGACGGCGTTCACCGGTGATGAGCGTATAGCGGGTACCGTTTTTGCGAACAGTGATCGGAGAGATCTGACCGCGCTCTTTGATGGAGGCTGCCAGTTCTTCGATACTCTCCTCGACAAATACGGTTCGCACCTGCGGATTGATATCAATGCTCTCCACGGGCAGGGTCAGCAAAGCTTCCTGAGAGCCGTTCTGAGAGAGCCGTTCAGCATTTTCAGCTGCAGCGTTGACGGTCTTCGCCTTGTTGGCGATGGCGCTAAAGTTGAGGTTGTTAACGGGTTTTATCGCCATGATGCTTAGCTAGCCTCGATTCCCAGTTTTTTGTATATCTCCAGAAAAGCGCGTTCAACTTCGCGCGATGCACGATGTGCACCGATCACTTCCCAGATCGGGATACCGAAGGTGTTTGCCTTGTCCAGAGGTGTGCGGTGTTTGATGACAGATTTGAGAACAACATCTGACATCTGGTCCTGAATGAGTTCGAGCGTTTTGATGTTGGTTGTCGAACGGTCGAACGCATTAATGAGAGCGCCGATAAGTTTCAGTGTCGGGTTTGTCGTCTGCTGAATATCCGTAATGGTTTCAAGCAGACCGGAAAGCCCTTCGACAGCGAAACCGCAAAGGCGGATGGGACAGAAGACGTGAGTGGACATGGTAAGCGCAGAGCGCAGCTTCAGCCCGAGATTAGGCGGGCAGTCCACGAGAATGACGTCATACTTGTCAAGAAGGGGTTGAATTTTCTCGCGCGGAATTGTCATATATTCTTCGGGCAGCCCCTCCAGGTCATAACTCAGACGGCTGTTACAGGGGGTGGGAAGAATATCGATACCACGGTCCGTGGGCGTCGGAATGAATTCATTGCAGTCCGGATCAAAGAGCGACGTGGCTTCTGTTCCGGTGATCGGATGATCGCGCAAAAGGACGGACGTTCCGTTGCCCTGAGCATCCATGTCGATATAGAGGACTTTCTTACCGCGTTTGATGGTGAGATCAAATGCCAACTGTGTAGCAACTGTGGTCTTTCCTACGCCACCTTTCTGGTTGGCAATCGACATGACGATAGCAGACATCCGTGTTTCCTTCGTGGTTCAGCCCGATCAAAGCACATTATGCCCTTAACTATATCAAATATCAACGCCTATTGATATTCCCTTACGTGCTCAAAAAATGGTAGTGTAATTGAGGATATCGCCTGTGATTTTGGTATAACTATATGATTTTTATGAATTTAAGTTTAAAATTTAAGAGTTTCCACTTATCAGGTTTATTTTAATTTTTGAGTAGCATACTGTGCTTGCTTGGTGAGCGTAGTTTGACAAAGAGAAAGTCCCCTTTAAAAACCGCGAGTTCACGGCGATTGGGTGTCTTTGGCATTACTTTTCAGCGCTGATTTTGCCGTTTCTGGTGTATTAAGTATATTAAGTATATTATAGGTCGGAGCAGTTTTCGGTTCGTTTTAGGGTTAAGTCTTTGTTATATAAATATTTTAGCCTGTGGATAACATGTGGATAAATCGAAAAATATGCTCGTAAAGTACATAACTTTGCACGCAGGGTACACAAAAATGTGCGGAAGGTACATGGCAGCCCCTGAAAGTTATCCACACAGAAATTTTACAAAATCTAACAATTGACTCTTTTCTCCTATGGCAGTAGCTGTTTTATCAATGTGGATAACTTTTTTCAGAAAAACCGGTAACTTTGATGAAAACAATAACACATTGATTTATAAGAATTAATGCAGGAAATTATGCACGTAAAGTACATAAAGTTACATTACGTTACCTGAAAATCACCTGAAAAATGCGGTTTAAACCAAAAAACGATGGAAACCGTACCAGTCTATGGGTAAACCCTTAGTTTTCTAACAAGCGATGGCATTTGATTGCATCGTTTTTAAAAAGCGGTGCAATCAGAACCTCTCTTTTCCGCGCATGAAGGTCTGCCGGAAGGCGGATGAAAACTAAAAGCGTCCTTTGCCGCACATGTGCATAACGACAAAGAGCGGATCTCTTCCGGAAATCCGCTCTTTGTACGATTAAATCACTTCATTGTCGAGAAGCTTCTGCCGGATGATCCGTCTTGTCAGCAGCTTCCCGTAAAACTCTTTAAAGCCGGCGTACTGAAGGCTGGCCCTGGCAATGTTGGCCGGCAGGTTTACCTTGCGGAAAAACACCACTTCGCAGTCTTTCAGGCGTCTGGTGTCAGTGATCGCGATTTCGAAGAAACCGAAGTCGACCTCGGCAATCGCCTTGATCAGATCCTGTTTGAAGTTTCTCACCTGGCGCTTGTTCCCGGTGATCTCCGCCAGGTTCTGGAGCGAAGTTTTCCAGTAGAAAAGATCCATCTTGCGGCCGTTGTTCAGCTTGACCTTTTCAACCGGAATCTCAACATCGTCCTCATAACCGATATCGTGGAACCGGAGTTCAGCCTTAGTGATACCGAGATAACGGCGGGCAACCAGATAGAGCGCTTTGCCGAAGGGTGAGAGATCAAAGTACTCCACCGGGATGGTAAGCACATTGAGCGAAATGATATCCCGGACAATCCAGTCCGCAAGGCGCAGACGGATCATGGCCATCGGATTGGTCTGCTCATTGAGTGTGGCAACGCTGACCGTATTATCAAGGAAGCCACTGGAGGTCTGTTCAAACCGGACACGCTTTCCGCCGATATCACGATCGGCGGTAATGGTGATGGAGGTTGTACTGAGACGCTGCAGAGCGTTCAGAAATGCCTGCTGCTGCTTGCCGCCGTACGTTTTTTTGATGGCTTTGTAGTAATCCTTGATGGAGAAAATGATGTCGGAGTGAAACCGGAGCAGCTCCGGCGAGACATCATCCCCCTTTTCTTTGATCCGCGCAGCAATCTGGGACATGGCATAGATGAGAATGTCCGCGTCATTGTAGGTCGGCAGGCCGTGATTAGACGGTGCAAGGGTGAGCACGTAACGGTTGCAGTCGATCACTTTCGGCAGCGTTCCTTTCTGGGGACGGAACCCGAAGAGCGGATGACTCATCATCGTGACCGAGTCTTTGAAGGAAGGCGCAGAGCTCTCCCCTACCGTGACCAGAGACCGGCGCCACTGTTCTTCGCGAAGAGCCTGCTCCGGATCTGTCGTTTTCTTGTTATTGATAAACGGAATGTCATCGAACTTGGGGTCGACGAGTGCTGTCGACGTAATGCTGACCACTGCATTTTCTGTGAGCGGTTTTTTGTTTCTTGCCATACCAGAAAAATCCTTTGCACATTCCTGCCCGGTGTGTGAATAAGGAGCCGGACAGACCCTAGAGCGATAACTATCAGAATTTTAACCTATTCAAGATTTATGTGAATAGTGCTTAAAAAACCAATTTTTGCACAGATAATCTGCGGGCAGGTACACCGCAAAATTCACTGCCGCGCGAGGGGATGCTCTGAAGGTGAATGCACCGGGTGTGCGAAGAGAAAAAGCACCTCCGCTCTGGCGGGAAAAAGTGAAAATCTGCACGGACAGACGGGAAATACTGCCTGCGTAAAGTGAGAAAAAATGCACGAAAAGTACATAACCGTTTCTGTGTTTTCAAGACCTCTGGTCACAGAGCAAAGCGTCCGGGGTGAGCACGGTTTTCCGGCTTTGTGCACATGTGCACAAAAGTGGAAAATTCTCAGATGTGCACATGTGCATGTCTTGCAGCACTAGGCATAGCGCCCTCTTTCAGAAAATTCTGCACAAGGATTTTTCGTGCGTCAGCTGCTCTGCGTCCGGTGACAGAGTGTGGAATCACAGAATGAAAATGCTGATCAGAAACCGCACAATAATGAGAATGAGAATCAGTCAAATTAGTGGGAATTTTTGCCTTTTTTGCACGGAAAGTACATAACCCGATAGAGAATACTTTGAGTAAAGAAGAGTGCCGGGAGGGGGTCTCTGGAAGATGGTTTCTCGAACAAAAAAAGCCCCTGCTTTCTGAAAATTGCACATGTGCACAAACGGACTAAATGGCTTCAATCTCAGGCGAAACAGGGGAAAAAATGCACGGAAAGTACATCACTCTTTTCTTGTCACAGGAGCTGGTTTTCTCTGTTCGCGCTTTTGTGCACATGTGCACAAAACCTCCGGACACTGACAGTAAACACGGTTTTGCACGCCGCCCTCTTCCCCGTCCGGGCCGGTTTAACGGGCAGAATTCTGTTTGAGAAAAGGGGGTATTCACCACGATTTTTCGTGTGAAGAACAGAAAATTGCACATGTGCACAGTGCAATTGACCTGGTAAAGGACGGCAGAAAACAGGAAAAATTCCAGCTTTCCCCTTCCCTAAAGGAGACTGACCGGCCGGGAGAACATAAGCCGGGTTTGACATGCTTAACCGAAGGTGCAGTGAGGAGGAAAAACAGGGAAAATCAGGGAGACTGAAAGCGTTGTGCACATGTGCACAAACAGCCGGATTTCGTGTTCAAACGAACGATAATCTCGCGGTTGCAAACCGGGTCGGGAAGGCCGGAAATGAGGACTCCTGGAGCGCATTATTATGCCCTCCCCTGCCTTTTGTGCAGATAAAAAGCGTTCAATGCTGGCTCGAAGACCGGCCTGTCGCAGGGTTCTGCTCAGGTATAGCGTGACGTTTCCTGTCGGCTTATAAAACCTGACGGTGTCCGAAAAAAAAACCGCAGATGGCGGTCAGCCAACTGAGAAAATCAGAGGGAATACGCACCTGAAAAAAGCGAAAAACAGAAAAAATGCACATGTGCACAAGCCGGGCACAGCCGGATGGTCAGCACACAGGCACGAGAAAACAGTAAAAAAACGTGGCTTTTGTGCAGTCACAACGAAGCAGACAGATAATCTGTGTCATTGCGGGATTGCCCGCTTTGTGCACGCCTGAAGTGAGATCCGTAAAGGGAGTGGATGCAATCGTCTTTTCAGCAAAAGGAGGCAGTGGAACCATCTGTTTTGGCAGGTGAAAAGAAAAAAGTGCACATGTGCACAAGTGCAACCCCCTGCTCTTTTCTCAGTTTCTCTTTCCTGTCCGCAAGCGGTGATTCGCATTGCTCTTGTGTCGTAACCCCCGCCGGAACCTGAAACTCCGGGTGCCGACCTGCGGACTGGCTCTCAAACGGAAAGGATCAAGACCAGCCCGGGTTGTCCGCGGAAGCATTGGTGTACTACGGGCGGACGACCAAACAGCTCCTATTGCCGGTGGTCAGGGCAACCGGAAGAGATCCGCCCCGCCCTGCCCTGCTTTTTTTGCGGTGAGCAGAGGCATTGTGCACATGTGCACAAAAGGGCAATCAGGAATTAACGTCAGACAGTGTTGCTTAGAGTCGCAGAAAATAGCTCCTCTGGAGCGCGGGAATTTTTGTGTCCAGCTGACGTGTTGTTTCGCAAAGAGCAGAAAAAATTCTGTAGAAAAACATCGTGAGCCGGTCCTTCTGACCGGCAAAAAAGAGAAGCTGAAAATTTTAAAAATGCACGTAAAGTACATCACCTCCTCTCCGTAATTTCAGTCACTTATATGAAAGTTGCACATGTGCAATCCGAAAAATCAGAGCAGGTCTCACAGGAAAACAGTACCGTTTCTGGAGGCCATCACCGGTGGAGACACCCCCCGGTTTTTTAAAAAGTGCACATGTGCACAAAGCGTCTTCGCTGTGCACAAAAATTTGCCGCAACCGGAAAAATGCACGAAAAGTACATCACCCCCATTCGAGGGGAACGGGCGGATTTCGGGAAAACATTTGCACATGTGCACAAAACTTTCGGACTCATCAGTGAGACTGAGAGCACGGCGTTAATTGCACGCAAAGTACATAACCACCGGTACTGGATTAAAAGAACTGCACGAGGTATGAGATGACGCCGGGGAAGGGGAAAGCAGTGCTGCTTCAAAGCTTCTTTTGTGAAGAAGCGGTATCGGCTGCCAGCCTGGAAGGAGAAAAGTGCACATGTGCACAAAAGGATTTTTTTGAAGAAACCGGAAAGGGCATCTAAAGTACATATCTAAAATCTGGATAAGAAAATGTTTCCTCACTCGGAGAGTGCACATGTGCATAACTCCTCCTCTTTAAAGTTCAAGCCGCCATACTAAGGGCGAAAGAGGGAGGTTGTGGATATGTGGATAACCTGTTACACGAAAGAGATTGGAACCCGTTTTGCATAAAAAGTACATAATCGGATTCTGGGTAATGCAATGGGGATTGTTGTGGTGGGAGGCAAAAGTGCACATGTGCACAAACCGTTTTTATTCTGCAAAACGGGGGGCGCCCTGAGCATCCGGGCAGGATGAGGAACTGAGGATGCTTGCCCGCGGGGGGACTTAACAGGCACTTTGAGAAGAAAAGTGCACATGTGCACAAAGCGTTTTTTATCCAGCGAAATGGAGTCGTCCAGAACATCCCGGAAGGGTGAGGGACTGAGGACGTTTGCCCGCTGGGGCTTAACGGGCACTTCAAGAAAAAAAAGTGCACATGTGCACAAACCGCTTTTTGTTCAGCTAAATGGAGTCGCCCAGAACATCCATGAGGGGTGAGAGGCTGAATACATTCGCCTGAGGAGGCATTACCCGTACCCTGAGAAGAAAAATGCACATGTGCACAAACCCGTCATGCAGTTGCAGGGGAGGGGAATACGGGGGTGTTTACAAGGCTGATTTTCAAAAAATGCACGTAAAGTACATGACCGGATGAGCTGAATTTTCAGAGGGCAGTAACTTTGTGCACATGTGCAATCGGGAAAATTAGAGGGTGTAAATACATCAAAATGCACGCAAAGTACATCACTGATTTCGTGTGAGCTGAGCGAAAAAAATATCAGTCGCAAACCGGGCAGGGTAGTGTTGTGCACATGTGCACAAACTTCTCCGGACATCCGGAACTCCGACAGAGATCAAAGGAAAAAGAGGGAAAATTTGTCCTCTCAGACGGGATGGATTAGAGTGAATTTTGATGGAATAAAATCAATAAAAACAACAACCTATCAAAAATCGGAATGACGTAACACTGTGTTTTAAAGCTAAAAAATGCACGTAAAGTACATAACCGATTCCGGAGGTTTACGCACGGAAATGTCGGTCAGGCAGCGTAATTTTTTCCTGATTGCCGACGAGTCTGCAGGAGAATATCCACCTGTCGTGAGAGACAGTTTTGCCGAAAAATGCACATGTGCACATGTGCACAAGGAGCGCTTGGAGAGACGGGAAGTGTGAAAGGAACGGACCGCGCAGGGCAGGACAGGGGAGTGATGCGGGGATCGGTATTCAGGAAAACAAGTACAATATTTGAAAATAGAGAATGTACCTCACCGGTGGTCGGTGCTGACGGTTACAGCACAAACAAAGGATTCGCGATGACGTCCCTTTTGGTCTTGCATCCATTTCTACTGATTCTGCTCGGCTGGATTCTTTCCCGGCGGTTTGACTACCCGCGTGACTGGTGGGATAAAGTAGAGCGTCTGGTTTTTACTGTTCTGTTTCCGCCGCTGCTCTTTAAGAGTGTCGCTACGGCTGAGATATCCATAGACTCCGCCTCACGTTTCCTTCTGTGCGGTGTGTCAAGCATGCTAGTTGCTGTCCTGCTTGCCTATATTGTTTCCCGGATTGCGCCTCAAGACCCGCCGACGGACGCTTCGGTGAGGCAGTGCGGATACCGGTTTAACTCCTACATAGGATTTGCACTCGCCTCTTCACTGTTCGGTCCGCAGGGAACGGCGCTGTATGCCATGCTACTCGGAATCTGGGTTCCCCTCTCCAATATTATTGCCGTTACTGACCTTTCGTCCTCCTGCTCACAGGGTCGGTTGAGCATTAGTGCACATGTGCACAAAATCGTGACAAACCCGCTGATTGTTTCAACGCTTGCCGGCCTGCTATTTAATATTTTCCGGATTCCGCTACCGGATCTGATTGGAAGTATTTTCTCGAGTCTTGGCTCGGCCTCACTGGCGATGGCACTGCTGGCCATCGGTGCCGGGATGGAGAAGATTAATCTCAGCCGGTATGGAAAACTGCTTTGCGCAGCGACAGTGCAGCGACTGGTGGCTGTGCCGGCGGTAAGCCTTGCGGCTGGCTTGATTGGTGGACTCAGCATGACTGAGATGGGCGCTTTGCTGTGCCTCGCAGCCTTACCGACAGCCAATTCGTGCTACATCATGGCAGTACGTATGGGCGGAAATGGTCCGGTGGTGGCTGATCTGACAACTCTTCAGACACTTGTTTCTTTAATATCCATCCCGCTATGGCTGACAGTCTTGTCCTGGTTGTTTTAAAGTAGATATTGTGCACATGTGCACAATGCTCAGGCAGCTATCCGGAAAACTATTAATAGATAATAGTTATATATACTGTAAAATTGATTTGATATGACTATCGATTTAAGCCAGCGAAAACTCGGTCTGGCCGCTGCATTGTCTTCCTACGTGATATGGGGGGCGATGTCGATCTACTATTCGTGGCTGACAGCCGCTGATCCGTGGGAGGTGGTTGCCCACCGTGTGCTCTGGTCTCTGCTATTTGTTCCGCTGTGGCTTCTTGTTAACGGCAGACTGCCGGAGATGCTCAGACTCGGTGCCGGTTTTTTCAGAAACCGTCGGGAAGTTCTGGTTCTCCTCACCGCGGCAGGCGCCTGTGCACTCAACTGGTTTATTAATGTATATGCCGTTATGAGTCATCAGGTGGTCGAACTCGGAATCTGGACGTTTCTCACGCCGCTCATCAGTGTTTCGCTGGGTGTTCTAATTTATAAGGAGTCGCTCAGCCGGGTGAAAAAGGCCGGTGTGCTGCTGGCGGCACTCGGTGTAATGGTGATGATTGCCGGTTTTGGTCAGATTCCCTGGGTGGCTCTCGGCGTATCAATGAGCTGGGGTGTGTACGGTGCGCTGAAAAAGGCCATTACCCTGCCGGCACAGATCAGCATCGTGTTCGAAGGCCTGCTGATGATGCCGTTTGCCGCTGCCTATCTGGTCTGGCTCAGCCTGCAGGGACAGTCGCACTTTTCGCTGTCTGCTGATCCGGTGTTGAGTCTAGCGCTCCTCGGAACAGGTATCGCAGCTACTATACCCATGATTCTCTTTTCCAAAGCAACACAACTTCTGCCGATGGCAATTCTGGGTTTCTGTCAATATCTGGCACCGGTGCTGACGCTTTTAATTGGGATCTTTTTCTTCGGAGAGGGTATTGGTGCGGAAAAAGGGCTTTCTCTTGCGTTTATTTTGGCGGGTATCGTGACGTTTAGCGTTTGTGAAGTTAAGGAATTGGCTGCAGCAAAGTCGATTTAACTGTATATGATTCAGAAAAACGGTACATTTTTATCACCAGAAAAAATGCCGGAAATTTATAAAAATTAATTACGGCGTGAATTTCAGCTTTACTCCTAACGACTTAACCCTTACACTGAAAGTAAGTTGATTTACTGCGAAAAACTGCTCCACCTTATGGTGCTGTTGCACTAATATTCTGGCTAGCACTAAGAGGAATTTAATGTCATCAAAAACCCTTATGGTAACAGCCGCCATCATGAGTTCTCTCGCCAGTCAGGCAGGCGCTGAGGCTTTCTCATGGTACAACGGTCAATGGGCACAGGAAAGCAGCGACCTTAAACCTGCCTCCCGTGCGCACTACGGAAAACTCAGCAACGGATTTCGCTGGGTGATTGTGCCTAATACGCACATTAAGGGTAGGGTGGCCATGTTCCTGAATGTTCAGGCCGGCTCACTGATGGAAGAGGAGGTGCGGACTTTTTTTGGACCAATTTTGCATATCCTACCGTTTTCCGCT
>CAJJRX010000016.1 GCA_905194315.1 uncultured Sutterella sp. | reverse complement strand
CGGCTCCTCTCGGGACTTTCACCCGTTAACACATGCTCATGCCGAGCACACAAAATAATGCCCGCGATCCGGTAACGGTTCGCGGGCATTGTGTTTTCGCTCACTTCAGCGCTTTACCGCTCGGACGGGCGGATCGGTTCAACCGCCTCAACCTCCTGACGGTGGTGCATATTGGGATTGATCCCGTTTTCAAGCTCCTTCTGCAGGAGTTTGACCATCTGGTAGCGGTTGATCACCTCACGCGTGTAGAGGATGTAGCCGAGATAGAGCTCGCTTTTACGCAGCGAAATCTGCTCCTCGCTGATACGCATCATGAACTGGCGCTGCCCCTCCTCAAGGAAATGCAACACGCGCTTACACTCGCGCGGGGTGAAATTCACCTTGAGCGCATCGATCTCTTTTGCAAGCCGCATCGTGTAGTCATGCATTCTGCCGGTGAACGGGGAATGGCAGTTTGCGATGTAGTTCTCGCTCACCCCCATCTGGTCACGCAGCGCATGACTGACCTCTTTCATGCTGGTAAAGGCACGGTAGTAGAAGTTTCGCGCATCGCGGTCGGCCTTCGTGCCGTGCTCACCCTCAAGTGCCATCTGATAGTAGTCACCGCGGGCCTGGGCCGTGGCGTCATAAAGCGCGCCGGCCTGACTCTTGAGCTGCTTGAGCGAGAGCTCATCCTCGCGCAGGAATGCGCGCAGCCCCTCCGCGAGAATCGTCAGCGTACGGTTGAGGTTATGGTCAATCGAGGTATTGAGCAGATCACGCACACTGTGCTTGTCGCCCTTGGCAAGCATTCTGCCGGTGGCGGCCTCCTGAGGCGCCCTGGAGAAAAAGTTCGTCTTCACCACAAAGGTGAGTGCCACAAGCATCATCGTGAGGATGAACCACTTGCCGAGCCAGATAAAGAGGCTGCAGAAAATCGCACAGATGCTGAACGCCGTAAACGCGGTGATAAACCACCCCGTGATCACGGTGAGCACGCCGGAGATGCGGTAGACCGCACTTTCACGGTCCCAGGCGCCGTCGGCAAGCGAGGAACCCATGGCAACCATGAAGGTGACGTAGGTCGTCGAGAGCGGCAGCTTCAGACTTGTGGCCGATGCGATCAGACCGGCAGCGAGCACCAGATTCACACTCGCGCGGATTGCGTCAAACGCGAGCGGCTGCTCATCGGGCTTCAGACGCTTGGGCTCAAAGCGGCGCCCGAGCCGCGCGAACACACCCGCAGGGACAATCTGATGCAGGAAATCATTCATATGAATCGCGCCGCGCACCACGATACGCGCCGGCAGCGAGGAGCCGAACTGTTCTTTGCCGCCGCGGGTGGCCGAGGCAAGACTGATCGAGGTGCGAATCACGCGGTGTGCCTTCTTCGAGAACCAGAGCGTGAGCACCATCACAAGCCCGGAGCCCGCGAGGTAGACCGTCGGCGTGGCGGTCTGGTTTCTGAGCCCCTCCATCGTGAAGGCGGCAGCATCCGCCCCCGGCACGGCCGAGAAGATATGGAAGGATTCGAGCGCGGCGAGCGGCACCCCCACAAAGTTCACCAGGTCGTTACCCGCAAAGGCAAAGGCCAGCGCAAAGGTGCCCGCGAGAATGATAAAGGGGAAGATATCAAGCCGCATGAAAAGGATGGCGAGCTGCGCGATGAGTGTCACCCCGACAAAGCACCACACGAGCAGTGTGATGGCATTGGCATCGACCCAGCTCACCGCTTCGGGCGTCATGAAGGAGGCGCCGCGAAGGCCCTTGAGCACAAGGAAGTAAAAGATGGCCGAGAGGGAAATGCCGGCGAACACGCCGCCGAGGTAGCGGTAGTAGCGCTCGTAGTGGAAGGTGAAGAGAAGACGGAGAATATACTGAACAACAACGCCGGAGATAAAAGCAACGATCACCGACATCAGAATCGCCAGAATCATGGCGAGGGCCTTGCCCGAATTGATGTACTGCCCGAGATCGGTAAATGGCGCCCCGGAGGACCAGACCTTGTAGCAGGCCATGGCCGTCGCACCGCCGAGGAGTTCAAAAACGATCGAGACGGTGGTGGAGGTTGGCAGCCCGAGCGAATTGAATGTGTTGAGCAGCAGCACGTCCGTGACCATCACAGCGGTAAAGACGACGATCACCTCCTGAAAGGTGAAATGCTCGGGGTGCAGAACCCCTGTTTTGGCGACCTCCATCATCCCGGAGGAGAAGGTGGCGCCTGTGAGAACCGCCACACTCGCCACGGCCATGATGACCCAGAACGGCGCGGCACGGCTGCCCACGGCGGAATTCAGAAAGTTGACCGCGTCGTTGCTCACCCCGACAAAGAGGTCAATAACGGCCAGCGCGGCAAGCAGACCTAGAACAAGATAGATGAAGTAATCCATTTAATTTGCTTCACTTGGGATGGTGTACCCACATCCCGGGTTGTCGTAACGTCGACATTCTATCAGGAAGACTGCTTAGAACTGTCGCAAAAAAACGCACCTTTGATTTTTTTTCTAAGGTGCGTTCAGAAAAATCACTCGCGATCAATCTTCATTTCTGTACCGTGTGTGGAAGTCTCCACCGGCGGGCGTTTCATCCAGAGGTAGATCGCGATCGGCATGAGCACGAGCCCTGAGAGGAAAATCACCCACTTGAGCGGGAGCACAAGACCGACGGCACCGCCTGCGAGCGGGCCGAGCACACTGCCGATCTGCTGCGCCGTGTAGGAGAGCCCGAAGATGCGGCCGCGGCTCTCCGGGGGCGTTGACATGGTCAGAATCGAGTTGATCATCGGGAAGACACCGGCAAAGGCAAGCCCCCCGATAAAGCGCCAGACCGAAAAGCCCACGAGCGACTCCGGAATCGCCTGCCCCATATTAAAGATGGCAGCCCCGAAGAGCGCCGAGTACAGCGCCGGACGGTAACCGATTTTCCCGGCGGCAATCCCCCAGACAGGTGAGGCGATCACGCCTGAGAAGCCCACCGCGGAGAACACAAGCCCGGTGACGAGCACAATGTCGCCGGTGTGCCCGGAGAGCTCTCCGATGTACATCGGCATGACGGGCTGCACGAGCAGGAGCGAGAACTGTGCCACGCCTGCGGCAAGGAGCATGCGACAGATGACCGGATTTTTCAGCAGAGACACCTTCGGCTTTTTCTCCGCCCTGGCATCTTTGTCGGCCGCATGATCCGAGGCCTTCTTCGGGGGCTCCTTAATGTAGATCATCAGGATGATCGTGATGAGAAAGAGAAAGCCCGAGCCCATGAAAAACGTCATGCGCATCCCGAACCAGTGCGCGAGCAGACCGCCCGCGAGCGGACCGAGCACGCCACCCGCAGTCATCGCACCCTGCATCACGCCCATGCAGAAACCGACTTTGGTCTGCGGCGCGTAGCTTGACATCAGCGCAAGACACGCAGGCCAGAGCCCGGCGGCAAACCCCTGAAAGGCACGCATGCAAAGGAGCTGCCACTCGTTTTGCACCAGGCCCCCGAGGCCGTAGGAGACAGAAAGCAGAATGGCGGCACGCACCGCCATGAGTTTTCGGGACTTTTTGTCGGCAATGGCGCCCCAGATCGGCGCCATGATGCCGGAGATGAGGAAACTGATCGAGAAAATCACCCCGCTCCAGAGGTTGGCCTTGTCAGCGGCGACATGAAGCTCCTCGGTGAGGTAAACGGGCAGAAAAGGGATGAGCATTGTGTAGCTCACCGACATTAAAACAGCTGTTGCGGTCAGAATGGCCAGGACAGCCTGCCATGGTTGCTGATGTTGTTCGGCTTGTTGCATAGTTGTCTACAACGCACAATAGCGCTACTCACATACAGTATTGAGCAGCGCTTTTTCGATAGTGAATATTAGGGATTTCCCTTATTGTAGCAAAGCTTATGCCGCCATATTCATAAGAGAGGGTAACTATTTTCGCTGCGCGCGGAAAAAATCCGGCAAGCCGCTCAAAAGACGGGCGTGAGAGCGGTGCGGCTCTAGGGATAAACGGAAAAGGCGGAAAAGGCGGAAACGGTGGAAAGGCGGGAGGCAAAAAAACAAGGGGAGGCGACTGGTGAGATCGCTTCCCCTTTCGTGGTTGGTCTAGAAGTCAGGAACATTACAAGACTTCTATTGTCCGGCCGGGCGTTATAGTCCCCCGACTCGTCAGCGCCCTGTCGGACAACTGCAGGACAGTGCTTTCTGACCGCTCACATTCCCCAACGATTACGGTCGCACCGCCTTTGCTAAAGCGATTGTCTCTGCCTGAAAACAGTCGCACAGACGGACAGTCCAGATCCATCTGATGAGGTTATTGTAGCTAAAGCATTCCTAAATATCTAATCATTAAGGTGTAGTAATCCCTTACTTTTTAAAAACATTTGACTTAAGTAAAGAAAAAACTTGTGTTTTAAGGGTAATCCCTAGGACGCTATTCCCGGATGATTCGCTCCGGGTACAGACGCTCGACGAGCTGACGCATCATCACCTGCGGGTCATGGTTTTCCAGTCCGCTGCTCACAAGTTCAGGCATATTAAAGCGGCTCTGTTTTCCCATGCCGACCCAGTAGGTTTCCCCTGTTTTATGATCCCGGTAAAACAGCGACATTCCCTTGACACCGATGGCGATATTGTCGAGCCCCTCCACACTGAAGTGCACCGTGATGCGGCAGGCTTTGATCCGCTCCTCATCGTGCTCGTCAACGAGCTGCGGTTTGAGGCCGCGGTCCTTCATCGTATTGATGAGCATCACGTCGAGCGTGGGAGAGTGTTCGGCAAGCGGAATCACACACGGCTCCTCATAAACCCTGAAGGCGTCCCGGTAAGGGTTCTTTACCTCGGGCGTATCCGTGAAGAGATTCTTCACGGAGGCACATCCGCTCACAAGTGCCCCGGCAAGGGCAAGCGTCAACACAGAAGTGAGAAGTTTAGACATAGCGGTTTCCAGTGAGTCCGGACAGTCTGGCTGTACGGTAAGTCTTTTGCGCAGTTGTACAGACAAAAGTCTAGCGCCAATGCCGCCACTTCTCAAGCCTCGGGCGCGCTGCCTCCGGCCGGCGATCAGCTACAATAGACGCACTTTATTTCCTCTACGGTGACTGACCGGACAAAAATGGCAAAAACAAAACCCCTCCCCTCGCTCTACTCCCCGACTGCGGTGGTTTTTCTCACGTTTCTCTTCACCCCGCTTTTTGGCGGCCATCTGCAGGCTCAGAACTGGGAGGTGCTCGGCGAGCGCGGCCGTGCACGCGGCTCGCGTCTGTGGTCGCGTGCCACGCTCTGGTTTATCGGGCTCTACCTTGTGATGCAGGCCGTTTTTGTGGACGAACCCGCCATGCGCTACTCGGGCCCGTACGTGCTGCTGGTGATGTGGCTGGCGTGGTTTTTCACCTCCGGCCTCGCCCAGGTGAAGTATGTCAGGGCACTCGGCGAAAAGGACCGTGCCTGGACGGTGCGCCCCATCGGTCGCATGATTGTGATCGGCGGCCTGTGCTGGGTGCTCTACGCAATGACCGGCGTCTCGATCGGTCTGGCACTCTCGATGTTTGATACGCGGCCCGTGCCGGCACTCACGGCACCCGCGGCGGACAATGGCGTCGTGATCCGCAAAAACGCAAACGGCGACGTGGTGGTCGAACCTGCCGCAGTAGAGAAGCCCGCAGCCGACGGTGCGGGCAAGCCTGCGCCCGCCCCCTGATGGAGGGCGGCTGAGACGATGCCCAAAGTTCCTGACGCACGGTTTACGCTCCCCGACAGAACCCTCACCCGCGGCGGGGTGGTCGATCTGCTGAGCGGCGTTGTGCGTGCAAGACCGCTCTCGGGCGACGAGGCGCTCAGAGAACTCGAACGGATCACGGCCCTCGCGCGAGCGGGCAACAATGATGCGCGCTGCGAGCTCGCCTACCACCTGCTGGCCAACCCGGCGGGGAGCACCGTCAACCGGCGCATTCTACTGCTGGTGCGTCCGGCCGCCGCGGCCGGGCATCGTGAAGGGCTTTACCTGCTCGGCCTCCTGACCCTGCGCGGCCAGGGGCTCAAACAGAATCTTGAGGCGGGCGCCGCACTCATTACCCGTGCCGCCCTCGCCGGTCAGCTCGATGCACAGAAACTCCTGGCAAAACTCTATACCGAGGGGCTCGGCGTGGCAGCCGATCCCGCCCGCGCACTCTACTGGCAGCGGCTCGCCGGTGCGGCGGGCGACGCCGCCTCGGCACGCGAAGCGGGCATGGCCTATGTCAGAGGGCAAGGCACGGCAGCCGACCGCACCCAGGGGCGCTACTGGCTTGAGAAGGCCGCCAGTGGCGCGGATTCAAGAGCCGCTTTCGAGCTCTCGCGCCTGATGCGCGGCGAAGACTCCCCCGCGGGGCCGCGTGATGCGCAGTTCTGGCTGCGCGAGGCGGCGATTACCGGCACGCTCGATGCGCAGTTCCGCCTCGGGCTGCAGTACTGGTCGGGTCAGGGCACGAAGGTCAACCTCAGAGAGGCGCTGCGCTGGACATGCCGTGCGGCCGAAGGCGGCAGCGCCTCGGCGATTGCCACCCTCTCGGGCTTTTTCCTCTCCGGCAACATCCTTCCCATCAGCCGCTTCAACGCGTATGTGCTCGCCCTTGCGGCTGAAAAACGCGGTCAGAGCACCGCACGACTCACCCGCGAGAGTCTCGAGCCGGTACTCACGTACCGGGAGAAAAGACGTGCGAGACACCTGCTTCGGGTCACACCGGATATCCGTGAACTCGTCGAAATCCTGGTGCCGAGAAACGAACGCTAAAAACGCTTTTATTTGAGTGTTTCTTTTTTCTCTCAAAAAAATCAGGCAAAAAAAAGAGTCAGGGACTGCCTGACTCAAAAATACCACCAAGGGGTAGTCAGTAACATTCGCTACCGGCTGCGCCCTTCTATGTCTGTAAGTACATTCTGCCTAAAATACGTCTCTTTTTCAAGTCATTAGTATTCTCTATTTGTAAATTTTGCTTTTGACTTTTGCTGAGCCGGGATCTTATACTCCTCTTTGAATACCTATTTGTAGGTATAGTGAAAACCCAGTGTCTTTTTGGCAACATTTTTTTACCTCTAAATCCCCCGAAAAATGATTTTTTTCTGAAAACGTCCTAAAAATGAGCATTCTTTAGGGATTTCACTGAGGAATAATTAAGAAATAGAATGTAAAATAGGTATCGTGGAGGTTTGCTTTCATTTCTGGCATACCCACCGTTCTACGAACCGGCGCTGCACTTCTGGAGTGTAAACCGGTTCTAAGGAGCGGGACCTCAGCACGCGGCAGTCGCTCATGCGCCCGACCAGCGGTTGAATAACTCAATCGGTTCTGTGCTAACTCACACAGAATCATTGCCCCACCGTTTTCTCGTTCCTCAGGAATGGTGCGGGTTGGTGTTTTTATACCCGGGACCGGCGAGAAGTCCGGGGTAGTTAACGGAGCAATCTATGAATAGACAGGAACTTGTAGAACGCGTCAGTGACAAGCATGGTATTTCCAAGGCGGAAGCCGACCGTATCGTTGTCACGGTGTTTGAAGAAATCATGACCGCAGTCACGCAGGGTGAAGCTGTGACGCTGATCGGTTTCGGTTCTTTCAAGGCCGTTGAGTGCGCACCGCGCACGGGCCGCAACCCCACGACCGGCGAAGCCATTCAGATTCCGGCCATGCGCAAACCCCGCTTCACCGCAGGTTCGTACTTCAAGGAAATCGTGAATACCGGCATTGAAGGCGGCAAGTAACCCGTCCAGGTTCACTTGAAAAAGAAAGCGTGATGAACTTTTTAAGTCATCACGCTTTTTGTTTGCGCCCTTTAATCAGGCCGCGATCAGCCGCGGCGGATCAGGAAGTTCTCGAAGCGCTTTTTCTGCCGCTCGATAAACGCCTCGCTCGGCCAGGTGTCAAGCACGTTGGGGAACAGATTCACAAGCCCCGAGTTGGGACGGCGGTAGATCTGCAGCACCCAGTCCTTCACCCCCTCTTTTTCCAGATAGCCGGCCAGGTCCTCAAGGGTGTCCTCGTCGAGAAAGTCCGGGTGGGCCGTCGTGCGGTATTCCACCGGAATGCCCGCTGCACGCACCAGATCGAAACTCTCCTTAAAGAGCGCGGCGCTCTTTTTGAGGTTGGTGACCGATTCGTAGTGAAACGCGTCCTGCGGGGGCGCCTTCACATCGAGCCCGACCCAGTCAATCAGGGGCAGCAGCTCCCTGAGGCGCTTCGGGTACATGCCCGAGGTGTGCAGCCCGACAGCATAGCCGCGAGCCTTGACCCATTCGATTGCAGCGCGAAGCGCGGGATCCATCGTGGGCTCGCCGCCCGAGAAAACCACCCCGTCGAGCAGGCCCTTACGCTTTTCAAGCAGCGTCGTGACGTCACTCCAGCTGTTGTGGGCGAGCCGCACATTGAACGTGCGCGGCTGCATCCACGAGTTCTGGCAGTAGCAGCAGCGGCAGGGGCAGCCCTGCAGGAAAATCACCGCGGAGAGTCTCCCCGGGAAATCGATGGACGTAAACGGCGTGATGCCGGCAATACGAAGCTCCTCTGCCCTTGCGGGCAGAAAATCAGCACTCACACCACACTGAACCGACATGATTTACTTTGCATCCTTGTGTTGAGCCGCAGCCTGCTCGGTAAAGCAGACGCGCTCTTCAAACTCGCCTTTTTTTCCGGTGTTGAAACTCTGCACCGGGCGATGGTAACCCATCACACGGGTCCAGACTTCACAGGGCTGGCGTTCTGCATCTTTGAGTTCAATATTGTCACAAGTCTTCTGCTGTGTCATCTCTTTTTACTCCTTTTGACCAAAAAACAAATTCTCAGGCATTGCCTGCGCCCGAGGCGCGTTCAGCGGCGGCAAGTTTCGCGCGCTTGGCAGCGATGAGCTCGGCGTCACACTTCGGGCAGAAATCATGGCGTCCCGGCAGATACCCGTGTTTGGGGCAGATCGAGAACGTCGGCGTAATCGTGATATACGGGAGGCGGAAATTCGTGAGCGCGCGGCGCACGAGATCCCGGCAGGCCTCGGCCGAGGAGACCGTCTCGTTCATGTACAGATGCAGCACGGTGCCGCCCGTGTACTTGCGCTGCAGATCATCCTGACGCTCGAGCGCCTCGAACGGGTCGTCGGTGAAGTTCACCGGCAGCTGCGAGGAGTTCGTGTAGTACGGATGCTCAGGCGTGCCCGCCTGCAGAATATCCGGGAAGCGCTTCTTGTCCTCCTTGGCAAAACGGTATGTCGTGCCTTCGGCCGGCGTGGCCTCAAGGTTGTACATATGGTCCGTCTCCTCCTGGAAGGCAACGAGCTTTTCACGCACATGGTCGAGCAGCCGCAGGGCAAACGCATGACCGAAGGGCGTCGTGATGTCGTCCGTGTCGTTGGTGAAATTGCGGATCATCTCATTGATGCCGTTCACCCCCACGGTCGAGAAATGGTTGCGCAGTGTGCCGAGGTAGCGCTTGGTGTAGGGGAAAAGCCCCTGATCAATATGGCGCTGAATGACCTTGCGCTTAATCTCGAGACTCGTTTTCGCAAGTTCCAGCAGCTCGTCAAGACGCTTGAGCAGTGCGGTCTCGTTACCCTTGTAGAGGTAGCCCAGACGCGCGCAGTTCACCGTCACCACCCCGAGCGAGCCGGTCTGCTCGGCAGAGCCGAAAAGACCGTTGCCGCGCTTGAGGAGCTCACGCAAATCGAGCTGCAGACGGCAGCACATCGAGCGGATCATATTGGGCTTGAGCTCGGAGTTGATGAAGTTCTGGAAGTACGGCAGCCCGTAGCGCGCCGTCATATCAAAGAGCAGCATCGCATTGGGGCTGTCCCAGTCAAAGTCCGCCGTAATGTTGTAGGTCGGAATCGGGAACGTGAACACGCGCCCCTTCGCATCCCCCTGAAGCATCACCTCAATATAGGCGCGGTTGATCATGTCCATTTCCTTCTGCAGATCGCCGTAGGTAAAGGGCATCGTCTCGCCGCCGATCATCGGATGCTGTCCGCGCAGATCCTCCGGGCAGACCCAGTCAAAGGTGAGATTGGTAAAGGGCGTCTGTGTCCCCCAGCGTGAAGGCACGTTGAGGTTGTAGATGAGCTCCTGAATCGACTGCTTGACCTCATCGTAGGAGAGGTTGTCCTTGCGGATAAAGGGGGCCAGGTACGTGTCAAAGGAGGAGAACGCCTGTGCGCCCGCCCACTCGTTTTGCATCGTGCCGAGGAAGTTCACAATCTGGCCGGTGGCCGAGGTGAGGTGTTTGGGCGCGCCCGCCTCCACCTTGCCGGCAACGCCGTTGAGCCCTTCGTTCAGAAGCGTGCGAAGGCTCCAGCCCGCGCAGTACCCCGAGAGCATGTCAAGGTCATGAATATGAATATCGGCCTGACGGTGTGCCGTACCGATCTCGGGCGGATAGATATAGTTGAGCCAGTAGTTGGCAACCACCTTGCCCGAGACGTTCAGGATGAGCCCGCCCAGCGAGTAGCCCTGATTGGCGTTGGCATTGACACGCCAGTCGAGCTGATCAAGATACTCGTTGATCGACTGCTCGACGTTGATCCAGCTCTTTTTCGCATCGCGCACCTTGGCGCGGCTTTCGCGGTAGACAATATAGGCGCGCAGCGTCGTGAAGTAGCCCGCCTCAAACAGCGCGTGCTCGACCGCGTCCTGCACCGCCTCGATATGAAGCGTTGCCTCGTTGCGTTCGACAAGGCGCGGGAGCACCAGGAAATCCACCATCTCACGGGCACGGGAGGCGCCGAACTCTCCGGTCGCCTTGCCCGCCTTGGTCATTGCGGTAACAATCTTTTCTGCGTCAAACGGCTTGAGTGTGCCGTCTCTCTTCAGAATCTGCTGAATCCCCTGTGCCACTTGTCCCATGGATGAGCCTCTCTTATTTTGATTGTTTCAAACACAAGATATTGTGGAATTTCAGGTGGAAAACCACAAATTCTTGAGGTCTGATTTGACTATAACAAAGATTTCTCCTTAATGGTACTCGCCTTGGCGAAAACTTGCCTGAGCAATTTCACGCACTCGGCGCCGTCAATGAAATGCCTGTCAGCACCCTTTTCTTTTAGGCTCTACTGCGGACGGTGTTTGCCTGAAAAAACACTCTGATGAGATTTTTTTTAGCACGCCGCCTCCCTCTTTCGCCGTAAGTCTAAATTACGTAGTTATACTTAATTCTTTCTTGACGATTTTGTCCGCCAAAACGCCTGCCCGCGAATTTACAGATGAGAATGACTCTCAATTGAGAGAAAACAAACTTTTGATTTACATCAAGGAGAAGCATCTTTTTTTTCCGGCTCTGCCGGTCTCCCCGGTCGCCGGACATGTTTTTCCCCGCCATACGCCCTCCGGGCCTCACCCGTCTAATGTAACCGCCCCCGGGGGACGGCTCCCTGCCGGGGTGCCGGAGAAGGTGGAAGAAGGGGGTGACGGCCGGCCCTTTCGGGCCGCCTGGTTTCTCCCTGAGCCTTCTCCCCTCCTCCTCTTTTCGCCCGACACGCGGCCGGAAAGGCATGGGGGTTATCCCTTCGTCAGAGAGCCCCTTTTCTGCCGCGTACGCTCAAGGCCATCTGTGCGAATCAGATAGCAGGGAAAAAGAGAAAAAGGGGCTCAGCGCCCTCATACCGGCCCGGGTGGATGTTGCTCAACCTTCCCGTCACCCACGAGGAACACCTAGGGTTAACCCTAGGATTTATCGCCCCGCTTTCCTTACGGCACAGGCGAACTGATAAACGGGGCCTGAGAGAGCCGGCATCTGCGGACCGCTTATGACAGCGTGCCGGTAAAGGCAGTTAAAGGCAGGCAATAGCGGACAGGACAAAGAGAGAAGAAGGCGGCAAAAGTGAAAACAGTGGAAAAGGCCGGCAGAGCCGAGGGGAAAAACGGATGGCGGCGGGAAGGTGAAGCGCCCCCGGAAAAGCGTCAGAAGCAAGGGGTCTGCGAGGGGGCCGGAGAGGCAGAGACAGACCTGTGCTCGCCCAAATGAAAGAAGGTCAATCGGATGCCCTTTTTCAACCGATTGACCTTCATGAGCAGGATATAGAGATAACGCAGAACCAACCACCATCTCTAAGCGTTTGAGGAGCAACGCTGTTTTTCTCACTGCAGTTTTATGTTACACAATCCGCAGAAAAAAGCAAAATAATCAAAACTCCCTATTTTCAGGGGTTTTATCACCCGCCGGGGACATTTTTTACGCAAAACTCCTCTTTATTCATTACCTATGGTTTGACGGAATCTGTAAGAAATTCTTTATAAACATACGTAGTTATACGTATATTCAGACACTATCCGTTTTGTGCCTTTGCAGATCGCTCTGCCGCAGGCAATCATCCCAACGGATGAGTCCCATACCAAAGATAAGCCTTGCACAGACGCGTGAAATCAAAATTTATAGGCATCCTGAGTACTTTTGCCTAAAATGGTAAGAACGTGCTCCCGCAATCAGCGGGAGGCCCCCGACTATCAGAAACCCAATTAACAGGAACAAGAGCAGTGAGTTCGACATCTCAGACTCAGACCTCCGCAAAAGAACAGGTCAAAGCGCTGGAGCTTTTGAGCACCTTGCCCGAATTGCTCACGCAGCATCTGACAAAGCGCCCGGATGCCGTCGCGTACAAATACTTTGACAATGCAAGCGAAGGCTGGAAAGATCTGACGTTTAAAAACGTCTACGACATCGTGCATGAATGGCGTCACGCCTTTGCGGCCGTCGAAGGCCTCGAGCGGGGCGACCGTGTGGCGATGCTTCTGCCCAACTGTCCTGAGGCCGTTTTCTTTGACCAGGCCGCACTTGCCAATGTGCTCGTGCCCGTGCCGCTGCATGCGGTGGACACGCCCAAATCCTCGGCCTTTATTCTGCACGACAGCGGTGCAAAGGTGCTCGTCACCAACAAGCTCCTCAAGTGGAAGCAGATCCGTGAGCTCAACGCCACGCCCGATCTGCGCCTTGTGGTGATCACGGACGAGCGTGAGGACGTCGACGACCTGAAGGCCCCGGTACCGGTGATGTCGCTCAAAACGTTCCTCGCCTCGGGTGCCCGTTCGGTGCTCCCTGCCGAGGGCCCCAAACCCACGGACCTTGCCGCCATTGTCTACACCTCCGGTACCACCGGCACCCCCAAGGGTGTGATGCTCACGCACCGCAATATTCTCTCGAATATCCGCGGCGTGCTCTGCAACCTGATGCCGCACGAACACGAGACGATGCTCTCGTTCCTGCCGCTCTCGCACACCTTTGAGCGCACCACCTCGTACTATCTCTGTCTTGCTCTCGGCTTTACGCTCGGCTTTAACCGCTCGATCGCCCGTCTGCAGGAGGACCTCAAAATCATCCGTCCGACGGTGCTCATGTCGGTGCCGCGCGTCTACGAGATGATCTACAGCAAGATCCGTGACGGACTCGCGAAAAAACCCCGCTATATTCAGTACCTCTTTGAGTGGGCGGTTGAAGTGGGCTGGCGCCGGTTCTGCCGCGAAAACGGGCTGCCTGTGGAGCCCTCCTCGCGCGCCTGGCTTGACCCCTTTGTGGCGGGCTTTCTCGACCGCAAGGTCGGCCGCCCCCTGCGTGAGGTCTTCGGCGACCGGATTCACCTCTTCATCTCGGGCGGTGCCGCCCTCAATACAACCGTCGCGCGGGTGTTCCTTGCGCTCGGTGTGTATATCTACCAGGGCTACGGGATGACGGAGACAAGCCCCATCATCGCGGTGAACAAAGTGGGCAACAACCACCCCAACACCGTGGGCCCGGCACTGCCCAACCTCGAGGTGCGCCTCGGCGAAGGCGACGAGCTGCAGGTGCGCGGTCCCTCCGTGATGCAGGGCTACTGGAACCGGCCTGATGCCACCCGGGAAATCTTCACGCATGACGGCTGGCTGAAAACCGGCGACGTGGTGAGCATCTACCCTGACGGGCTGATCCGCATCACGGGCCGCATCAAGGAAATCATCGTCACGAGCACCGGTGAGAAGGTGCCGCCCGCTGACCTTGAGGCCGCCATCGAATCCGAAGGGCTTTTCTCGCAGGTGATGGTCGTGGGCGACAACCGCCCCTACATCGTGGCGCTCGCCGTGGTCAACCCGGCCGAGTGGTCGACGCTGTGCACCACGCTTGGCATCGATCCCGATGATGACGCCTCGCTCGAGAACACGGAAGCCAGACGCGCCGCGCTTCGCCGCGTCAAGACCGCCACGAGCCGCTTCCCCAACTACGGGGTGCCGCGCCAGGTGGCGCTGCTGCGCGAGCCGTGGACGATTGAAAACGGGCTCCTCACGCCGACGCTCAAAATCAAGCGTAACGTGATCCGTCAGCGCTTTGCCGATCAGATCGAGGCGCTCTACAGCCTCGTTGCCCGCGTCGACTGAGGCCGGACGGCTCCCTCTGAGCAACCTTGAGCAACCTGAGCGGTCAGGTTGCTCAATTTATTTCAGGCGCGCCGGGTTTTTATATTAGGGTAAACACCAATATCGCAGGTGTTCTTTTGCCCTGTATATACGACAAAATAGCAGTACTTTTTTTACTTTCCTTCAAGGCAGGAACCACACGTGACTTATTCCTCCCATAACAGTTTTATCGATCAGTTCAGCACTATTCCCGAAATGCTGGCCCACACCGTGGCCACCTGGCCCGATCGCGAGGCGTACCGTCAGTTCGACTATGACGAGAACGCGTGGCTCTCGCTCACCTGGAAAGAATTCTTCAAGAAGGTGCAGCGCTGGCGCCGCGCCTTCCACGCCATGGGCTACAAGCGCGGCGACCGTGTCGCCATGCTGCTCACCAACTGCATCGAAGCCTGCACTTTTGACGAGGCCGCTCAGGCCAATGCGATGGTGCCCGTGCCGCTGCACGCCATTGACACCCCGGGCTCCTCGGCCTACATTCTGCACGACTCCGGGGCGCGCTTTCTGATCACCACCTCGATTGCCCGCTGGAATGCGATTGCGACGGCGGCCACCGATGCGGCGCTCTCGCTTGACGCGATTGACACCGTGGTACTCATCAACGAGGCGGTCCCGCCCGGCACCACGCAGGAGGTGCTCGGTCACACGGTGCGTCTGCTCGACCTTGAACAGTGGCTCATGCTTGCCAACAAGGTCACCGAGGCGGATCTGCCGGCGGGCCCGCAACCCGACGATCTGTGCGAACTCATCTACACCTCCGGCACCACCGGTCGCCCGAAGGGGGTGATGATCACGCACCGCAACATCGTGAGCAACCTCCAGCAGCTCAATGCCGTCTACGACTTCAACCATGAGGACGTGTTCCTCAGCTTTCTGCCGTTCTCGCACACGTTCGAGCGCACGGTGACGCACTACAACAGCATCGCCAACGGCTCTGCCATGGCCTTCTCGCGCGGTGTGGCGCAGATTCTGCACGACTTCCGCGAAGTGCACCCGACGGTGGTGGCACTCGTGCCGCGCGTGTTTGAAATGATTTACGCCAACATCCAGAACGAACTGCGCAAGGCGCCCGAAGCCGAACGCGTGAGCACGCAGCTTGCCGCCGAAATCGGCTGGCGCCGCTACTGCCGCCGCAACGATCTACCCGTGCAGAACGAGACGGCGGAAAACGACGAGGCCACCTGGAAACTTCTGGAGGAAACCGCGCACAAGATCCTCAACATCTTCGGCGGACGCATGCGTCTGACGATTGCCGGCGGCGCAAGCCTCAACTACGACGTGGCGAAGTTCTTCTGCGCCATGGGGCTGCCGATTCACCAGGGGTACGGTCTCACGGAAACCTCTCCGGTGCTGTGCTTCTCGCGTAAGGAAAACAATCACCCGCAGTGCGTGGGTCACCCGCTGCCCGATACGGAGGTGAAGCTTGGCGATCGCGATGAGCTGCTCGTCAAAGGCCCTCAGGTGATGAAGGGCTACTGGAACCGTCCTGAAGCAACCGAAGCCGCCTTTATCGACGGCTGGTTCCGCACGGGCGACCAGGCCGACCTCTCTGACGGCGGTCGTGTGCGCATCAAGGGCCGCATCAAGGAAATCATCGTCACGAGCACCGGCGAGAAGATTTCGCCGGTCGATATGGAATTCGCCATCCAGTCCGATCACCTCTTCCAGCAGGTGATGGTTCTCGGGGACAACCGCCCCTACATCGCGGCGCTTGTTGTGGTCAACGACGGGCTCTGGCGCGAGTTCTGCCAGGCGATGGAGCTCGACCCGGAGGCGCCCGAGACGCTGACCAATCACGATGTGCAGCGTGCGCTCGTCAAGCGTATCCGTCACGCCGCGCGCAACTTCCCGCAGTACGGCATCCCGCGTATTGTGGCGGTGACGCGTGAACCGTGGACGATTGACAATGCGCTCCTCACCCCCACGATGAAGCTGCGCCGTCCGCAGATCATGGAGCACTACCATGACCTGATCGAGTCGCTCTACAAGCAGTAAACGGCTAAGTGCCTGATACAGGGAGCGTTTTCCGCTGCGAAAACGCTCCTTTTTTCGTTTGCGAACACAAAACGACAAAAAGCGAAAGAAAACGAAAAATAAAAATATCCCTCTCTTTCACCAAAACTCACGCAAAAAGCGTTACACTTCGTTCGCAAATCAATCTCCCAACTGGAAAACCTTTTTTTCCTAAAGTGTGATTCCCGGCCGCTTCAGAAAGGCCGACATCACGGGCTAACAGTTTAGAGATCGATGACGCTGCGGCGGCATCGACAAATTTTTTTTTGTGCTTAGAGGTTGTTATGCGACTCCTTCAGAAGGCTCTCACCTTCGACGACGTTCTTCTCGTCCCCGCTTATTCAGAAGTTCTCCCCCGTGATACCCAGCTCACCACGCAGTTAACCCGCAATCTGCGCATCAATATTCCGATGGTGTCCGCTGTGATGGACACAGTGACCGAGGCCCGCCTCGCGATCGCCATCGCCCAGGAGGGCGGTATCGGTTTCATCCACAAGAACATGACCGCTGACCTGCAGGCCGCGGAAGTGGCCAAAGTCAAGCGCCACGAAGCCGGCGTTGTGAGCGAACCGATCACCATCGGTCCGGACATGCTCGTCGGTGACGTTGTTCAGCTCGCCCGTGAAAAGCACATCTCCGGTCTGCCGGTGGTGGTGGGTGAGCGCGTGCTCGGTATGGTCACCAACCGCGACCTTCGCTTTGAAACCCGCATGGATGTGCCGGTTTCCGAAGTGATGACGCCGCGCGAACGTCTCGTGACCGTTCACGAAGGCGCCTCGCTCGAAGAGGCCAAGGAACTGATGCACCGTCACCGTCTCGAACGCGTGCTCGTCGTGGATCCCGACTTCAATCTGCGCGGTCTGATGACCGTCAAGGACATCTCCAAGGCGACTGACCATCCGCTCGCGGCCAAGGACAGCAAGGGTCGTCTGCTCGCGGGTGCCGGTGTCGGCGTCGGTGCCGGTACCGAAGAACGTATTGAAAAACTCGTTGACGCCGGTGTGGACGTTATCGTCGTTGACACCGCTCACGGTCACTCCGCCGGTGTGCTCAACCGCGTCAAGTGGGTCAAGCAGCACTATCCGCAGCTGCAGGTGATCGGCGGCAACATCGCCACGGCCGACGCCGCCCTCGCCCTTGTTGAGGCGGGTGCCGACGGCGTCAAGGTCGGTATCGGCCCGGGCTCGATCTGTACGACCCGTATCGTGGCCGGTGTGGGCGTTCCCCAGATCACCGCCATCAGCAACGTGGCTGAAGCGCTGCGCGACACGGGCGTGCCCTGCATCGCCGACGGCGGTATCCGCTTCTCGGGTGACATCGCCAAGGCCATCGCCGCCGGTGCCAATGCCGTGATGATGGGCGGCATGTTCGCCGGTACGGACGAAGCGCCGGGCGAAGTGTTCCTCTATCAGGGTCGCTCCTACAAGGCCTACCGCGGCATGGGCAGTATGGGTGCCATGGGCAAGGGCTCTGCCGACCGTTACTTCCAGGACAACAACCAGGGTAACATCGACAAGTTCGTTCCCGAAGGCATTGAAGGCATGGTGCCCTACAAGGGACCGCTCGCTGCGATCATCTATCAGATGATCGGCGGTCTGCGCTCCTCGATGGGCTACTGCGGCTGCCGCACGATCGACGAAATGCGCAGCCGTGCGCAGTTCGTGCAGATCACCCCTGCCGGTATGCGCGAAAGCCATGTCCATGACGTGCGCATCACGAAGGAAGCGCCGAACTACCGTCAGGACAACTGATCCCCCGGTAAGAGGCTCTGATCAGAACCGCGAGCGCGGCAGACAGATACCTGCCGCGCTCTTTTCTTCCTCTGTTTTGTGCGCCCGAAACGCTGATATTTGTTAAACTTTTTGCGCACGCCGGCACCCTTTGCGCAGTGCGACCTGCCGGCCCGCTCTTTACGCACTATTCCGCGCCCGGAGCGCTTACCTGAACGCGCCGCCGGACGCCACTTTGACGGATCTCACTAATGTCTCACGATCGTATTCTTATTCTTGACTTCGGCAGCCAGGTGACGCAGCTCATCGCCCGCCGTGTCCGGGAAGCCCATGTTTACTGCGAAGTCCATCCCAATGATGTGTCGGCTGAATTCATTAAAGAGTTCAACCCCAAGGGCATCATTCTCTCAGGCTCTCACATGAGTGCCTATGAGGAAAGCAATGACCAGGCGAGCCCCGCGGTGTTCACCGCCGGCGTGCCCGTGCTCGGCATCTGCTACGGCATGCAGACCATGGCTCAGCAGCTCGGCGGCAAGGTCGAGGGCGGCAGCAAGCGCGAGTTCGGCTATGCCGAAGTGCGCGCCCACGGTCACAGCCGTCTGCTCGAGGGGATTGAAGACTTCAGAACCCCCGAGGGCTACGGCATGCTCAAGGTGTGGATGAGCCACGGTGACAAGGTCACGGCACTGCCGTCGGGCTTCAAGGTGATGGCCTCCACCCCCTCCTGCCCGATCGCCGGGATGTTCAACGAAGAACGCCAGTTCTACGCGGTGCAGTTCCACCCCGAAGTGACCCATACGGTGAAGGGCCGCGACATGCTCAACCGCTTTGTGCTTGATATCTGCAAGTGCGAACCTGACTGGGTCATGGGCGACTATGTGGCCGAAGCAATCGAAGCCATCCGCGCCCAGGTGGGCGACGAAGAGGTCATCCTCGGTCTCTCGGGCGGCGTGGACAGCTCCGTGTGCGCCGCGCTCATTCACCGCGCCATCGGCAAGCAGCTCACCTGCGTGTTCGTCGACAACGGTCTGCTGCGCAAGAACGAACGCGAACAGGTCCGCGAAACCTTTGAAAAGAACATGGGCCTCAAGCTCATCGTCGTTGACGCCGTGGACCGCTTTATGGGCGAACTTGCCGGTATCACCGATCCCGAGCAGAAGCGCAAGACGATCGGCCGCGTGTTTGTGGAAATCTTCCAGGAGGAAGCGAGCAAACTCACGAGCGCCAAGTGGCTTGCCCAGGGCACGATCTATCCTGACGTGATCGAATCGGCCGGTGCCAAGACAAAGAAGGCCAAGACGATCAAGAGCCACCACAATGTGGGCGGTCTCCCCGACACGCTGCACCTCAAACTTCTTGAACCGCTGCGCGGCCTCTTCAAGGACGAAGTGCGCGAACTCGGTATCGCGCTCGGTCTGCCTCCTGAAATGGTTTACCGTCACCCGTTCCCCGGCCCCGGTCTCGGGGTGCGCATCCTCGGCGAAGTCAAACGCGAGTATGCCGACCTTCTGCGTGAGGCGGATGCCATCTTTATTGAAGAGCTGCGTGCCGCCGGTCTCTACGACAAGGTGAGCCAGGCCTTCGTGGTCTTCCTCCCCGTCAAGAGCGTCGGTGTGATGGGCGACGGCCGCACGTACGACTACGTGGTGAGCCTGCGCTGCGTGGAAACCTCCGACTTCATGACGGCTCACTGGAGCCACCTCCCCTACGAGCTTCTCGGGAAGGTCTCCAACCGCATCATCAATGAGGTCCAGGGCATCAACCGCGTTGTCTACGACGTGAGCGGCAAGCCGCCTGCCACGATCGAATGGGAATAACCCCTCCCCGATAAACACAAAACCCGACGGTTTCAAACCGCCGGGTTTTGTTTTTCAGCTTTTCAGCCTTCCTTCTCTAGAAGCGCCGCCGAGATCTCTTCGGCCGTCGCCGCCTCAATGAGACCAACATCAAGGCGTCTGTGCATGGCAACGGTGTGCGAGAGGAGCATTTTCGCAATCTCTGCCGCGCTCCGGGGACTGCCGTTCTCGAGCGTGAAATGTGCGCTCAGCGCCGCTGAGAGCGGGGCGAGATCCTCTTTGTGATGCGAGTCCGCGAGAAGCAGTGCCGTCAGGATGAGGAGTGCCTCTTCAACACGCTCCCGCTGTTCGCTCACGGACGAGGTGCGTCCGAGAAGCCGTTCGGCAGGCGCCTCGACCGACGCAGCCGTATAGGCGGCGAGCGCTGCAATCAGTGCGCGACGGGTGGGAAAGTGGTACATAAAAGCACCTTTGCTGATTTCCGCTTTCTCGATCACGCGGTCAATCGAAAGGTAGTCCGTGCCTGAGTGCAGAATAATGTCGGCAGCGGCACGAAGAATTTTGGCGCGCGTCGCGCGGCCGTTGGTACGCGTCTTCCTGATTTTTGGTTCCTGCGGCATAGCTGTTTCTGAATTCTCTGTCTCGGAGACCGGAATGGCGGCGGGAGGCTTTGAGGGATAAGTGCCTGATGAGGGCGACTCCTGCAAAACCCTCATCAGGCGGCGTGCTCTCAGAGCCGGAGCGCGCTCCGGCCCGTCAGACATATCAGAACGTGTGCTTCAGACCGACACCGAAGGTGTACTGGTTGAAGGCTTCCGTACCGGCATTGTCCTTGTCAAGCGCTTTGCTGCCCTTGGCCCAGGTGGCACCGGTGAAGACGCTCGTACGCTTGGAGAGCGGATAGTCGTAGGCAACGCCGAAAGCCTGTGCCTTGCCCTTGGCACCGCTCACATCACCCTTGCCGGTGAAGTACTGGTAGCTCACCATCAGGTTGCCGCCGGCAAGCGGCGCCGTGGCACCAACAAGGAACGAATCGGCCTTGATGCGTTCGATATCTTCGAGAATCTCAAACGTGCTGTTCATGGACACGCCCACGTGCTTGCCGTGCTGATAGGCAAACATCGGCTTGACAAAGCCGAAGTCGTAGGAGAGACCGAGCGAGTAGAAGTCCTGATCATCCGCTTCAGGCAGCGTGACGCGCTCGGCAATGAGCGAGGCGGCAAAGGCGTCAACGGCGTAGTTTGCACCGAGTGCATAGTAGTGAACGTTATCAGACCATTCACCCGCGTCGGTTTCCACACCGCTCGAGACGGCGCCGGCGAGCGTGAGACCTTCAACAGGGGTCACAACCGCGGCAAGCGCGTTGTTGGCCACCAGGTCACGCGAGGCAAAAAGCCCCATACCGCCGATACCGAACTTGGCCTCCATCGGGTCAAAACCGCCCAGAAGGTCGAAGTCGCCGCCACCCGAGGAGAGCGCACCGATACGGCCGGCGACAAACGTCACCGTGTCGTTGCCGATCGAGAGGTAGGACTGGGAGTCAAAGAGGCGACCCTCTTCGCCAAGCTCACCCGTATCCGATGCGAAATTGCTCTCGAGCGTGAAGCCCGCTTTCCAGCCGTTGGCGAGTTCTTCGCTGCCGGTGAGTCCCCAGTTCGAGTCACCGTACCAGCCGCTTTCCATCGCATAGGAGGTCTTGGAGGAAACCTTTTCGCCGTCAGCGTTGTGCGAGGGGGTGTGCGTCACAACCAGACCGGTGGAGACGGAACCGTAGAGCGTCACAGAGGCGGCAGAGGCCGAAAACGCCATGCCCGTCATCGCGGCGAGAACGGCTAACTTCGTTGTTGTTCTCATGATCATCCTTCAAATGATGTAAGTCATAAGAGAGGGTTTCACTATACTCTTTTTCTGTTATTGAGAATAATTTTTATTTGCAAAAACAACAACTTTTTACGGGCCGCAAACGCCCTCTCGAAAACACCTGTAACCTAAGCAGAATGTGCGTTTATTAAGGACAAACGGTTTATTAATTCTCTGTAAATGAGTTTGATTCTCATCAATAAAGCGTGAAAAAAGCGTGATAACGCGAGCGCTGATGCGAGCCCGTCAGATGATGAGCGGATCCTCCGCGTCGAGTCCCTTTTCCTCAGGTGTGTGGAATGTGGCCACCGAGCAGATCAGATGATTGAAGCGACGGAACACGGTGAGCAGGTCCACGTGCAGAGCGCTGGTTTCCATCGCCTCGGAGTCCCCGGCGGTGACACGCTTGACGTGACGCTCAAGCAGTGAGAAGTCAGTCGCCACAAGAAGCGACTTTTCGTTGCGCAGCCACTTGAGCGCCTCCTCCTGCTCCTCGGGGCTGTCGGTCTGCAGAAACTGCAGCAGCACCTCAAGGTTATGCGCAATGCGTGCATGCAGCACAGTGAGCTCACGCTCGCCCTCGTGCGAGAAAAAGCGGTTGTAGAGACACTTCTTGCGCGCGAGCTGCTTGTAGGCGATGTCCGCCACGCGCGTGGCAAACTCCAGTGTGCCGTTGGCATTGCGAAGCCGCTGCCATTGCTGCGCCTCAGTGCCCGAGAGCGTCATCTGCAGCACCTCGGTCATGTAGCGCGTGATGGCCTGGGAGCGGTTGTTGAGCATTTTCTTGCGCTCACGCATGAGCTGAATATCCCCGAAATCCGGATTGCGGGTGAGCAGCTCATTCATGTCAGCCCAGAAGCGCGAGAGCAGCTCCACGCTGTGAATAATCTCCTGCCGGCAGCCTTCAAGCGCGGTCTGGGCGGAAAACAGACTCTCGCGGGTGAGAAGCCGGATCGCCCCCTCGTCCTCTTCGGCCATCGATTTGGCCGGCAGCCACATCTCCACGATCCGGGCCATGGTTCTGACGCTGAATGCGCCTACGATGCCTGCCACGCCGTTAAAGAGAATATGAAAGTAGATGATGCCGCCGTCGATCGCCGCAAAGCGGGCGAGCGCATTCGGGAAGGCGAGCACGAGGATGGTGCCGAAGACAAAGGCGCCGATGCGGAAAAGACAGTTGCCCGTGGGAGCACGACGGGCCATGTTGCTCGAGCCCCAGGTGGTGATCACGGCAAGAAAGGCGCTCCCGAGGTTGGCACCGAGCACCACCCAGAGGGCGGCCGTGGGGCTGACCACATCAGCGGCCACCGTCCCCGCGGTAATCATCACCACGGCAAGCGATGAGAAGCACACAAGCGCCATGACCATGCCGGCGAGTACCGCAAGCAGAGGCCAGTTCGCGAGCTGCTCAAAGAGGCCAATGAGCTCAGGCATCTGCTTGAGCGGTGCCGTGGCGGTGGAAATCATTCTGAGCGCCATCATCACAAACGCGAGCCCGAGCAGAATCAGCCCGAACTGCCCCGAGGCCTGGCGCTCTTTCTTGAGGTAGAGCACAACGCCGGCAAAAAGCAGCAGCGGCGTGAGCGCACCGATATCCAGACTGAGCACCCGCACCATCAGCGCACTCCCGAGGTCCGCACCAAGCACGGAGCAGAGCGCGATGGCCGTCGTCACCAGCCCCTTTTTCTGAAAGCTCGAGACCACAAGCGCACTCGCTGTCGAGCTCTGCAGCATCATCGAGAGCCCCATGCCGGCGAGAAACGCCGAGAGGCGGTTACTGAGATTTCTCGCCAGCCACCGTCTCAACTGGTCACCGAACGTGCGAAACATCCCCGTCCGGATGGAATGGGTTCCCCAGACAAGCAGAGCAACAGCGCCGATGATTTGGATAAGAATGCCCATGAGCTCTCCTGTGTGTGGTTTCTCTGTGCCGCGCACTGAACGCTTTACGTTCGAGGCGGGAAAAATTTCTCCAGTGAGTGTTTATCTTTCGGTCCTGTGAGTGATGCGGCGACAAACACCACGATGGAAAGCCCCATCGCGGGCACGATCGCGTGCAGGCCTGCTGTCGGAATCTTCAGAATGCTCACAAGCAGATAGAGCCCGATTCCGCTGACAACCCCCGCCATCGCCCCGAAGGCGCTTGCGCGACGCCAGAACAGTCCGCCGATGAGCGGCAGCAGGAACGCAAGCTCCAGCCCGCCGAAAGCAAAAAGGTTAATCCAGGCGACAACATCCAGAGGCCAGATCGCGAGCACCAGAGCGCTCAGGCCAAGCAGCGCCGTGATCGCCCTGGTCGTGCGCGTGAGCGTCACCGGCGCCCTGCTCTCCCAGTCGGGCCGCCACATCAGCAGCAGATCCTTAACAATAGCAGAAGATGCCGCAAGAAGCAGGGAACTTACGGTGGACATCGTAGCCGCAAGCGGACCGATCAGCGTCACACCGGCAAAAACGGGCGACATATGCGTGGCAATATACGCGGGCATGATGGCATCGGTGGTGCCGAGGCTCTCAAGCGGCACATCCATCACCGCTCTCATCATCACCCCGAGCAGCGGCATGCCGATCATCAGCGCCCCGCAGACCGCAGTCGAAATCACGATCGCGCGGTTGAGGTCGGCGCTCGTTTTGTAACTCATGCAGCGCACTGCCGACTGCGGCAGACCGAGCGTGCCAAAGCCCACAAGCACCCAGGAGGAGAAAAGCAGCGGCAGACCGAGGGCGCCGCCCGCGGTGGGGCTCATCATTGCGCCTTCGCTGCCCGGTCCCCGCGGGGCGAGCGCCGAGAGCTTTTCCATCACCGGCAGAAAACCGCCCACCTCGGAGAGAATCTGAGCGCCGAGCAGAAACATGCCCGTGAGCATCAGTATTGCGCAGAGCATATCGGTAAAGGCGACGGCACGAAAACCGCCAAACGCCGTATAGAGCACCGTCACGCAGCCGAAAAGCAGGAGTGCCGCGCGGTAGTCGATGCCCGCGGCCTGTGAGAAAATCTGCGCCCCGCCGATAAACTGCCCGACAATCATCGTGGTGAAAAAGACGAGCATGAGCACAGAGAGCATCAGGGCAAGCGCCCGGGCGAGCGGCCGGCGGCCGTAGCGGGCACGGATCACGTCCACAACAGTGAGCGCGCCGGTGGCACGTGAGACAAGGGCAAGTTTCTTGCCGGCCACGCCGAGAATAAGAAACCCTGCGATAATCTGCGGCGCGGCAAAGACGACCCAGCCGAGCCCGAGGTTCCAGGCAATGCCGGGGCCCGAGACAAAGGAGCTCACACTGCCGTAGGTCGCCACGAGCGTCATCGCAAGCACGAAACCGTTAAGCGTTCTGTCACCCAGAAAGTACCGTGAGGTAAAGGCGTGGCGCGTACCGTGACGCTCTGCAAAAAAGCTCACCGCCACAAGGGCGGCTAAAAAGAGAAGAAGCGGCAGGAGAATCACGACTCACCCTCCTCGCTTTCCGAGAGCTTCTCGGCCGCCTCGAAATCCACCTCGGTAAAAACGCACCGGGTCATCCAGAGAGAAAGCACAACGCTCAACACATAACCGCCGATGCAGGAGAGCCAGAACCAGACGGGCATTCCCCACCAGGCGGCGGAGCGCTCGCCGAAGACGGCAATCGCCGCCCAGAAAAACACAGTAAGAAAAAGGGCCACACCGAGCGTGACGGCGGCCTCACGGTTGCATGTTGAAAGCGCCTTGTGATAGGCGGCTTTCTCGGAAGGGAGTCGGTCTGTGTCTGACATAGTCCTGCAGCACGCGGGCGGGTTCGCCCGTGCGAAAATTCCATCGGTTTAGTCTTTTAAAAGTCCCTCAGCGCGCAGTGCCCCTTTCAGAAGGAGCAGATCGTCCCAGGCTTTGGCCTTTTCCTGCGGACGGCGCAGCAGATAGGAGGGATGGTAGGTGACCACGGCCTTGAATGTCAGCCCCTGCCAGTTCACCTCATGCACACGGCCGCGCTGCGAGGAGATGCTTGTCTCAGGAGTGAGGCCGAGGAGCTCCATCATGGCAAAGCGCCCTGTGAGCAGAACCACACGGGGTTTGAGCAGCTCGAGCTGCCGTCTGAGGTAGGCCGCACAGTGAGCAAGTTCCTCCGGCGCGGGATCACGGTTTTCAGGCGGGCGGCATTTAACAACGTTGACAATGGTGACCCCTTCGGGGCGTGCAATGCCGATGGCGTTGAGCATCGCCGTGAGAAGCTGACCGGACTTGCCGACAAAGGGCAGCCCCTGAATATCCTCTTCGCGTCCGGGCGCCTCGCCCACGACAACAAAGCCGCAGGGCGCAGTGCCGTCTGCGAGCACCACCTGCTGCCGGGTTGAGCCCATTTCGCAGGCGCGGCACTCTGCCGCGATGGCAGCGAGCGTCTCCCAGCCGGCCGAGGCGATTTTCTCGAGCACCTCGGGCGCAATGGGCGTGATGCGGCTCACCGGTTTCACGGGTTTGAGATCCGCCGCAGCCGGTGCAGTGTACTGAGCCGCGGGGACGGGCTCGTGCGGGCGCGGGACCTCTGCCGGCGCAGCCGCTTTTGCCGCAGCCGTCCGGGGCGCCGCAGCGGCCGCGCTCTCGTGAGACGCACTTTCCGCCTGACGGTCAACGGCCTCGGTCGTACGCAACAGCCATTGCGGACCGATTTTCATTGCATCCCAGAGACGGCTCACGTCCTCACTCAACATTCACTCGTTCCTCTCGTAGCGCATGATGACAGCGTTTTCGCGCTGCGCACCGCTGCGGTAATAATCTTTTCTCAGGCCCACCACCGTAAAGCCCAGTTTGCGGTAGAGGCGCTGGGCGCGCAGATTGCTCTCGCGCACCTCCAGAAAACAGCGGGTGGCCCCCGCTTCCCTCATCTTATCAAGAAGTGCGGCGCATGTCGCCTCCCCGATTCCCCGGCGCTGCCATTCGGGCATCACGCCGATGATATGCAGCTCCGCCTCATCGAGCACGGTGCGAAGCACGCCCCAGGAGACAATCTCCCCGGCCACTTCGCCCACCAGCGCCACATACCCTTCACCGAAGCAGTCCAGAAAGTCCTGTCTCGACCAGGGGGACTCCTCCACACGCGCCTCGCCGCGGACAAGCTCGGGCACGTCCTCCGGGGCCATTGCCCGGATCAGGAGCCCGTTCATAGTTTTTCGCCGCGGGCGCGCTGATCAATCGTCAGGGCCACACGGTCACGGATATAAAGCGGTGCTGCGAGCTCGGGGCTCACCAGCCGGCCGGCGTCGCGATCGAGCAGCGCCAGGGTGCTCATCGCAGCGACGAGCTCATCCCCACCGGGCTCGGGGAGCGTGCGGATGCCTTCGGGCAGCGTGATGTCAGCGGCATATTCCGTCAGTGCACTTCCCGCAACAGTCGCGGCACGCTCTTCACGGAGCCAGTCGCCAAGCGCTGCAGGCTTCACAAGTGTCGCCTCGAGCGCGGTTTCCACACGTCTCCCGGGACCGCGGCTCACAAAGACGCCGGCATAAATCTCGTGCATACGTGCGTCGTTGACCACCGCAATGCGCATCCCGTCAGGGAGGTTGTGCGCCGTGGCGAGCGCCTGGGCGGCCGCCTCAAGATTGCTGATCTGTGCGAGCTGCACACCGAAACCCCAGGCAAAACCCTGCGCCATCCCGCAGGCCACCCGCAGGCCGGTAAAGGAGCCCGGCCCCCGGCCGAAGGCCACCAGACCGATACGATCCTTGCCGATGCCCGCCGTACTGAGCATCTCGTCGATCATGCCGAGAAGAAATTCCACATGACGGTTGCCCACGAGCCGGCTCACCGTGCGGCAGGCTCCGGAGTCATCGAGCGGCGCGAGCGCCACGCTGCAGGTCTGATTGGCGGTATCGATCGCCAGAAGATAATCTTTGTCCATTGAATGCGCTGACAACGTAACAGATAAAAAAGACCTCTTATTATAGAGCTGCGGCAGTGTGCCTGAGCGCCGGAGAGCACACAAGAAAAAACGACCGGTCGCAATGCCGGTCGTTCTGAGAGATGGGTTGTATGTAAAGCGTCAGTGCTGAGGAGCGGAGGGCGGGCGCAGGCGGTGCGCGTGACCCGAGCCGAGCTCGATATGCACTTCACGGATCTGCTGACGCATCAGTGTGCGGTCCTTGTCACGGAACTTTGAGAGTCCCGTGCGCGGCGTGCGTGCATGTGAGGCACTGTCTTCGGTTAAACAGTAGCGGTGGCGGATTTTTTCATTCTCCGCTGCCGACAGATGCGAGCGCATGGCTTCGCGTTCTTTCTTCGTCATGTCGCGCCAGTGCACAGAGCGAGTCACCTGGTCAAGATAGGGCCAGAGCTCTGCCCGATCTCGAGCATCCATCTCACTCCAGAGACGAACACCGGGCGGTTGCACAGCGGCCTCAGCAGCGCCAAGACGGTCGAAAACGCCCATCTCCTGCGCATTTGCGAGGTTTGCGCACCCGACGCAACAGACTAAACATAGGATGCTGATTCTCATAACTCTGTGAAAAAAAAGACAATTTATCGTTGGTTTGACTATATCAGTTTTGCGCCGGCTGTCATGTGTGGATGCGTAAAAAAGTGCTTCACAGGAAATGACACTGACGTAAACACGGTATCCCCGGTTCTTTGCAGATATAACGCAAATACGGGATGTAATTTAGCCGGTTGAAAGTTTAGCTTCTCCAATAAAATCAATGTTTAACGCCTATTTGACTAAAATGTAACAGAGCAGATTAATTGTAACTTTGTATGGTTTTGCTAGTAATTTCATTTGTAACAGTACAGAATAGAGCCAAGACAAATTGAAGTGCTTCTATGCAACATACACAAAAGGAGACAACATCATGGAACGTAATCCTAAAGTCCTGGTCGTCGACGACGATCCCCGCTTGCGTGACCTGCTGCGCCGCTATCTTGGTGAAAACGGTTTCCAGGTTTTTGTGAGCGAAAACGGAGCCGCCATGAACCGGCTTTGGGTTCGCGAACACTTTGATGCTCTGATTCTCGACCTGATGATGCCCGGTGAGGACGGCCTTCAGATTCTGCGCCGCATCCGCGCCGCCAATGACCAGACGCCGGTCATTATGCTCACCGCCCGCGGTGAGGAGGTTGACCGCATTGTGGGTCTGGAAATGGGTGCTGACGACTACATCGCCAAGCCCTTCAACCCGCGTGAACTGCTCGCCCGTATTCACGCCGTGCTGCGACGCCGTCCGGCGCCTGACGCCCCCGGCGCCCCCTCGATGGAAAACGAAGTGGTGCGCTTTGGCGAATTCGAGCTCGACCTTGGTACGCGTGTTCTCAAGCGTAACGGTGAACCCGTGCAGCTCACCACCGGTGAGTTTGCCGTTCTCAAGGCTTTTGCCCGCCATCCGCGTCAGCCGCTCTCCCGCGACAAGCTGATGGAAATGGCCCGCGGCCGCGAATACGAAGCGTTTGACCGCTCGCTTGACGTGCAGGTCTCCCGTCTGCGTAAGCTCATCGAGGTTGATCCCTCCAAGCCGCGCTATCTGCAGACGGTCTGGGGTCTCGGGTATGTGTTCATCCCGGATGACAACAGCTCGAATGACGAAAACGCTGAAAAGAAGACTGCGGAAAAGGAAACCGAGCCTGCTGAAGCCTGATAAGGCGCTTCAGGTCAACAGCTCTGAGAACGCCTCCGGCTCAACGGCCGGAGGCGTTCCTGTACCGGCCGGAGCGCCCGCCGCCCGTTCTTCAGAATTGCTACACTATGGTGAAACTCACTATCTTCACGGGACGTTTTCCTCACAATGTTCAACCGTAACCGTCGACCCAGTCTTTTCTGGCGCACCTTTCTGCTGCTCTGCGGCCTGATTCTGTTCAGTGCGATCGGCTGGCTGCAGAGTTTCCGTGTGCTCTCGGAGCTCCCGTACTCCCAGGGGGTGGCCCAGCATATTATTTCCACGGCCAACCTCACCAAGTATGCGCTCGTCTCCGCAGACCCCTTCTACCGTATTGACCTCCTGAAGATGCTCGCCACCCGGGAAAAGCTGATCATTTCCCCGCGCGAAGTCTCTGACCGGATCGTTCCGCTCTCGGGCGACGGGTTTAATGCCCTCATTGTGCAGCTCGTCAAAAATTCGCTCGGTCAGGATACGGTGCTCGCGAGCAGCGTCAACCACGCCCCGGGTCTCTGGGTCTCACTCGATATTGAAGGCGACGCATACTGGCTGCAGATCAGTGCGGACGTGCTTGATCCGCCCTTTGGTACCACCTGGATCTGGTGGGCTTTTGCCGCGTGTATGGCAAGCCTCTTTGGCGCGACACTGCTCACGCGTCACGTGATTCAGCCGCTCGCGGCGCTCTCGGAATTTGCCACGCAGATCGGTCAGGGGAAAAATCCCCCGCCGCTGCCCGAGCACGCCGGCACGGCGGAAATCTCCGCCGTGAATGTGAGCTTTAACCGCATGGTGCAGGATCTGCGCCGCATGGAGGCTGACCGCGAACTGCTGCTCGCCGGGGTGAGTCACGACCTTCGTACGCCGATCACGCGCCTGCGCCTTGAGGTTGAGCTTGCCAGCCTCTCGGAGGATTCGCGCAATGCGATGGTCAGCGACCTCGAACAGATGGAAGGCATTGTGAACCAGTTCCTTGCCTACGCCCGCCACAGTCAGGAAAAGCAGGTGCTTGTCAACTTCGGCGACACGGTGGCCGAGGCGCTTGAAAACGCCCGCCTGCAGGCCGACAGCACGATTGAGCTCGATATCCATATGGACAACAGCATCATGGTGCTGGCGCATCCGCTGGAGATTTCGCGTGCCATTCAGAATCTCTTTACCAATGCGCAGCGCTACGGCCGCAGTGAGGACGGTCAGCTGAGGCTGCACATTCTGCTTGAGAAGGAGGACGGCGGCAAGACCGCCCGTCTGATGGTGGCTGACGAAGGACGGGGGCTGCCCGCGGAAGAGCGTGAACGCGTGATGCGTCCGTTTGAGCGCGGCGAGAGTGCCCGCTCGGGCGTCACCGGCACGGGGCTCGGCCTCGCTATTGTGGACCGAATCGTGCGCCGCTCGGGCGGCTCTGTGACGCTCGATACGTACACGAGTCACGGTCTGATGGTGATTGTGCGCTTCCCGATCACAACCCCGGGGGAACTCAAAGCGCAGGAGGAAAAGGCGCAGCGCCAGGCGGAAAAGCTTGAGAAAAAGCGTCTTAAGGAGTCCAAAAAGCAGGCCGCTGCGGAAAACGCCGCCAAAGAGGCTGACAACTCAGGGCCTCAGGATCAGGCCTGATGAAAAGCGCTGTTCGTGTTCGAGCAGCGCTTTTTTTCGCCACAGGCCGGCAGAAAAGCCACCCGTGCGGTTGCCCGCGGCAAGCACCCGGTGGCAGGGGGTGATCAGAAGGAGAGGATTGGCGCCGCAGGCCTGCCCCACTGCACGAACGGCACCGGGACGGCCGATCGCGCGGGCAATCTCTGCGTAGGTTCTCGTTTCGCCAAACGGAATCTCACGAAGCGCCGCCCAGACCGAGAGCTGAAATGGCGTGCCGGACGGCGAGAGCGCCATGTCGGGAAAAGGCGTGCCAGCGGTAAAGTACGCCTCAATCGCGCGTGCGAGACGGCGTGCCTCCTCTGAGAGCGCTGCAGACTGATTTTCGGGCACCTCGGCGGCATCAGCGACTTCCAGCCGCGCGAGCCCCGCGGGCTCAAATACCGCTCTGAGGACACCGACGGGCGTCTGGAAGAAAAAGCTCTCCTCCATAACCGCTCAGTCGGCTCTCACAAGGAGCACGCTCGCAAAAGCCATCATGCCGCGACCTTCCCCCACCGCATCGAGCTTCTCGTTGGTTTTGGCCTTGACACTCACAGCGCTCACGTCGGTGCCCAGACACTCGGCGACACTCTGACGGATGGCGGCGGCAAAAGGACCGATTTTCGGGCGCTCCGCCACAATGGTCGCATCGCAGTTGCCCACAGCCCAGCCCTCCCGGGCAACGAGCTTCATCACCTCTTTGAGCAGCAGCCGGCTGTCAGCCCCTTTCCACTGAGGGTCACTCGGCGGGAAGTGCTGTCCGATGTCGCCGAGCGCCGCAGCGCCGAGAACGGCATCGGTAATGGCATGCAAGAGAACATCCGCATCCGAGTGACCGTCAAGACCGAGCTCAAAAGGAATCTCGACGCCGCCGAGAATCAGAGGACGCCCCTCAACGAGGCGGTGTGAGTCATAACCCTGTCCGACGCGAATTCCGACCATCGATTTTTCTCCCAGAATAAATCTTGCAAACTGTGCATCCGTTGGCTCAGTGACCTTGATGTTGGTGCTGCGGCAGGGGACGATTTTTGTCGCAAACCCCTTGCGCTCAATAGCCGAGGCCTCATCCGTAATCCCGGTCAAATCGCCCGAGAGCGCCCAGGAGAGGTCGCGCACCCTGAACATCTGCGGCGTCGCGGCACGCCAGACCGTCCGGCGGTCGATCGTGCCGGTGATAAAGCGCCGCTCGTCAACCGTCTTGAGCGTATCGGCGACCGGCATCGCCAGAATGCCGCCTGCCACACTGTCATCAGCGCTGACCGCATCGATGAGCTGAGCGATTTCCGAGGGACGCACGCAGGGGCGGGCCGCATCGTGCACGAGCACGTAGGCGCTCGGCGGAAAGCCCGCCTGCGCCAGGCCGTTTCTTACCGACTCGGCGCGCTCCCGGCCGCCGGCGCGAAGGATTCTCACCCGGGCGGGCAGAAGGTGTGCCACCTCATCGATGTAGGGATCCGTCGGGCTCACCACGATGACCACATCCGAGAGACGCTGCACTTCACAGAGCGCTCTGGCCGTGTGCACCAGCATCGGCAGACCGGCAAACGTCATGTACTGCTTGGGCTTGCCGAGTCCCATTCGCGAGCCGACGCCCGCCGCACAGATGAGGCCAACAATGGATGAGGATTCCAGCATGGAGATGCTCCAGGAAAAAGGTGCTATTTGCCAACAGCTTTTATTGTAGAGCACGGCACGGAAAAAGCGCCTCAAAGTCTGCAGTGTCAGGATTGAGACCGGTTTTTGAAATATTTAGTAACACAAGAAACGGATTACCCTCCCCTCATCCGTTCAGTCGGGTTGAACCCGCTGCAAGGCAGGGTATTTTTACTGTTTTTCCTTAAATATCACTGTATTAACTGATTTTCCGCCATTTCATGCGGAGAGATTAATCCGTGCATCACTTAGGGTTTACCCTAATTTTTAACCTCGTTTTAGCGCCTTTTTGCCCTTCAGAATACGCCTCACATCGTCGACGTACTCCTTTTACGAACCCCAATACACTTTTTAAAAGTACTGAAATGAACACAAAAACGCTTTTTCGTCCTGCAGCCCTTGTTCTGATGATGGGCGCTGCTTTTGCCGCTTCCCAGGCCAATGCTGCCGGTTTCCAGCTCACGGAACAGTCTGCTGTCGGTCTCGGCCGTGCCTACGCCGGTGTCGGCGTTGACGGCGCGGATCTCTCCGGCGCTTACTACAACCCGGCTACGATGACGCTCCATCCGGGCACGAACATCCAGGCCGGTGTCGTGGCTGTTGACCTGAATCTGGACTATGAAGGCGCTGGTTCGACCGACAACGGCCGCACCAAGCCCGTTCCCGTCCCGCACATGTATCTGACGCACCAGGTCAATGACCAGATCTTTGCCGGTCTGGCCATCACGGCGCCGTTCGGCATGCAGACCGAATATTCGAACAGCTGGGACATGAAGGATCGCGGCTACTACTCCAAGATTGTCGCCATCGACATCAACCCGAGCCTTGCCTGGAAGATCAACGAACAGTTCTCTGTTGCGGCCGGCGTCTCCTACCAGTACGTGCAGGCCAAACTCAAGACCGCTAAGCTCGGCCTTGCCGACAGCACGTTTGATGCTGACAGCGGTGACTGGGGCTGGAACATCGGCATGATGTGGACGCCCGTGGAAAACTTCCGTCTGGGCCTTTCCTACCGCTCTGAAATTGAACACACCGCCAAGGGTGATCTGACGGTGACGCCGACTGCTGCCGGCACTGCAATGATGAACCAGTACGGTGCCCTTCTCAGCAACCCTGGCGCACTTGCCGGCAACCCGAAGCTCGCCAGCCTCGACAAGCTCGGTGCTCTGGTCGGCACGAATGACGGCGAAGCCGTTGTGGCCGCTCCGGCCTGGGCCATGCTGAACCTGGCCTGGGATATCAACCAGACCTGGAGCGTGTACAGCACGCTGCGCTGGACCGACTGGTCGAGCTTTGAACGTCTGAGCATCACCACGGGCGGCAACGAAGCCACCGCCATTGAAAACAAGTGGCGCGACACCTACCTCTTCACGGTCGGTGCCGACTACCACTGGAGCCCGAAGTGGACGTTCCGTGCCGGTATCGGTATGGAAACCTCCCCGATCAAGGATGCCAAATACCGCACCGGTGTCATTCCTGACGCCAAGCGCCTCTGGCTCTCCGTGGGTGCCTCCTACAAGTTCAACGACAACCTGACGTTTGACATCGGCGGCTCTCACCTGCGCGGCCTCGGCGAACGTGACGTGTACCTCGACGAAGCCGGCAAGCAGTACGCCGGTGAATTCAAGAGCCTCGACGCATACCTGCTCGGCGCTCAGATTCAGTACCGCTTCTAAGCTAATCCGTTTCGCTTAAGAAAAGCCACCAACGCCCGCATTCTCAGGGCGTTGCGTGGCTTTTTTGCGTTCTCTGCGGCATATCATCCGTTCAGTTTAATCCACTACCATTTTGCCGGGGCGCTGTGCTATGTTGACGCGTTATTAAAAATTCAGGCGGCCCGGCGTTCTGCCGCGCGACCGCATTTCCTATTACCCTCAAGAGGCATAAAAAGTGCACAACATGACAGTGAAAACGGCTGCTCTTGCCGTTGCCCTGACCTCTGCCGCGACCGGCGCCTTCGCCGGCGGCTTCCAGCTTACCGAACAGAGCGCTCTCGCTCTGGGTCGTGCCTACGCCGGCGTCGGCGTTGACGGCACCGACATCTCCGGCGCTTTCTACAACCCCGCCACGATGGTGCTGCACACGGGTACCCAGTTCCAGGCGGGCGGCGTCGGTGTCGGCCTGAACCTTCCCTACGAAAGTGACACGAACAGCGCCTACGATCAGAACGGCCGCAAGAAGCCCGCACTGGTTCCCCATCTCTTTATGACCCGCCAGCTCACCGATCAGGCCTGGTTCGGTCTGTCCTTCACGGTGCCGTTCGGTCTTGCCACCGAATATGACCGTAACTGGGAACAGGCTGACAAGGGCTATCGCGCTGAAATCAAGCTCATGGAGCTGAGCCCGAGCTTTGCCTACAAGCTTACCGACAAGGTGAGCCTCGGTATCGGTGCCAACATTCAGTATGTGAAGGCCAAACTCGGCTTTAACTACCGTGTTGCCGACGCAGACATTCAGGTTGACAGCCTTGCCTACGGCTACACGCTCGGCGCAATGTGGTCTCCGCTGGAAAATCTGCGCTTTGGTATTTCCTACCACTCCAAGGTCAAGCACGAAGGTGACGGCACGATCAAGCTGAGCGGTCCCGCAACCGGCGGCAAGATGCTCTCGGACGATGCCTCGATCACGATGGATGCCCCCTCCTACTGGATGATTTCCGCCGCCTGGGACATCAACGACACGTACAGTGTCTACGCAACCGGTCGTAAGACCGACTGGTCGAGCTTCTCCGCTCTGACACTTGAATCTGACGCACTGGTTCCTCTGTTGCGTACCAATCAGAAACCTCTCAAGACGCAGTGGCGTGACACGTACCTCTTCACGATCGGCGGTGACATGCGCGTGAACGAATTCTGGACATTCCGTGCCGGTCTCGGCTATGAACGCTCCCCGATCTCGCAGCCTGAACTGCGCACCGGGACGATTCCTGACGCCGACCGCTGGTGGTTCTCCGTGGGCTCCTCGCTGCACTGGACAAAGAACTTCCAGACCGACATCGGTCTTGCCCATCTGCACGGCGTGCATGAACGCTCGCTCTACAACAGCAATGGTCAGAAGAAGATCGGCCGCTTTGAACGCCTTGACGCGTATCTCTTCGGTCTGCAGGCTCAGTACCGCTTCTAATTCGCGGTTTGCCTGACAAATTGAGCCCGTACGGCTGTCTGCCGTGCGGGCTCTTTGTTTTGCTTTGCCTTTAAAATAGAGAGTCTTTCTTCTGTTAAGGCACCGAACCATGCACAATCCCATCGAGCAGCTTCTTCTCGCAGGCCGTCCGCTTGTCGTCGACGGCGCCATGTCCACAGCACTCGAGGCGCTCGGATGCGATCTCAACGACAGACTCTGGAGCGCGAAAGTGCTGCTTGAGGCGCCGGAGAAAATCCGTGAAGTGCACCGGCAGTATTTCAGAAGCGGTGCAAATATCGCCATCACCGCCACCTATCAGGCCTCTGTAGCGGGGTTTGCCGAACGCGGGCTCACACCCGAGGCCTCGGCAGAGGTGATGCGGCTTGCCGTGGCACTGGCCCGCGAAGCGCGCAGCGACATCGCCCGGGAAACCGGGCGAGATGAAGCGGAAATGCTCGTGGCGGGCTCCATCGGCCCCTACGGCGCCTTTCTTGCCGACGGCTCGGAGTACCGCGGTGACTACCGCGTCTCAAAAGAGACGCTCAGAGCGTTTCACCGCACAAGATTTGAGGCGCTCATCGACGCAGGCGTCGACCTGCTTGCCATTGAAACGCAGCCGCAGGCTTTTGAGATTGAAGTGCTGCTCGAGATGCTCAAAGAGACCGAGGCGGCAGCCTGGGTGACGATGACGCTCGACAGTACAGGCACGGCGCTCCCTGACGGCACACCGCTTGAGGCGGTTGCAGAGATGCTCGAAGCATGTCCGAACGTTGTCGCCACGGGCTTTAACTGCGTCAGGCGCGAGCTCGCCGGGCCCGCCCTGCAAAAGCTTGCCGCGCATACCGCGAAACCCCTTATCGTGTATCCCAACACCGACAAAATCTGGGACGCTGCGACAAAAACCTGGCGCTCGCCCACCGCCGCTCACACGCCCGGCTGGTCGCACTATGTGCCACTCTGGCAGAAAGCCGGTGCAAGGCTCATCGGCGGGTGCTGCTGCACACTGCCCTCGGATATTCTCAGTATCGCGAAGCTTCTCGGCACAAAGTGATACCGTCTCCCGCAGGAGACGCTCAGAGTTAATCGGTTAAAATTGGGGCACTTTTTTCCTTTTCCTGCCGGCCGCTGACAGAAACCGCTGCCGGCAAAAACCGATTTATACCCTCTTCTGTGATGTCCTCACTGATTAAAGATGATATTTCCAGGGTCTCCCCGGGCGAGCATTATGTGATCACGCTCCCGGGACTCGCCCCTGATGCGGCTGCGCTCGCCGAAATGGCTCAGAAGCGCAAAGCGCGCAAAGAGCGGCTTCTGGTGGTGTGCGCCGACTCGATTGATGTGATACGCCTGAGTCAGGAGATCCGCTTTTTCGATCCCTCCCTCAATGTGGTGACGTTCCCTGACTGGGAAACGCTCCCCTACGATGTGCTCAGTCCTCAGGAAACCATTGTCTCCGAACGTCTCGAGACGCTCTACCGCATCACGCAGGCCGGCAGTGATGTCGACGTGGTGATCGTCTCGGCCATCACTGCCGCACAGCGTCTTGCCCCGGTGAGTTTTGTGGGCGGGAACACGTTCTTTTTTGCCGTGGGCGACAGACTCGATATCGAGTCGCTTCGCGCCAACCTTGTCAAAGCCGGCTACGCTCATGTGCAGCAGGTGCTCGCCGCGGGTGAATTTGCCGTGCGCGGCAGTCTGATTGACGTCTTCCCGATGGGCAGCGAGCATCCGTTCCGTCTCGATATGTTTGACGACGAGATCGACTCGATCCGCTGGTTTGACATTGAAACGCAGCGCTCGATGGAGGCGGTCGATCGGATCCGGCTGCTGCCCGGGCACGAATTTCCGGTCCATGAGACGGCGCTTGCGGACTTCCGGCAGCGCTGGCGAACCCGTTTTCCGGGGGACCCGGCAAAAAGTCTGATCTATCGCGATATCAGCAACGGCGTGCTGCCTGCCGGGATCGAGTACTATCTGCCGCTCTTTTTCGATGAGACTGCAAGCTTTGCCGACTACTTCGGCGAGGGCACCGCAGTGGTGACCTGCGGGGATATTCAGGCAACTCTGGCAGCGTTTATGCGGGATACGAATTCTCGCGCGGCCATGCTCGCGGGGGACAAGGCGCGTCCGCCGCTCTCGCCCTCGGAGCTCTGGCTTGATGCCGAGAGCTTTTTCGTGGCGCTCAACCGTTTTGCCCGCTTTTCGCTTCGCTGGAACGAGGAAGCGATCAGGGATCGGCGTGCCGCCCTGAAGGCGGCAACGGTCGACCGAAAGAGTCAGAACCCGCTCACCAACCTTTTTGTCTTTACCGACGCGCAGAAAATCCGTCACTACCGCACGCTCATCTGTGCGAGCAGTGTAGGCCGTCAGACCACGATGGGAGAGCTTTTCCGCTCCTCGGGTCTCACCTTCAGCGAGGTGCGCAGCTGGGAGGACTTTCTCGCCTCTGAGGCACAGGTGGGACTCACGGTTGCGCCGCTTTTCGCGGGCGCAGATGTCGATGCTGAAAAAATCACGCTCCTCACCGAGAGTGAACTCTATGCGGCAAGTCCCCGCCGCTCGCGCGTTCGCGCACAGCGTGCAACGAGCAGCATGGAAATGCTCGTGCGGGACGTGTCGGAACTCAAAATCGGCGACCCGGTCGTGCATCTTGAGCACGGTATCGGCCGCTATCAGGGGCTTGAATTTATCGACACCCCGGACGGTCCGGCGGAGTTTCTGCGCATTGACTACAAAAACGACGCCAGGCTGTTTGTGCCGATTGCCAACCTGCATCTCATATCCCGCTACTCGGGCAGCGACGTGGAGAACGCGCCGCTGCACACGCTCGGTCGCGGTGACTGGGAAAAGGCGAGGAAAAAAGCGAGTGAACAGGTGCGCGACACCGCCGCCGAACTGCTGGCGCTCTACGCACTGCGCCAGTCACGCACGGGCTTTGAATTCAAGATCGATCCGGCCGATTATGACGCGTTCCGCGAAGGCTTCGCCTTTGAGGAAACCCCTGATCAGGCAAGCGCCATCAATGCGGTGATTGACGATATGACGAGCGGCAAGTCGATGGACCGGCTCGTGTGCGGGGACGTGGGCTTCGGGAAGACCGAAGTGGCGCTTCGCGCTGCATTTGTCGCCGTGAGTTCCGGCAAACAGGTTGCGGTGCTCTGCCCCACGACGCTGCTTGCCGAACAGCACTCGCAGACCTTCCGTGACCGCTTCTCCTCGTGGCCGGTGAATATTGCCGAGCTCTCGCGTTTTCGCACCGGCAAGGAAACCACCAGGGCGCTCGAGGGGCTGGCTGCAGGGAGCGTTGACATCGCGATCGGCACACACAAACTCCTCACCGACAAGGTGAAGTTTGCCAACCTCGGTCTGGTGATCATTGACGAGGAACACCGTTTCGGCGTGCGTCAGAAAGAGGTTCTCAAGAAACTTCGTGCCGAGGTGGACGTGCTCACGCTGACCGCCACCCCGATCCCGCGCACGCTCTCGATGAGTCTTGAGGGCATCCGTGACTTCTCGGTGATCGCCACAGCGCCCGAGCGACGGCTGGCGGTGAAAACCTTTGTACAGAGTGAGAGCGACGGGGTGATGCGCGAGGCGATCATCCGCGAATTAAAGCGCGGCGGTCAGGTCTACTTCCTGCACAACGAGGTCGAAACGATTGAAAACCGCCGTGATCAGCTCGCGCGCCTCATCCCTGAGGCCCGCATCGCCGTGGCACACGGTCAGATGAGCGAGCGCGAGCTCGAACACATCATGCGCGACTTCTATCAGCAGCGCTTTAATCTGCTGCTGTGCACGACGATTATCGAAACCGGGATTGACGTTCCGAGTGCGAACACGATCATCATTTCGCGTGCGGACAAACTCGGTCTTGCGCAGCTGCATCAGCTGCGCGGCCGTGTGGGTCGAAGCCATCATCAGGCCTACGCCTATCTGCTCACGCCGCCCTCAGGGGCGATCACGAAGCAGGCGGCCAAGCGTCTTGAGGCGATTCAGTCGCTCGAAGAGCTCGGCAGCGGGTTCTACCTCGCCATGCACGACCTCGAGATCCGCGGCGCCGGCGAAGTGCTCGGCGAAAACCAGTCAGGCGAAATCATGGAAGTGGGGTTTGATCTCTACAACCGCATGCTCACGAGCGCCGTCAAGGCACTGCGCCGCGGGGAGACACCCGACTTTGAAAGTCCGCTTGCCGCCACAACCGAAATCAATCTGCACGCGCCCGCTCTGCTCCCGAATGACTATGTGCCTGATGTGGCGCAGCGTCTCGGGTTCTACAAGGAGTTCTCCAGCGCCGAGTCGCTTGAGGCGATCTACGCAGCCACCGAAGCGCTTGCCGACCGCTACGGCAAACTGCCTGCCGCGGCCGAGCGGCTCATCGCAGTGCATAAACTGAGAATCCGCTGCGATGCGATCGGGATCCGCAAGATTGACGCCAGTGCCCAGGGAACCTCGATCACATTTGTGGAAAAGCCCAACATCGAACCGATGGCGCTGATCCGCTTCCTGCAGTCAAGAAAGGACGCCCGTATGGCGGGCCCCGAGCGGCTGCGAATTGAAGGCGGCTCGCAGAGTCCCGAAGGGCGCATCCAGTTCCTCTATGAGGTGCTCGGCGCTCTCACTCAGTCGCCCTGAGACGGGTAGCTCAGAGAAATGCAAAACGGCGTGAAGGATTAACTCCTCACGCCGTTTGGCTTTTTCCAGTGGCAGAGAAATCAGGACTTTTTGAGTCCGGCGAGTGCCGCAAAGGGATTATTGACGGGGGCATCGTCCGAGGCCTCCTCATGGGCGGGTGCCTCGCAGTCATCGTGCGAAACAATGCCCGGCAGCGTCAGGATCGTCTCCTCCTGCACCCAGGCATGCACGTCAAAGGACTTGCTCCCGACGATCACATCCTCCTCGTCCCCGTCCTCATCGAGCGGAATGCGGTTTGCCTCCGCCTCGGACTTTGTGAGGATGAAAGTGAGTTCGTGCTCAAAAGGCACCGTCACGGGCTGATTGCAGCGCGCACACGTCATTTCGGCCTCCCCCTCAATAGAAAGCGAGACGGCCGGATACTGGCGCAGCGTGCCGAGCCCGGTGGCCACAAAGCGCACCGCGCCGCCGGTGAGCGACAGCACGGTTTTCCTCAGCTCAGGCATATCCTCAAGGCTCACCTCCCCTTCAAGCGTTTCGCAGGATCTTGCCAGTTCAAAAATATCAATCGTCAACTGTGACATGTGTTTTCCTTCGTTCAGCTTGAGCTGATTTCCCTTACAATGTGGGACATCGCTCGGACGGGAGTCCGGCCGCGCAAAGGCAGCGCCTGCCGCCTCCCGTGCGTTAAGTTTACCGTTATTTTACTGTTGGTGATAAAAATGACAGCTCCGCTGATTCTTGCTTCGAGTTCGCGCTACCGCCGTGAACTGCTTGACCGCCTGGGTGTGCCCTATACCTGTGAAAGTCCCGATGTGGACGAGTCAGGCATTCCCGGGGAAACGCCGCAGGAGGCCGCAATGCGTCTGGCGGAACTCAAGGCGCGCACCGTCTGGGAAAAGCACCCGGGCAGCGTGGTGATCGGCTCCGATCAGGTTGCCGATCTTGACGGGATCCGGCTGGGTAAACCTCACACCCGCGAGCGCTCCATTGAGCAGCTCCTCACCATGCAGGGTAAAACCGTTGTCTTTACCACGGCGCTCTGCGTCATTGACGCTGAAGGCCGCGCGCAGAGCGTGAAGTCGCAGACCACGGTGAAACTGCGCCCGCTCACGCGCGAGACGATTGAAGCGTATGTCGACCGGGAGGAGCCCTATGACTGCGCAGGCTCCGCCAAGATTGAACGCCTCGGGATCGCGCTCATGGAAAGTGTCACCTCGGACGACCCCACCAGCCTCATCGGCCTGCCGCTGATGGTGCTCACAACGCTGCTTGCCCGGGCTGGCGTTGATGTCCTTCCGGGTATTCTCAAGGCGTAAGGGAGAGCAGCCATGACGGGCATACTTTATCTGCTTCCTACTGTGATTGCCGATGACACTCTCGACGTGGCCATTCCCCCGGGAGTTGCCGAACGCGCCCGTCACATCCGCCGCTTCTACGTGGAGGCGGCCAAAACCGCCCGCGCCTATCTCAAGGCGCTCGAGCACCCGGTCGCGATTGCCGACCTGAGTATCGAGGAGATCGGACACGATCCGGATCCGGAAAAGCTCGATGCCTGGCTGCAGCCCGTCATGGGCGGCGAAGACGCTGCGGTGGTGAGCGAATCGGGCTGCCCCGGAATTGCTGATCCGGGCGCGCAGCTCGTTGCCCGTGCGCATGAGCTCGGCATCCGGGTGGTGCCGCTCACCGGCCCCTCCTCGCTTCTGATGACCCTCATGGCCTCAGGACTTGACGGTCAGCGTTTCCGCTTCTCCGGTTATCTGCCGATTCACGAAACGGAGCGCGCAGAGGCGATCCGCTCGCTCGAAGCCGCCTCACGCCGAAGTGAAACCCAGCTCTTTATCGAGACGCCCTACCGCAATCAGGCCATGCTCGAAACGCTGCTCGCCTCCCTCGCGCCTGACACCCGTCTTACCGTCGCCGCGGACATTACCGGCGCCGGAGAGTCCATACGCACACGCCGCGTGGCGGACTGGAAGGCGGCACTTGGCAAAGAGCCGCCACTCGCGAAAGTACCCACAGTGTTTGCGCTCCTTGCCGCCAGCCGTGGTGCAGCACCGCGCTATGCCCCTGAAGACGCAAGACACAAAGGGGAGCGTCGCCGTACGCCGCACCCGGCCCGCAGAACTGCCGGCGGCAGTCGCAGCACACTGAAAAACAGGCGTTAAACACCGCTATTTTGAGGCATTGTCTCAAAATCTGACCCGAACACCTGCGATTTGTGGGAAAATAGACTAATACGCTTTAGGTTAGTCCGGGCCCGCGCACCTGCTGCGCCCGCCTGTCGTTTTGGTCGCAATACTATGTCCACTCAGGAAACTCTTCTTAATGCCATTCCTTCCATGGTCGAGATACGCAGGTTCATGCACTCTGACCTGGGAGTGTGGGTTTTCTGGGGTGGAATTGCCGCGCTTTTCCTTCTCCTTGGTCTGTGGCTGCTTCGCCGGCGCCGGCTCGCGCTTGAAAATCTCGGTCTGCCGAAACTGCGCCGTGAACTCTCGGATATCTTCGGTCAGCGTAAGGAGCCCGGTACTGATGAGGAGGAAGAACCCGTTCTGGCCCGGGAGGAAACGGTCGATCCCCTGCCGCAAACGGATCCTCTCCTGGCTGACAATCCCGCGCCGCAGAGCTCAGAATTGAGAGAACCGGTGCTCGGGAACGTACCGGCGCAGGTGCCTGCACCGGCGCCCGTCTACGCGCAGCCTCCGGTTTCTGCCGTGCACGTGCTGAGCACTTATGAAATGCCGGACGATATTCCGCCCCTGCTTGACAGACTGCCCTTTGAGCCGCGTGCCGGGCTGAGCACCGGGCGGTGGCTGCGCGAAGACATGAAGGTTGAGGCCGTGTTTGTGAGCGAAGCGCTTGAGGCGTCCCTTAAGGACAACAGCGCCCTTGAGCTGCTCCCCTTTGTACCGCAGGCACGCAGTGTTGAGCAGTTCAACAATATCTACCGCTGGGGAGCGCTGATTGCGCAGCCGCATGCTCTGCTGCAAACTGAGGGTATGAATGTCGTGGTGACCCGTTCAGTGTTGCCGCAACACTTTGATGCGCAAAACGGCTGGCAGAATGCACTGCGTGATGACGAGCTGCTGCTTGCGGTGCTTAATGCGCTTGTCGTGTCGCACGAACTCAACACCCCCTGCGCAGCGGTACTCGCCGCCAGCGGCGCCCGCTTTTTCCTTCGTCCCTCTGCTCAGCTCGTAGAGGATCTGGTCCGGGAACAGGGTAGAGCCTGTGACTTTGCCATGAGTGTCTCGAAGCGCAATACGCTGAGCGCTGTTATTTACGCCAGCCTCTTTGCGGCGGCGAGAGCGTAACAGCAGCACGCATCACCCGCTCCGCCTAAAAGCGGGCCATATCGAGAAATCCGTACACCACGCCGGCACGTCGCTGGGAGACCTTCAATATTTCTTCCCGCAAAGCTGGCATTAACTCATCTCAGAACTTCTGCACTTTTATTTTCCGGGTAATTTACAGGCTGATTACCTGTCTCAACAGCCGGCATAAAATTCACATCAGGATTTTTAGAGTCTTCATGCATGTTTGTGGTAACAGCTGAGAAGATACTGCCTTCTTA
>CAJJRX010000015.1 GCA_905194315.1 uncultured Sutterella sp. | reverse complement strand
CGGCTCCTCTCGGGACTTTCACCCGTTAACACATGCTCATGCCGAGCACACAAAAGCAAAAGGGTTCCAGACAATTTGTCTGAAACCCTGTGCTGGAAGTATTTTTACTTCAGCGCCGTTTATTCATCCACTTGAATTTCAACAACTTTGTCGTCGCCATGACTGGCAATCTGGCGCTCGATGCGCTCGGCATCCTCGGAGAGCTTTTCAGGCCGGGGACCGGGTTCGAGCACGGCAATACTTTCCACATGGCCCGTATGCGGGAACATATTCATAATGCCGGCCTCCCGGATAATCCAGCCGCCCTCGTGCTGCAGAATGGCGCAGTCGCGGGCGAGCGTGGCGGGATTGCAGGAGACATAAACCACGCGCTCCGGGCGTTTATCCGTTGCAGCAAGCACGCGCGAGAGTGCAAGCGCACCTTCACGCGGCGGGTCGATCAGCACGCGGTCGATGCCGCCCATCTTCTCCCAGAGACGGTCCCAGTCCTCCTCGCTCCAGGTGAAGAGATTGCGCGCGACAAAGTCGGTTTTCTGCGCCAGGCCGTTATCCGCAGCCCCCTGACGGGCACGGGCAACGAGTCCCTCGCTGCCTTCAATACCGGTAACGGTTTTTGCGCGGGTTGCCAGCGGCAGCGTAAAGTTGCCAAGGCCGCAGAAAAAGTCCGCCACCTTGTGCTCCGGATGCACATCCAGCAGACGCACGGCGCGTCCCACCATCACTTCATTGATGGCAGGGTTGACCTGCGTGAAGTCGGTGGGCTTGAAAACAATCCGCACACCGAACTCCGAGAGCGTGAGCGCGAGTTTGTCCGCATCCTCCGCTCTGACCGGATACACGCTGTCGGGCCCCTTGGGCTGAAGCCAGATCGCCGCGTTGTATTTGTCACCAAAGGCAAGCAGCCTGTCCATATCCTCGCTGCTCGGCGCTTCAAGCACACGGAACACCAGTGCCGTGTGACCGTCTCCGCCCACGGCAATTTCAATCTGCGGCATGCGCTCGCAGATCGAGAGTCCGGCCACGAGCTCACGGAACGGCTCGAGCATGTCGCAGACATTCTTCGTCAGGATGTGGCACTCATGCATATCGGCCACATAGCTTGAACTTTTCTCATGGAACCCCACAAGCACACCGCCCTTTTTCGGGACGTTGCGCACGGTGAGTCGGGCACGGTGACGGTAGTGCCACGTCGGACCGTACAGCGGCGTGAGAATATTCTCGGGACGGACCTTGCCGATGTGCCAGAGCGTATCGAGCATCACGCGTTCCTTGAAGGCGACCTGCGCTCGCGCCTCAAGATGCTGCATCGCACAGCCGCCGCAGCTGCCCGGCCCGTGGCCGAAATTCGGGCAGCGCGGTTTCACACGGAGCACACTTTCCTTGTGTACCGTGCAGACGCGACCCATTTCAAAACTCGGTTTGTTGCGGGTGAGCTCGTAGGTCACCGTTTCCCCGGGAAGTGCACCTTCGATAAAAGCGACCTTCCCGTCGTTATAGGCAACGCCGCGACCCTCCTGGTCGAGACGAAGCACATCCACAGTGAAAAGTTCAGGAGCTTTGTTCTGACGTCTTGCCATAATTGAATTGACTTTATTAGCTGGGTTTTTCCATTGAGAGCATACTTTTCACGCTCTCAGACAAACTGAGGGGGCCGCAGTCATGCGTGCCCCCCGGAATTTTTTCCGCCCTCAGGCGGACTGTCCGCTCAAGTTAGCGCGGAAGGAACTGCATCGGGTCAACAGGCTTGCCCTTTTCGCGCACTTCAAAGCGCAGTGCAGGCTGGCCTTCACCCATGCCGAGCTCGGCGATCTTCTGACCGGCGCGCACATGCGTACCGTTGCTCACCGTCACACGGTCGTTGTTACCGTAGGCGGTCACCAGCGTGGGCGAGTGCTTCACGATGACGAGGTTGCCGTAACCCTTGACCACGCCCACAAAGAGCACATCACCTTCGGCAGCTGCCACGACCACATCACCCTTGGTGCCGGCAATGTCAAGACCCTTGCCGTTGCTGGCGTAGTTCGAGACAACCTTGCCCTTGACCGGCCAGATCATGCGCGACGAGGAAGCGGCGGCCGGTTCAGCAGCTTTGGGCTGCGCCTTCGGTGCCGGTTCGGGTTCGGCCGCGGGTTTGGCCTGGCTCACGGCGGCAGGCGCAGCCTGCGAGGCGGCCTGCGGCACGGCGATCGGCGTCACACGCACGTCGCTCGGCGCATCCTGCTCATACGGAGCGCGCACGTTGCGCGAGAGCGCGAGAAGCTGGCCGGGCTGAATCTGTGTGGGATCGGAAATACCGTTGATTTCCTTGAGTTCGTGTACGGAGACACCATGACGCATAGCGATGCTGTAGAGCGTGTCGCCGGGCTTGACGGTATAGGACTGACCCGAGGCAAGACTGGCAAGACGCTGCTGTTCTGCCGTCAGCAGAGCCTGCTGTGCTTCACTGGGCTGGCTGTAGGTGGATTTGTCAACCACTGTGGCCGGTTTGCGCGGCGAGGTCGAACAGCCTGCCATCACAATCACGGTACCAACCACTGTAAGCCATAGAAGGGGTTTTTTCATCGCTATTCCTCTAAATTCCTGAATCCGTTACGGGCAAAGGCGCATTCATCCACTGCCCGACCATATCAATCTGCTTATGGGCTGTTAAATCAATCTGCAAAGGCGATACTGACACATAGCCGTGACTCGTCGCCCAGAAGTCCGTCCCTTCAGTGTCATCCTCGGGATGACCTGCCGCACCAATCCAGTACACCGGAAAGCCGCGCGGACTCATTTCACGAATCACCGACTCGGCGGACTTGCGTCTGCCCAGACGTGTACTCATCACCCCTTTGAGCTGCTCAAGGGGCATATTTGGAATATTAACGTTTAAAAGGGTCGGATGGGTACAATCCGAGGACTCTAAATAGCGTTCGATAACAATTTGTGCCACCTTTGCCGCACTTTCGAGTTCACCCCATCCCCGGTCGATCTGCGAGAAGGCAAAAGAGGGAATGCCGAAGAGATAGCCCTCGATTGCCGCAGCGACAGTACCCGAGTACATGGTGTCATCACCCATGTTCGCCCCGCAGTTGATGCCCGAAACCACCAGATCGGGTTTCTCATCGAGCACACCGGTGAGTGCCACGTGAACCGAGTCACTCGGCGTTCCGCTCACAATATAGAGATTGTCCCCTTCAATATGATCCACCGTCAGCGGGCGGTTCAGTGTGAGGGAGTTGGAGGCGCCGGAGTGATTGAATTCCGGCGCACAGACCGTCACGCGCCCGAAGCGCGCCATCGCCCGTGCCAGCGCCTGGATACCCGGCGCCCGGTAGCCGTCATCGTTGGAAATCAGGATATGCATGCTCAAACACCTCAGCCTTTAATGCGGTCCGACCAGAGAAAAAATATCCCCGTGATCTTATCACGGCTCTGCCGGGCAACCGCTTCCAAAGGAGGAGTTTTCACTCTGCCGGAGGACGTAATTCAGTTCACCTAGGTCTATTTTGCCGCTTATTTTATTGATGTAAATCAATAAAATAAGCCGTATTTACATTACCTTAACTGAACCTTACACACAAGTCTTTGATTCCCCGTTACTATTCACTCATCAAGAAACAGTTCCATTCACTATGTTGCTTAGAGGTCTGCAACGAATGGCACACAGTTAGATCATGCTTGGACGGTTTAACTGCTATGGTTTCTGAAATTTTTACGGGTTGCACTGATAGGGTTGCAACCCGTTTTTTTTGGCTTCTCGTGCCAGAGACAAAAAACTGCGGCGGCCGTCTTCCTTCCGGAGACGAGCCGCCGTCTTTTTTACGCAGAGTGCTGTACGTCAGGCTCAGATGAACTGCGAAACAACGATACCGGCAATGAGCAGCGGAACGTTATAGGCCAGGAACGTCGGCACACAGGTATCCCATATGTGGTTGTGCTGTCCGTCCGCATTCAGACCGCTCGTCGGCCCTAGTGTACTGTCCGAGGCCGGGGAGCCCGCGTCACCGAGCGCGCCGGCGACAGTCATCAGCAGAATGGTTGCCGGCACCGAGAAGCCCACAGCCGTGCACAGCGGCACATAGATCACAGCGAGAATAGGCACCGTACCGAAACTCGTCCCGATACCCATCGTCACGAGCAGACCGATCAGCGTAATGATCGTGGCAGCCGCCCATTTGTTCGAACCGATGAGCGGCACAACGCTTTCAACCAGCGTGTTGACGGCATTGGTCCCCTTGAGCAGGGCAGCGTAACCGCCGGCGATCAGCATCACAAACGCGATGAGCCCCATCATGGAAATACCGCTCGAGATATGGTCATCGAGCTTGTCAAAGCGGAAGGCGCCGCCGACAAACATCACCACCAGCCCGAAGAGTGCGGCTAGCGGCAGGGATTCAAGCGTGAGCTGAACAGCCACAGCGGCCACAATGGCAACGAGCGTGGCCAGATGCTTTTTATTGAAGTTCAGATCCTCTTCGGCATGCTGCTGCGCGCCGGGAATGGGAATATCTTTATAGGTGCGCGCGCGTGAATAAAACATCACCGCAAGCACAAGCCCCACGAGCATGGCAAGCCCGGCAATCCAGGCGACCGCGGCCACGTCGTCAACCGTCGTCTTGATTCCGTTGTCGGTCATGGAACCCGCAACAATGCCCTGGAAAATCAGCCCGAAGCCCACCGGCAGCGACACATACGGCGCCGTCAGACCGAAACCGAGCGCACAGGCCACGGCGCGGCGGTCAAGCTTCATACGGTTCATCAGGGAGAGCAGCGGGGGAATGAGCAGAGGAATGAAGGCGATATGCACCGGCACCACGTTCTGCGACAGGCAGGCGATAAAGGCGATGATAAAGCAGAAGATTTTGGGTTTGGTGCCCACACGCTGACCGATCCAGCGCACCAGCATCTGCATGAGCCCGGTCTGCGCGATCGCCACGGCAAAGGTACCCAGAAGAATGTAGGAGAGTGCGGTTGTCGCATTTGCGCTGAAACCGTTAGAGAGAATCTCCATGGATTTGGTGAGACCGAGTCCGCCTGTCAGACCGGCGGCGAGTGCGGAAATCAGAAGTGCCAGCAGCACATTCACTTTCAGCAGACACAGCACACAGAGCAGAATCACGGAAATAATGATCGGGTTGAGAAGTAGCTCCACATAGCCTCCTTTAGGTCATGTTCAGCTTTGCCGTCTCGACGGACAAAACGAGGGGGGACACATGTAACAAATTATGTGCTAAAAGTCAGGATCGTGTGCGGGATTCACCGCACTTTTCTTTTCTGCCGCACGGTTTTTTTGTGCGCGCGGGAATCTGTTGCGTACAGAAAACAAAAAAGGAGCAATCATCAGACTGCTCCTCTTTTGAGAAATTCTTTCTGGTCGGGGCGGCGGGATTCGAACTCGCGACCCCTTGCACCCCATGCAAGTGCGCTACCAGGCTGCGCTACGCCCCGAACAGACTTGAAAGTATATACGAATGAATCCGAAAAAGAAAGATGATTTTATGTCCATCCCCTTTTTTTGGGATTGTCGTATAACACTTATTCTTCGCTGTCGTCCTCGCTCCTGCCACCGGCATCGGCCTTATCCACGAGGTGAGCTGTGGCACGGCGGTTAAGCAGTGCCGACGAGCGGAAGGTCACCACACGGCGGGGTTTGATGGTAATCATTTCACCGGTCTTCATATTGCGGCCCGGACGGGCGACCTTGTCACGCACCATGAAGTTCCCGAGACCGGGCAGTTTCACCGTGCAGCCGTCTTTGAGGCTGCTGATGATTTCCTGAAAAAACGCATCCACGAGTGTCTTGGCTAACGTCTTGTCAATGTCGAGACGCTCGGTGAGGTGTTCAATCAGCTCCATCTTGGTCAGCGTAGACCCCGGCGTGTCCATAAGGGTTTCATTGTCCACTTTCATTTTGTTTTTTCTTCAGTGCTTGCCGGGAAGGAGGCCTTCCCTCCTCCCCGACAGGTGTTACCTTAGCTGCGCAAACGCGCACCAACCTGTGTCAGAGCATCAACAATGCCCTGGACGGCATCATCGGCTTCCGTATCCGAGAGCGGTACATCGCTCGAACGGGACTGCAGCTCGAGACTGAATGCCAGAGACTTCTCAGACTTGTGTGCCTCATCCGTCGGACGGTACACGTCAAAGAGGTTCACATTCACCACAGGCGCCGTACGCACATCGCCGAGACGGGCCGTCGTAATGGCATCCGAGAGCGTCTTGAGCGGCATCTCGGCCGGAACGACCACAGCGATGTCACGACGCATCGGCTGGAACTTGCTCACCGGTTCGTAATGCGGAACGAAAACCGTGCAGAGCGGTTCGACATCAACCTCGAACACCGTCGGCGCAAGAGGCAGATCATACTTCTGAACGAGGCGCGGATGCAACTCGCCGATGTAACCCACGCGGCGTTCCCCGACGTAAATGGCGGCGGAACGGCCGGGATGCAGCGCCGGATGCTCTTCACGGCAGAAGCGCGGATGCAGCGGTGCGATCAGACGTTCAACGTCGCCCTTGACGTCAAAGAAGTCCACCGTACGTGCCTTCACACCCCACTGGGCCTGATCGGCGTCACCGTAGGCAAGACCGCCGATACGCAGCGGCTGGCTGATGCCCTTGACCGACCACGGACCGTCATTGACGGTGGGATCGGGCAGGAACACGCGGCCGAGTTCAAACACACGCACACGTTCAGCCTTGCGGTTGAGGTTGTACTTGAGAATGTCGACAAGGTTGCCGATCATCTGCGTACGCATCACCGAGAGCTGGGAGGCGATCGGGTTGAGCAGACGGATCGGACGGTCATTGCCGGCGAAATCCTTTTCCCAGTCCTCAGGCACGAACGAGAAGTTGATCAGTTCCTGATAGCCGAGCGCAGCCATCATGCGGCGCAGGTCATGGTTGGAACGGGACTCCTCCGGACGGTTCTTCATCTCGATGCGGGCGAGCGGCGGACGGTCCGGCAGCTTTTCGTAACCGTACAGACGGGCGACCTCTTCAATGAGGTCCTCTTCAATTTCAATGTCAAAACGGTAGGTCGGTGCCTTGACCGTAAACACTTCACCGTCGAAGGTATATTCAAAGCCCAGACGCTTGAAGGTGTTTTCCATCGCTTCAACAGGAATTTCCACGCCGACAACCTTGCGGCAGCGGGCAACACGCATGCTCACCATCTTGCGTTCGGGCATGTTCACCTGCTGGTCATCAACCGGACCCACCTTCGTTTCAGGCGTACCGCAAATCTCGAGCACCAGACGGGTGATGTATTCCATATGGTCCACGTTGCTGCCGAAGTCCACGCCGCGTTCAAAGCGGTGGGCGGCATCGGTGGAGAAATTCAGACGGCGGCAGCGGCCCTGAATAGCGACCGGATACCAGAAGGCCATTTCAATGAAAAGATCCTTCGTCTCATCCGTGATCGAGCTTGACTCGCCGCCCATGATGCCGGCGAGGCATTCGGGACGGTCGCCGTCACAGATCACACCGTAGTACGGATCGAGTTCAACGGTCTGACCGTTGAGCAGTTCGACCGATTCCCCTTCACGGGCCCAGCGCACCGTAAGACCGTCGCCCTTGAGCTTGGCCATATCGAAGAAGTGCGAGGGACGGCCCACTTCGAGCATCACGTAGTTCGAGATATCGACGAGCGCGGAGATATGACGCATGCCGGCTGCCTCAAGACGGCGGATCATCCAGTCCGGCGTCGGCGCAGCGGCATTGAGATTGCGGATGATACGACCGGTAAAGCGGCCGCACAGATCAGTGGCCTCAACCTTCACCGGCATTTTGCATTCGCACGTGGGCGCCACGGGTTCCATGACGGGCAGCGTGAGCGGAGCGCCGGTGGCGGCGTGCAGGTCACGGGCCACACCGACGAGCGAGAGCGCGTCACCGCGGTTGGGCGTGAGTTTGATTTCAATGCGCGAGCCGTCCAGACGGGCGTACTCACGGATATTCATCCCGACAGGTGCGTCGTCGGGCAGAATCCACAGACCGCTGTGGTCTTCGCTGATGCCGAGTTCACGGGCCGAACAGAGCATGCCGCAGGAAACCTCACCGCGCAGCTTGGACTTCTTGATATGGAAGCCCCCGGGGAGCTCCGCGCCAACAAGAGCGCAGGGCACCTTCACACCGGCGCGCACGTTGGGTGCGCCGCAGACAATCTGCAGCAGTTCGCCGGTACCGGCGTTGACTTCACACACGTGAAGATGGTCAGAGTTCGTATGGTCGCGGCAGGTCACCACCTCGGCCACCACAACACCCGTGAATTCAGGAGCAACCGGCGTAACTTCCTCAACTTCAAGCCCCGACATCGTCAGGGTTTCAGCCAGCGCCTCGGTGCTCAGCTCAGGGCTCACGTACTGACGGAGCCACTCTTCAGTAAACAACATAATTCTTTCCTTTTGCAGTCAATCGCGATTGAGGCGTTCAGTTGAACTGGCGCAAGAAGCGCAGGTCACCTTCAAAGAACAGACGCAGGTCATCAATGCCGTAACGGAGCATCGTCAGGCGTTCAAGCCCGGAGCCGAAGGCAAAGCCGATATGCGTTTCAGGATCAAGGCCAAAATTGCGGACAACATTGGGGTGCACTTCACCGGCACCGGAGATCTCCAGCCACTTGCCCTTGCGCGGACCGCTCGTGAACATCATGTCGACTTCAACGCTCGGCTCCGTGAACGGGAAATAGCTCGGACGGAAACGCACAACCAGATCGTCGGTTTCAAAGAAACGGCGCAGGAAGTTGCTGTACACACCCTTGAGGTCGCTGAAGCTCACATCGTCACCGATCCAGAGGCCTTCGACCTGATGGAACATCGGGGAGTGCGTGGCATCGCTGTCAACACGGTACGTGCGGCCCGGTGCGATCACTTTGATCGGGGCCTTGTGCGTGCGGGCGTAGCGCACCTGCATCGGGGAGGTGTGCGGACGCAGCGGCAGCGGACGGCCCTCCTCGTCCTGACGGTCCACGTAGAACGTGTCCTGCATGGAACGGGCGGGGTGATTGGGCGGGTTGTTGAGCGCGGTAAAGCTGAACCAGTCGCTTTCGATTTCAGGACCGTCAGCCACTTCAAAGCCGATGGAGCGGAAGATTTCCTCAATACGGATCCAGGTGCGCATGACGGGGTGAATGCCGCCTGCCTCACGCTGGCGGCCCGGCAGCGTCACGTCAATCGCTTCGCTCACCAGTTTGGCCTGCAGAGCGGCATCGGCGAGCTGCTGACGGCGGGCGTTGAGCGCCTCTTCAATCGCCATCTTGGCCTGGTTGATCAACTGGCCGCGTGCGCGACGCTGTTCCGGGTCCAGACGGCCCAGCTCCTTCATCATGGCGGTGATAGCACCCGTCTTGCCAATATAGCGGGCCTTCGCATCTTCAAGAGCTGCGGCCTGCTCAGCACTGGCAAAATCCTGTCGAGCGCTCTCAACAAGTTCGGTAAGGTCTTGCATAGTTTTATTTTTCCGACAATATTTAACGACGTCCCGGACAGTCCGCTTTCTTCTTTCCCGCAGAAAAACAGCGGCCGGACCGGGTGAATTTCTTCGTAAAGTCCCGGAGAACACCCCCGGAAACCTCACTTCGATTGCGCCACAGATGTTTTTCCATGACTCAGAACCGCAGACACTTTACCGCATTTACATGGATCCAGCGCTTTGCGACCAGCCGGAATGTTGGCAAAAACACCCTGAAAATGGAGCAATGAATCTTTCAATTTTACAACGAATGGCGTTTTTATGTGGAAAAATTTCTTGAATTATCAGTGGGTTACTAATATACGCAGTTTTTTGCACATAAAAAAAGAGAGATTCTCAGAAAGAATCTCTCTTCTTCGCTCACTGAATTTCACCCTGTCGACCTAAAAGCCGCGGCAGGGAAAGATTCAGTCGTGTTTTTATCAGGCCTTGACCTGGTTGACAAGAGCGGCAAAACCTTCCTTGTCAAACACAGCCATATCGGCGAGAACCTTGCGGTCCAGAGCGATACCGGCTTTACGCAGACCGTTCATGAACACGGAGTACGTCATGCCGTTGGCGCGCGTACCGGCATTGATACGGGCGATCCAGAGGCGGCGGAAGACGCGCTTCTTGTTGCGGCGGTCACGGTAAGCATACTGACCGGCACGCATAACGGCCTGCTTGGCAACACGGTAAACGTTGTTGCGGCGGAGGCTGAAACCCTTGGAGAGGGCAAAAACTTTCTTATGACGGGCGCGAGCCGTCACACCACGCTTAACTCGGGGCATTCTCTATTCTCCTATTATGCGTAAGGCAACATGCGACGAACATTGGCCATATCCGAATCATGGATGTCAACCATGCCACGGAGGTGACGCTTGTTCTTCGTTGTACGCTTGGTGAGAATATGACGCTTCGTAGCGTGGGCACGCTTAATGGAGCCACTGGCGCGCGGCTTAAAACGCTTAGCAGCGGCGCGCTTGGTTTTCATCTTCGGCATTTGCCGTTACCTCATTATTATATGAATCAAAGGCGCTTTCCCTTATGGAAAGACTTGCTCTGCCCTGACTCACTTGTTATCCAAAAAAGTACCCATCCGGAGATGAGTACTTTTCTGGGAAAAAACGGATTTTAACTCAAAAAAAGAAGTTGTGCAGAAAATTACTTCTTCTTTTTAGGAGCAAGAACCATAATCATCTGTCGCCCTTCGAGCTTCGGCTGATGTTCGACCTGAGCAATATCATCGAGCTCATTACGGATGCGATCCATCAGCTCCATACCGAAGTGCTGGTGGGCCATTTCACGGCCGCGGAAACGTAGCGTGACTTTGGCTTTATCGCCATCAGTTAAGAAGCGAACCAGACTGCGCAGTTTGGTCTGGAAGTCGTTTTCGTCCGTCACCGGGCGGAACTTCACTTCCTTGACCTGAATGACCTTCTGACGGGCCTTGGCTTCCTGCGCCTTCTTCTGTTCCTGATAACGGAACTTGCCGTAGTCCATCAGACGACAGACAGGCGGCTGTGCGTTGGGCGCAACTTCCACCAGATCCACGTCAGCCTCTTCGGCCATACGCAGGGCTTCACTGGTTCGAACAATACCGATCTGGGCGCCATCGACGCCGGTCAGTCGGACCTCAGGGACTCGGATTTCATTATTAATCCGATGCTTACGATCTTGTGCTATGGCTCTACTCCCATAAAAGTTAATCGAAATTAGTGTTCATACGGCGTACGGTTCTGGTTTTCCGTCACGACGAGATTGAGGAAGTCCTCAACCTTCATAACACCCAGATCCTTGCCGCCGCGCACGCGAACAGCGACCGTTCCGGCCTGCTTTTCCTTGTCACCCACAACGAGGATGTAAGGAATTTTCTGCATGCTCAATTCGCGAATTTTATAATTAATTTTTTCACTGCGCAAATCAGATTGCACACGAATACGCGCATTGTGCAATTTCTTTGCAACTTCCTGAGCGTAATCAGACTGTGCATCCGTAATGCTTGCAACAGCCACCTGAACCGGGGCAAGCCAGGTCGGGAAGGCGCCGGCATAGTGTTCAATCAGCATGCCGATGAAGCGTTCGAGCGAGCCGATAATGGCACGGTGGAGCATCACAGGCACCTTGCGGGTGTTGTCTTCAGCGACATATTCCGCACCCAGACGGCCGGGCATCTGGAAGTCGACCTGAATCGTACCGCACTGCCAGGAGCGGCCCAGGCAGTCCTTGAGGTGGTATTCAATCTTCGGACCGTAGAAGGCACCTTCGCCCTCGAGCACTTCGTACTCGATACCGAGATCCTCCAGCGACTGCATCAGCGCGCGCTCGGCCTTATCCCACACTTCGTCGGCACCGATACGCATTTCAGGACGCGTGGCAACCTTGTAGGAGATTTCCGTGAAGCCGAAGTCCTTGTAAACCTCGGCCACCAGACGCGTATAGGATTCGCATTCACTCAGGATCTGGTCTTCCGTACAGAAGATGTGGCCGTCGTCCTGCGTGAAGGCGCGCACACGCATCATGCCGTGCAGCGAACCCGAGGATTCGTTACGGTGGCACTGACCGAACTCGCCGATACGCAGCGGCAGATCACGGTAGCTGCGAAGCGTGGAGTTGAAAATCTGGATGTGGCCCGGGCAGTTCATCGGCTTGAGCGCGTAGTAGCGGTTTTCGGACTCCGTCGTGAACATGTTGTCACGGTACTTGGCCCAGTGACCGGAGCGTTCCCACAGGGAGCGGTCGAGCAGCTGCGGAGCCTTCACCTCCTCATAGCCGTTGTCCTGATACACGCGGCGCATGTACTGTTCGACAACCTGCCAGATGGCCCAGCCCTTGGCGTGCCAGAAAATCATGCCCGGGGCTTCGTCCTGCAGATGGAAAAGGTCGAGCTCCTTGCCGAGGCGGCGATGATCACGACGTTCAGCCTCTTCGAGCATCTTCAGATACTGGGCCTGATCTTCCTTGTTGGCCCAGGCCGTACCGTAGATGCGCTGCAGCATTTCGTTCTTGCTGTCACCGCGCCAGTAGGCACCGGCAACCTTCATGAGCTTGTGAACCTTCAGACGGCCCGTGCTCGGCACGTGAGGACCGCGACAGAGGTCGATGAAGTCGCCCTGACGGTACAGCGAGATCACTTCCCCTTCAGGAATCGAGGAGATGATTTCAGCCTTGTAGTGTTCACCGAGATTCTTGAAGAACTTGACGGCTTCGTCGCGCGGCATTTCAGTACGTTCCACAGGCAGGTCCTGCTTGACGATTTCATCCATGCGGGCCTCAATCGCCTTCAGATCCTCAGGCGTGAAGGCACGGCTGTAGGAGAAGTCGTAGTAAAAACCGTTGTCGATAGCCGGCCCGATCGTCACCTGAGCGTCAGGGAAGAGCTGCTTGACAGCCTGAGCCATCAGGTGGGCGGTCGAATGGCGCAGAAGTTCCAGACCTTCCGGGTCACGCCCTGTGATGATGCTCACCTTGGCATCGTGATCCACCACGTAGGACAGATCCACCAGGCGATCATCCACACGACCGGCAAGCGCTGCTTTAGCCAGACCGGCACCAATATCCGCTGCGACTTGTGCAACGGTCACCGGTGCATCAAATTCGCGTTTTGAACCATCAGGTAAGGTAATTGCGACCATGTTAAAAACCTCAAAACAAAATCTGGATAACAAAAAAGCGCGGACATGAGCCGCGCTATTTTTGTCTGGGATACTGTGACAATAATCCGCCCACGCCCTCTACTTTCAAAGCGAGGGTGTTGTTGTTCGGATAGCTTTTACAAAAGCACTCATCATCAACATTCCCTAGAATTCTGGTAGGCACAATTGGACTCGAACCAACGACCCCCACCATGTCAAGGTGATGCTCTAACCAACTGAGCTATGTGCCTGAAAAGAGATTAGGTATTATGCCTATTTTTTTGAAAAAATCAAGGGTCTTCGTAAAAAAACCTCAAAATACCCTAAAAAGGGGATGCCTTGAGGGCTCCTGAGAGGCCTTAAACGCGCCGCGCTGAAAGAACCCCCTGAAGTTCACGCAGTGCCGAGAGCGACGTCTGCAGACTGTCAACCGACTGGATCTCAATCGTAAAACGCATGCGCATATCTGTGCGCGAGCGCTGTGAGCCCATGCCGATGACGTGCTGCTTCTGACGCATAAACACTTCGGAGACATCCTTGAGCAGTCCCGGGCGCTCCTGCGCAACGATCAGCACATCGACCGGGTAGACGCTCTCGGGGCGCTGATTGCCCCAGCTCACCTCAATCAGGCGCTCATGATCCTGCTCGGACATGTTCCGGATGTTCGGGCAGTCCGTACGGTGAATCGTCACGCCGTGACCGCGGGTCACATACCCGATGATGTCGTCGGGCGGCACCGGATGGCAGCAGCGGGCGAGCTGCGTGAGCAGCGAGTCCACCCCGACCACCAGCACGTCGCTCTTATCCTTGCTGTGACGCGAGGCCTTCACCTCAACGGTTTCCGGTTCAGGTTCCGCGGGCTTGGGCGGCTGCACGGCCGCTGCAAGCGCCTGTGCGGAGATTTCCTCCTTGGCGTACGCAAGACAGAACTCATCCACCCCGTCGTAGCCGAGGCGCTTGGCGAGTTCTTCAAGTTTGACGGCGGTCTTGCCCAGACGGGCAAGCTCCTTGTCAATCTTTTCACGGCCTTCGGCGGTCATCTGCGCCGCCTGCTGGGCATTGAACCACTGGCGGACCTTGTTGCGGGTACGCTGACTGACCGCGTAGCCAAGCTCGGGGGTGAGCCAGTCACGCGAGGGCTGTCCGGTCTTGCCGGCGATAATCTCCACGGTCTGTCCGGTTTTGAGCGGCGTGTTGAGCGGAACCATCGCACCGTCGACCTTGGCGCCGCGGGTGCGGTGACCGAGCTCGGTATGAATCAGGTACGCAAAGTCCACCGGTGTTGCCCCGCGGGGAAGCTCCAGCACACGGCCCTGAGGCGTGAGCACATAGACGTGTTCGTCTTCAAAATCCTGCGGGTGCTCCTCCTGGGCCATCTGTGCCATATCGGTACCCCAGGCGAGAATCTGACGCAGCCAGGCGACACGGTGTTCTTCAGCTGAGGTTGCCCCGTTGGAGTTGCCCGCCTCCTTGTAGCGCCAGTGTGCAGCCACACCGAGCTCGGCAAATTCATGCATCGCGCGTGTGCGGATCTGAATTTCAATGGGGCGCGACTGACGGTCCGTTACCACGGTGTGCAGTGACTGATAGCCGTTGGGTTTGGGTTTGGCGATGTAGTCGTCATACTCCTTGCTGAGCACCGGGAAGCTCTTCTGCACAATCGAGAGCACCTGATAGCACTCCTCGACCGTTCCCACGATAATGCGCACGGCCCGAACGTCAAAGAGCTGGTCAAAGCGCAGGTGTTTGCGCTGCATCTTTTTCCAGATCGAATAGATGTGCTTGGGACGGCCGCTGATTTCAGCATTGATATGGTTTTCCTGCAGCAGGGTGCGGATATGCTCCACAGCCCCTTCCATGAACTTGAGACGGTCCTCACGGCTCTCATCGAGCTGCTTGGCGATGTCATGGTATTCCTGAGGACGCGTGAGCCGCAGCGAGAGGTCTTCGAGCTCCCACTTCATCTGCCAGATACCGAGACGGTTGGCGAGCGGCGCATAGACAGCAAGCGTGTTCTCTCCGAGCTGAGTGCCCAGAACGGTCGGATCGGCAACCATGTAGCGCAGCGTCTGCAGGCGGCTTGCGAGTTTGAGAAACACCACACGCAGGTCATTACACATGGCAATGAGCATTTTGCGCATCACCTCACCCTGCGTGTCGGTGGCATCTTTTCGCGTCACCTCGGAGAGTTTGTTAATACGGTGAAGTTCCTGTACCAGACGGTTGACCGAAGCACCAAAACTCTTTTCAATCCATTCGCCCGAGTTCTGAATGATGCTCGGCACCATAAACAGATAAGCTGCTGCCTGCAGTTCCGGATCGTTTCTCACCTCGCGCAGAATAGTGACCATGGCCTCTGCGTGATCGAGTGCCTGCTCTCCGGTTTCAAGCTCCACACCCTTATAAAGGGGTTCAACCAGACGTCGTGCCAGACTGACATCTAAGGTCGCATCCATGAGAACATCCTCCTTGGGATTCTTTTTCTTCTTATTCCGGGCGGATACCCTGTCAGTGTTTCAGTGACCAGCCCGCATTTGAGTTATTCTAGCAAGCAAACTTTGGCGTTAATTGAGAAATCCGTCAGGCATTTGTACTCGGCTGTTTCAGCAGAGCGCATCCGCCTGACGAAAGTCTCTAGAATTCCAGAAAAAACGTTCCGGAAATCTCTCTGGAGTGTGTATGCTCCGAATCCGCCCGCACGCCGGCGCTCAAGGCAAACGTGCAGAGCTTTGAGTTCAGCTGTGCACCAAGCGTGTAAACGCCTTCCCAGCGGGGCATACCGAGCGTGCTGTCATGCGCGTCGGCGCCCCCTGCCGACGCGGTAATGCCGCGACGGCGGCTGCCCGCATAAAGCGCGCCTTCAAGCGCCGTGCGAAGTGTGAGCCGCAGCTTGTGCGAGGGCATCACAAAGCGCCCGAGTATCCCGCCGCCCGCCTCCAGACGCCCGGCAATCCGGCGCTCTTCCCGCACACGGAAAATTTCCTCGCCGTCAAACGTGACGCCGTAGTCTGCCGCTGTTTCTGCAATGAGGGAAACGCCCGTCCTGCGCCAGAGCTGCAACCCGGGAATGAGCTCCGTATCCGAGACGTGGTGCGAGAGGCCTGCCTGCCACATTCTGCGGGTAATGTCCGGAATCCTCAGGCTGTGCTCACCGGCCTGTGCATCGAGCACATCACCGGCCTGAGCGTAACCCGCGTGAATCACCAGCCACTGCTGCGGATCTGTCAGTGCCGCCGCCCAGTAGCCGCGCGCGGTCAGCACATCGGAGTCGGCATGCCAGCCGCGGTAAAAACGCCGGTTCTCGCTTCTGATGTCACTGTTGCGGTACGCCAGACGTGCTCCCCAGCGGCGCATTCCGCCCGCGTAATCTCTGTCCAGAATCAGCTCGAACCCGGTGCTGCGGCGACGGATGTCAAGTCTGTCCGCCTCAAGCGTTTGCATGTTGACTGCCCTGCCCCCGGCGCGGCTTCTCTCCCCGATCAGACGGACATTGAGCCGCTCACCGAAGGAGGGAATCCAGCTTCGCTCTGCTTTGCGTTTCCGCTCTTTTTCATCGTCCTTCTCACGATCCGCGCGTGAGACGAGCGCAAGGGAAAAACTCTCGTCGCCGAGCGAGGTCATGAAATCCGTCAGCGAAAAGCCAAGCGAGTCTCTCATCGCCTGAGAAGTGCCCAGTGAGCTGCCCTTGAGGGTGCTGTCGTGAAGAAAAGCCGTCCAGTACTCGGGCGTGAGCAGCAGTCCAGAGAGCGCCGAGCGGGCTCCGGAAACAATCCCCTCCTGCGTTGATGCGCGAATCTGCCCGGCCAGCTCGCCATAGGGACCTTTGGCCTCCCAGCGTCTTCTGGTTGCAACAACAGTGTTGCCGATTCGTTCAAGATGGCCGGTGACAAGTTCGCCGTTCTCGCTGAAAAGAATGGCGGCATTGGAAAGCCCGGTGACCGAGGCTCCGTTTTCAAGCATGAAGAAGGGAAGCATCCGGTTATCATCCGGCGCCCCGGTGGCCGGCGCAGCTGTCGCCGCAGGCAAACCTGAGGCCGCCAGCATAAGGCTGCCGCCACCTGCGCTCACCCCTGCCGAGAGCGTGTCTTCAGCACTCACCACTGCGATGCCTGAACCCCTGCCAAAAGCGAGTTCGGCACCGGCGCCGATGCTCAACAGCGCGCCTTTTCCCATTTTGGTGCTGTCAAGCACCAGCACGCCGTCCTGACCGAAAAAGAGATTTGCGCCGCGCTGAGTCAGCGTTTGCTCGCGCTCAAAGCGTAAATGCATGTTCTCTGTCACCCTGAGAGGGGTGTCGACATAGAGCATGGTGAGGGAGTCTGCAAAGCCCTCCACGGGCGGCATGTCTGCCTCAATACCGGCATATGCGCTCAGCGGAGCTATGAGCTGATTTGTCAGCGTCAGATCAGCCGCATCAAGGTGTGCGGCAAGAGCGCTCCCCTGCGCATGAACGACAGTGGCGCCGTAGCCGGTGGCTTCGAACTCAAGCGGTTCGTCTCCGGTAATGCTGAGCGCCATTTTCGGCACATAGGCAAACCCCGCGACGATGTTGTCGCGCTGCGGATCGCCGCCGGAAAAACGCACACCCTCTCCGGAGAGTCCGGACGAGACAAAATGGTAGCCCGCGTCGTACGCAATGGTTCCCGCCTCAACCGAATCACTGAAGCGCACATCGTAGTGCCCCGGCTCATGGCTGATAGTGTAGGCATAGGCGTCAAACTGCCCGGGTTCATAGACATAGGGTTCACCTGACGCTTCGCCTGCGGCGAGCGCAAAAGGGATGCTGAGCAGTGAGGTTACTGACCGGAGAACACCTCCTCTGAAACGACGGCTGGGGGCTGCCGGTGACTGTGCGGCCGTCCCGGGGTCTCGGGGCTGCCCTCTGAAATGTGCCAGTGTATGCCGGCGGCAGGCATACCGGTCTTTCTGCATTTTCTGTTTCTCCTCAAAATTGCACTGCCGCCGCCGGGAGGCTGCTCAAAGGCGCAGCACATCCTGCGGGTCCGAAGTCCGGCAAAAAAGAGGTGGCACATCATCAGGGCACCGGCACTGTGGCCGGCAGGTGATCTTGTTCTTATTGTCAGGCGCTCTTGCAGTGAAAAAGAACGCTGTGCAGTGAGCAAGGTCGCACGGTGGTCATGTTCTTTAACGGGTTCCGGGCAGAGGCGGTCGGTAGTAGTCCTCAAAAAAACGCCGCAAGATCCGGAAATCCTGCGGCGGATGTTTCGTCCATCAGCCGTAGCGACTGACAGGCTTAATTTTTCAGCGAATGAATCGGCGCGGGGATTCGTCCCCCGAGTTTCACAAAGCCTGAGGCATCGCCGCCCGGAACGCGGATAATAGCCGCCTCACCGAGCAGGCCGCCGAAGACAGCCTTATCGCCGACCGTCTTGCCGGGCACGGGAATCACTCGCACCGCGGTGGTCTTGTTGTTGATCATGCCGATAGCGGTTTCGTCAGCAATCATCCCGGAGATGGTCGCGGCAGGCGTATCCCCCGGAATAGCGATCATGTCGAGACCGACAGAGCACACACTCGTCATGGCTTCAAGCTTCTCAAGCGTCAGGGCGCCGGTGCGGGCCGCCTCTTCAATCGAGGAGTCTTCGGAGACGGGAATGAACGCGCCGGAGAGGCCGCCCACATGCGAGGAGGCAAACACACCGCCCTTTTTCACGGCGTCGTTAAGCATCGCCAGCACAGCGGTGGTACCGGGAGCGCCAATGCTCGAGAGGCCCATTGTCTTGAAGATTTCACCGACGCTGTCACCCACGGCAGGAGTCGGCGCCAGAGAAAGGTCCGCCACACCGAAGGGCAGATTGAGCGCCCTGGCAACATCATTACCGATGATTTCACCCACGCGCGTCACCTTGTAGGCCGTCTGCTTGATCACTTCGGCAACATCGGTAATCGTCAGGTAGTCACCCTTGGCGGCAAACGCGCGATCAAGCGCTTTCTTGACCACACCCGGACCCGATACCCCGACATTGATCACCACATCAGGTTCACCGATCCCGAGATAGGCACCCGCCATGAACGGAACGTCCTGCGGAATGTTGCAGAACACAACGAGCTTTGCGCAACCGATAGCATCACGGTCACGCGTGGCCTCGGCGACTTTGAGAATCGTCTCGCCCATGAGCTTGACGGCATCCATGTTGATCCCGGCTTTGGTGGAGCCGACGTTGATCGAGGAGCAGATGCGGTCCGTGCCGGCAAGTGCCTCCGGCAGAGAATCAATCAGATTCTGCTCGCCGGGCGTCATCCCTTTTTCCACAAGCGCACCGAAACCGCCGATAAAGTCAACACCAACCGTCTTGGCACAGTCATCGAGCACACGGCAGACCTGCACCATCTGATCACGGGTAAAACCGGCGCACACCGTCCCGATCGGGCTGATGGAAATACGCTTGTTCACCACAGGCACGCCGTAGCGCATGCCGACAGCGTCACAGGTTTCCACGAGGCGTTCGGCATGACGCAGAATCTTGCTTCTGACCTTGTAGGCAAAGGTATCAAAGTCGTGGCTGGCACAGTCAAAAAGGTTAATCCCCATCGTCACGGTGCGCACATCAAGGTGTTCGCTGCGCAGCATGTTGATGGTTGAGAGTACTTCGCGATCCGTTAACATCACTGAATCCTTCCTGGGCTTTAATCCACACGCACGCGGTGGATCGCTTCAAAAATATGGGAATGCTGCACATTGAGGTTGAGGTCCATGCTCTGTGCGCGCTGAGCCATCACGCTCTTGAGACTGCGCACATCCACAGAGGTCGGGATGGACACTTCCAGCACCTGCAGGGACTGTCCCTCTTCAATACGGAACGCCCGCAGTGCTTCAATATTGATGCCCTGCTCGGCACAGATGCTCGAGAAGACAGCAATGATGTCGTTACGGTCCCTGCCCCAGATGCTGATCACGAACGGTTCTCCCTGTGAGGCCTGTTCGCTCTTGGGTTCTTCGAAATCACGGATAACCAGAGAGAGACGGTATTTCTTGGCGTTGAAAGCCGTCATCATCTCCTGCTCGATGTTTCTGTTGGCAAGGCCTTCGGGCTTGTTGACCAGAAAGATGGAAGCGAACTGATGGCGCAGAATAGACTGAGTCATCTCTTCGACGTTGCAGCCCAGGCGGGTCAGGGTTGCTGTTGCCGCTGCAATGACGCCGGGCTGGTCAGAGCCGATAACGGCAACTACGATACTGTCCTTGTCAAGCATTCTCATGCATCCTTAAGCAAGTAACATTGGTGAGGTAATTAAGTTGAACTAGTCTAACATATTTAACTGAACTCACCTCCCGCCCGGCGCGCCATTTCTCGGCATTTTTCTGCACGGTTTCACCCGCCGCAAATGTCCTCAGGCAAAAGTACTGTATGGCAGGAGACAAAACAGACGGTTTTTCACTAAAACGCGCTTTTTACGGTCGTTTTAAGAAAGCTCAGGATGACGCAGAAGCAGTCGCGGAAATGCCTGGAGCGCATTTCTGAGTGCCGTCTCTGAGGCTTCCTGCACAGAGATACCGCGAAGCGCTGCAGCAAGTTCTCCCGTCTCCACTATATCGACGGGTTCAGTGCGCAGATTCCCCTCATCGCGGCGACGGCTCGAAGGAATATCCGGTGCATCGGTTTCAAGCACCCAGGCAGACTGGGGCGAGGCGGACAGGTGATGTCTGATACGCAGGCTTCCGTCATAGGTTGAGGCACCGCCAAAGCCGAAGTGAAAACCGAGTTTTGCAAACCGGTCATACTCGTCCTGCGACCCGTTAAACGCATGGATTACCCCGCCTGCAACCGGTGTGCGGTTCAGGTACTTGAGCAGTCTCGAGCCGCTGCGGCGGATATGCACAGACAGCGGCAGATCGAACCGGCGGGCGATTCTGAGCTGACGGGCGAAAAAATGCTCCTGCTTTTCATCATCGAGCGTACCCACATAGCAGTCGATACCCACCTCACCGATGCCGACAAAGTGCGGATCCTCCATTGCGGCCTGCACCTTGCTCTCGAGCGCTGCGAGATCCTCCTCCTGCGCTTCAGGCGTGAAAAGCGGGTGGATCCCGAGGGTGTAGCTCAGATTGCAGTCATGCGCAATCTCTGCGCAGCGGTCCCAGTCATTGCGGCTTCCCGCACAGATAACAATATCAATCACGCCGGCGGCACGCGCTCTGGCAACAACCTCGTTGAGGTCACTGTCAAAAACGTCCGCCTGAAGGTGCGAATGGGTGTCAATCCACTGATACATGCTCTTATCGGATCTCCTCAATGTGTCCGGAGACCAGTCGCACAGAGCGGTCACACTGTGCCGCAAGGGACTCGTCATGGGTAACAATCAGGGTGGCGGTTCCCTGCCGGCGGGCGAGCTCCACAAACAGTCTGAAGACCGCCTCGGAAGTGCGTTTGTCCAGATTGCCCGTCGGTTCATCCGCAAGAATACACGCGGGATCCGTCACCATTGCGCGGGCAATGGCCACACGCTGCCGTTCGCCCCCGGAGAGCTGACTCGGCAGATGTTCGAGACGGTGTTCGAGTCCGACCGCCTTGAGCATTTCTCTTGCCTTGTGTGCACTCAGCTCCCGGTTTTCGCGTCTGATCCAAAGCGGCATGGCCACATTGTCGAGCGCGGAAAACTCCGGCAGCAGATGATGAAACTGATAGACAAACCCGAGCGAGCGGTTGCGTAGGGCGGCGAGCGCATTGCTGTCAAGCCCTTTGAGGCTCACGCCGTCAATCGCGATCTCACCCTGATCAAACCGGTCAAGGCCGCCGAGCACATGAAGCAGTGTGGACTTCCCGGATCCCGACGAGCCGAGAATGGCCACAATTTCACCTGCGGCAACCGTAAGACTGGTATCACTGAGAACCGAAATCCTGTCCTGACCGTCGTTGTAGGACTTGTGGACATGGTCGGCCACAATCACAGCTTTATTATTCATAGCGAAGCGCCTCCGCGGGATCGGTACGGGCGGCACGCCAGCTCGGATACAGCGTGGCTGCCACACTTAAAAGGAACGAGAAAAGCGCAATCGGGACAATGTCACTCATACGCGGGTCGCTCGGCATAGACGAGATGAAGTAAATCTCCTTGGGCAGGAAGTTCACACCGAAGAGTCCTTCGATGAAATTCACAATGGCGCCCACATTTTCAGCAATCAGCAGGCCGCCGGTAACCCCGACAGCAACACCGACCAGACCGACAATCGTGCCCTGAATCACAAAAATGGACATAATCGAACGCGACGTCGCACCCAGCGTGCGCAAAATGGCGATATCCGCCTGCTTTTCCTTGACGGTCATGACGAGCGAGGAGACCAGACCGAATGCACCAACGAGCACAATCAGGAAAAGAATGATGCCCATCATGCGTTTTTCCACCTGCACGGCGGCAAACCAGGTGCGGTTCTGCACTGACCAGTCATTGGCGTAGAAAGTCCGGGGAAGCTCCTCATTGAGTCCGGCGGCAACAGCGGGCGCATCATCCATATGCTGAATTTTCAGGCGCAGTCCCTGCGGGCCGGCGGTTCTGAAAAGCGCCTGAGCGTCATCAATGTGAATAATGGCCATGGAGCTGTCATACTCATAGTGACCCGAGTGCATCAGACCGGCTACGGTGAACTGGCGCATACGCGGCACAATACCGGCAGGGGTGACATTGCCCTCAGGAACCATGACGGCGACCTTGTCCCCGACGTTTACACCGAGCAGCAGAGCAAGATCCCAGCCGAGAATAACGCGGAACTCACCGGGCTGAAGGATCTGCAGATTCGGCGTACCCTTGAGGTGGGCGCTGATTCCACTCACAGCCGGTTCGCGTGCGGGGTCAATCCCTTTGAGCAGGGCGCCGCGCACGCTGCGTCCTGCTGTCAGCAACCCCTGCCCCTGCACAAAGGGCGCAGAGGCAAGAATTTCGGGATGCTTTTTCAGAACACCTTCCGCAATACCCCAGTCAACAGCGCCTTTTGTCGTGGCGTGAACTTCAATGTGCGGAACGACGCTCAGCATGCGATCACGAACCTCCTTCTGGAAGCCGTTCATTACAGAGAGCACAATTATCAGCGCGGCAACGCCCAGTGCGATACTCGCCACAGACATCCCGGAAATAAAGGACATGAAGCGGTCCTTGTGACGGCCGCGGCGTCCGGCGCGGGTATAGGTCAGACCGATTGTCCACTCAAAAGGAGTTTTCACAAGTCACCTTCAACAGTGCAAGAAAATGGATCAGCTCATTGTAACTGCAGCAGGACACCGCTACACAGCTTCCTGAAAAACGCTTACACTCAAACTCTGCCGCACTCCGCACCATACCTGTCCTGAGTACTCCTGGCACGCACTCTGGCATTTCGTGTTTCAAAATATTACAACGTGGCTATTCCTACCCGTCAAGTGGCACTAACCTGCCTTCATTTCACCTCAAAAACAAACGCCAAAAAACTCTTCAATCACACGTTATTAGTTGCAGGAGAGGCAATTTAATTATTTTGCACTCTCAAAAAAACGTTTTGCACACATGTCTGCAAAACTGCCAATCACAGGCATTTACATTCAGTCATCTGTACCTTCAAAAAGTAGCTGATACGAATTTAATTCTGTACCAGTCATATTCCCGAGGGGTCTAAGTGACGCATTTCCTCGAGAAATTCGTTCAGTATTCGCTTAACAATTCTGGCAAACACACAAAAAGAGGTATCAACATTTATTTTTCTTTTTTTTCAAAAGACTTTTCAGAGGACTTTTCGGGAGGAATTCGATTGAAAATTCAGCACAAACCGCTTTAAATCGACTGCCAGAGAGGACTGTTCAGCATTCTGCCAAGTTCAGTTTCCAACCGGGAAATTCTTCTGCTGCAGCCGCCGCTCCGCTCACTCGCACTGCCTGCAACCACAATCAGCTGCGGCAGAATACATTTCACGTTTTGGTGAAATCTCAGGATTACTCACGCCGTGGCAGTAGAGCTGAACTAATTTTTTTGCGAACCTCACTGTAATATTTTTCCAGCGAGGAGTTTGTCCGGGAGACATGCCCGGACCCACTCCCACACAGTACAATTGAGCTCATGCCAAATGCGTGTCTGCTTATTCCCGGCGCAAGACTGCCGGAATCCGTTGCTAACGATGTTCTCTCCGGGCTCAGTGACAATGAGCGGGAGGCACTGTTGCGCATTCAGGCCGACAACGGCGAAGGCGTCACACAGGTCCTTGACACCGGTCCTTACCGCCGTGCCCCGCACCGGGTCTGGCTCTGGAAAGTTCTCACACGAGAGGTAACCTACCCGCGTGAAGCCCCCTGGGAGTGGCTCAGTCTCGGCGCTCGTGAACAGGCACCGGAAACGTGGTGTCTGAGTGCGCTCAGCCTTGATGAAAGCGGTACGGTCACCGGTAGCGTCATTCCCGATGATGAAACTTTTTTCGCTGCCACGATGGCGATCAGTCCGGTTCTGAACCGGGCGGGCTTCCGTCTGCAACTCTGGGACAACCGCTGGTTTGTGACCTGTGCGGACAATCTCGATGTTGTGGCAACACCGCTCAGTGCGCTCTACGGGCGCAATCTGGAAAGCACCCTCACCGGCTCGAAAGCGGATGACACCCGCGCGCTGCTTGTAGCACTCAAAGAGGCGCTCGGCGGAAAAGTCGCCGGTATTGACGCTTTCTGGCTCTGGGGCGGCGGACGTCACTGCCGCTTCAACCCGCCCACACTGATCCGCAGTGTGCTCTGCGAGGATGCCGTCATCCGCGGCTGGGCTAATTCGGCCGGGATTCTTAACACGTATCTGCTTCGCGAAAATGCGCTCTGGCCTGATGACACCGCGCCGGGAGATGTCATCGCTGTGCTTTCGGGGCTCTATGACCCGTGGCTCAGAGGCGACTGGAAGCGCTGGGCGGCCGCACTGCCCGGTATTGCCGATCGTCTTGAGGTGCTTCGTGCACAGGCCGCGCAGCGCGAGGACACAACTGCGCTCACTGTGCTTTTCGGAGAAACCGGCTCGATCACGCTTACGCCTGCAAAAACCACCCTGCTCGGCAGGTTTTTCGGCAGCAAAAAAGCGACTCTCGGGGACTGGGTGAGTGATCACTACCGGCGAGCAGCTGCAGCTCAATGAGTGCCGTAAGCGAAGCCCCCGGATGTCTCCTCACTTGTCACCCGCATTAGCGGCAGTTAGACTTGAATGTCCGGCCACCACTGTATTTTTTCTGTCCGTACAACACACCATGACAAAGATTATTCAACGCCCCTACAACCAGCAAGCTCTTGAGACACTCATCGCCCAGGGTATTTCTGCGCCTGTGGCCAGAGCGCTGGCCGCCCGGGGAATTGAAAAAGCCGACGAGCTTGCCGTGGAGTGGAAAGGCATGCTGCCGCCTGCAATGCTCGAAGGCACCGCTGAGGCCGCCGAGCGTCTGGCACTCGCCCGCGAGCGCGGTGAGCAGGTGACCATTGTGGCGGACTTTGACTGTGACGGCGCCACTGCCTGCTCTCTGGCCGTGCTCGGTCTCACAGAAATGGGACTCAAAGTCAACTACATTGTCCCCAACCGCGTCACCCAGGGCTACGGTCTGAGCAGAGAAATCGTCGACATCATCGCTGCCGGCACGCCTAAAACCGGGCTGATTGTCACAGTGGACAACGGCATTACCAGTGTGAATGCTGTGGCGCACGCCCGCGAGCTTGGTATTGATGTGATTGTTACCGATCACCATCTGCCCGGCGAAGTGGAACCTGATGCGTACTGCATCGTCAACCCCAACCGCAAAGGGTCGGCGTTTCCGTCGAAAAATCTCGCCGGTGTCGGCGTGATGTTTTATGTGCTCATGCAGCTTCGTGCGCATCTGCGCGAGAAGGGTGTCTATACCCCGCAGACACAGCCGCGTCTTGACAAACTGGTGGATCTGGTGGCGCTCGGCACAGTGGCCGACGTGGTCCGCCTTGACAGAAACAACCGCATCCTGGTTGCGCAGGGTTTGAAGAAAGTGCGCGCCGGTGCGGCACATCCCGGCATTGAAGCGCTTTTTCAGGTGGCCGGCAAATCCTCCCGCACGGCCAATGTCAGAGACTTCGGCTTTGTTATCGGCCCGCGCATCAACGCCGCCGGCCGTCTGAGCTCCATGGAAAGCGGCATCGAGTGTCTGCTCTCGAAAAGCGAGCACAGCGCGCTCAACTTTGCCCGCGAACTGAACCTCTACAACACGGAGCGCCGGGAGCTTGAAAGCGAGATGCAGCAGATCGCAGAGGACGCCCTTGCGCAGTTCGATCCTGAAAAGCAGTGTTCACTGTGTCTGTTTGACGACACCTTTAATGAAGGGGTGGTCGGCCTTGTGGCCTCACGCATCAAAGACAGAATCCACCGTCCGGTTTTTGCGTTCGCCCCCGGTGAGAACAACCTGCTAAAAGGCTCAGGCCGCAGTATTCCGGGGATTCATCTGCGCGATACGCTCGACCTGGTCTCCCGTGAGCTCGAAGGGGCCATCGTCCGTTTCGGCGGGCACGCCGCTGCTGCCGGACTGACTATCCGCCGCGAGGCACTTGGCGACTTCCGGCGTGTGCTCGAATCGGTGATCAACACTTCGTGTGACAAATCCCACTTTGAACGCGTCATCTATACCGACGGCGGTCTGGCTCCGCACGACATTAACGAAGGGCTCATCAGCACCATTGAGGAGGGCATCTGGGGACAGGGCTTTGAGGCGCCGCTTTTCTCCGACACCTTCCGTGTTGTGCATCAGAACATTCTCAAAGAGGCCCATCTCAAGCTGCGTCTTGAGCTTGGCGGACAGCTTTTTGACGGCATTTTCTTCCGTCACAACACCCCGCTGCCCGAATTTGTCACTCTCGCCTACCGTCCCAATATCAACGAATACATGGGACAGCGTCGTATTCAGCTCGTCATTGAAGCCGCCGACGAGAGCTGAGACAAGAAAAAGTCGCCTGTTATTCCTCAGGATTCAAGCCTCTCGGGCTTATAATAACTGGTTTTATTTATACAGCCGTCTCCTTCTAGACTCACCGGGGAGCCGGCATGCTTTTTTAACTGTTCTCAGGAATTAACATGGAAGTCGAACGCATCAACCAAATTCAGAACCTCATCGAAGACCTGACAAGCCGTCTGGTCGAACTTCGGGGGTATCTTTGACGTCGATCGCAAAGCGCGCCGACTCGAAGAAGTCAATCGTGAGATTGAAAATCCGGATCTCTGGAACGATCCGAAACATGCTCAGGAAATCAGCAAGGAAAAGAAACTCCTCGACGGCATCGTCGGCAGTTTCAAACGTCTGACCTCGGGCATCAATGATGCAGCAGAACTCTTTGAACTTTCCATGGCTGAAGAAGACTGGGAAACCGTCGAAGCCGTCGGGACTGACGTTGAACATATTGAAAAGGAAGTCGCTGATCTCGAATTCAAGCGCATGTTCAATCAGCCGATGGACCCTGCCAACTGCTACCTTGAAATTCAGTCCGGTGCCGGCGGCACCGAAGCTCAGGACTGGGCCAGCATGCTCGAACGCATGTACATGCGTTACGCCGAGCGCAAGGGCTTCAAGGTGACTCTTGAAGAAGAAAGTGCAGGTGACGTTGCCGGTATCAAGTCCGCCACGCTTTATATCGAAGGCGAATACGCCTACGGTACGCTGCGTACTGAAACCGGGATTCACCGTCTTGTGCGCAAGAGTCCGTTTGACTCCAACGCGCGCCGCCATACCTCCTTCACCTCGGTGTACGTCTACCCTGAAGTGGACGACTCGATTGAAATCGAAATCAATCCTGCCGATCTGAAAATTGACGTCTTCCGCGCCTCGGGCGCCGGCGGTCAGCATATTCAGAAAACCGAATCGGCCGTGCGTATTCACCACGTGCCCACCGGCATTATCACCATCTGTCAGGATGACCGCTCTCAGCATCGCAACCGCGAAAAGGCCATGCAGCAGCTCAAGGCAAAACTCTATGAGTTTGAAATGCGCAAACGCATGGAAGCGCAGACGAAGCTTGAAGAGGCTAAATCCGACATCGGCTGGGGTCACCAGATCCGCAGCTACGTGCTTGACCAGTCCCGCGTCAAGGATCTGCGTACCAACGTGGAAACCGGCAACACGGGGGCTGTGCTCGACGGTGATCTCGACCAGTTCATTGAGGCAAGTTTGAAACTTAATGTCGGTCCGGCTGCCGCCTAATGTAAAATGATTAGTTATACCCGTCAGCTCACCGTTCTTTTACGGCTGACGGGTGATTCACAGGATTGTTCTTATGTCTGAAGAAATTAATACTCAAACTACCAACGAAGACGAAAACCATATCATTGCTGAACGTCGTGCAAAGCTCGCGGAACTCCGTGCCAACGGTGTTGCCTACCCGAACGACTTCAAGCGTACAGACCTCTTTGGCGATCTGAAGGAAAAATACCAGGATGCGACCGCTGAAGCGCTCGATGAGCTTCAGGTGCAGGTTGCCTGCTCGGGCCGCGTCATGCTCAAGCGTGTCATGGGCAAAGCCAGTTTTGCCACCGTGCGTGATTTCACGGGCGAAATGCAGTACTTTGTCTCTCAGAATGACATCGGCGAAGAAGCCTATGCCCGTTTCAAGACCTTTGACCTCGGCGACATCGTCGCTGTCAAGGGCGTGCTCTTCCGCACCAAGAGCGGCGAACTTTCCATCCGCGCCAGCGAACTCCGTCTGATGACGAAGAACATCCGTCCCCTGCCTGACAAGGTCAAGGGTCTGCGCGACACGGAAACGGCCTACCGTCAGCGTTATGTTGACCTGATCATGAATGAGGAAAGCCGCAACCGCTTCCTCACCCGTTCCCGCGCCATTGCAGAAATCCGCAATTTCATGCTCGCTCACCGCTTCCTCGAAGTGGAAACCCCGATGCTTCACCCGATTCCCGGCGGCGCCAATGCCCGTCCGTTCATCACGCATCACAATGCGCTTGATGTGGACATGTACCTGCGCATCGCACCGGAACTGTATCTGAAGCGTCTCGTTGTGGGCGGCTTTGAACGCGTGTTTGAAATCAACCGCAACTTCCGTAACGAAGGCGTTTCCGTGCGTCACAATCCTGAATTCACGATGATGGAGTTCTACGCCACGTACTGGACCTACATCGATCAGATGGACTTCACGGAAGAACTGCTGCGCACCGTTACGCAGAAAACGCGTGGTACCACGCTCATCACCTATCAGGGTCAGGAAATCGACTTCGGTAAGCGCTTTGACCGCCTCACCCCGAAGCAGGCTATTCAGAAGTACGCTCCGCAGTACACCGACGAACAGCTCACTGACGAAGCCTTCCTGCGTGCAGAGCTCGCCCGCCTTGGTGAACCGCAGCCTGAATGGGTCGGTCTCGGCGGCCTGCAGATGGCGCTCTTTGATGAAACGGCCGAAGCCAAACTCATTCAGCCGACCTTCATCATTGACTATCCGACGGAAATCTCTCCGCTCGCCCGCGCCTCTGATGAAAACCACGACATCACCGAACGCTTTGAGCTCTTTGTCGGCGGCCGTGAACTCGGCAACGGCTTCTCCGAGCTTAACGACCCGGATGACCAGGCCCAGCGTTTCAAGGCTCAGGCCGATGCCAAGAGCCAGGGTGACGACGAAGCCATGTACTACGACTCGGACTACATCCGTGCGCTTGAATACGGTCTTGCGCCGACTGCCGGCTGCGGCGTCGGTATTGATCGCTTCATCATGCTGCTCACGGACGCCCCGAGCATCCGTGACGTGCTGCTCTTCCCGCATATGCGTCCTGAAAACAACAACTAAGGACTGCAGCTGTGCCTGATGAGCCGCTCTGCAATCGGGCCCGCGCTCTGCTCAAAGAGCTTGCGGGCTCGATGTCACCTGAAAGCCCTGAACCGTTCGGGGCTTTTTTGCTTGACGGCACACCGGTGGGATCCCTGCCGCACTCTGCCATCAGTGCGCTGCTCAGGCACCCCGGACTCAAGGGTGTGCTCCGTGCAACAGACACCGGTGTGGAAGTCGAACCGGAGCTCTCCTGGGAGCAGGCCCAGCGCCGGATGCTCTGCGCGCTTTCGCTTCGCGCACAGCATGAAAAAATCGCCCTCCCCCTCGAGGGTGTCACCATCGACCGCGCCCTCTGCCGCATCTGCGGCGTACCCACCCGGGTTGTGAGACTGGTCGCCACCCGCGCAGGACAGATTCTGCTCGCGCGGCGCTCTCAGACAAAACGCATCAATCCCGGGCTCTGGGACAACCCTGTCGCCGGCATGATCATGAACGGAGAATCGCTCAGCGACGGCCTGCGCCGTGAAGCACATGAGGAGTGTTCCATCTGTCTCACAGGGGACAATCCCGTTGTGCTCAGCTTTGAAACGCATCGGCCGGTCAAAGAGGGATTTATCAACGAGACGACCTATATCTGGCACCATGAAGGCGCTCTCAATGCGCACATCGGTGACGGTGAGGTCAGTGCCTTTGCCGAAGTCGGTTTTGAAGCGTTCCTTGAGCTTGCCGCCGGCGGACAGATAGTGCCCGAAGCCGCACTGGCTACGCTTCTGGTTCTGCTCAGAGCGCACTGACGCCCCCGGCACGCTTCCGCCGCGGGCGGTGAGATTCCTGTGCGATCAGACCATAGTGGCACAGAAATCTGCAGTAAACTAAAAGATACTTTCTCCTCTCTCATTCAGACAGCCATGCGCCAGATCTTCACCGCTCACCCGTATATCGCTCCCCGTGAACCCGAAGAAATTGCGCTCTGGTGCCGACAGCACGGCACACCCCGGAAGGTGAGCAAAGGCGAGGTGCTCAAGTATGGCGGCGAAGGCAACCGGCTCTTTTTCGTCGAGTCCGGGCTGTGCGCATACTACATCGCCGGAGAGCTCACCGGAGCGGCAAGCATCATGTCGCTTCTGCCGCCCGGGTGCACCATCGGAGATCTGACTACCACAGTCAACACACAGTGCAATGTACTCTCCAGAGCAATTGCTGACGGTGTTGTCTATGTCTGTCCGCCGGCGGCCTACCGCGAGATGCTCAACAGCTCTCCGACACTGCTGAGCCTGAAACTCCGGCACACCATCTTCAAAGAGGAAGGCACACTCGAAGGGATGATCGCGAATTTCACCCTGCCGCCTGAGATGCGCCTCAAAGTGCTCTTCAAAAGTCTGCTCCTTGACTGCGCCGACATTCATGAGGGGCAGAGCTGGTATACGCTCCCATACCGGCTCAGCGATGAAACGCTCGGCCAGGTCGTCAACCTCAAACGTCAGACAGTCTCCTCCATCACAAGTCAGTGGCGCCGGGAAGGGCTGCTGAAAAAAATCGGTCACGACCGGGAGGTGCATATCTCGCTCTTTGACAATCTCTACGACTGGCTCGAGCGTCCCGACTCACCCAAACCTGACTGGTCTGCAAACAACTTTTGAGCGCATCAGAATCAAAAAGGCGCCGCTCACTGCTGAGCGACGCCTTGTGTTTGAGCTCTCAGAGAATTACTTCATCGATTTGATGTATTCCTGAGCGCTTTCAACCGCGATGCGGGCGGAGTTGACGGCAAAGCCCACCGTCGAACCGGCCATCAGCAGGTCATAGGAGTCGCCGTACATACCACCGACGTCGTTACCGGCAGCGTACAGACCCGGAATAACCGTTTCGTCCTGGGTGACCACTTCAAAGCGTTCGTTGGCCTTGATGCCGCCAAGCGTACCGAGCGAGGAGGCAACAGACTTGATGGCATAGAACGGCGCCGTACGGACTTCACGCAGGTACTGCGGATCCTTGGCGAATTCTTCGTCGTGACGGACATCGCAGAACTTGTTGTAGGCCTTCACAGTCTTTTCCAGACGCTTCGGATCCATGCCGGTCATCTTGGCGAGCTCTTCGAGCGAGTTGGCCTTGAATGCCCAGCCGGCCTTCACAGCAGCGTCCCATTCCTCTTCAAACTTGTTGAGTTTCGTGCCGACCGGAACCATCACGCCGACACCGAGGTCAATACCGCGGTCCTTTTCCATGTGCTGGAGCGTTTTGGCGTCATAGACAACAAACATCTGGCCGCCGATGCGTTCCAGAGCATTACCGGCAAACGGCCATTCAAGCATGATCTTTTCGTCGCAGAAACGGTCTCCCTTCGGGGTGAGCCAGAGGTGCGGCTGCTTGGCTGTGGCGGAAACGTGGTTGGTGGTGGGCACGCCGCGCGGACCCGGACGGTAGGAGGCCTGCACTTCCGTGCCTTCCTTGCCGCCGCCGACGGACCAGGCCATGCGGATACCGTCACCGGTCTTGCCCTTCTGTGCAAGACCGTCACCGTCTGCGTAACGCAGATACTTTTCGCGCATTTCCTTGTTGTCAAAGAACCCGCCCGTGGCGATAATCGTGGCCTTGGCGTTCACGGTGATGTTGTCACCGTTCTTGTTGGTGGCCTTCACACCGACGATGCGACCGTTCTTATCCTTGATAAGTTCCTGACCCCAGGTGTTGGTGAGCAGTGTCTGGCCCTTTTCCTTGAACTTGTTCTGGAAGTTCTGGATCCAGCCCATGCCGCGACCCTTGTAGATGTGCCAGGTGTACAGACCGTTCGGATAGTTGGAGAACAGCTTTTCGAATTCGACACCGTTGTCAATCATCCAGTCAATCGTGTCGGCAGACTTGTTCACGAAAGCGCGCACCATCTTGGCATTGCCGCGCCAGTGACCGTAGTTCATGATCTTCTGGAAAGCCTCGTCACGGGTGAGACCGTAGTTCCAGTCGCGCTGCAGGCGGCTTTCAACGGCGAAAATCCCTTCAGAGTATTTGCCCGTACCGCCGTAGACAGCCTGTTTTTCAAGCGTCACGACCTTGAGGCCTTTTTCAGCAGCAGCCCAGGACGCAGCCGTGCCTGCAGCACCGGCACCGATCACCACCACATCGGCGTCATAGCTGACGTCAGCAGCAAAACCCGGCATCATCATTGCCGTCAGGGCAACAGCCACAGAAGTTTGCAAAACGGTTTTCTTCATTATCGTCTCCATAAGTCAATGGCTCTGAGGGGAGCCAAATGCATAACGCCAACTATTGTTCAACCTTTGTTAAACCCAAACTGTCATTGAAGTGACACTTTTAGGGAAATTACTAATACTTGCGTTGGATACTTTTCTACATCTTCAGACGTAGAAAAGCCCTCTGCAGACAAACTGCAGAGGGTTTTCGAGTTTAGAGAAAACCGCAGAGAGGCTCTCAGTCACGCTCATCGAGCCAGACTGTCAGAATCGCCTCGAGAATCTTTTCATTGCTCGCCTCAGGATCATCGTCAAAATCAGGCAGCGCACAGATCATCTCGTGCATTTTCACAAAGCTGATCGTGAGCGGATCGAAATCCGGGTCCTGATCATAAAGCGCTTCACCGATGGCCTGAACGTCTTTCCACTTCAGGCCCATGATTACTCTTCCTTGGCGTGATTACGGGAGTACTTCGGAATTTCGACCGTGATGTCATGCTCGCCCACGCGAGTCTGGCAGGACAGACGCGAGAGCACACCGGCGCCCCAGGCGGCGTCAAGATGATCGAGCTCGTCATCATCGGGTTCGTTGAGCGTATCAAAACCTTCGCGGATGATCACATGGCAGGTCGAGCAGGCGCAGGAGAATTCACAGGCATGTTCGATCTTCACGCCGTGCGCAAGCAGTTCCTTGGCCAGATGAGCGCCGGGTTCAACCGTAAATTCGGTGCCTTCCGGGCAGAGCGTTTCATGGGGCAGTACTTTCACTACAGGCATGTCTTACCTCGCAAATTAATGTTGTTCGTTGTCTTTTGTCTGCTGGTCCGAATCGGCGTCAAACACTTCGTCGTCGACATTCAGACCGAAAAGCGCACGGCGGATGGAGCGGTCCATACGCTGCGCCGCAAAATTTTCCGTTCCCTTGGAAAGGGCTTCGATACCGGCTTTAATCGCCTCGACATCTTCGCTTGTCACCAGCGCTTCCAGTGCGGAAACCATTTCATCAATCCGGGCGCGTTCCTCCGCCTCGAGCAGATCGCCGTCGGCGTCAAGCGCCGAGTGGGTGGACTCGAGCAGGCGGCGGGCCTCAACCTGCTGCTCACGCAGTTCGCGTGTGCGCATATCCTCTTCCGCACGGCCGTTGCCGTCCTGAAGCATGCGGATGATATCCTCGTCAGAGAGACCGTAGCTCGGTTTGACCTGAATGGAGGATTCCACCCCGGTGGTCACTTCACGGGCCGTGACGCTAAGCAGACCGTCCGCATCCACCTGGAAGGTCACGCGGATGCGAGCCGCACCGGCCGGCAGCGGCGGGATGCCGTGCAGTTCAAAGCGTGCCAGCGAGCGGCAGGCGCTCACCACCTCACGTTCGCCCTGCAGAACATGAATCGCCATGGCTGTCTGCCCGTCCTTGAAGGTGGTGAAGTCCTGCGCACGGGCGATAGGAATCGCGCTGTTGCGGGGGATCACCTTTTCCACGAGCCCGCCCATGGTTTCAAGACCGAGCGAGAGCGGCGTCACATCAAGCAGCAGCCAGTCCTCGTCACCGGAGTTGCCGGCAAGCTTGTTGGCCTGTGTGGCCGCACCGATGGCCACCACACAGTCGGGGTCGATATCCGCAAAGGGCTCATGACCGAACAGTCCCCTGACCGCTTCACGGATCTGGGGCATGCGGGTGGCACCACCCACAAGCACGACACCCTTAACGTCGGCCACAGTCACCGAGGCGTCCGAGAGCACGGCCTTCACGGCGCTCAGCGTTTCCTCAGTGAGTTCATGCGTGAGCGCATCAAACTGCGCACGCGAGAAGTTAACTTTTTCCGTGCCCGATTCGCGCTGCCATTCAAGCACCACCTCTTCGCTGTCAGTGAGCGCCTCTTTTGCGGCACGTGAAGCCTGAAGCAGTGCGCGGCGGTCACGTACGCTGAGCGCATCGCGTTCATTCTGAGGCATGCCGAGCCGCTCAAGCACCTCGGTATAGATCGCACGGTCATAGTCGTCACCGCCGAGCGAGGAGTTGCCGCCGGTGGCGCGGACTTCAAACACGCCCTTGCTGAGCTTGAGCAGCGAGACGTCAAACGTGCCGCCACCGAGGTCATAGACGAGATACAGTCCTTCGGCCGCATTGTCGAGCCCGTAGGCGAGTGCGGCAGCAGTCGGCTCGTTGAGCAGACGCAGAACCGTGAGATTGGCAAGACGGGCGGCGTCCTTTGTCGCCTGACGCTGAGCGTCATCAAAGTAGGCGGGCACCGTGATCACAGCACCGGTGATATCGCCGCCCAGACGGTCTTCCGCACGCCTCACAAGAGTACGCAGGATCTCACTGCTCACTTCAATCGGACTCTTGACACCGGCTACGGTATCAATCTTCACCATGGTGGCCTCATCAACCAGACGGTACGGGATGGCGTGCAGATCCTTGAGGTCTTCGACCTTGCGGCCGATCAGACGCTTGGCGGAGGTAATCGTGTTGGCGGCATCATTGACCGCCCCCTCGAGGGCCTCACGACCGACCGTCACGGAGCCGTCAGCGCTGTAGCGCACGGCCGAGGGCAGGAGCGCATCCCCTTTTTCATCGCGAATGACTTCAGCAACACCGCTGATCACACTGGCAACGAGCGAATTCGTCGTTCCCAGGTCAATACCGATGGCGAGTCGGTGTTCATGAGGTGCAGCCGACAGTCCGGGCTCAGAAATCTGGAACAAAGCCATGTTTTTGTCTTTCCTTGATTAGTGTTGTTCTTTCTTCTTCAGCTGGTGCTGGAACTTTTCAACAAACATCAGTTTGCGGGTGAGCTCCACGGCACGATCATACTGCCTGTCCGTATCAATGGCTTTTGCCAGCCCTTCAAGAAGGGAGGCAGCCTCGGCATCGCACTCGGCCCGGAGTTTTTCCATAACCGCTTCATCATCGGCATGCCCGTCGAGCATTTCACGCCAGCGCATCTGCGTCATCAGAAAGTCCATCGGCATGGCCGTATTCTTCTCGGCGCCGACATCATAACCCGCAGCCTCACAGAGATAGGTTGCCCGGCGCACGGGATCCTTGATCGTCGCGTAGGCCTCGTTCAGGCGTGCACTCCACTGCTCTGCCACACGGCGTTCCGCAGCCGGACGGGAGGCAAAAAGATCCGGGTGCATTTTTTTTATCATTGTGACGTAACCGGCTTCAAGCGCCTCTTCGTCCACAACGAATGCGGTTTTGAGACCGAAATAATCAAAAATGCTCTTCTGAGCCATTGTTGAAAGTCCCTTATATACAGAAGGGAGCCCTGACGCTCCCCTGCTGCGGCAATGCACACACCGTGCCTGCGGCGGAAATCAGCATCCCCGCCGGCAGCCGGCTGTGCGGACCGCATAAAAATCAGACGTGGAAGGATTCACCACAGCCGCAGTGGCTCTTCTCGTTGGGGTTGTGGAACTTAAACCCTTCCTGAAGACCTTCACGCGTGTAGTCGAGTTCGGTACCGTCAAGATAGGGAAGACTCTTTTCGTCCACAACAACCTTCACGTTGAAGCTTTCATAGACCTGATCGTCATCATTGACGGTATCTGCAAATTCGAGCTTGTAGGCCATACCGGAGCAACCGGAGGTCTTCACGCCGAGACGAAGGCCAACGCCTTTTCCGCGGCGGGTGAGATAGTTCTGCACATGCTTGGCAGCAGCTTCAGTTAATGTAACGGCCATGACTTATTTTCCTTGCTTCTGACGGTAATCGTTAATCGCAGCCTTGATGGCGTCTTCGGCCAGAATCGAGCAGTGAATCTTCACCGGCGGCAGAGCGAGCTCCTTGGCGATTTCCGCATTGGTGAGCTGTTCGGCCTCCTGCAGCGTCTTACCCTTGACCCAGGCGGTCACGAGCGAGGAGGAGGCGATGGCGGAACCGCAGCCGTAGGTCTTGAACTTGGCGTCTTCAATCACACCCTTGTCGTTGACCTGAATCTGCAGACGCATCACGTCGCCGCAGGCCGGTGCACCGACCATACCCGTACCGACGTTCTCGGCATTCTCATCCAGGGTACCCACGTTGCGGGGGTTTTCATAATGATCAATCAGTTTTTCACTATAGGCCATGATGTCATCTCCTGAGGTCAGACGCGGTGAGACCCCGTCTGACCTGCAATGTAGTAATTAGTGGGCAGACCACTGGATAGTACTGAGGTCAATACCCTTCTGATGCATTTCCCAGAGAGGGCTCATTTCACGCAGCTTTTCAACCTTTTCCTTGAGAAGGTTCACAACATAATCGATTTCCTCTTCTGTTGTAAAGCGACCCAGAGTAAAGCGGATTGAGCTGTGGGCGAGTTCATCATCCCGGCCCAGTGCGCGCAAGACATAAGAGGGTTCCAGCGAAGCTGAGGTGCAGGCGGAACCGGAGGAAACCGCGATTTCCTTCAATGCCATCATCAGACTTTCGCCTTCAATAAAGGCAAAACTCACGTTGAGGTTGTGCGGGGAACGGTGTTCCCAGTCACCATTGAGGTAAACCTCGGGAATATTGTTGCGGATGCCGTCCCAGAGACGGTCACGCAGGGCACGGATACGGGGAACTTCAGTAGCAAATTCCTCTTTGGCCAGACGGTAGGCTTCGCCCATACCCACGATCTGATGCGTCGGCAGAGTGCCCGAGCGCATACCGCGTTCATGGCCGCCGCCGTGCATCTGGCATTCCAGACGGATGCGGGGCTTGCGGCGCACATAGAGCGCACCGACACCCTTGGGACCGTAGACCTTGTGGCCCGACAGACTCATCAGGTCAATGTTGTACTCGTCAACATTGATTTCCATATGACCGGGCGCCTGCGTCGCGTCGCAGTGGAACACGATGCCGTTTTCACGGCAGAGCTTGCCGATGGCGGCAAGATCCTGAATCACGCCGATTTCATTGTTCACAGCCATCACAGAGATGAGGATGGTGTCAGGACGGATGGCGGCACGCAGCGCTTCCATATCAATCAGACCGTTTTCCTGAACATCGAGGTAGGTCACTTCATAGCCTTCCCCTTCGAGGTGGCGCATCGTGTCGAGCACCGCCTTGTGTTCAGTCTTCACCGTGATCAGGTGACGGCCCTTGTCCTTGTAGAAATGTGCAGCCCCTTTGATTGCCAGATTATCTGCTTCGGTAGCGCCGCTCGTCCAGACGATTTCACGCGGATCGGCACCGATGTACTGAGCCACCTGATAGCGGGCCTCATCCACAGCCTTCTCGGCCTCCCAACCGTAGGAGTGACTGTGAGAGGCGGGGTTGCCGAACTTGTCGCCAAGGTAGACAACCATCTTTTCAATCACGCGGGGATCACACGGCGTTGTAGCAGAGTAATCAAGATAAATTGGCAACTTCATACTATTTCCTTTTTGCTGTCGACACAGATCGGTGTGTCGCTAAACCCGAGCTGTGGGGTTAATGTCAACGCTGGAACGTTAGATTATTCTTTTCTTCTTGAGCAGTTCGACGGGAACATAGCTCAGATGCTCGCGAGCCACCGGGCTTTCAGCGTCCTTATGATCCTTGATCATGTCGGCAACCGTCACCCCGTCCAGGAAATTCTTTGTCACTTCGTTGAGACGTTCCCAGAGGTGGTGCGTCAGGCAGGCGGCATCGCCGTTGCAGGAGCCGTCACCGCGGCACTGACGGGCGTCAATGTTTTCCTCGACGGCCTCGATAATGCTCCCAATCGTGATTTTTTCGGGATCTTCAGGCAGGTAGTACCCGCCGCCCGGACCGCGCATACTGTAGACAATTTCCGCACGGCGCAGCTTGCAGAAAATCTGCTCAAGGTAGGCAACCGTAATCTTCTGGCGGGCAGAAATATGTGTGAGCGGTACTGGATTTCCATTGCTGTACAGCGCAATATCCAAAATAGCAGTAACAGCAAATCTGGCTTTAGTTGTGAGTCTCAATGTTCACTCCTCAAGACAAGAGAATTCCCGATTTCTTTTGTCGGATATTATACAGAAAAACACGGACAATCAAGTCGGATTTTTAGTTAAGCCTTTTGAAGGAGTACATTCAAGGCACCTACCCGTTTTAAGGAGTGCCGCACCGGGGCCGGAAGGAATAGGAAAAAAGGAAGGAGAAGCGCAAATGCGCGCTCGGACAGGCGACGAGAAAGGTCACATCCGCACTGCGGACGTGACCTTTCACTTTTGTCTCTTTCAGGCTGTGCCGGCTGATTACTGGACCTGCACAACTGTGCGCTTGTCGGCCTGCATTTTGCGGGCCTTTCTTTCGATCGTCTGAAGCAGACCGCTGCAGGCATCGGTACAGAGCTGGAACATCAGATTGAAGCCCTCGTTGAGACCGTAGTACGGATCGGGAACCACCGCCTCATCGTTATCGTTGGCATAACGCATCAGCAGATGAATTTTGTGTTTGTACTGCAGGGGAGCCTTCTGCTGGAGTTCGGCCAGATTCTCCCAGTCCATCACCAGAATGAGGTCCGATTTGGCAAAATCCTCGGCCGTAATCTGCCGGGCATGATGATCAGCAATGTTATAGCCGCGTTTCCGGCACGTCAGCTGTGCACGGACGTCAGGCTGCTGTCCCACATGATGGTCACTGGTCCCGGCGCTGTCCGAGGTAATCACGTCCTCGAGTCCGGCCTCCAGCACCATCTTATGGAAGATCGCCTCGGCAGTAGGACTGCGGCAGATGTTGCCTGTGCACACAAATAAAATATGAATCACTTTAGTTTCCGTTTCGAGCTTAGAGTGACACGCGAAGTCATCTGATGACCTTGCTCAGTTGCCTAATATCGTACTCTAGTGCGTTTCAATTGCATAGAGTTTTTTGTAGTTAGACCCATAGTACAAGCGCTAATTCTACAGGATCATTAAGCTTTTGGAGAGGCCCCAAACGCTCTCTCACGTAGCGCCATAAGCTCTTCGCGGATCTTTGCGGCCTTCTCGAAGTCGAGATTTTTGGCGTGCTCCATCATCTTCGCCTCAAGCTCCTTGAGATGTTTGGCGAGCGCCTTTTCCTCCATCCAGCCGGAGGTTTCACCGGCAGCTGAACCCGAGTTTGTCTCGGGCTTGACATCCTCGCCGCGATAAACACCGTCGATAATTTCCCGGATCTCCTTCTTGATGCCTCTGGGGGTGATCCCGTGCTCGAGGTTATAAGCCTCCTGCTTCTTACGGCGACGTTCGGTTTCTGTGAGGGCGCTCTTCATCGAGTCGGTCATCCGGTCGGCATAAAGAATGGCACGGCCGTTGAGGTTTCGTGCAGCGCGGCCGATCGTCTGAATAAGCGAGCGCTCACTACGCAGGAACCCTTCCTTGTCCGCATCAAGAATCGCCACAAGTGACACTTCCGGGATATCAAGCCCCTCACGCAGAAGGTTAATCCCGACGAGCACATCAAAGACCCCCTGGCGCAGATCACGGATGATTTCCACACGTTCAACCGTATCAATATCCGAATGCAGATAACGTACCCTGACGCCGTGCTCATTCAGAAAGTCCGTCAGATCCTCCGCCATGCGCTTTGTGAGTGTGGTCACCAGAACGCGTTCTCCGCGTGCGGTAACCTCGGTGATTTCGCTGAGCAGATCGTCCACCTGAGTAGTGGCGGGCCGGACCTCGACCTTCGGGTCCACCAGACCGGTCGGACGCACAACCTGCTCGACCACTTCGTTGTGGCTTTTCTCAAGTTCGTAGTTTGCCGGGGTGGCCGAAACGAACACCGAGCGGCGCATCTTGCGCTCGAACTCATCAAAGCGCAGCGGCCGGTTATCCAGTGCACTCGGGAGCCGGAAGCCGTAATTAACCAGTGTCTCCTTGCGGGCACGGTCACCGCGGTACATCCCGCCAAGCTGCCCGATCATCACATGGCTCTCGTCAAAGAACATCAGACAGTCCGCGGGAAGATAGTCAATCAGGCAGGGCGGCGCTTCGCCGGGGGCGAGTCCGGTCAGATGCCGGGAGTAGTTTTCAATACCCTTGCAGAAACCCACCTGATCGAGCATCTCAAGGTCAAACTGGGTGCGCTGCTGCAGACGCTGCGCTTCGACCATGCGGCCCTCGTCGTAGAGCTCCTTGAGACGTTCGGCAAGCTCGATCTTGATACTCTTCATGGCGCGGACAATCTCGTCACGCGGCGTCACATAGTGACTCGCCGGATACACCACAAAGCGGGTGATTTTCTGCTGCACGCGACCGGTGAGCGGGTCAAAAAGCAGAATGGCATCGATCTCGTCGTCAAAAAGCTCAATACGCACTGCGCTCTCGGCATGTTCGGCCGGGAACACATCAATCGTATCGCCGCGCACACGGAACGTGCCGCGAATAAACTCCGTATCGGTCCGCTTGTACTGCATGCGCACGAGCTGCGCGATCAGATCCTGCTGGGTGCGGCGGTCACCTTCGCGCACAATGCAGCGCATCTCCGTGTAGCTCTCGGGTTTGCCGATACCGTAAATTGCCGACACGGTGGCGACAATAATGGTGTCGCGACGTTCAAGAATCGACTTCGTGGCGGCAAGGCGCATCTGTTCGATGTGTTCGTTGACAGCCGCATCCTTCTCAATAAAGAGATCGCGGGCCGGCACATACGCCTCAGGCTGATAAAAATCGTAGTAGGAGACAAAGTATTCGACCGCATTCTCAGGGAAAAACTCGCGCATTTCGGAATAGGTCTGAGCCGCGAGCGTCTTGTTCGGTGCCATGATCAGCGCCGGCACTCCCTCCCGGGCAATCACATTGGCCATCGTATAGGTTTTACCCGATCCGGTCACCCCCAGCAGGGTCTGCGCCATCAGCCCCTCTTCGAGCCCTTCACAGAGCTTTTCAATCGCCGCGGGCTGATCGCCTGCCGGCGGAAACGGCTGATGAAGCCGGAAGGGGGAATTTGGATAAGTCACCACAGTCGACACAGTGTTCTCCAGAAAATTCAACTGAAATTTCAAAGACCAAACGAATAGTTTAACGCAAGCCGGAGCGTAAAGCACTGCATGCCGGCCGGCCTCCCTCAGGTTGACTACCTAGATAAGTGAAAAACGGGCCTGAGAGAAAAATTTTTCTCCTCTGCGGCGCTATATTAAATAGACACTCTTTTCCTACAGCGAGGAACAATCAGATGTCAACTTCTCTGTTTTCTGCACTCGAGACTCTGCCTGATGATCCTATTCTGGGACTCAACGAGCTCTACAAAAAAGATCCCCGTTCCGACAAAGTCAATCTCGGCGTAGGGGTCTATCTCAACGAAGAGGGAAAGCTGCCCCTGCAGTCCACGGTCGAGACGGCTGAATCCCGGCTTGTCGCCCGTCAGACCACGCACGGCTATACGGCCATGTCGGGCAATCCCCTTTTCTGCGACGCGGTGCAGCATCTGGTATTCGGCGAATCCGCCGCCCGCACTGACAGGCGCATCTGTTCGGTTCAGACGCTCGGCGGTACCGGCGCTCTGCATCTTGCCGCCCTGCTCGCACGTGAATGCCTCGGCGTGAGTGCCTCTGTTGTCTCCAACCCCACCTGGGGCAACCACATCAGCCTCTTTGAGCATGCAGGGCTTCAGGTGCAGCGTTACCCCTACTACAATGCTGCGACACACAGCATCGACCGGGCTGCGTTCTTCGAGTACATTGAAGGGCTCGCCCCGAATACGCTGCTGCTGTTGCATGCCTGCTGTCACAACCCGACCGGTGCCGACCTCAGCAAGGAAGACTGGCAGCGCGTTCTCAACACCGTTCAGGAAAAATCCCTGCTGCCGATGATGGACATCGCCTATCAGGGGCTCGGTAACGGCCTCGATGAGGATGCCTATGCAATCCGCCTGTTCTCTGACGCAGGGGTGAACTTCATGGTAGCCTCCTCGTGCTCGAAGAATTTCGGCCTGTACGGTGAACGCACCGGTGCTCTGCATGTTGTCACCCAGACGCCCGGCGAGGCTGAGGCAGTGCTCTCGATTCTCAAGAGCCTCGTGCGCAAGGAATACTCCAACCCGCCGGCACACGGTGCGAATGTGGTCACGGAAATTCTGACCAGCCCCGAACTCTATGCCGCCTGGACTGCCGAGGTCGACGCGATGCGTACGCGCATCAGAGCCATGCGTAATGCGCTCGCCGATGCGGCTGCCGCACGCGGTCTTGATCTCGGGTTTGTGCGTGAGCAGAACGGGATGTTTGCCCTGATCGGCTTTACGCCCGAGCAGATGAATGCACTGCGTGAGGAAAAAGGCGTCTATGCCGTCACCAACAGTCGCATCTGCATCGCCGGCCTTAACAGCGGTAATGTCGAGAGGGTTGCCGCCGCGATTGCAGAGCTCGCCTGATCCCTTATTTTTGGGATGGGGTAAAAATACCCCTTGCAGATTTGCTCTTTTCCATATAAACTTAGCATCCTTGATTCCCCGATAGCTCAGTCGGTAGAGCGACGGACTGTTAATCCGCAGGTCGCTGGTTCGAGCCCAGCTCGGGGAGCCAGAATTCAAGCCGGTTCAGGTATCTGAACCGGCTTTTTTCATGCGCTGTTTGCGTCTCCCCCAAACAAACTTCCCCGCCTGCAGACTGTAATAAATATGTCTGAAAAATATCACTTTAACTTACGACGTCGGATGATAAGTCATAAGCGCCTGAAAACAACTGTATAACAGTCGTTTGCACGACCATAGGTATATAACAAATTCGACGGACGTCAACAAAACCGCTATACTGTGCCGGTTGGACTGATCCTTCACTTACTTATTAATTTTTAAATTACCCAAATTAGGTCACTGTTTACACAAATCATTAATATTTACATCACATGCCACAAGACTATGACTAAAACGACTGTGGTAGTAGCGTTTTTGATGCATGTATAAAATATCACGAAATAAATCGTTCAAAGACTAGGTATAAACAATTATATTGACTACACTAGTAGTGAACGATCTGGGGTTTGTCCTGTACTTCTAGTAAACGTTCCCATTGTTACTACTCAGGGCTTCCTGCATCAAGGACCGCTCGTTCTTAGATAAACCTTGAAAGGAATGCCATGCTGACTCTTAAACAAATACGAAGAATAGCGAGGCTCAGAGAACTCGGGTGCTCGCAGCGTTCCGTCGCACGGCAGATGCATATTCATCGTGCAACTGTCCGCCGCTACTGGAACTGGCTAGGCTCAGAAGAGGATAATCTTGTTCACACGAGCCGCTCTTCCCGCCTGGAACCGTACCGCGAATACATTTACGGTCTGTTCCTGAAATGCCCTAACTGCGTTGAGATCCTGCCGCTGGTCATTGAATACACCGGCAAACCCTGCTCTCTGCGCCGCTTGCAGCTCTTTGTAAAACCGCTGCGTGACCAGATCCGCATCCTTGACCGTGAAGGCAAAGATGTCCGTCGTTCTTTGAGCTCCGAAGATGAAGAGCGCATTGAACAGAATGACGCCAAAGTGCGCCGTATCATTAAACTCGATGTGAAAAAGAGCAAGACCCGCATCGAGCGTTTGCGTGCAACACTGCGCAAACCGCGTAAGAAGAAGGAGTCGACTCAGGTCGAACCATGATGTGATACGGAGTCTCACTGCGGGTTCCGGACGTCCGGGAAGCCCGCACAGAGGCTCTGTGAGGGCGCACAGTCCATGCTGTGCACCCCTCCCCCTGAGTCTCCTTCCTGAGGCCGCCACAGAGCATTACGTACCGTTCCGGTCCTTGTCAGTATCGTTCTGTCGCTCTGGCGGACAATTCCTGTTGTACGCTTAAAATCCGACGCGGCGCACTGAGCCGGTCAATGCTCATCCGTTTTGAGGAGTCAAGATGCCGGTTAACGAAATCCGCATAAACGAAAACCCCGTTGCCTTACGGCAACGGGGTTCTCTTTTATGTGGAGCCTGGCAATGTCC
>CAJJRX010000014.1 GCA_905194315.1 uncultured Sutterella sp. | reverse complement strand
TAACTTCTATCACTTAAATACTTAATAATCAACTGGTTAGGAATTCTCAATCAGATTTTTCTTCCACATATATGCCTCAAGAGCCAAAATATTATTGTCTGTATTTTAATAAGTAGAAATACCTATTTTTGTATCGGAAAGCCTGAAAATTCTGTCAAAGTGTGAAAAATTTCTCGCACAAAAAACATTTTTCAATGCGTAGAAACCCTAGTACATGCCTAGAGAGGCGGCAGTTTCAGGGCAGCAGGCCCGCTCAGGGAATATTTCAGAGAATTGCGTTTTTTCTGATGAAAATCAAGAAATCGGAAAATAAATGGCTTTCACGCCTCTGAGACTAGGCGCACGGCGAGGCGGTTTTGTGGCTAAAAAGCGAAAAACGACAGCTCTGCTGATGACAGAAGGCCTCCGGAGAGGTGAATCTCCGGAGGCCCTGAAGATGTCAGAGAGCGCCTCGCGCTTAGCAGATGCGCGGCAGCTGCTCACCCGTGAGCCAGTCGACCATGCGGCGGCCGCCCATCAGGGTGGTCATTTCCACATAGCCCGGTGCCACGGAGCCGTCATCAACAACGACACCGACCTGCTGCGCACCCTCGCCGTAGGGAGAGGCGCGCATGGCTTCGAGAGCAGCCTGCGCTTCATTGGCCGGGCAGATCACAATCAGTTTGCCCTCGTTGGCCACATAGAGCGGATCGAGCCCGAGGAATTCACAGGCGGCCTGCACATCGGGTTTTACCGGCACGTCGCTCTCATTGAGAAGAATGCCGACATTGCTCTGGGAGGCAATCTCGTTGAGCGTTGTGGCGAGCCCGCCGCGGGTCGGATCGCGCAGCACATGCGTGCCGGGGGCGGCAGCGAGCACATTGGCAACCATCTGTGCGAGCGGTGCGCAGTCGCTTTCGAGCTGCGAGCCGAAGGTCATCCCTTCGCGGTGCGAGAGAATGGCCATTCCGTGGTCACCCATGGAACCCGAAACCAGCACGGCGTCACCCGGGCGTGCCTGACGACCGGAGATGGTCGAGGCGGTGATTTTCTCACCGATACCCGTGGTGGTGATGTACAGACCGTCGCCGTGGCCGCGTTCGACCACCTTCGTATCGCCTGTGACAATCGCCACGCCGGCCTCACGGGCCGTGGCGGCCATACTGGCCACGATCGTGTCAAGTTCGCTCAGTGCGAAGCCTTCCTCAAGAATGAACGTGGCGGCGATATACAGAGGTTTCGCCCCGCACATGGCAACGTCATTGACCGTGCCGGCAATGGCCAGACGGCCGATGTCGCCGCCCGGGAAGATGAGCGGCTTGACGACGTGCGCGTCACAGCTCACGGCGACCGGGTTGGTGATGGCGGGAAGAACCGCGCCGTCATGGCCTTCATTGAGCCACTCGTTGGTGAAGTGTTTGGCAAAGATTTCTTCAATCATCTGTGCGGTTGCCAGACCACCCGCACCGTGGGTCATATCAACAGTGCCCTTTTTGATGTCAAGAGGGCGGAGGTATGAGTCTTGTCGCATTGTTTTACAGGTCCTCAGTCATTGGTTGCTTCTTTCGTCGAACGGGGCATGGCCACCACCGAGCGGCGCTCGTAGGTGTAGGCGGCCGCACAGGCGCCTTCGCTCGAGACCATGCATGCACCGATCGGGCGCGAGGGATTGCAGGTCTTGCCGAAGAGCTTGCAGTCACGGGGCTCCTTCTCGCCGCGCAGAATCGCACCGCATTCGCAGGCCTTGTTGTCAGCCATCGGCTCTTCAACCATGGCAAAACGCTTTTCAGCGTCGTACCTGGCGTATTTCTCGGTGAGTTTGAGTGCAGAGCGGGGCACGGGGCCGAGACCGCGCCATTCAAACGTGTCACGGACTTCAAAGACGTCATTGCACAGTTCCTGCGCCTTGACGTTGCCTTCGGGGGTCACGGCGCGGGTGAATTCGTTTTCCACCTCATGACGGCCGTCATTGACCTGACGCACCAGCATCAGAATGGCCATGAGCATATCGAGCGGTTCAAAGCCCGCGATAACCACCGGCATCTTCCACTCGCCGGCAAAAGGTGCGTAGGCGTTCGAGCCGATCACACAGGAGACGTGCGCAGGACCCACGAGGCCGTCGAGCACAGGTGCCTCGGGGCGCTCTTTGGCGCTCAGCAGAATGTGATTCATGGCGGCGGGGGTGAGCACATGGTTGCAGAACACGGAGAAGTTCTCGAGTCCTTCGCGCTCGGCAATCTGCAGGGCAACGGCTGTCGGGGGCGTGGTTGTTTCAAAGCCGATGGCGAAAAAGACCACCTGACGGTCGGGGTTTTCGCGGGCGACCTTGATGGCGTCCATGGGCGAGTAGATCATGCGGATGTCGGCGCCTTCAGCCTTGGCCTTGAACAGAGACATGCCGTGGCCGGCCGGCACACGCATCGTGTCGGCGTAGGTGCACAGAATCATGCCGCTGTCACGGGCGAGTTTCATCGCCATGTCAATGCGGCCGATGGGCAGCACACAGACCGGGCAGCCCGGACCGTGAATCATGCGGAGGTTTTTCGGCAGCAGATCGGTGAGGCCCCAGCGCGAGAGCACATGGGTGTGACCGCCGCAGAATTCCATGAAGCGGTACTGACGCTCGGGACGGACTTCCTGAGCAATCTGACGGGCGATGCGTTTGGCGTCTTCGCCCTGACGGTATTCGGTAACGTATTGCATATCGGGGGAGATGTCCTCAGGAAATCAGTTAAGTTCGTCGGGATTGAATTCACCGGTGGCTTTGAGCGCGGCAAGGGTGCGCTGAGCCTCCTGCTCATCAATACGGTTAAGGGCGAAACCGACGTGAACAATAACCCAGTCACCCGGGGTCGGATTGTCAATCAGAGCGACGTTGACATCTTTTTCGATGCCGCCGATGTTGCAGACAGCCATATCGGCACTGGTGACTTTGGTGATTTGCCCGGGAATAGCCAGACACATAATGTTTATCTCCAATAGTAAGAATCAGATCCTGCCGCTACGGCATCCGGCACAGCGGCCGGAACGGCCTCCGGGGAGGGGCCGTCCGGGCAGGATAAAACGGGCGGGCTGTGAACGCACAGGCGGGGAATGTTCCGGCCGGGGAGCCGGGCACAGCCTCTGGTGCAAGAGCCTGCCCATTGTAAACTAAAAAACTTCGCCTTTGAACGCGTGCTCCTTCGCCCCGCACTCGTAAGCGAGCCGCGCAAGCCAGGCCTGGCCGAGCGCAATACCGCCGTCACCGGCAGGTGCGGTTTTCGGCAGTGCCGGTTCGAGTCCGGCCTCGGTAAGACCGCGAACAAGGGTGTTGTAGAGCGTACGGTTGACCATGCAGCCGCCGGTGAGCGCTACCGTGCGGTTGTCCGCACTGATGAGCCCGGCACCGACCAGACGCTCTCTGAGAGTGATCGTCCAGTCAAGGAGCGCCATGGCGAGCGTGTTTTCAAACTGCAGCGCGACATGGTCGGTATCAAAGTTGCTCCGCTGCGTGGCGCGGATCACATGGCGGGCAAGACCGGCGAGCTCAAGCACGCCGTCAGGGCGCACACGCCAGCTCTCGAGTGACGGGAAGTGCGCCTCGGGGGCGGAGGCCCGCACACGGGCAGCTGCCGACTCAAGCAGCATGGCGGCCGTGGCCTCATCGTGCTGCACGTGGCAGAGCCCGAGCAGGGAGGAGACCCCGTCAAACCAGCGTCCGAGCGAGCTCGTTCTGGCCGTGAGTGTGGTGTTGCTGATGAGCCGGCTGATCAGAGCGGCGCCGGGCTGGGCACTGTAGCGGGTGGCAATCTGTTCTGCCGCACCGTGAGAGGCCAGAATGGCTGCACCCATGCGCCAGGGCTCTACCGCGGCTTTGTCGCCGCCGGGCAGCGGCAGCTCCTGCAGATGACCGGCGCGGCGGAAGCCGTCAGCCTCCACAAGCAGCGCCTCACCGCCCCAGATACCGCCCTCAGGCCCGAGACCGACGCCGTCGAGCGCCAGGCCGAACGTGGGTTCAGTGCGGGCCTGCTCGGCCATCACCACGCCGATATGCGCGGCATGATGGTAGATCGGATAGAGGGGCAGTCCGGCACTGTGTGCCGCACCGGCGGCCACACGTGTGGAGGGGAAGTCCGGATGCGCATCACAGGCGACCACCTTCGGGCTCACCTCAAAGAGCTCCTCAAAGTGACTGACGATGTCTTCGAGCATCTGCACGTTCTGCGGATTGCTGAGTGTGCCGATATGCTGCGTGAGCCAGGCGTCGCGACCGCGCAGGAGCGCAGCCGTGTTCTTGAGATACGGTCCGTAGGCCACAACACTGGTGGCCTCCTCGGAGACGCTTTCAGGCAGCCGGATGCCTTCAGGCGCCCAGCCGCGGGCACGTCGGATAAAGAGCGTTTCACTGCCGGCAACACGCACCACGGAGTCGTCGCAGCGCACCACGATGTCACGGTTGTGCAGCAGGAAACGGTCGGCGATATGGCCGAGCGTGGCAAGTGCCTCGTCATTGTCCGTGACAAGCGGATCACCCGAGCGGTTCGCACTCGTCATCACGAGGGTGACCGGCAGTGCACTCTTCATCCAGTCCGTTCCGGCGGGCTCACCGGCAAACGTGTGAAAGAGCAGGGCATGCAGCGGCGTGTAGGGGAACATGATGCCGAGTTCCTCAAGCCCGTCGGCGATGCCTTCGAGTTTGGGGGTGAAGTAGCCCTTGCGGCGTTTGCAGAGCACGATCGGATGCGCGGGCGAATTAAGCAGTTCGGTTTCTCTGGCGGTAAGTTCCACAATGCGCTTTGCGCTCGCCTCACCGACGACCATCAGCGCAAGCGGCTTTTCGTCACGCTGCTTGCGGCGTCGCAGTTCAGCCACCGCGTTGGCGTTTTCGGCATTACAGACAAGGTGAAAACCGCCCAGCCCCTTGATGGCGACAATCAGACCGGCACGGATGGCGGCCACGGTTTCGCGGATCGGATCCCCGGGGAGCACATTGCCGCGGGCATCGGTGAAGGTCATCTCCGGCCCGCAGTCAGGGCAGGCGACAGGCTGCGCATGGAAGCGTCTGTCGAGCGGATCCTCGTACTCCTCGCGGCAGCTCGGACACATGGGAAACTTCGCCATGGAGGTCTGCGGGCGGTCGTAGGGGAGGTGACGCGTGATGGTAAAGCGCGGACCGCAGTGGGTGCAGTTCGTGAACGCATAGCGCCAGCGGCGGTCGGCCGGACGGCACATATCCTCGAGACACGCCTGGCAGATGGAGGCGTCAGCCGTAATCCCGGTGGTGACTTTGCCGCCCGAGGGGGTCGCATCGATGAAGAACTTCTCATAGTGCTTCATCTCGGCGGGTTCCTCTTCGATCGAGTCGATACGGGCAAGCGGCGGTTTTTCGCGGATCAGGGCCTCAGGGAAGGCGAGCACACTTTCGGGATCGCCTTCGAGATGAACGAGCACCCCTTCAGCATCGTTGAAAACGGTTCCTTTGACGTTGAGCGTGATGGCGATGCGGTAAACCGTCGGTCGGAAACCGACGCCCTGCACAAGGCCACGAACGCGAAAACCGCGGGCGATTTCGCCGGATGGAATAGCAGTGTGTTCGGTCATGAGCTGTCCTTGAGAATGGATTGCCGCTGTGCGCTGTCGTTTGGGCTAACAAAGTGGCTCGTCTGTCAGTGTTCAGGCAGTCCTGATTAAAAGAGTAATGCGGGCGAGGCAACCTTGAGCTGCTTCGCCCGCATCCGGTACTGTGTGCTGCGTGGTGCAGCGCGCGGCAGAGGGGGCCGTCCCCTCAGATGCCGGAATCAGAGGGTTGCAAGCGTGAGCTCGGCATTGAGCCACTTGAACCAGCGGTCCATCCCCTCACCGGTGGTGGAGGAAAGACGCAGAACGCGGATGTCCGGATTGATGCGGCGGGCGTTTTCTTCTGCGCGGTCCGCATCAAAGGGCACATACTGAAGCAGGTCGATCTTGGTGATGATCATCACATCGGCGGCACGGAACATGTCAGGGTACTTGAGCGGCTTGTCGTCGCCTTCGGTTACCGAGAGAAGCGCCACCTTGTGCGCTTCACCAAGGTCAAATTCGGCCGGGCACACGAGGTTGCCGACGTTTTCGATAAAGAGCACCGAGTTGTCTTCAGGCACCAGCTGCTCGAGCGCATGTTCAACCATATGCGCGTCAAGATGGCAGCCCTTGCCGGTGTTGATCTGAAGTGCGCGGGCGCCGGTGGCGCGGATGCGCGCGGCATCGTTGTCCGTCTGCTGGTCGCCTTCGATCACCGCGGCGGTAAAGCCTGCCTTGGCGGCGAGCGTGCGGGCAAGCAGTTCGGTTTTACCCGATCCCGGGGAGCTCACCATGTTAAGGGCGAGCACCTTGTGATCACGGAAGAATGCACGGTTGCGTGCGGCAATGGCGTTATTGCGCGCGAGGATATCCTCCTCGATGCTGATCGCACGTTCCTTGCTCGTCCCATGGTCGTGACTGTGCAGGGCAGCGTCATGATCATGCGAGTGACCATGGTGATCATGATCGTGATGGTGGTCATGATCGTGAGAATGTCCCTCTTCGTCGTGAGAGTGGACATGTGTGGTGACGTTGCCGTTTTCGTCAACGTGGGTGTGCATATGAGCGCCGTTATGGTCGCCGCAGCCGCAAGAAATACACATGGGGTAATGTCCTTAAAAAATTAAATGGAATGCGGGGGCATTCCTTCCCTTTAAACGCAGGATGTGACTCAATTTTAGGGGAAATGCCGCAATGGCGTTATCCTGCTTTTTATGTTAACCGTTTGACGTACTTAAACTACGCCTTTGTATGTATATCCGGTATCAGTGCTTCCCGAAACGGTGCGCATTTTGCGCACTTTTCTGCTGAAGCGCCTCAGCGGCGTCGACCGCACGGTCGGAGTCGTTGACGTGCTCGTGCACGGGCACAGTGCCGGAGAGCCGGGGATTGAGCTGCCGGAGCATGCTCCAGTTGAGTGCCAGCGCAAGGGCGAGCACACTGAGAATCTGAGCGATGTAACCGGCAAAGCACCAGGGTGTCATAAACGCGGGGGATCCCCAGAATGCGGTGAAAAACTCACCCGCACCGTGTCCGAGCGCATAGGCGTGCGCTGCAAAGAGCAGCAGCCCGAAGGCGTACATCAGAAAAAAGAGTTGTGTGAAAAGGTGCTGGGAGCGCCAGGTGAAGCGAAAGCCGGGGCGCTTGATGAAGATGAGAACCGCAACAGGGATAAGAAAGGGACCTGCAAGTGTCCCGGTGCGCCAAAGCCAATCTAGCACCGCGTGAACTCCTGTGGACTTGGAATCGATAGCGATAGTTTTAGCACATTTGCTGCAGACTTGCCAAGTTGCGCAGGGCGGTCAGACGAGAGACCGCCTCTGCACGCATTGAGTCTTTACTCGTCGTCAGCAGGGATGATGCTGAGCACGCGCATTTCTGTGCCGCCCGTGGGGGTGAGCAGGTAGCCGCCGCACTTCGGGCACGCATCGCCGTACTTGTGCAGAGCGACTGTTTCCGAGCAGTCCATGCACCAGGCGGTGCCGGCCGGGCGTTCGATGATGAGCTTTGCGCCGGCTGCCGGTCCTGCAGCAGTCACACTGCTCCAGGCAAACTCGAGACTCGGGATGTCCACACCGGCGAGTTCGCCCACTTCAATCGTGACGCTTTTCACACGGCTGACCTCATGGTTTCTGGCGGTGCGTTCAACCACCTCCATAATGCCTTCGGCAATGCTCATTTCATGCATTTTTGTCTGTACCTTTGAAAAAACGCTCTTCGTGCAGAAAAGAGCGTTTATAAAAATAAATCGGAGCCGGATGTCCGGAAGAGAAGAGTTTAGCGCATTGGCGTCGGAACACCGTTGACAACGAGTTTCACCGGCACACACGCATCAAGCCCGAAAAGCGCGATGCGGGCGGTTCTGGCGATAGCCTCCGGACTTTGCGCCGTTTCAGCTTTACGGCACTGCGCGCGGAAAGCATTCTGCAGCGCCTGTGTGGCGGGGCCCTCCGGGGCGAACTGCCACTCGGTGGGGGAGGTGACGGCATAAAAGCTTGCAGACTCGGCAGAAGCCGCACTCGGGACAAACCCTCGCGCATGCGTGAGCAGACCGCGAGCCGTCTCCACAAGACCGACACCGCCGCTGTGCGGGAATTTCAGTGAGACAAAGGCGGGCAGGGGGCAGACAGGCTCAGTCGCCTGTGCTCCGGGCGCGGACTGCCCGAGCGCAATGATCAGACCGGCCGTGTCAAGAAGTCTTGCCAGCGTGAGTGTGAAGGGTCCGGGTGCCTCATCGCCCAGCACGGATTCGAGCAGCGGATGCGAGTGCTGACGCACAATTGCACCGGTGAGCTGCGGCGAGTCGTTCAGGATGGGCATCATATCGAAATGCGGCTCGAATTTGAGGCGCGAATAAAGCTCTTCGGCCATGGCACGTCCGCCAGGACCGTTGAGAGCAGGCATCAGTTCCGTGCCAACCTCGCCAAAGCCGGAGGGCAGTGCATCAAACTCGCGCAGAAGGGCTGCCGCAGGCAGGCTGCCCGAGTCTGTGAGTTTCCGGAGCGACTCGGCGCTCACTTCGCTGTAGAACGTCCGGGCATCCGTGCCGAGCAGAGCGTCTTTGAAAAGCGCACCGCATTCGGCGGCAGCCCCGGTGATGAGCTCATGCGTGTGCGAGACCGTTTCCGGGGTGTTTTTGTTATCCACCAGCGCAGCGAGCACGAGCATGAGGGTGGCGCGCAGCTTCCCGAGCGCTCTGAGCGCGGTATTGTCGAGGGTGATGCCTGCGAGCATGGCGCCGTCGGTGAGGAAAACACGGAGGTTCTCGATCACGGCCTCAAGCGCAACGGCGCGCTCGAGCAGAGCGCCGTCTCTGCGTTTGCGATCCTCTTCAGAGAGTCCTTTCACAGCGCGCTCTGCAAGGTCCATCGCACAAAGGTGCGCAATGGGGCACAGTCCGTAGAGCACGCTCACGGTTTTGCGGATATCGGTCACCCCGCGCATCTGCAGGCGGTGAATGAGTCCCGAGGGGCGCTCATTGATCACCTGTATGCCGGGCATACCTTTACCGGAAGACTGACGGATTTTGACGAGAATCGCTCCCGTTTCCATTCTTACTCACTCCCTTCGCCGCTCATACGACGGAAGAAGGCGCGACGCGACATCGGCTTGCTTTCCCTGGCAAGCGTTCCGCTGGGAACAGCCTTGATGGGAATGGCTTTCTGCCCTTCAACGGGGCTCACGAGCGGACGCAGCGGCGTACCCTGTTCTTCAATGTCCATTTTTTCGCTCTCAGGCACGGTCAGCATCGCCTCGATAGCAAAACGCGCAATGGCTTCAGCTGCCGCCTGATCCTCGATTTCATGCAGCGGACTCATCAGTCCGAGCATCTGGTACTCGCCCAGAATCGGGTCAATACAGCCGAGAAACTGAAAATCACCCCCGGGCAGCTCAATGGTGCGGGTGGCGCCGGCGGGTACAGAGACCCAGCCGCCGCGGTTGCCGCAGGCAAGCACCACCAGAATCGACCAGGGGGTGACGACGGTACCGATCCAGTCGTTGCCCCAGCGGCGGAAGTTATCCGCTTTCACGCTCAGACGGGGGTTGAGAATGGGAAGACCTTTCATGCGGGTTTCATGCACGGTGCGGAACCCCGTTTCAAAGTGCTCCGCGGGGCTCTGGTCAAAAATGCGCAGACGTCCTTCACGGGCGGGCTGGGTGGCGGGGCGTACTTTCTCCTGTACTTCGGGCATAAATTCCTCTTATTGTCGTCGTGGCGCAGGGGCCTTCCTTGAAACGCTCATCCGGCGGGACGAGCAACTGCACTCGAAAGTATAGGCAAAAGAGGAGGCGTTTGTCACCATCCGATCGATTAACCGGAGCTCCCCCATCAGTATAGGAAAACGTAAAACGCCGTCCGGACAGCAGTACCGGACGGCGTTTTCAGGCATCGCCTGAAGGTTTATTTCTGCAGAATCTCTTTGAGTTCCGCAACATGGGTGCGCGCGTTCACATCGCGGAAGACCCCTGTGAGAATGCCCTGTTCGTTGACGACAAACGTGCTGCGTTCAATCTTTCGGGCCGGTTTGCCGTACATCATTTTCACCTTGATGACATCAAAGGCGGTGCACATCGTCTCCTCTTTGTCCGAGAGCAGGTCAAAGGTGAGACCGAATTTCTCCCGGAAGCCCTGATGGCTTTTCTGGCTGTCACGGGAGACGCCGAAAACCTTGTAGCCAAGTCCGGTGTAGTCGGGCAGGGCGGCCTGAAAGTCGCACGACTCGACGGTGCAGCCCGGCGTGTTGTCCTTCGGATAGAAGTAGAGAATGTAGGCGGTGCCGAGCAGACTTTCGCTGCTCACCACAGTACCGTCCTGGTTCGGAACAGCAAAGGCCGGCACCTTGTCGCCCGCTTTGAGTTCAGCAGTATTTTCAGACATTGGGTTCGCTCCTTTTTGAGAATGCGTTTCAGTTGTCTTTTGAGTGTATAGCAATTCGTGCACAGGTGGAAAGTCCTCTCTGTGCACGAAAGTGCTGAAAAAGAGAAAAAATGCGGATGGCCCCGAGGGGGCTCATCCGCAAAAAACCCAGTTTAAGGAGAGAACATACTAGGTTAATCTGGTGATTTTCGCCGGAATCCCCTGACGGACCGCGGATCCGCAGACCCAGTCCACCCACGGGGAGGCCACGGCCTTGGAGGTGTCTGCAAGACCGAGATCATTGATGTTGATGCCCCGGGCAATCATTTCGTTTGCCGGCACGACTCTGCCGTCAATCTCGTAGGCGGCAGCACCCATTGCCTTGTGTCCGTAGCCGTGCTCGATAGCGATCGTGCCGGCAGCCACACCGTCAGTCACCAGCACAGTGGCGCGGGCGCTGCCCGAAGGCGTGGTGATCTCGACCGTGTCGCCGCTTTTCACCGCGTAGTGCCCGGCATCCTTTCTGTTGAGCGCAACAATGCCCTGCGGTTTGACCGCGTGCAGTGTCAGGAGCATGCCGGTGGCGGCGTTCATCACGTTGGACTTGAAGCTCATCAGTCTGAGCGGCCAGTCTTTTCTCGGATACCGGCTCTCGAGCGGCTTTCTGTCGGCAAACTGCGCCGGGTAGTAGCGCGGGCAGCCGTGGTAAGGCGAGCCGTCGTGATAGTGCCGTGCACGGGCGACAACCGGATTCCAGATCTGCAGACAGCGCGTCCAGCGGGCGGCCATATTGTCGCCCTCCCAGGCGCTCTCACGCGCAGCGAAGCGTCCGCCTTTGGCATAGACGTTGGCGGCCTTGAGCACCTCATCGGCTCTGAGCGTTTTTCTCAGGGCGGGCAGCAGACGATTCACACCGGTGAGTCTGCAGTCCTCCTCAAGCGCATCAGCCACAGGTGCCTTGCCGTCGAAGGCGACGTTGGCCGCCGCGCGCAGGAAGAAGTCCTCGGGCGTGTTGAGCGGATGCGGCTTTTTCTCGTTGTCCGTGATGGCATTCTCGCCGAATCCCGGCAGCCCCATTGCTTTGGCCACAGCGATGATGAAGGTTTCCATACAGACCGTCTCGCCTGTCGCGGTTTTTGCATTCGGACTCTCAACGACCGGCCAGCGGGCGGTGGAGGCCTTACTCGGCACACCCGCCCAGCTCGTGGAGAAGCCCCAGGACTCGTACGTGTGCGTATCGGGCACAATGTAGTCGGCCAGTGCAGTGGTCTCGTTCATAAACGCATCGCAGGCGATAAAGAGCGGGAGCACTTTCGGATCCTTCAGACGCTCGCTCTCACGCACGGCGTGAAAACCGGTGATGCCGTAGAGCGGATTTGTCATGTGACTGATCCAGCACTTGAGCGGGTAGGGATAGCCCTGCAGCGCCGAGGTGATCATCTCGGTGAGCTGTCCGCCCACAAACGGGTACCAGGCGGCGCGGGCAGGATAGGGATTCTCGCCGGCCTCGACGCGACGGCGGTACTCGCTGCTCGCCTCGTAGGCGCGTTTGCTTCGCGCAAGATTTGTCCCTTTGGGCTTGACCATGTCTTTGAAGCCGGCGAGGTTGTAGCGCGGACCGGGGGCAAAATCCCTGAATTTGCCACCGTCCATGCACATGCCGCCCGCCTTGTTCATGTTACCGATCATCACGTTGAGCAGCAGAATGGCCCAGGCGGTGTAAAAGCCCGTCGAGTGCATCGTGCCGCCGTGTGTGATGGCACTTGCCCGGGTGCCGTGACTGGTGAATTCTTTAGCGAGTTCAATGATCTGGTTGTGCGTGGTGCCGGCAAGCTCAGCGAATTCGCGCAGCGATTTTTCGCGGGTTGACTCTCTGAGCAGACTCATGGCGGATTTCACGCGCACAGCCGTCCCGTCAGCAAGTTTCACGGTCTCATCGACAAAGAGTTCCGCTTCTGTCACCTCACGCACCGCCGAGAGTTTTCCTTTTTTCGCTTTGACGATAAAGGCGTTCTCCGGTGTCTTTTCCTCCTGCCCGGGGGCTTTGCCGGTGAGAAGCGCTTCGGTGAGCGGCTGACCGTAGAGCGGATGCCTGATGTCTGCGATAAAGAGGTGCGTGGCGTTGCAGTAGCTCACTGCGCCGCGCGCTTTCATGGCATCGGGGCCGGGTACCGTGAGGTATGCCTCGTTGTAGCGTTTGTTGTCGATGATGTAGCGAAGCATCCCGAGCACGAGGGCGAGGTCCCCGCCCGGAGTGACCGGAATCCAGCGGTTTTCCGGTGTTGCTGCGCTCGAGGTGAGCTCGAGACGCGGCGCAACCACGTCATAGCGGAAATTCTCCGCTGTGCGGCGTTCGGCAAGCGAGCGCGCCTGCCGCTTGAACGGGTTGCCGGCCTGAGCGGGAGAGGTGCCGATAAAGAGGATGTACTCCGCATTATCCCAGTCGGGCTTGGCGTGCGAGTTTTTCTCGAAGTCATTCATCAGCGCACCGGACCCGGCGCGGTAGGACAGACCGCAGTACGAGCCGTGAGAGCCGAAATTGATGGTTCCGAAGCTGTTGTTGGCAAAGCGTTTGAGAAGCGGCTGACGTCCCTCAGGCCCGGCAAAGGTCACCAGAAGCTGATTGGCGGCAGGGCCGAACTCGGGATTGTCTTTGTCCACCGGTGTTTCCAGATCCCGGATGGCTTTGAGACCGTCGACATGGCCTTCACCGAACAGATCGCCACCGTTGACCACCTCACTGACGAGCTCTTCAAAGCTGATGCTCTTCCATTTGCCTTCACCGCGTTTGCCAACGCGCTTGAGCGGCGTGGTGATGCGGTACGGGCTCGTGAGTCCTTCAGCCAGGGCAGCACCGCGGGCGCAGGCGGTGGCGCGAAGGGCCATCCCGGTTTCCTGTGCGAGCAGTTTCTGGGCTTTTTCAATCGGGAGGTTATAGTCAAAGAAACGGTCTGCCGAGAGCGGATGGTACGGATTACCGGTGGCCCGCAGAACGCGGTTGTTTTTGACATCGATACTGGTGCGCAGACCGCAGAGAGTCCAGCAGCCCATGCACTGGGTGTTCGCGACAATCTGACCGGGGGCGGAGACAAATTTATCCTCCTGCAGCGTACCTTCAGGCTGAAGGCTGTTGCCTGCAAGCCGGTCACGCACCGTTTTGCCCGCCTTTGTTTTGAGCGTTTCACCGTTTTCCTGCCCGGCGGCATGAGCCGCCTTCAGGCTGCCCGTCACCGTGAGTGCGGCGCCAGTGAGAAACTTCCGTCTTTCGTTATTCATAGCTTTTGTCCTCATGTCCGGGCTCAGATGGTTTTCGTCAGTACGAGTACGCGTTCGCCTTTGACGCCGCTCTGGAAACGCTTTTCCAGCCCGAGATAAAAGACATGCGGACTGGTGCCGGCCTCGGGTTTGAGGACAAGCAGTTCTTCGCGATGTGCATCAAAGAGTTTGCGCAGTTCACTTTTTGGATCGGCCAGATCACCGATGATGCGGGCGCCGCCCACACAGCTCTCGACACAGGCCGGGAGCAGTCCCGCCTCGAGGCGGTGCGAGCAGAAGGTGCATTTGTCGGCGGTGCGCGTCTGCGGGTTGATAAAGCGTGCTTCGTACGGACAGGCCTTCACGCACAGCCCGCAGGCAATACAGACGGTCTTGTCGATTTCAACGATGCCGTTATCTGCTCTGAAGGTGGCCCTGACAGGACAGACAGGCACGCACGGCGGGTTTTCACACTGATTGCAGAGCCTTGGCAGCAGAAGATTGTTGACTGCCCGGCGGCGGTCGGCAATTTCGTACTGGTTAACCGTTGTGCGGAACTCTCCGGGCGGTGTGGCGTTTTCTGAGCAGCAGCTTACTGTGCAGGCCTGACAGCCGATGCAGCGCCGCAGATCCATGATCATGGCCCAGCGCTTGCGGCTGCCGTCTTTGGGAAGTTCGAAGGCAAGGGAGCTGAGCGGAACAAGACTCGCGCCGAGCGTGATAGTGCCAACGCCTTTGAGAAGCGTTCGTTTGGAAATTTGCATGAGTTCTCCTGTGCGGGGTCTGTGGAGTTACGGAGACTTGCTTCGATTGTATCTTTCGTCGCCGCCCGTCGCCTAGCACCGTTTGGGCGGCAATCGGACGCACTTTGATCAGAATCAATGGATTAGGGGAAAATCAGGAAAATCAACGGGTTAGTTTAGTTTTTATTGATTGCTGTTAGGCGAAACCTGAACAGACTGATCTGAGAGATGCCGATCCGGCGCCCTGTTAGCAGACGAAAACACCCGAACAGCAGCCGCTTTGCTGAGAACACCCGGCGGGAACCCTGGCAGGGCGACTCCCGGGGGCAATGTACCGGTCGTAGGTCTTCGGAATTAAGTCGCTCACGGGTGAGCGGGCCGGATTGGGAGCGCTTCAGAAGAAACCGGCGGTCGGCTAATTGAATAAGACTAACAAAAATTAAACGCTTATAGATTTTCGTTTAGTTTTTGCTCAACTTTACGGCGTACTGTACCGGGGAGAGAAAAGAAAGCGGGCCGGCGCTTTTGCGGCACCGGCCCGTGGCATGTCAGAGAGTCTGGCTTACTTGCGGAAAGCCTCTTCGAGGTTGGGCACAACCTGCTTCTTGCGGCTCATCACGCCGTCAAGCCACAGGGGTTCGCCGTTGCTCGTCTTGCCCCAGGCGGAGGCCACGCGGGCGGGATCATCAGAGACCATGAGCAGCTCGGAGCCTTCCTTCATGATGTCGGTGAGCAGGAGCAGGGCGCTGTGGCGGCCGTCTTCGCTCTTGACTTTGGCGAGCTCGGCCATCAGATCGTCTTTGATGTCGGCAACCAGATCAAGGCTGATCAGTTCGAGCTGACCGACACCGACCTTGCAGCCGTTCATGTTGAAGTCCTTGTAGTCGCGGAAGATGAGCGAGCGCGGGGAGCAGCCCTTCACGGCGCTCTTGGCGGTAAACAGTTCCATGCCAAGGGCCTGGATGTCTTCGATGCCGGCAATGGCAGCCAGTTCACGGGCGGCCTCTATGTCAGTCGGCGTGCAGGTCGGGCTCTTGAAGAGCACCGTATCCGAGAGGATGGCGCAGAGCATGGCGCCGGCAAGGTTGGCCGGGATTTCAATGCCCATGTAGTCATACATGCGCTTGAGGATGGTGTTGGTGCAGCCGACCGTCCAGATGATGCATTCGACGGGAGCGGTACTCGTGACGTCACCGAGTTTGTGGTGGTCGACGATACCCTTGAGGTTGCATTCCTTGAAGTCATCCGGGGCCTGGTTCAGGTCGGAGTAGTCAACGAGATAGACATCACGGCCGGCAACGGAGTGCACCACTTCGGGGGCCTTGAGGCCGAAGCGTTCAAGAATGAACTGTGTTTCGGGAGCAGGCTCGCCCTGAGCGGCTGCAACGACGTCCAGACCGCGCTGCTGGTAAAGATAGGTGCAGGCGAGTGCGGAAACAATACTGTCAGAGTCGGGGTTTTTATGGCCAAGTACAAGTGCGGACACGATTGTCGTCCTCTTTTTTAAAGTCATCAGGAACCGCCTCAGGCGAGGGGGCCGGGGAGGCGGCGTTTGTCAGAGTAAGCTGCGGCATTCCTGCGCAGACAATCCTTTTATTTTAGCTGAGAATAGAGGTTTTTACAGAAGATGCGCTCAACTGATTGTGCCTGCTGCGGGCGGCGGGCTCCGGGCTGAGGACAGTTGACAAGTCCGGCGGATTTTTCTATTTTTTGCTCAACAGCGGTCTGCGGCAGTCTCTGCCGCTGTCCGCGGCAATATTTGAGGTGACTATTATGGCTGACACGACATTTACCGCAGAGCTCACCCGGGCACGGCTGCAGTCACTCTTTCTCCGGGCTGCGGCGCTTGCGCCGGATGCCGGAAAGACACTCATGCCGCTGGAGGGCTTTTTTATCGCGCGGCGTCCTCCGTGCGAGCAGCTCTGCGCAGGACACGAGCATCCGACGGTTTTTCTTCAGCTCTCAGGCGTGCGCACCTACATCGGCGCAGGCACGACTGTGCGCTGTGTGCGCGGCGACATGGTGAGACTGCTCTTTGAGCAGACCTCGGTTTTCAGGATCGAGGCTGCGGAGGATGCGCCGGAAATGATTACGCTCGGACTGACAATCAGTGAGGAGCGGCTGCGCAGAGTGGCCGCGGCGATGCCGGCGGCCCCCGCCTCCGGCAGCCGGCAGCTTCCGGCCTCGGCAGCGCCGGTGAGCACGGAGCCCGCAGACGGGCGCTGGCTGGACCATTTCAGCGAACTCCTCACGCTGTGCGAGTCGCCTGAACGGCTTGCGGTGCTGGGCGATGCGCTGCTCGATGTTGTGCACTACGAGCTGCTGGCCGGCTCCTGGGGAGAGTCCCTCAGGGCGCTGGTGTGCGAGCCGGATTCACTGCTCGGGCAGGTTGCGCACGGCATCAGCCTCATCACGCGCAACGCCACCCGTGACGAACCGGTTGAGCGCGTGGCCGCTGCGGCCGGCCTCACCGCCTCGCGCTTTACCCGCGCGGTGCGCGAGCTTCTCGGACAGACGCCTCTGCAGTACCGCAAGGACGCGAGGCTCGCTCTGGCGCGCAATCTGATTACTGAGACGAAGCTTACCAACGAGCAGATTGCACAGCGCCTTGGCTACACCTCCACGAGTCAGTTTGTCCAGGAGTACCGCCGGAAATTCGGCGTTGCGCCGCGCTCGACGGTGGTCTGTCTCTGAGAAGAGACATCCGCAGAGAGGAGACTCACGAAAAAGAAACGGATCGCCTGCTGTTGCAAGCGATCCGTTTTCCGTTCAGTGAACCCGGGTCTTAGTGTCTGTACTCCAGCCAGTTACCCTGCTTGAGACGCAGATAGGCCTTGCCCTGATAGTCATCGACCACCTTGGCGCTCGAGTTTTCAGACACGGGCCAGGTCTGGGGCAGATCCGCCAGAAGCGTCTTGAGCGTGGCGGGCTGACCGTTGAGACCGGCCGGCTTGTCGCTGTAAATGCCCGAGGCAATCGTACGGCCGATGAGCTCTGTGAGCGCGAGATAGCTCGTCGGCACATCAACGCTGCTCTGCCCCTTGATGCCGGCGGCTTCAGGATCGGAGAGACCGAAGAACTTCACAAACACAGGCACCTGCGTGATCGAGGGTGAGGGAATTTCACGCAGCTTGGCCACCTGAACCTTGTCTCCGCGCAGCGCGGCACCGTGTTCAGGCACCACGATAAAGAGGACTTTGCGCTTGCTCTTTTCGATCTGATCCATAAAAGCGCCAAGCTCTCTGATCAGCGCTTCGCAGCGCGGCTTGTACTCGATCGGATCCTGGCTTGCCGGGTCGCGCGTACCGTCATGCAGCGTCACGAGGTTAAAGAGCGAGACGGTGCGGCTCGGTCCCTTGGCGTGGTTTTTGAACCAGTTGTCAACCGCGTCCCTGGTGGAGAAGATCGGCGAGCCGTCAAAGCTTTCCATGGCCTTGTGGTAGTGGTGCTGATCCTGCAGCTCGGGCTCCAGACCGGCGATTGAACGCAGACTGTTGAGATAGTCGTCGTACTTGCCGTTGTGGTCAAGATAGAGCTGATTTTCCCAGCCGGCCTTGGCCAGACGGTTGAAGGTTTCACACTCCGGACGGCGTTCCTCATAGAGGTCGGTATGCGAGGGCTGACCGCAGGCGCCGGTGAGAAGGCGCAGCGTGGCCGGACCCGAGTAGCTCGTGGCGGAGTTGAATTTCGTAAAGCGCACATCGAACCGTCCCCAGAGCGGATCCTTGTCAAGACCCACCATCACAAGGTCGTCCGTTGCCAGCGAGCAGATATTGATCATCACGATGTCAAATTCGCCCGAGCTTGCCACGTCCACCGGTCCTTCAGGCAGACTGGCGCGGCGGGATTTCTCAGCCGCATAAAATGCATTCATCCAGCTGTTGATCCCCGGGGTGTCGGGTTTCTGCACCTGTGCGGGCATCAGTGCCGAGCGGCTCGCATCAGCCGTGCTGACCGCGACCTGGGAGGGTTCGCCCCCGGCGGTAACCGTGCCCTGCGGGAGCAGGGTGCTCAGATTCGGGAAAAGCAGTACAAGCAGACCGCAGACTGTGATCGTGCTGAAGCGGATCCAGTCGCGCAGGAAGTACCAGGCCACAAGCCCGATGAAGGTCCAGAGAATCATCATCGGATTGAAGAATCCGAGGGCGAGCTCGGAGAGGTACTTCGGTGTGAAACCGGCGAGATTGTTGAAATTCTTCACAATCACATCCCCGGCGGGCAGATAGCTTTCACTCCAGATGAGTACAAAGCCGAGCACCGCAGCGGCCGCCTGGCGGAGGCGGTTGAGCCACCTGTGCCGGATCGGAAACACCACGGCTGCAAAGAGCCCGGCATTGGCGGCAGGGTTCAGCGTCAGGTAGCCGGCCAGGGCAAGGGCGAACTTCGCAAGGAAGTAGACATTCCAGATCCCCGCACCTTCCCATCGGACCGGCATGCCGGCAGTGCGCTTGTCAGACTTCGAACTTGTTGTTTTGTCAGATTTCGTCATTTTTGAAATTTCAGATTCGCATAACGCTGCGGACATCCGGGCGGTGCCGGAAACGCCTTCAGGCGAAACGCTTCTGCTGAAAGGACTTTCCGCAGCAGGCGTATCGCAGGCTTTCAGTCCTGCCATTATGTCGGATTTTTCCCGGTTTGTGTATTAATCCTTTTTTCTACAGGCCTCGGAGCGGTCATCCGCGTTTTGTGACAACGCGGTTGCGACCGATCTCTTTGGCCCGATACAGCGCCTCGTCAGCCTCTGCGATCAGCTTGTCAAGGCTCTTCTCGCCGATACTCTGCAGTACCGTGGACACGCCGATTGAAATAGTGAGCGGATTCAGAGCGCTGTTGGGCGAATGGTTTTCAGCATCATCTCTGGAAATCGCCCGGACCTTTTCAAGCAGCCGGTGCGCCACATCGTTGGCCTGCTCGGCCGTCACCCCCGTGAGCACAACACAGAACTCCTCCCCGCCGTAGCGGTAGACGCTGTCCTTGTGCGAGACATTGCGGCGAAGCACGTCACCGACTGCTGCAAGAATCCGGTCGCCGAAGAGGTGACCGCGGGTGTCGTTGAGAATCTTGAAGTGGTCAATGTCAATCATCAGCACGGCCGTGTCAGAGAGCAGCGGCACGGCGCGGTTGAGCGCCTCCTGCAGCGCGCGGCGGTTCGCCACACCTGTGAGGGTGTCGCGGTGCGCCTCGTTGAGCAGCTCGCTGTACTTGGAGGCGATGGCCGTGCGTTTGGCACGCTCTCTGTCGGTGAGTTCCACAAACAGACGCAGCCAGCTGATCATGTCGTTGAATTCGCGGATGCGGCTGCGCATCGTCGCCGCGGGTTTGACCCCCTGACGCCGGTAGGCTCTGAGCGCCTTGAGCAGACGGTCGATCGGACGCAGCACCGTGAGCATGCCGATCGCAGAGATGAGCGTGAGCAGCGTGATTGCGCCCACAAGAACCATCATCCACGGACGGTAGCGCGCGGTAAGACTGTGCACAAGGTCAATGTCGCTCACCAGGTCGCGTGTTTCGATATCGGTAAAGTGCTGCTCAAGGGCGACCGCATCACGGTCCATCGATTTGATCTGATCAACAAAGGTCTGCCGGATCGAGGCCAGCTCATCAATGGTTTTGTGCAGATCCGCCTCCGTGCGGCGCAGCTGCCGGCACTGGATGATCAGATCTTCGGTAAACGCGAGGCGCGAGGAGATGGCGCTTCTCGAGCAGATGTAGCCGTAGCCGTCCATGGCACGGGCCACTGCCGTGTGCATCGCCTCAAACTGTCCGCCCTGCAGGGAGAGCTCCTTGGTGACGCCTTCGATCAGAGGGAGCTGCTCGGGGTTGGCTCCGGCGCTCAGTGCCGAGATCGTCATCATCTTGAAATAGAGCTGCTGCCAGAGGTTGTCGATTTCACTGGCTCTGGCATCAAACGCCTGGCGCTGCTGCCAGACGGTTTCCACAGTGCTCAGCAGGGTTTTCATGCCTTCACGGGTTTCGCCGTGGCGGTCGAGTGCCGAGGCGGAGAGCAGGGCCTTGGCGGCGTTGTAGGCGGTTTTGGCCTGTGCGCTGTCGCTTGTTTCCGAGAGCGTGGTGAGCGAGCTTCTGAGTTGCTCGACACGCACAGCGGAGGCCTGCGCGGAGATGATCCGGGTGACGGCCTCCCGGGTGAGGCGGTTGGCCTGCTTTTCCACGTCAGCGTTAAAGGTGAAGAACATCCCCATGGTGAAGATGAGCAGGATCACGAGCGGCGTGAACAGCACTGCAAGGAACGGCCGGAAGGGCAGGGTGCGGTAGTTCTGCCGGGGCGCTGCCGCGGGCGGCTGTGTTTCGGTCGCCTCCGTGGCATCGACTTCTGCGGCCACCCGTGAGAGCTCATCGAGCGTGGAGCTCTCGCTCATGTCTTCAAAGGTGTTTCTCTCTTCGGTGTGTTTTCCGGGCAGCGCCGGTTCGGCGACATGCTGTGCACTCACTCTGGGCGCTTCGGGGCGGCTGAAGAGGTAACCCTGCCAGGCGTCGGCCATAAAGACCTGCACCCGTTCGAGAATACGCTCGTCCTCAATCCCCTCCAGACAGATGGTGGCGCCCTGCGCGCGGCAGGCCTGGATCAGGTATTTGAAAAAGGTCTCCGTCTGGGCGTTGGCGAGCGCCTCAAGCACAAACGAGCGGTCAAATTTGACCGTGTCGAAACTGCCTTTGAGCATCATGTCGATGCCGTTGTAGCCCATCCCGAAATCGTCAAGTGACCAGGTGATGCCGAGTGCGCGGCATTTGTCCATCCAGGCGGTCAGGTTGGTGAGCGAGAGGGCGCGGGTGGTTTCGGTGAATTCAAATTCAAAATTAGTGCCCTGAACGCCGTTCTGGCGCAGGGTCTCTTCAACAAACGTGCTCCAGAAACTGTCAGCCGTCTGCGCGGGCGAGACATTGACGCCGAGACGGAATCCTGTGGCGTGCGGATGCGCGCCGGGCGTGCCGTGCGCACGCTTGAGCGCTTCTCTGAAAAGCGCCACAAGCGAGGTGGAGAGTTCAAAGATTCTGCGACCGAAAGCTATGGCAAGCGGACTGGTTTCGAGCAGCGGTACGAAACGGCCAGGCCCCATGCCGGGCGCCTCATTGATCAGTCTCACCAGACACTCGGCCCCGCAGTAGTACCCGGTTTTCGAGGACACCTGCAGCTGGGTGAGCAGCTGGAAGCCGGAAAAGTCATTCTGGATGGCTTCGGTGAGCGAGACCACCTCGGAGAGGGTGAGGGAGGTGCCGGTGCTGGCCCCCTTCGGGATAGTGCCGGGTTTGTGCGAGGCAGGCGGAAGAACTCTGGCGGGGCGTTCCGCCACAGAGAGCGCTTCGAGATAGGTTTTCACCGCGGTACGCAGCGCTGCGGGCGAGTCGGCAATCGGAATCGAGAGAATACTGATCTCGGGGTGCAGGTCAATACCGTAGCGAAGGCGGATCTGTGAGAGCGTCTCAGAGAGAATCTCCCGGAGCCGCTCCGGTGTGGATTTGAGGGCACGCCCCACCAGAATGGCGCCGAAATACGTCACCGGCGCCACCAGCGGGCAGTCGGTGGCGGGCAGGTGCTGCTTGATCAGATCCGCAAGCGTGCCGTGCCGGGTCACCACAGGGCCCGAGAGCGTCACGATCAGTGTCGAGCGCTCCGTGAGGCGTTTGAGGTCATTGAGAATGGCCGTCTGCTCCTCGGCGCGAAGCGCCACCTTGCCGATGAGCGACTGCGCGATCTGCGGCACATCAAGCCGCTCAATGCTGCCGATATAGGCGGGGAGCATTTCAGGCGGGTACTGCACCGGCCCCGTGTGCTCCGAGGAGATTTCCGCATTGATGGGCTGGTTCATGTCGCCGGCGTTTTTCGCCACCGGCGCATCCGCGAGCCGGGGAATGTCATCCTCGGGCAGTTCAATTTCCTCTTTGGCTGTGAGCAGCGGGATCAGACTCGCCATTCTGATCACTGACCAGACGATTTCGCCGGCGATGAAAAGCCGCAGCGTCACCGTGACTTCACGCTCACCGCCGATAAGCCGTTCGAGAGCGGCCTCCCAGAGTCTGGCATCGGCAGGGGTGGCAATCAGATGACGGATGTCGACCTGACTCATCCCCGCCGTGAGACCGATCTCACGGGCAAACGGGGCGGAAAGGGTCAGGGTCTGCGAGAAACAGGCTTCGATCGAGCCGGCATCGACGCCCGAGAGCGGGCACGCCCCGCCCATGAAAAAGGCCGGCGAGGCGCTGCCGGGAAGCGCTTCGAGCAGATAACGCCCTTCAGGACGCTCGGCCAGACCGGCCATGCGCCTTAATGTTGCCCGATCCTGGGCAAAAACCTGTTGGCTGAATGCTAGTAGTCGCTTCATCGTCGCTCAGAGTTAAGCTTGATCTGTGTAAGAGACGGGCGCACAGCCCGGGAAGACGCTCCTCAGCAGCGAGCGTCATCCCGGCGGCAGCGCTCAGTCTCCTTTGATGATGAGACGGCCGTCGTGACCGAAGGCGAACCGGCCTTCGTCAAAACCCATGCCGAACATCACGAGCACGCTGCGGTAGTAGTCCTCACCGGTAAGTGCCATTGTCGAGAGGCTCGTGCGGATGTAGGCACCCACGCGCTCATCTTTTACCCAGGGCAGAACACAGGCGCCAAACGCGAGAGGTCCCTTCTGCGAGACCGTAAAGGCTGCCGTGTCCGTGCTCACAGGCGTGAGGTAGCGGGCACGGGTGACATCGACCATGGGCGAGAGCAGATCGCGCAGCCGGATAGCATCGGGGTCATCCTGCGGCATCATGCCGGCCCAGAGATAGACACGGATGGCATTCCAGCTGCCTTCAGAGGACTCATCACGGTTTCGCGTGCCCCAGCGCTGACCGAAGGCGACCCAGTCCGGACTCAGACCGGATTCGGCACTGCGCAGCAGCGCACGCATGGACCCCCAGCGCACTTCACGCCAGAGCGGATCCACTGCCTCCAGACGCTTGAGCACCGAGATCGGGTAATAGCTCGGATTGAGCACCACGTTGCCGTTTTTCTCAAACCCGACATTCGCCGGCAGCAGTACAGCACCGAGACCGCGTACCACGCGCACGTCCTGCTTGACGCGTTCGAGCAGCGCCATGGCGTCATCACGGTATTTCGGGTTTTCCCAGCGGTCTGCCGCTTCAAGGAGCGAGTAGGCGATCCACAGGTCCGCGTCGGTGGCGTTGTTGCTGTCGATCACACCCCATTTGACCGGATTCTTCGCGTCCTTGACGCTTTCAGAGGCACCCCAGAGCCAGGCCATGCGGGTTTTACCGCAGTCGCCCTCGCAGAGGTTCGCCACGGTCCACTGCCACATGGCATCAAAGCTCGGACGGTCATTGGCGACAAGCGCAAAGAACATCCCGTAGGACTGACCCTCACTGGTGGTGATGAGCCGGTCATCACTGCGGTCGATCACACGGCCTTTTTCAAGGGCGGATTTGCGGAACTCCTTCCAGGCGGGCCAGGTGTCCGTCGGGGCTTTGTTGAGCGAGCGCACCGGGGCGAGGGCCGCGGGCGCGGCTGCAGCCTGTGCGGGTGCCGGCGCGGCGGTGGCGGCCTTTTCCTCAGCCTGCACCGTCTGCACGCCGGCAAAGGATGCCGCAAGCGCAAGACTCATCAGAGACGTCGTGAACTTATTCATGATCCTTCTCCTTGATAGCCAGACGGGCGCGGATGCGCAGACGCATCAGGATGTAGCTGATCGCACCGAGCACAATGGCGGCGAGCAGTGCGGCGCAGACCATCCACACGGGCGAGGAGGAGAGCTTCGCCCAGACTTTCGCGCTCCAGGGCAGCTCACCGATACTGTAGGTGTCGCGAGCCTCGAAACTGCGGACATCGCCGCCGGTGATGAGGGCGGTTCCGCCGCTCACTTCATTGAGTGCGGCCGGCGTGGCGAGCATGGTGATGAGTTTCTTGCTCATATCAGGATTGCCCGAGAGCAGTGCCACCATCGAGTGACCCTTCTTTGCAGGGTTTTCCATGCCGACAATGGCGGACATGGGAGCCTCATTGAGCACATTCTGTCTCTGAGCGGGTGCTTTCGCGAAGGCCTTCATCGCCTCGCGGATCGCTTCGACGCTCGACGCGTTGGCGGGCATGGCACCCACATAAATCACATCAGCGGCGCCGGCGGGATCAAACGTCCCGGCGGTCTTCACCGTGAGAGCGGTTGCCGGGGCACCGGTCTGCGCACCAAAGCGCGCGAGCGTGGTGAGATACACCCCGAGATCGGTGGCAGTGACCTTGTCAGGCACCACGACGGTGGTCGTGGCAAGGTCGGCATGAATTGTGAAGGGATAGCCCGCACGCGTGAAGCGGTTCAGATCCGGCAGCACGGCATAGTGGTAAAAGCCCGAGAAGTCAATCGTCGAATTCGGATCAATATCGCCCTGACTTTCCGAGGGCAGCGCGTAGCGGCAGTCCGTCACGGTGCCGCTCGAGACGGGCGTGCTGTAGCGGAAGTCGATTTCGAGATCGTTTTCAGCCTTCAGATACACACCGGGCACACCGATCGAGTCCCAGCGGCCCGCATCAGGGGTCATCGCCGAGAAGCGCATCAGAGACTCCTCTTTGCCGTTGGAGGCGTCCTTACCGGTGATCCCGGAGGCGGCAACCATGGCGTTGTTGAGGCGCACACGAAGCTGTGCAGAGCCGCCCGGAGCGGGCGGTGTGGCATGCGTGGCAATCTTGAGCGGCACGCTCTGGCGCTCAAACGTGTACAGGTCGGGCGGCAGGCGGAAGGGCAGATGCACAGGGGCGGGTTCAATCCCGCGCGTGGAGAGCTGGCCCTTGTAGGTGGTGAGTTCACCCAGAGTGACCGGACGGTCCGTGGGCAGCCAGCGCGGCGCATCATAGGGGGCGCGCTTTGCCACGGGCGGCAGATCGGTAAGCGTGACAGAGTCACCGGAGAAAATCGCACTGCCGGTGGCCAGAGCGGAGGCGGCGGCCTTGAGGTCGGCCTCATCGCGGCCGCTGATTACCAGCATCTTGGCCCAGAGCGAGAAGGGGGCGTTGACAATCGACACGCCGGGTCCCTTGGGTTCGGGCAGATCCTTGAGGAAGTCCGGACGGTGTTTGGCCGTCATAAACGTTACAAAATGGGCGTCAACCGGGGCCTCGTTGATATAGGCGGGCAGCCGGATACCGCGCCACTCGGCCTCACGCCCCGCCCAGGAGGCGATGATGCCGGCGGCTTCAAGTTCACCAGCGCTGGGGTTTGCGGCAAAGGCTACCGGCAGCGTCTGCTGCGAGCGGGTGTTCTTGCTCACAAAGGGACCGGGCAGGTAGGTGAGTTCGTTGGGGTTGCGAAGACGCTGAACCGAAAGATTGAGCGTACTTGCGGGATCGAGTTCCACCCAGACGTGGTTGGCGAGCGGGTTTTCGCACGCATCAGCATAGGAGCCCTCAAAGTTGAGGTCGATGCGGTTGTAGCCGCGAAGCGCACGGCCGTCAACGGGCAGTGTCACCTTGACAGTGCGTTCGGCCTGTGCGGCGGCAGGATCCTGAGCCGCCTTGCCTTCTGCGGACTTGCCGTCATTCTTCGCCCCGTCGGCAGCGGGTGCAACAAGCTGAACCGTGCCGATCAGATGGTCGTTAAGCACCACATTGACGGCGGAACGGCTCCTGAGCGTGGGGGAGGGATGCAGAATCAGTGTGATCGACGCATCCGAGACGACTTCGTCGCGCATGACACCAAAGGTGAACGAGCGCTGCGCATAGAGTCCGGTCATGCGGATCGAACCCGGACGGCCGCCGATGGCCGCGTCAAAAAGCGGCATCGCCTCATGCATGGGAGGCATCAGGTCGGGGAGCATTTCGGTGGCAGTGCGAAGCGCATCAGGCACCGGAATATGATCGGGCAGAGGCGCAGTCCGGGCGCTTCCGGCAACCGTCAGGGAAGCAATGCCTAAAAGCCAGAGCGCACCGCGAACCGAGTGCGAGAGCTTGCTCACGCTCGCGTCAGCTGCGCGGGAAGGTTGTTTGGCAAAGAAATTCATAGAGTTTTCTGTGAGTGCAAATCCCGGGCAATCGCCTCGTTTTCGCACTCTCTCCGTTAACGTTAAAGAATCGTTTAAACCACTGCCGTCGCCTGAAACGGGGTTCTGTGCGCGGGCTCAGCGGCAGAAAAATGTTTTCTGTGAGTCTACTCTGAGAGGTGTTTCCGTTCAATGGAAAACACATTCCATTTCGATTGTGCTGATCCTGTTTACAGACTCCAGGGCAGAGCGGCGGCAGAAAAAAATCAGCTCTCTTTACTCACGCGTCCGATGGTCGAAAGTCCGTAGCGCTTTCCGGCCGGACGCGGGATAAAGGACAACACCCAGCCGGTGAGACCGCTCACGAGCCGGATCGCCGGCTGCAGGGCAGGCGGCGCGAATTTCGCGAGCGCCCGGTAGCCGCGCCAGGCAAAGCCGAGAAGCGCGGAGCTGCCGGCAAAGGGATTGCGTGAACCCACAGGCTCCTTGGCCCAGGCGTCAGCACGCCCGAACGTGGCCGCGGTGAGCTCGCGCTCCATATCAATGGTGAGATTCACCAGCTCAAGCCCCATCACCGTTTCACCGGCGTCATTCGTGTGCACGCGGCGCACGATGGCGGGGAAACTGACCAGACGCGAATCCAGACCGAGCACCAGTTCAAGGTGTTCACCGAGTCTGGGCATCGGGGGCAGGGTTACCGCCGAGAGCGGATCGAGGGCGGGAATTACCACATTGGCACCGTTTTGCGAGTAGTCACGCAGCTTCGCAGAAAGCAGCGTGCCGCTGGCGAGTTTCACCGAGGCGTCACGGTTGATCGGCACACGCGGGAAGCGGCGCTCCTGCACTGTTTCCACGGCCACGGCGGTGGTCGCTCCGAGAATCACCAGGTTGTAGAGAATCCAGCCGATGTTGATCAGCGTGAAAAGCTCCTGATGCGGGTTGGAGGCGAGCAGCCAGATCCCGCCGATGAGCCCGGCAAGATTGAGCGCAATGAGCACCAGATACGGGCGGATGATCTGCCAGTCAAGGTACTGGCTCTCGACCGTGCCGCCTTTGACGGTCACATTGAATTTGCCGTATTTCGGATTGATGAGCGCCACGGTGGTCGGCAGCAGAATGTACCAGCTCAGCACCGCCTCGTAGATACTGCCGAGGAAGGGAGAACGGTAGCCGCGCTGCAGAATCCCGTTGGTGAGGGTGGCGTGCAGCATATGCGGCACGGCAAACGCGAAAATGGTCAGAATCGGTGCATCAAAAACCATGGAGCCGAAGAAAATGTACGGCAGCGGCGCAAGCAGAAAGATCAGTCGCGGCAGACCGTGCAGGAAGTGGATCATGGCGTTGAGAAAACACAGGCGCTGCCCCCAGCTGAGGCCTTTGCCGCGCAGAGGGTTGTCGAGGCGGAAAATCTGAATCATGCCTCGGGCCCAGCGGATACGCTGTCCGACGTGAGCCGAAAGGGTTTCCGTGGAGAGCCCGGCCGCGAGCGGCACGCCGATAAAGGCGGAAGACCAGCCGCGGCGGTTGAGTTTGAGCGATGTGTGCGCATCCTCTGTCACCGTTTCCACGGCAATGCCGCCCACCTCATCGAGCGCGCTGCGGCGCATCACAGCGCAGGAGCCGCAGAACATCGTCGCATCCCAGGCATCGTTGCCTTTCTGAATGAAGTCGTGAAAGAGCGCGTTGTCATCAGGAATGGTGCTGTCGAGCCCGAGGTTGCGCGAGAACGGATCCTGAGAGTAGAAGTGGTGCGGTGTCTGCACGAGCGCGATCTTCGGATCCTTCATGAGCCAGCCGATGGTCATCTGCAGGAAGCTTCTCACCGGCACGTGGTCGCAGTCGAAAATGGCCACGAAGTCGCCGCTCATCTGTTTGAGCGCATTGTTGATGTTGCCGGCCTTGGCGTGATTGTGCTTTTCACGGTGAATGCAGCCTACGCCCACCTCCCGGGCAAACGCCTTGAACTCCTCGCGACTGCCGTCGTCAAGAATCCAGATATGGAGTTTTTCCGCAGGCCAGTCCATGCTCTGGGCGGCAAGCACAGTGGGCTTGATCACGTCGAGCGGTTCGTTGTAGGTCGGAATACAGATATCCACGTGCGGCCAGGTGGAGACGTCAGCGGGCATCGGCACGGGTTTGCGCTCAAGCACCCAGAACACCTGGAAGTACGAGAGCACCATCACGAGATAGGCGTAGAGTTCGGCGCCAAGCAGCAGAATGCCGAAAACGGCCGATCCCGGCGTGTCGAAATTCAGGGTTTCCGTGGCGCGCCAGAACAGATAGCGTGTCGAGACGATGACCGAGAGAACGATCATCAGCAGAATAGTGAGATGCGACTTCACCCGGCGGAACACCAGCGAGAGGAAGAGGGCGCTCAGCACAAAAACGAGCTGCGGACCGAGCGTGAGCGGCTGTGTGATGCACCAGATGCCGAGCAGGCCGACGATGACGAGCGCAATACCAACAAGAATGCGCTCAAGGCGGCGCTCAGAGGGGCTCTTAAGATCACCGCGGCCAAGGCGCGTACCCTGCAGGGCACGAGTGGCGGCGTCGGTGATGCGGGTGAGAATAGCGGTGAGGGGGAAAAGAATACGTTCCTCCCAGAAGCGGGTCAGAGCGGTTCTGAAGCGCTCCCAGTGCGTGTGTGTGACGGCAGTGCCCTGACGGGCGCGGCCGCGTTTCCCCTCACCACTGCCGAGGCGGCTCACGAAGTCACGCGGCAGGGTGAACACAACAAGAAACAGACTCTGAAGCACAATGCGGACCGGATCAAGCGGTCGCAGACGCTGCCAGCGGATCTGCGGAAAGAGTCCGGCGCGCTCGCGGATGACGAACTGCCAGCGCTCGTTTTCGAGCGGCAGCAGCAGCCAGGCCGCCAGCAGGGCGACGGCATTGGCAAGAAAGCCCGCAAGGCTTGACGTATAGGCGGTCAAGGCAATGAGGGTGTTTTTCAAACCTTCCCAGAAGGCTTTCAGAAGCGTTAGACACCACATAGTGTGAGGACGACTCCAGCAGAAGAGCGGGTTATTCTGTTTTCAATACCGGCATGCGAGGCGCTCAGCGCTGACGGCCGAGTCTGTCAGCCGCGACAAGCAGGCTTTGCGTACATGAGCGGATGGTCTGACTGACAGCCGATTGCGGGGCACTCTTTGTCACGCGGGTCATCAGGAAACCACTCTCGCGGGCAGCCTCATCAAGAGGCAGAACAGGTGTAATCAGTTTACCGATAAAGCGGGGTTCTGTCTCGAGATAGGAGGTGAGACGATAGCCGACGGTCGAGCCGGGCACCACTTTGTTGAGAACAAAAACCTCGTTGTCAAGCGGCTGATAGCGGTCGAGCCGCAGAAGAGAATCGTGATCGGGTTCAAGCACGCACACCACAATGTCCGACAGGGCGCAGAAGCTCTCATCCCTGCGGCTGCCGCAGGCACCGGCATCAATGATGGTGCAGCCGAAGGCCTGTGCGTTGAGGGTGCTCAGCAGTTTGCGGGCAAGCCCGTCACAGTCATCGGGCATCTGCGCGTCCCCGCAGGGCAGCAGCACGGGAAAGCCGTGATCGGCACGCACCGCGGCATCAGTGATCGGACGGGCGCTCTCGAGCTGGCGCACCCAGCTGCGGGTGCCGGTGAGGGGGAGTCCCCAGTACGTCTCAAAGGTTCCCGGAGAGGGGGAGGTGCTCACGAGCGCAACGGGTTTGCTCTCCGAGAGAATCTGTGCGAGATTGGCGGCGAGAAAACTCGACCCCGTGCCTTCACGTAGACCGTGAATACTAATGATCATCGCGCTTACTCCCATCCCCGTCAGGGGCGGCGGCGCTGCCGGCAGTCTCCCGGGGTGCAGGCTCAGTTGCAGACTTTGCTGATTCAAGCGTGTTCATCAGCGGCGTGGAATCGAGAACTTTCCGGCGCTCACGCTGCGGCTCGAAATTGACATAGCCCTCAACCGAAAAACCGTAGACACGACCGAGAGCAACGACATCATCAGGAATAATCTGAGGCATGTTTTGCGTAGTGCTGCTGAACCGTAAAAAAATGATAAGCGGCGTGGCGGGCATATCCGGCTCCGGCCACCCGAATGACCTGTGCGAGCAGGTCAGAGGCGGTATTTTACTGATAAAAGAGGCGTGCGACAATTTTTTTGCACGCACAAAGTTGTGTCTTCTCGTGTTAATTTGTACGGCAGCCCGAAGGCCGGTATACAAACGGGATGCCCTGGAAAAAAGAGGCACCGGCGCTGAGGCTTGAAACCAGAGCACCGGTGCCGGGTTTGAGTGATATTAAGAGCGCATTATGCTGTTACATCCAGGCCGGCTCTTTGGCGGCTGCCGCGCCGGCGATGCGCCCGTTCACCAGGCAGTCGAGCGTGGCGCAGGAGCCAAGACGCACCGCACCGTGCACGCCGCCCGTGGATTCGCCCGCCGCGAAAAGACCGGCAATAGGTTTATCGCTTTTGACATCAATGCAGTGTCCGTCAAAGGCGGTTTCAATCCCGCCCATGCAGTGATGCACTTTCGGGCTCATGATGGAGGCGTACCAGGGACCTTCGGCTTCAACGAGCGGTCTGGCCTTCGGATAGAAGTACCGTCCCATGCGGTCGACCTTGCGGCCGCTTGCATCGATGGCGGGCGACTTCATGTCGGTGTTGTACTCGTCAATTGTTTTTCTGAGCGCCTCAAGCGGCACCTCATAGGCGCTGGCGAGCGCCTCAAGTGTGTCAAAACGGTGCACCACACCGCGTTCGAGCTGCTTTTCAAAGAGTCCGGGACGGGAGACTTTCAGCGTGGCGTCCACTGCCCACTGCGGTGCGATGGCGATGCAGCGCTCGCCGCGGTTGCCTGCTTCGATGATGGCATCAGCACGCTCTTTACGGTTGGCGAGCTCGTTGATGAAACGTTTGCCGCTCTTGCAGTTGATCCACAGGCCGTAGCTCGCCGCCGTGCCCTGCGCATAGTAGAGCGCAATGCCCATACCTTTTTCCTCGGGCGAATTCCAGGGACCGCACTGAATCCAGTCGCTCTGGAGCAGGTTGCAGCCGATGCGGCTCGATTCGCGCCAGAGTTCGCTCGTCGCGCCGGGCTGATTGGTGGTGTCAAACCGGTCGGTGAGCTTCGGATCAAACTTCGTGCGGTAGTTTACGTCCGCCCCGAAGCCGCCGTGGCAGAGCACAACCGCACGACGGGCGGCGATGTACTTCGGTTTGCCTTTGGGGGCTTTCGGGAAGGCGTAGCCTTCGTAAACCTTGAGGCCTTTGACGCGACCGTCGGCATCGCGGATGATTTCGTCGACATACGTGCGAAGACGAACTTCAACGCCCAGCTTTTTCGCGTACTCGAGCTGCTTGAGCACAATGCCCGAGCCTGAGCCGTTTTTAATAATCGCGCAGCGCGGCACTGTGTGACCGCCTTCAGCGGAGACGCGGTCTTCGATGTATTCCACACCGAGTTTATCCACTGTCCACTGCCAGGTTTCAAGCGCATGCTCGGCCATGTACTTCACCTTTTCGACATTATTGAGTCCGCCGCCTTCGCGGATAATGTCCTCGGCGAGCAGTTCGGGCGAATCTTTGATGCCCATCTTCTTCTGCATCGGCGTGCCAGGGACGCCGAAAATACCGCCGTTGATGATGGAGTTGCCGCCGGCGGTGCGCATCTTCTCGAGCACAAGCGCTTTAGCGCCGAGCTCAGCGGCCTGACAGGCGGCAGCAAGCCCGGCAAAGCCCGAGCCCACAACCAGCACATCCACGGTTTCGTCCCATTTTGCCGGCAGCGGATCGCTGCAGGCGGCACGCGCGGAAAGACTGCCGGCACCGAGCAGTGTGGCGGCAAGAGAGTTGCCGACGAAGCGGCGGCGCGAAATACTCATACGTTTTCTCCTCAGATTGTTGTTGGTCAGCGGCGGGCGGATGCCTGTGAGAGGAAGACATCCCCCGCATACAGTCAGTGTAGTGACGTTGCGCGGGTTTTCCTAGGCGGCTTTTTCAAGATAGTCTTGCAAATATCCCAAAATACAGCCTTAAAAAGCGTAAACTAGCTAAAAAGAACTTAACTCAGAAGTGAGTTTTTCCGTACCGCTTTCTGCGGCAATCAGGTCACACACCATGGACACAAGAGACAATTTATGCGCCTGGCGGCTGCTGCTGCGTCTGGCCAAGACACAAAACCTCACCCGCGCGGCAATTGAGGAGAATATTGAACTCTCCGCGGCGTCGCGTCTGCTCAAGGATCTGGAGAAGGACCTCGGTGTGAGTCTGCTTGCCCGCGGAACCCGACCGCTCAAAGTCCGTCATGAGGTGCTCGAGCATCTGCCGCTTCTGTCGAGTTTCCTCGAGCAGAGTATGACGCTGGTGCAGACCGTGATGAGTCTGAGTGATGAGGAGGTCAAGGAGCGGCCTTTCCGTGTGAGTATTCCCGCAAATATTCCGCGCCGCCGCGTGATCGGCATGATCAGTGAGTTCGCCGAGCAGGCGCCTGGCTGGAAGGTGGAGGTGACGGGCAGTGCAGACCACCTGGATATTCTTGAGGGACGTATCGAGGCGGCCTATCTGCCGTATGCGCCCGAGGGTGAGGAGTTCCGGGTGATTCCGGTGGCGCGCTCGACCACGTTCATGGTGGCCTCGCCCGGGTATTTCCGCCGTGCGAGCACCCCCAAAGGTCCCGAGGATCTCGGCAGACACACGCTGATTCTTCGCAACGGTCCGTTTTATCCCGCCACCGACCGGCTGATCGGTCCGAGAAGCGTTTTTACGCTCAATACGGGCGTTGAGCAGCCGCTGCCGCCCGAGCAGTGGGTCAGTGCTGTTGAAAGTGTGGACTACGACACACTCGGCAAGGACATGGATGAACTTCCTATGAGAGTGCGGCGGCATATGCCGGTGCTCAAACACTTCACCGGCGATACGCTCTCGTGCATCCAGGCCGCGCTTGACGGGGTCGGCATCGCCTGCGATCTCTCAATCGGCACACTCGAGCCGTATCTCACAAGCGGAGAACTGGTCGTGGTGATGCCCGAATGGCACCGTCCGCTCTGGCACACGAGCCTTGTTTCGCTCGACCGGATCTGGGCGGATCCGCTGGTGGTGAAATTCCTGACGCATTTCACCCGCCGCGAGCAGCGCGAATCGCAGTGCTGGAAGCGGGCGTTCAGAAGCAGGGGGCTTGATCCGGATGCGATCGAGCAGAGAAATCTCTGAGTGTACGGCAAAAAAAACAGGCTCCGGTCGTCTGACACGGAGCCTGAAATGTTTTCTGCGCGCAGTTTGCGGTGTTATTTTGCGGTTTTCCCGAGATAGCGGCCGCTCGCATCATACTGCCGTCCCGAGGCGTCCACCCGGCCCTGATAACGGCCGCTCGCGTCATACTGGCGACCCGAGGCATCGGTGCGCCCGAGATACTGCCCCGAGCTGCTGTAGTGGCGTGTACCGGAGCCGGAACTCTCAGAGCGTCCGGTCAGGCGGCCGCTTGAATCATAGTCGCGCCCGGAGGCGTCAGTACGACCCTGATAACGGCCTGAGGCGTCGTAATGACGTCCGCTGCCATCCGTTCTGCCCTGGTAGGCCCCGCTGCTGGAATAGTCACGGGTGCTGTTCTGCCGGCTTCTGAAGGGGAGTTTTTTCTGTGCCTTTGCGGCGCTCTCTCCGGCAAGGACCAGCCCGGAGCCGACCAGACCGGCTTTGACAAGGGCGGGTGCGAGAGCGGTGTCCAGTGCGGTTTTCAGCAGAAAACGGCGACGCTCATCATGAGTGAGAAGAGCCATGGGATGCCTCCAAAAAAAGATCTGTCCTCACATTCTATGCCACCTGAGACGCCACTGCAGAGCAGCAGGCGTTCAGGAAGAGGTGTTTCAGAACTTCGGAAAGTGCGCCTCGGCAGCAAACGTCATAGGAATGCCTGTGTCAGGGTGCGGCAGTGTGAGTTCCGCGGCATGCAGACAAAGTCTGCTTCCGGGCAGCTCCCCGAGCAGTCCCGGCGGCCCGTAGAAAGGGTCTCCGTCAATGGCCGCATTGAGTCCGGCCTGATGTGCGCAGTGAACCCGGAGCTGGTGCGTGCGGCCTGTTTCCGGGTAAAGCGAAACAATGGACTTGCGCGTGCCGTCAGGCATCGTTTCCACACCGGTCACCTCCACATCGGTGACGGACTCCTTGCCGCCTTCGGCAACCGGCAGCACACACTGACGGGGACGGTCAAGCAGATTGAGGGCGAGGGGCAGGGCGATGCGCGTGCTCCCGGGCGTGATCTCCCGGCAGAGTCTTGCCGTGTAGCGTTTAATGGCCAGACCGTCACGGAAAGCCGCGTGAAGACGTTTTTCGGATTTGGTGTCCCGTGCGAAGACGAGCAGCCCCGAGGTGTCCATATCAAGACGGTGCACCACACGCAGAGAGCCCAGGGTTTTCTCAAGAATCGATTTTGCGCTCACGCTCTCGCGCACGCCGGGCACGGAGGCGAGCCGGGCGGGCTTGTTGATCACCACCATGGCGGCGTCCTCGTAGATCACCTCAATCGCAGGCTCGCTCCCGGGGGAGGTGAGCGGACGGACCGGCTGATGCGGCAGACCGCTGATGAGGCGGGCAAGCAGCAGTTTGCCGGCCGAGCGCGGCGGATAGAACGTGCCGTCGTGACGGATCTCATGCTGCGGGCTCGGCCCCACCCACCATTCGGCCAGGGCGAGGGCGCGCACGTCCTCCGAGCGGTTGAACGCATCGAGCAGCTTCACCGAAGGACTCTCCAGCGCCCGCGAGATGGCTTCGCGCCAGCGTGCCTTGCGCCGGGCAAGCGCCTCGCCGCCCTGATCCCAGGGTTTGTCGGGGTAGCCGGCAAAAAGACCGTCAAAAAAGCTGTGCAGAGTGAAGCTCTCGCGCATGCCGTCGGTGAGGCTCACCGCGGGTACATCATCCTCTTCGCGCTGCGGCCAGAGGGTGTCCGCCTTGAGGGTTTCCCAGGAGTCCGTAAACCCGGCCTCAGGGCCGCTGAGGGGTTCAAACGCGTAGCGCGGCTCGATTGTCCCTGCGCACGTCTGCACCAGCAGCACACCGGCACGGCCGGTAAATCCGGCGGGTACGGGCGCGTTGCGCTTTGCGAGCTGAAGCTCCGGGCCCGGTGCGCTCGTAAAGAAGTCGGGCATGAGCTCGTCGTCAGTGGACATGAGTGCGTGCATGGCGAATCGATTGAGAGAGCAGGTAAAAATCCGAAAACGCTCACATTGTACATGAGCTCACGTACGCTTTGCGGCACTGTCCGTGCCGGATGGCACTGGTGGACTCTGCCGCACAGTACCGGTTTTTTTTGGCTGAAAGTATTCCGGAAACGGTGGAAAAACTAAAAAATATTGGTAAAAACCCTAGGTTTTTAGCGATTAAATCAAAGGAAGTCATTCACGGCGGCGGTGAATTCGTTAGACTTCTAGCCGCAAAGAGCCGGCACCGGTGCGTTCCGGGAATTTTTCCCGCTCCACTGCTGCAAAGAAAAAATGTTCGACAGTCTCTGTAAAAAGTCGAGCGGCCGGCCTCCCGGTTTTTCAGTTATTCGCCTGGGCTCTCGGGCGTTTTTTATTTGGAGATTCGCCAATGCGACATCAATTATTCCGGTTTGCGATGCCTTTTCTGAAGGCTTCGCTGATCAAACAGATTATGGTGGGGCTTTTCCTCGGTATCATCCTCGCCCTGGTCTGGCCTGAAGCGGCTGCAGGCGTCGGTCTGCTCGGTAAGATTTTCGTCACAGCGCTAAAAGGCGTCGCACCGGTTCTCGTGTTTATTCTGGTGATTTCCGCCATTGCGACACGAGGCGAAAAGGAGATCGTCCCCGAAAAAGGGGAGAACCGCAGTCCGATTAAGGCGATTCTGATGCTTTATCTGCTCTCGACCTTCGGTGCCGCATTTGCCTCGGTTGTGCTCAGTTTTCTCTTTCCGACCACGATCAGCCTCGTGGCCGGTCCCGAGCAGATTTCCGCGCCGGGCGGCATTTCCGAAGTGCTCTCAACGCTGCTTCTGAATGTGGTTGACAACCCGATCAATGCGATTTCCCGCGGCAACTACATCGGTATTCTCGCCTGGGCTATCGCCTGCGGTATCGTTCTGCACAAGAGCCGTCCGGAAACCCGCATTGTGATTACCGATGCGACCCGCGCGGTTGAGTTTGTCGTGCAGCTGGTGATCCGTTTTGCCCCGGTGGGTATTTTCGGTCTTGTGGCCAACACTCTCGCCACCGAAGGGCTGGCGGTGCTGCTCGGCTACGGCAAGCTGCTCGGGGTGCTGCTCGGCGCGATGTTCCTTGTTGCGCTCGTGTTCAACCCGCTTCTTGTGTGGATCGTCACCCGTGAGAATCCGTTCCCCGTGACTTTCATGACGCTGCGTGAATCCGGCGTCTCCGCCTTCTTCACCCGTTCCTCGGCGGCCAACATCCCGGTCAATATGGCCATCTGCCACCGCCTGAAACTCCCGGAGAGCACCTATGCGGTTTCGATTCCGGTCGGCTCGACGGTAAATATGGCCGGTGCGGCTGTGACGATCACGGTGATCACGCTCTCGGCCGCGTATTCGCTCGGTGTGGATGTGAGCATCGGCTCGGCGATCTTCCTCTCGATTGTGGCGAGTGTCTGTGCAGCGGGTACCTCCGGTGTGCCTGGCGGCTCCCTGATGCTCATTCCGCTTGCCTGCGGTCTTTTCGGCATTGACCAGGACACGGCCATGCAGGTCGTTGCGGTGGGCTTTATCATCAGCGTGCTGCAGGACTCGACCGAAACCGCGCTCAACTCCTCCTCGGACGTGCTCTTTACGATTGCCGGACTGCGCAGTGTGGAAAAGGCGGCCGGTCTCGGTGCTGATCACTCGATGATTGAACCGCGTGTGAACTGAGAAAAAAGTCCGGTGCCGTTTGATCCGGCACCGGACGCTCCCGTAAAAGGAAAAACGCTCACCTGCACTGTGGTGCCGGTGAGCGTTTCTGTTTTCCGGTCCGTCAGTGACGGGTGTACTGAACGGCGAGATACATGCTCTGGGGCCGCTCGAGCGGCACAACCAGCGAGGTGCCAGCCCCGAATCCCATACCGCTGCCGCCCATGGCGGAAAAGCCGACATCAGCACCGCTGTTGCCCGTGGGACCGTAGCGGTTCATCACGATAAGCGCATCGGCGTGGTAGCTCTTGGCCGTGCTGACGGCCTCGGCAAGACGGGCCTCTTCACTGAAACCTCTGGCCGTGATGGTGCCAAGGATACGGTAGCGCCGGTTGGGGAAACTGTCCTGCCAGACATCAAGCCCGTCAATCTGCGTGTTTTTACCGCCTTCTCCGCGGAAGCTTTCCGGGTCCCCGTGAAAGCGGCTGAAAACCGCCGAGCTCATGGAGCTCTCGAGGGCAGAGCAGCCCGAGAGCGCTGCTGTGAGCACAGCGAGCAGTATCAGTGTGCAATGTTTTGGTCTTGTCAGTGTCGTCATCGTTTTCTCACCTCTCAGACACGCTTCTGGCCGCGTGCTAGAACTCCATGAATGCCCAGCTGCAGAATTCGCGCGGCGTCTGTTCAGGCGCAAGTATGCTCTGCGCCATGATCGCCACCTGCAGGAGTACACGGGCTTTCTGGGCATTGAGTGTCATTGCCGGAATAAAGCCTGCCGCCTGCCACGAGGCAACGCCTTCGACAGTGGCGCCGGCACCCGTGCGCGAGGCCCGCACCACCACAATTTCTCTGTCGAGCGCAAACAGCGCCGCTTCGGTTTTCTCATGAATTGAACCGTTGCCGGTACCGGCATGCACAATCCCGCGGGCGCCTGCAGCGGCCGCAGCCTGCACAAAGACGCCGTCGGCATCCACATGCGAATACACGATATCCACTCGCGGGAAACTGCCGTGCGCCACCAGCCAGCGGTCGATGTCATCAACACTGAGGAGCACATCGGGATTGTGACGTTTTTCTGTTCTTGCCACCCAGACGATGTGCTCACCCGCGAGCGAGCCGAGTGCACCGGCCGCGGGGCTGCGGAAAGTCGCCACATTGGTGGGGTGTGTTTTGGTGGCGTCGCGTGCGCTCAGAATCACATCGTTGAGCATCACGAGCACGCCGCGTCCGTGTGCTTCAAGTGAAGCGGCAACCCGCACGGCGTTATAAAGGTTCATCGGACCGTCGGCACTCGTGGCTGTGCTCGGACGCATCGCGCCGGTGAAAACCACAGGCTTTGCCGTTTCAAGCACCAGTGAGAGAAAGTAGGCGGTCTCCTCAAGTGTGTCGGTGCCGTGGGTGACGACAATACCGTCGACATCCTCGCGAGCGGCGGCATCACGGGCGGCGCGGGCAAGCGCCATCCAGACCGTGCTCGTCATTGAACTTGAGTCAATATTGGCAACGCTCTGAACTTCGAGACCGGCAACGGCATCGAGTCCCGGAACACCGTCAAGCAGCGTCTGCACACTGACGCCTTTGAGTGAATAACCAGTGGTCTGTGTGGCACTCTCGCCACTGCTGACAATCGTACCGCCTGTGGTAAGTACCACCAGGTGCGGGCGTGAGCCGCCGTCTGAAAAACTTGTAGCCATAGTCCTCGGAAGTGTGTGTTACCGGTGAGGCATCCCGGGTGAGGGGACGCCCGAACGAGTTCTCCTATCGTAGCACGTCCGCAAAAAGAAAATCAGTCCGAAAACGCCTATCTTACAGTTGTAATTAAACAACTTTAAAAACGCGAAAGAGGGGATCGGTGTAAAAAAATATGTCAAATTCCGGATCGTCTCCACTCCCCGGCAGCCGGTCCTGCAGTCATTTTTTTCCCGCTTTCCATTGATGCCGCCGGAACTGCCTGTGTGCAATCGGGTCTCCGGCGGCGCTCTTTTTCTAATATGTCTGACGATATCAAAACCATCATCACCGGTGTTATCCAGTTTCTGATCGCCGCACTGCTCGGCGCGGCTGCCTTTGAACTCTATATTTTCAGTGAGCTTCACCCGATCACCATCGAAAGCTGGATTGAAGTTGTGCAGGAGACCTTCCTGCTGATTGGCGCAATCCTCTTTGCGGTGAGTGCCAGACGTGAGGGCGCCTGGGCTGGTGCTCTCTGGCTCATCCACGGCTTTTTCATGGCGCTTTTTATCCGTGAGCTTGATGCATACTTCGATGTGATCCGCCACGGCAGCTGGAAGTATGTGCTGGTGCTCTACCTGGTGGTGCTCTTTTTCATTGTCCGGCGTGCCGGTTTTTCCACGGTTGTGCCAGGACTTGCCGCGTTTATCCGCTCGCGTTCGTTCTGCATGATGATGCCCGGGGTGGCCATTGTGCTCTCGTATTCGCGTCTGTACGGCTACAAGGGACTCTGGATGCTGCTGATGGGGGACTATGAGCGCTGGGGCGTGATGAAAACGTTCGCCGAGGAGAGCACCGAACTGGTCGGCTACACACTGATGCTCGGTGCCGCGATTTTCTGGCTTATCGGCAGAAGAAACGTGATACTCACGCCGGAGCCGTGAGCGCCGTGCCTGCTCACAGTGCAGCGGACACAGACAAAACATCAGCCAGAAAACGCTTTTATAACAGTTGTATAAAAACAACTTTAAGAGTGTTCAGGAGCTGATCCGTGTAAAAAAGATGTGACATGAGGATCCGCTGCGGAGAGTGCCCGGCGGATCCTGTTTGTGTTCCGGCCGGGAGCCGGGCGGCGGTCCGGGTGTGCTATGTCCGACGACATCAAAACCATTATTTCCGGCGTAATTCAATTTCTGATTGCCGCTCTGCTTGGTGTGGCTGCCGTTGAACTCTATATTTTCAGTGAGCTTCACCCGACCCCCATCGAAAGCTGGATTGATGTTGTGCAGGCGGTCCTGCTGCTGACCGGTGCAATCCTGTTTGCGCTGAGCGCCAGACGGGAAGGCGTCAGGGCCGGCGGCCTGTGGCTGATTCACGGCTTTTTCATGGCGCTTTTTATCCGTGAGCTTGATGCGTACTTCGATGTGATCCGCCACGGCAGCTGGAAGTATGTGCTGGTGCTCTATCTGGCGGGGCTCTTTTTTGCTGTCCGCCGCGCCGGTTTTTCCACAGTTGTGCCCGGTCTTGCCGCGTTTATCCGCTCGCGTGCGTTCTGCATGATGATGCCCGGGGTGGCCATTGTGCTCTCGTATTCGCGTCTGTTCGGCTACAAGGGACTCTGGATGCTGCTCATGGGGGACTATGAACGCTGGGGCGTGATGAAAACGTTCGGCGAAGAGAGCACCGAACTGGTCGGCTACACACTGATGCTCGGCGCTGCGCTCTACTGGGTGTTCGGCAGGCGCAATGTGGTGATCTCGGGAGAGCTCTGATCGCGAGGCTGCAAATACAGAAAGAGGCATTCACTTGAAGCGTTGTCTTCAGAGCGAATGCCTCTTTTCTTTTGCCCGGCCGGCAGATTATCTGAAGGTGGTGAGCACCCTGCCGGTCATTTCTTCGGGGATATCGAGTCCCATGAGTGTGAGCACCGTCGGTGCGACGTCGGCAAGCACCCCGTCACTGACCGAGGCTACTCTGTCAGAGATCACCAGCAGCGGCACGGGATTGAGCGAGTGGGCGGTGTTGGGCGAGCCGTCCTCGTTAACCGCATGATCGGCATTGCCGTGGTCGGCAATCTGCACAACCTCGTAGCCGTTGGCGAGTGCAGCCTGAATCACCTCGTTGGCACACTGGTCCACGACACGCACGGCGCGTTCGATGGCCTCATAGTTACCCGTGTGTCCCACCATGTCACCGTTGGCGAAATTGATGCAGACAAAGTCATAAGTCTGCTCGTTGAGCGCCTTGAAGACGGCAAGGCTCACTTCGGGGGCGCTCATCTCGGGCTTCATGTCATAAGTGGCGACTTTGGGTGAGGGGATAAGGATGCGGTCCTCGTTGTCAAAAAGCGCCTCCCGTCCGCCGTTAAAGAAGAAGGTCACATGCGGGTATTTTTCCGTCTCGGCGATGCGCAGCTGCCGCAGACCGGCCCGGGCAATCTCCTCGCCGAGCGTGCGGGTCACGTTTTCCTTCGGGAAAAGGACCGTCACGTTCTCGTAGGTGCTGTCATAGGGCGTCATCGTGAAGAAGCGGATACCGGGCACGGGAGTCATTCCCGCCTCGGGCATGGCCGTCTGCGAGAGTACGGTGGTCAGTTCGCGGGCGCGGTCATTGCGGAAGTTGATAAAGAGCACCGTGTCGCCGGGCATAACCGTTTTGTGACACCGGGTTTGACCCGTGAAGGTGTGCGGTTCGACAAACTCGTCAGTGATCCCGGCCTCGTAGCTCGCCGCAAGCGCGACAGCAAAGTCCTCTGCAGGCTTGCCAGCTGCGTTCACGAGCAGATCGTAGGCCTTTTTGACACGCTCCCAGCGCTTGTCGCGGTCCATGGCCCAGTAGCGGCCCACCATGCTGACGAGCTCGCCGGCCATGTCACCGGCCGCCTGACGCTCGGCAAACGCCTTGAGAAAGCCGGTGCCGCTTTTCGGATCCGTGTCCCGTCCGTCCATGAAGGCATGGACAGCAACGCGTTCAATGCCGGCAGCCCGTGCACAGCGTCCCACCGCATAGAGATGCTCGAGGTGGCTGTGAACACCGCCGTCGGAGAAGAGTCCCATCACATGCAGGGTGGACTCAGGGCGGGCACGCAGACCCTCAAACATGTCCCGGACGGCGGGTATTTCACCGAAGCGGTTCCCGGCAATGGCTCTGTTGATCCGCACGAGGTCCTGATAGACCACGCGGCCGGCGCCGATGTTCATGTGACCGACCTCGCTGTTGCCCATCTGTCCGTCGGGCAGGCCCACGTTCTCACCGTCAGTGAGCAGGGTGGCATGCGGATAACGGCTCGTGTACCAGGCAAGACGCCCGTCACGGACCTGACTGACGACGTCAGCCCGGTCACCTTTGCCGATTCCCCAGCCGTCAAGAATCATCAGTACGACTTTTTTGCGTTCCATCTCAGTTTTCCTCGTCGGAGCGGTTAACAGAGGTGGCCGCCCCGGCATCGGTGAGGCAGACCGCAGGTTCGTGGCGGGTGAGTTCGACCTCGCGGCGCAGAACCGTCTCCACAAATTCGCTGATGCTCTGGCCGCGGTGCTGTGCAGCTTCAAGCAGATCATCAAGAAGTCCGCGTTCAATGGCCACTTCCAGCGTGATGATGTTGTCTTCTTCCATGGAATCTGAATCTCGCTAATGTGAATAAGGCGTTCAACCGGCCGGTTGAAACAGCCCGAAAATTGTGCTGATTATAGGTGATATGCGCCGCTCGTGCCTGAGAGTTGGCCGATGAAGGTGTGACGGGCGGTGCCCAGACCGGAACCGCCGTAAGTGCCCGTCGGGACGGCTGTTTCCTGAACTCTCTGTTAGGCTGGCGCTAAATGACAATGAGACAGGAAAACGACTGACAGAACGGCCGGCGTTTCCCGAAAAACGGCTAACTTGTCCTCTGCTGCAGGCGGTTATTGTGATATTAGTGAAAACACTAATAAGAGAGAGAGTTTGTTAGTGTTTATTATGTTCTTAACCCGATACTTGTATTGTTAAGTGGAGTTGAACGAAATTGTTCACTCTTAAATTTTAACAATACATTCTTAGAATTTATTTATTCCCTTGAAAGGACAAAGGAGATGCTATGCCGCTTACCCTGAGGCAGGTGCAGATTTTCCTCTCTGTGGCACAGAGCAACAGTATCAGTGAGGCAGCAGTGTCACTCGGCGTGACCAAGTCTGCAGTAAGTCAGTCAATTACCGATCTCGAGTCCCGACTCGGGGTGAATCTTTTCGAGCGCAGCAAGGGCCGTGCCGTTCTGTCAGCCGAAGGCAGAAGCTTCAAGAGTACCGCTGATGAACTCGTGCGCCGTGCGGAGGATGCGGAGCACTTTTTCCAGCATCCCTCCCGCGCGCAGCTCAAACTCGATGTGACGCTTTCGATCGGTGCGTTTTTCATGGCCGATCTGCTGCGTGACTTTTACGCCTCCGCCAACTGGCTTCCGACGGTGGAAGTGGCCAATACGGCTGATGTGGCGAACCACCTGCTCAATTTCAGCGCCGATATCGCGCTTGTCGAAGGACCGATCTTTGACCTGGATCTGGTGACAGAGCCCTGGATGACTGACGAGCTGGTTGTGGTGGCTCCGCGCGGCCACCGCCTCACCGAGGAGAAGGCAACCTGGGACCGTCTCTCCAAAGAGCGCTGGATTCTTCGCGAACCCGGTTCCTCGACCCGTATCTTCTTTAATGCACAGCTCTCGCAGAAACTCTACTGCCCCAAGATTGTTGCCACGATTAACAGTTTCGAGGCGATTATCGGCATGGTGATGAACGGCATGGGGCTCACCTTCATCTCGAGCCGTGTGCTCTCCGACCCGTTCTTCGGTCCGCGTCTGGCCCGGGTGGAGCTGCCGGAGAAGTTCGAACGTCAGCTGAGTTTCCTCCGCCATCGCGAAAAATACATCTCCCGCGACATGGAGCAGCTCGTCTCGTTCTGCCGCCGCTGGGTGCCTTCGCGCCTCGAGCATGAGGCCCGTCAGGAAGCCCGCAACGAGAGTATCCGTCTCTGAGCGGTGCACACCGCATAACGGAAAAGGCGTGTCGCTGGCGACACGCCTTTTTCCATTTCCGGGTTTCTCCCCGCTCAGAGCAGCGCTTCGATGGCGCCGGCGAGCTCGGCCTCTTCAGTGAGGCCTTTTTTGCGCATCACCTCGCGACCGTTTCTGTCAAAGAGAATGAGCTCCGGGGTGACCGTGACCTGAAAGCGGTCAATCACACCGGGATCGTTATCCATCTCCACAATGTAGATTTTCGCCCGGCCCGTGTCGTCAAAGCGCCGGCTCAGATTTTCCATTCTCGGTTTCATGGCGCGGCACGGAACGCACCAGACAGAACTCACCTCCAGCAGTGTCACTTTTCCCGGCGCAGGAATAACGGCGTCGGGCTCGGCGGGCACTCTGGCGGCGGCAGAGGGCAGGTGAGCTGCAAGACACAGGGCTGCTGCAGCACTCAAGACGGTTAAAAGCGGGGTGCGGTCGGATCGGGTCATGGCGGTTTTCTCGCAGTGAGGTCGTGTTTTCTCTGCCTATTGTAGCGGGAATGCCAGCCTTTGTGCGCCGCCGGTCGCACCGGCCCCCGGCGCTTTTGAGTAGAACTCCTTATGCCAAAGCCCGAACAATCGGCGTAGTATTAACGATACCATTTACTGAGCAAAGCGCCCGCAGGGCGCGCCAAAGGAGAAACTGACAAATGATCAAACCGCATAAGCTGGTGATTCTCGGTCTCGGTCACGTGGGTTCTGCAGTGCTTGCCCGCGCCGTGTCCTCCCGTCTTTTTGCAGAAATTGTGTGTGTGGATGTTCTCAAAAATGTTTCGCACGGCGAAGCGCTCGACGCCGAGCATGCCACACCGGACCGTGACCTCTACGGTGTGCGTGTGCGCTCTGGGGATTATGCAGACTGCGCGGATGCGGATGTGATTATCTGTGCCGCGCTGATTTCCATCGGCCCGGGGGCCTCTGACCGTCTGGCGCTTGCCCGACATAACATCCCGGAAATGCGTGAACTGATGGCGGAGGTGACCCGTTACACCCGTGATGCCGTCATGATCGTGATCACCAACCCGCTCGACGTGGTGGTGCATGTGGCAGCCACCGAGTTTGACTACAGACCGGGCCGTCTGTTCGGTACCGGCACCTCGCTCGAAACCCTGCGTCTGAAGCGTATCCTTGCAGACCGCTACAGCGTCAACGCTTTTGACGTGCAGGGGTACTGCCTCGGCGAGCACGGCAACTCGGGCTTCCCGGCCTATTCGACGGTGAGCATCGCCGGCGCCGGTGTCAATGACCTCGACCGTGTCTTCGGTCTTGCTGATCAGCTCGACCGGGCCGCCGTGGCCGAACGTGTGGTGAAGGTTGCCTACGAGGTGAACAACTCCAAGGGCTGGACCAATACCGGTATTGCCACCGCGGCAGTCAGCCTTGCCCGTGCCGCACTGATGAACGAAAAGTCGGTCTATCCGGTCTCTGTGCCGATGACGGGCGAGTACGGTCTCAGGAACGTTTCGCTCTCGCTGCCGGCCATCATCGGGGCCGGGGGTGTTGAAAAGCGTCTGCTTCTCAACCTGCCCGACGAAGAACTCGCACTGCTCGAAAAGAGTGCGGAAAGCGTCAAACTCGTGCTTCGTGAGAACAATGTGATCGGACCGGCTGACTGAACGGGTTCGGGGCTGCCGGCAGCAGCCTGAAAAACAAACGGCGCAGTGTCCGCTCGAGGATCTGCGCCGTTTTTCGTGTGCTCGGCATGAGCATGTGTTAACGGGTGAAAGTCCCGAGAGGAGCCGGCAG
>CAJJRX010000013.1 GCA_905194315.1 uncultured Sutterella sp. | reverse complement strand
AAGAATATGGCAAAATTTGACAGAAACCCTGTCCAAAAATTTCATACCAGTTCAAAAAAGGGCGCCTCCGCCAGGAGGCCCCCTTTCGTTCTTTTGCGACTACGAAGACTGTCTCACCGTCTCTGTCATGGCACGGTATTCCTTCCAGCCCTCCTCACGGAGTCTGCAGGCAGGACACTCCCCGCAGCCGTACCCCCATTCATGCCAGTGCTCATGGTCTCCCATATAGCAGGTGTGGGACTCTCTGCGGATAATATCCACCAGTGCATCCTGGCCGAGTTCATACGCCAGCGCCCAGGTCTGAGCCTTCGTCAGCCACATCAGCGGTGTTTCAATCACCATCCTTTCATCCAGACCGAGCGAAAGCGAGACCTGAAGACTTTTGAGGGTATTATCCCGGCAGTCGGCATAGCCGGAATAATCCGTCTCGCACATCCCGCCCACAAGCACTCCCGCACCGCGCCGGTAGGCCAGGGCGGCTGCAAACGTGAAAAAGAGAAGATTGCGGGCCGGAACGAAGGTGTTCGGAACACCGGACTTTTCAAAGGCAATCGCCTTTTCCTGAGTCAGCGCACAGTCACTGATCTGTCCGAGCAGTGACATATCGAGCCGGTGATCCTCGCCGAGACGCTCACCCCAGACCGGTTTCAGTGCAGCAATGGCACTGCGGACACGATCACGACAGCTCATCTCCACCGAGTGACGCTGACCATAGTCAAACCCCACTGTCTCAACCGAGGCAAAATTCTCCAATGCCCAGGCGAGACAGGTACTTGAATCCTGACCGCCGGAAAACAACACGATGGCTTTTTCTTTTCTCACGGGAAACTCCTCCAGAATGTCCGTTCTGGCACGGCATTAGTAAAAACGATAACCTCTTGACAGTCTGTACGGACTGTTTTTACCATTTTTCTTAAGATTTACAAAACGAAGCGTACTTATAATCGATATAGTTCCATCTTTGTTTGTCGATGGGATACCTGTCAAATTAACTGTTGGTTACTGCGATGCAACTGCTTGCCTTAGGCCTCAACCATACAACGGCTCCGGTGTCCGTACGCGAACGCGTGGCGTTCGGTCCGACGGAAATTGCGGAGACCATTACGCATCTGAAAGATCGCTTCACAGCCTCCGCCCAGGGAGGGATTTCTGAGGCTGCCATTCTTTCGACCTGCAACCGTACAGAAATATACTGCGCAGTCGAGGATGCTGATGCGGCGACGGAAAGTATTTTAGAGTTTATCTGCGAGCGTAAGAAAGTGACACGCTCGGAACTCGAACCCCATATTTATCGCTATGAACAGGAGCGTGCTGCTCACCACACCTTCCGGGTCGCCTCCGGGCTTGACTCGATGGTGCTCGGCGAAACACAGATCGTCGGCCAGATGAAAGACGCCGAACGCGCCGCAAGAGAATGCAAAGGGCTGGGCATCATGCTCAACCACCTGTTCCAGTCCACCTTCACCGTGGCCAAGGAAGTGCGTACTGCAACGGCTATCGGCGCCAACTCCATCAGCCTTGCCGCTGCTGCCGTACGTCTGGCAAACCGTCTGTTCGGCTCTCTGCATGATGAGCGGGTGCTCTTCGTCGGTGCCGGTGAAATGATTGAACTGTGTGCTGCACACTTCTCCGCGCAGCAGCCCAAATCCATCACGATCGCAAACCGTACGCTCGAACGCGGCCAGACGCTCGCACGCACTGTCCATGCTGAAGCAATCCGGCTTGCCGATCTGCCCGACCGGATTGCCGACTTTGACATCATCGTCTCCTGCACGGCCTCCTCGCTGCCGATTATCGGCCTCGGGATGATCGAGCGCGCCATTACACGACGCAAACACCGTCCGATGTTCATCGTTGACCTGGCAGTGCCCCGTGACGTGGAAACGGAAGTGGAACGTCTCGATGACGTCTATGTCTATACCGTCGACGATCTCGGCAAAGTCGTGAGCGAAGGGATGGCCAGCCGTCAGGCGGCAATCTCTCAGGCTCAGACCATCATTGACCTTCGTGTCAATGACTTTGAAGCCTGGCTGCGCCAGCGTGCAACGGTACCTGTGATCCAGTCACTGCGTGATCGCGCAAACTACCTCTGCGAAGTTGAGCTTCAGCGTGCCCTTCGTCACCTCCACCATGGTGACCGGCCCGAAGAGGTTCTGCAGACCTTTGCCCGTGCTCTTACCAACAAGCTTATTCACGACCCGACCATCCTGCTGCGTAACGCAGACGGACTGAGTCCTGACGACCGTGACCTCATGGAACGCATGCTCAACCGTTTCTACCGCCGTCACGACCGTTAAGTCCGCGACCTGACAGGTTCATCGACATTTTCTCGGGGGAGTGCCGTCAGGCACTCCCCTTTTCCGTTATCCTTATCGCTTGAATTTTTAATCTGACACTCTGTCACCACTCCATGATTACTGAAAGTATCCGTGCCAAGCTGCATCAGCTTGGCCTGCGTTTAGAAGAAATTGACCGTATTCTTGCCTCGCCTGAGGTCGCCAACGACATGAACCGTCTTAAAGCGCTCTCTCAGGAACGCGCCGAAATCGAACCGGTCGTCCTTAAAGCCCAGGAGCTCAAAAGTGCCGAGGAGGATCTGGAGGTCGCCCGGGAAATGCTCAACGATCCCGACAGCAAAGAGTTCGCTCAGGAGGAGATTCACGCCCAGAACGAGCGTATCGGGGAAATCGAGCACGACCTGCAGGTGCTGCTTATTCCCAAGGATCCCAATGATGAGCGCAACATCTTTCTCGAAATACGTGCCGGTACCGGTGGTGACGAGTCGGCACTGTTTGCCGGGGATCTCCTTCGCATGTATCTGCGTTTTGCGGAACGTCAGGGCTGGCAGAGTGAAATCGTCTCCTCGAACCCGAGTGAACTCGGCGGCTACCGTGAGGTGATCGTCCGCATCATCGGACGCGGAGCCTATTCGCGCATGAAATTCGAGTCAGGCGGACACCGTGTGCAGCGCGTGCCGGTGACCGAAAGTCAGGGCCGTATTCACACTTCCGCATGCACCGTGGCGGTGCTGCCTGAAATGGATGAGGTTGAAGAGGTTCATCTTGATCCGGCGGATCTGCGCATTGACGTTTTCCGCGCCTCCGGTGCCGGCGGACAGCATATCCAGAAGACTGATTCGGCCGTGCGTATCACCCATCTGCCGACCGGGCTTGTGGTTGAATGTCAGGACGAGCGCAGCCAGACGCAGAACAAGGCACGCGCCATGGCGATTCTTGCCTCCCGCATCTATGCCGCACGTGTTGCGGAGCAGCAGGCGAAGGAAGCCAGTGAACGAAAGAGTCTTGTCGGCTCGGGCGACCGCTCTGAACGTATTCGCACTTATAATTTCCCTCAGGGGCGTCTTACCGATCACCGCATCAACCTGACGCTGTACAAGCTTGATGCCATTCTCGATGGCGACCTTGACGAAATCATCACGGCCCTCATGACTCAGCACCAGGCTGATCAGCTCGCCGAGCTTGCATAAATATTTCACTATGACAGAGATTGACCGCAACAGCATCCGCCACCTCATCACCGAAACGACCCCTAAAATCGGCCGTTTCGAAGCCATGATTCTGCTCGCCAATGTTCTTGGCAAGAGCAAGGAATATCTGATAGCCCATGACGATGAGACTGTGGACGAGCTTGCTCGCGTGAAGTTTGATCTGTTTGTCTCCATGCGTCTTGACGGGATGCCTATTCCCTATCTCGTTGGTGAGCAGGAGTTTTTCGGCCGTTATTTCAAGGTTGACCAGAACGTGCTCATCCCCCGTCCCGATACGGAAGTCCTCATCGAGCAGGCACAGATAGTGGCGCCGCCGAAACCAGCCATTCTTGATCTGGGTACCGGCAGCGGCTGTATCGCCATTACGCTCGCTGCGGAATGCCCGGAAAGCCAGGTGGTGGCAACGGATTTCTCCGCCGCCGCGCTTGAGGTGGCCAAGACCAATGCCCGCAATCTCGGGACGCAGGTGGAATTCCGGCAGGGCTCCTGGTGGGAGGCTGTCGGGGAAAAGGAAACCTTTGACCTGATCGTGAGCAATCCACCTTATATCCGTCCGGACGACGAACATCTGCGCGATCTCAGCAACGAGCCGCTCGGTGCACTGACTGACGGCGAGGACGGCCTGACGGCAATTGCAGAGATTGTCACAAAGGCCATGCAGCACTTGAAACCTAAGGGCTGGCTGCTTGTCGAGCACGGCTACGATCAGGGGTCGGCTGTGGACTGCCTTTTCAGAATTTCGGGATTTGCTGCTGTCAGAACAGTGAAAGACTACGGTGGAAATGACCGTGTCACCATGGGGCGCAGAGCCTGAAGCCCGCTCAGCCGGAAGGATAAAGAGAAGCAGCAGTTAAGGACTGCCGCACAGGTGGAAGGGCAGCACCGGACGCCGGAAAAGCAAAAAAGCGCCACCCGGATAGTAGCATTTTTAGCCTAAAGGCGTATGCACCCGCCTTGATACCCTCTGTAAACACAATAAAAAACAATAACTTACGTGAAAACCAGAAGGAAAAAGTGGTGCCCCTTGACTGACTCGAACAGACGACCTACCGCTTACAAGGCGGTTGCTCTACCAACTGAGCTAAAGAGGCACTAGGAGCGCAGATTATACACAAAATTGGAATTTTGTGTCTTTTTTTCTCCTTTGCAACTCCCTTACTTCACGCGCATCGGACGGCGCGGCGTAACCGGCGCCGAAGGCGTATCCTCAGCCTTCTGTTCGGGTTCGGATTCCGTCACAGGGAAGGCAAGAGCGAACTCCTGATATTCAATCGGTGTAACAGCAGCAATGCGGTTCAAGGGGACATAAACTTCGAAAATATCGTTATTCTCCCCGAAGCGGCCCTGGAAGGAAACTCCCGTGTAGGAAACCTCAAGCCGGTTAGTCGCCTCGTCGCTGATATCAAACACGATGCGACCGTCCCGGACATACTCCATCGGCACGTGGCATGCATCATCAACATCAACGAGCAGATACGGGGTGGCTGCATTATCACGGCAGTAGTCGAGTACCGCATTGATCAGATACGGTTTGATGGGGTTAGGATCGGTCATAAAAACCCTCTCTAAAATAGTGAAAGCAGGTCGGCGCCGGAGACGAAACTCCTCCCGGCAGACCTGCTTTTCTGAAAATGTGACTCCTGTCCCTGTCGCGGGCCGGTTATCGGCGCATGACGCGTTCCGACGGCGTCATCGAATCAATAAAGGCCGGGCGGGAGAAGAGGCGTTCCGCATAAGTCATCAGCGGCGCAGCGGCCACCGGCAGTTCGATACCGTAGTGGTCAAGACGCCAGAGGATCGGAGCAAGCGCAATGTCCAGAAGCGTGAAATCTTCGCCGAGCACATACTTGCTGCCGCTCAGACGCAAACCGACGAGCGTGAGCTGGTCACGCAGACGCATACGGGCGAGCTGATGCTGATCTTCCGTGAGATTGCGGTTTTCAAGCATGCGGACAAACTGGAAAATTTCGCGCGAGAAGATGTAGTAGAACAGACGGGCACGTGCACGCTGCATCGGATCGGGCGGCATAAGCTGCGGATGCGGGAAACGGTCATCAATATAGGTGTTGATCACTTCCGCGTTGTACAGAACGAGTTCACGTTCCTGCAGAATGGGCACTTCACCATACGGATTCAATGCACTCAGATCCGTATTCGGCTGGAACATATCAATGTCATTGATTTCAAATTCACAGCCCTTTTCATACAACACAAAGCGGCAGCTGTGAGAAAACGGATCCGTCAGACCCGAGTAAAGCACCATCATAGAAGTGTTATCCCCTAATAGAAAACCAACACACAGGACTGAGGGCCCGCCTCAGTCAAGACTCCGGCAGACATCTCGCCGAAGGAGCCCGAAAATTTTACCAAATCCTGACAAAAAACTCAAGTATTTTTATTTTTTCCGGCTATTATCAACTGTCTAAGAGTCGATTTCAATTTTGTCTTTATACCGGGTTGTCAATTTCCTTCCACTGAATTTCCAGTGTCGGGAAAGTTTCCTTGAGATGTTCACCGAGTGCCTGAATGCCGTAACGTTCAGTGGCATGGTGGCCGGCAGCCAGATAGGCAATCCCGTTTTCGGCCGCCTCATGAGTGGTGCGTTCGCTCACCTCTCCGGAGAGGTAAAGATCCGCGCCATGCTCTGCGGCAAGCTGCACCCAGTCCTGTGCCGCACCGGTGCACAGAGCGATACGTCGCAGGTGCTCTTTCTTTTCGCCCAGCAGCAGCGGTTTGCGGTTGAGCACGGTCTCCACGCGGCTGACGAAATCCTCGAGCCGGAATACTCCGTCAACCGGTTCGCAGATCCACACAAGATTACTCTCCCCGCACTGGTAGAGTGGCTTCAAAGCCAGTCTGGCAGCCAGCTGGGCGTTATTCCCCACGACCGGGTGCGCATCGAGCGGCAGATGATACGCAACGAGACTGATATCCGCACCGAGCAGCGCAGCAAGGCGGCGGCGCTTCATCCCGGTGATGACCGGGGATTCCCCTTTCCAGAACCAGCCATGATGCACCAGCAGCATGTCCGCATGCCAGGCAACCGCCTCATCGACAAGCGCCTGCGAAGCGCTCACGCCGAGCATGACGCGTCTGACCTTCTGTGTTCCTTCGACCTGCAGTCCGTTAGGAGCATAGTCGCGGAAGTCCTCAATTTTCAGATACTGATTGAGATAGGCAACGATTTCGTCTCTCACAAAAACCTCCTGAATATACAAAACTCATGACACGATTCAACACCACGGCAGGCACTTCGGCTCTACTGCAGCCAGAGTATCTGTACAATGTGAATAACCCTTTACCGCATTCCTAAGACTGGAGCTCGGATATGATCCGAAAAATTTGGCTCATCACAGCACAACTTATCACAATAGGCCTTGCCGTATTCGGACTCCTGCGTCTCTGGAGTGAGTACGCGCCAACTCAGCAGAAACCGGCTGCAGATTCGCTGCCGGCGGCCTTTGATCTGTCTGTCGCTGCTGAAAAAGCCTCCGCCTCAGTGGTCACCATTCAGACCCGGGCAACCAAAACGCGGGAACTCTCCGAGGCACCCGATACCACTGTCGGTCTGCTCAGTGAGCACTCACTCGACACACTCGGCAGCGGTGTAATCGTCAGTCCTGACGGTTATATTCTCACAAGCCACCATGTCGTCGTCGGAATTTCCGAGATTTTTGTCACACTCAAGGACGGACAGCGCTACAGTGCCCAGCTTCTTTCCGCAGACAAGGACACTGACCTCGCCGTACTGAAAATTCTTGCGGACAACCTGCCCGCCATTGAAATGACACCGACCGAAACCCTCAAAGTCGGCCAGCCGGTGCTCGCCATCGGCAACCCGTTTGCCGTCGGTCAGACTGTCACGAGCGGTATTATCTCCGCACTCGGCCGTCACGGGTTCGGGCTCAACAACTATGAGGACTTCATTCAGACTGACGCCGCCATCAATCAGGGCAACTCCGGCGGTGCACTGGTTGATGCCCAGGGCAAGCTTGTCGGCATCAATGCCGCCATCTATTCGCCCGAGCAGAATGAGGGCTTTATCGGCATCGGTTTTGCCGTTCCTGTGTCCATGATTCAGAAGGTGCTCCCGGGGCTGATGAACGGCAAAGTCGAACGCGGCTACTTCGGTGTCGTTCCTGTGCAGCTCACCCCTGAGTTTGCCAGAGACCTCGGTCTTGAGGTCGTCAGTGGCGTGATGGTTAATTCTGTCGTTCAGGGCAGTCCAGCCGCCCGCGCCGGCATCCGTGCCTTTGACGTCATTGTGCGCATCGGCGATGAGAACATTTATCAGGTCACCCGTCTGCTTGACGTGATCGCTCAGCTCACACCCAATGTTGACGTACCGGTAAAAATCCTGCGCGGCTCCAAGGTGATTGACTTTGTGATCAAGGTGGGTCCCCGCCCTGAAAACCCGCTCAAGCAGGATGAGTTTGAAATGGTCAGAAACGTCGGCTGACGTATAAGGCTTCGCGTACAGACAAAAAAAGGCAGACAGTTCCTCACCCGGGCTGTCTGCCTTCTTTATTGCCTGCCGGACTTACTCGTCGTCATCATCCGGTTTGGGCATCTCGTCAATATCGGACTGCGTTTTGCCGAATACTCTGACCAGCCAGATGCCCATCTGGAAAAGGATGACCAGCGGGAGAGCCAGCAGAAGCTGTGAGAGCACATCAGGTGGCGTGAAGATGGCGGCCAGCACAAAGGCACCCACAATAACAAACGGACGGGCCTTGACCAGTTTTTCATAGCTTGCAAGACCGAGATGGTTCAGCACCACCACAACAATCGGCACCTCGAAAGTAAGACCGAAAGCGAAGAACATTGTCAGCACGAAGCTGAAATACGAGTCAATGTCCGGCGCAAAGTTCACGCTCGTCGGAGAGAAACCGGCAATAAACTGGAACACCATGCGGAACACGATGAAGTAGCAGTAGGCCATGCCGACAGCAAACATCACAATACTCGAGATGATAATCGGCAGTGCCAGGCGTTTCTCACGCTTGTAAAGCGCAGGCGCAATATAAGCCCAGATCTGATAAAGCACGTAGGGGAGCGCAATAAGAAACGCCACAAAGAGCGTCACTTTGAGCGGCACCATAAACGGTGCAACCACCCCCGTTGCAAGCAGCTTCACCCCTTCGGGCAGCGCCACCATCAGCGGCTTACTCAGAAAGTCAAAAATCGGGCGCATGAACGGCGACAGGCACGCGAACACCACAATAATGGCAATCGCGGCTCTCACCGTGCGGTTACGCAACTCGACGAGGTGACTCATGAGCGGCTGCTCATTCATCGGATCGTCAGGTGCGTCGAGTTGGGAATTGGTATTGTCAGCCATCATCACTCTCTTTAGCGATAAATACGAGCTCTATTGGACCGTGCACGGGCGGCAAGACGGCGGTTGCGACCGCCCAGTTTGGACTCGCGCATGCCGAGTTCACGGCGCAGGCGTTCCACTTCACGGGCCAGATCATCCACCGACGGACCCGAATGGTAGCGCTTCTGAAAAATTTTGGGCTCTTTCCACTGGTAGGTGGGAGTGGGCGCCTGGGGTTCCGCCCCGGTCCAGCCATAGAAATCAGCCAGCTCCTCTTCGGACTGGGCGGAGGTTGCCGCAGCAGACTCTGTTTCGCTCGTGACAGAAGAGACTTCCTTTTCCATCTCGGACAGAGATGTCTGAACGGCGCCAACGGAGGAATCGAGGGTTTCCTTGGTTTCTGCGACCGATTTTTCCAGGGCGTTAGCTGACTTCTCGATGTCGGATGCTGACTTCTGAACTGTGCTCTTGACCTCATCGGCAAGGGCTTTTGCCTGGTCCTTGAGCTGGGAGAGTTCTGCAAACTCAGCCTCACGATTGATGTCTGACTTTACTTGGGAAACAAAACGCTGCGCCTTACCGATCCACTCCCCAGCGGTTTTGGCCACTGTGGGCAGTTTCTCAGGCCCGAGCACGACCAGTGCAACCGCACCGATCACGAGCATTTCGCTAAAACCAAAATCGAACATCTTATGTATTCCAATTATTAGAAAACCGCGGTCAGTCGGGTAACTGCCGCGGTACAGTGCTGCGCTGCTCCCTGCACGGCGGAAACTCAGGTGTTGCCTGATTCCGGGGTACCGGCGGAATCTTCCGTTCCGGCCGTCCCCTCCCGGAGACAGAGCTCACAGCTCAAGAAAACTCTCCCTTCAGAGAAAAGAGAGAGTTTTCACATAAGGCTGCTTATCAGCCCTGCACTTTATCCTTTTCGGCGGTCTGAGACTGCTGTTCAGCAACTTTTTCCTGAGGAATTTCTTTCTTCTGCTCAACAGGCGATTCAGCTTCAGCCATACCTTCTTTGAAGCCTTTGATGGCGCCGCCCAGATCTTTACCAAGATTCTTGAGCTTGCCGGTACCGAAAACCAGAACCACGATCGCCAGAACGATCAGCCAATGCCATACAGATAGGGATCCCATAATTTACTCTCCGGTTATTTCCACGGTTGGGGACCGCCCAACACATGAACATGTAAGTGATCGACTTCCTGACCACCATCGTGGCCAGTGTTGATGACGACACGGAAGCCGTTCGTTGCACCTTCCTGCAGCGCCAGTTTGCGTGTCAGAGATAGCATTTTACCCAAAAGCGGGGCATCTGCATCCTCGGCATGCGCAAGAGACGTAATATGCTGCTTGGGGATGATGAGCAGATGTACCGGCGCCTTAGGATGAATATCCTTGAAGCAGAGCACATCATCGTCCTCATAGACCTTTGCCGCAGGAATTTCGCCTCGGGCAATTTTACAAAACAAACAATCGTCAAGCTGCATGCCGACCTCACTTTTTATTGATTATCCTGACACGGCATGAAACGCACAGGTTGCCTTTCATCCGGTCATCCTTAGATTGTATTTTAGGGGATTTGCCCTGTGCAAGGAAAAATTTAGTGCACAGGCACCGTTTACTCTTTCGGACGGGACGCTTTTTCGACCAGACCGGAAAGTCCCTCGCGTCTTGCCAGTTCCTGCAGGACATCCTCGGGACCGAGATCATAGTAGCTCAGCATCACCATCGTGTGGAACCACAGATCCGCACACTCGTAAATAATCTTCTCCGGCACACCGTCCTTGGCAGCCATCACGCATTCGGTTGCCTCCTCGCCGACTTTTTTCAGAAAGCCGTCCGGCCCCTTTTTAAAGAGTCTGGCGACATAACTCTTGTCGGGATCAGCCCCTTTGCGTGATTCAATCACTTCTGCCAGACAGGCAAGCACATCATTATTTTCCACGATACATCTCCCTCGGATCTTTCAGTACATCGAGTCTGACCGCCCAGGTGTTCTCAGGCGTGAGAAGCCGCCGGTAAAAACAGCTTGAGCGGCCGGTATGACAGGCCACGCCGCCGATCTGTCTGACACGGTAAAGCACCGCATCGCCATCGCAGTCAAGATTGATGGAGAAAAGCTCCTGAACATTGCCTGACTCCTCGCCCTTACGCCAGAGTTTCTGCCGGGAGCGGGAGAAATACACAGCACGTCCCGTGCGGGCCGCCTCTTCAAGCGCCTCACGGTTGGCCCAGGCGAGCATCAGCACCTCACCTGTCTCATCGTCCTGTGCTATGACCGGGACAAGCCCGTTCGCATCAAATTTCACCTCATCAAGCCACATAGTCTCAATCCTTACAGACGAACCGGAATACCCTGAGCACGCATGTACTCCTTGGCCTGCTGAATACTGTACTCACCGAAATGGAAAATGGATGCCGCCAGAACGGCATCAGCGCCGCCGATACTGACCCCCTGGGCGAGATGTTCAAGGTTGCCCACACCGCCGGAGGCAATCACGGGAATGCCGACCGCATCCGAAATGGTGCGGGTAAGCTCAAGGTCAAAACCGGCTTTGGTGCCGTCAGCGTCCATACTGGTGAGCAGGATTTCCCCCGCGCCGAGACTTTCCACCTTTCTGGCCCATTCAAGTGCATCAATCCCGGTGTTGTCTCGACCGCCGCGAACATACACGTCCCATCCTGCTGCAGGATTGGCCGGATCGCGGCGCCGTGCATCAATTGCGCAGACGATACACTGACTGCCGTAGAGCGCCGAAGACTCACCGATCAGATCCGGATTCCGGATAGCAGCGGTATTGATGGAGATTTTGTCCGCGCCGGCGTTGAGCAGCCGGCGGATATCCGAGAGCTGCCGCACACCGCCGCCGACGGTCAGAGGAATGAACACCTGGCTGGCCACTTTTTCAATCACATGCAGAATCGTGTCACGCGCATCAGAACTCGCCGTGATATCAAGGAAGGTGATTTCATCAGCACCATCCTGATCGTAGCGGCGGGCCACTTCAACCGGATCCCCTGCGTCACGCAGATTGACAAAATTGATCCCTTTGACGACGCGGCCGTCATTGACATCAAGGCATGGAATGATTCGTTTAGCGAGCATAGGTTCAATCCTCTGAATCCTCCTCACGAAGACTTATTCGTCTTCGTAGGACTGTTCGACAAGCGCAAGCGCCTCTTCAAAATTAAGCGTACCTTCGTACAGGGAACGGCCGAGTACCGCCCCCATCACACCGCGATCCTCCACGTCAAGCAGAGCACGGATGTCATTGAGGTCGCGGATACCGCCGGAGGCGATCACAGGCACGTTTACGGCATCGGCCAGCGCAGCTGTCGCCTCGACATTGCAGCCCGTCAGCATACCGTCACGGGAGATGTCCGTGTACAGGAACGCTTCAACGCCGTAATCCTCAAACTTTCTGGCCAGATCAATCACGGAGTTGCCGCTCACAGCCTGCCAGCCGTCGGTCGCCACCTTGCCGTCCTTGGCGTCCAGCGCAACAATAATCTGACCGCCGAAATTCGAGCATGCGTCATGCAGAAAGCCCGGACGCTTGATGGCAGCTGTGCCGATCACGCAGTATTCAACCCCGGCATCCACATAGCTCTCGAGCTGCTCGAGCGAGCGCAGACCGCCGCCGAGCTCAACAGCCATGTCATCACTGACTTCGTTGACGATGTCACGGATCAGTGCAGAGTTGGTGGGTTTGCCACTGGCAGCGCCATCGAGGTCCACAATATGCAGACGTTCGGCACCGAGGTCCGCCCACTGCCGGGCCACAGCCACGGGGTCTTCCGAGTAAACGGTAATGTTGTTCTGCAGATCCCCCTGACGGAGGCGGACACACTGTCCATTTTTGATATCAATCGCTGGAATTAACAACATCGCGATCAGCCTTTAAAAAAGCGTAAAGCTCCAAGTTTGGTGCCCCTTTTAGGGCATCCAGGTGACAAAATTTCTAAAAAGAGCAAGTCCGCAGCGGGCACTCTTTTCAGGGTGAAACTGTGTAGCAAAAATATTGTCTTTGGCCACCGCGCTGGTGAAATCAAAGCCATAGTGCGTGCTACCCGCACTGAGCGACTTCTCGGGGGTATCGAGGTAGTAGCTGTGCACAAAATAATACCAAGAATCGTCCGGGATTCCCTGCCAGAGAGGGTGCTTCTGCGTCTGATGCACACGGTTCCAGCCGATCTGCGGCACCTTCAGTCTTACCCCCTCCTCGCGCATATCGCGCGGGAACAGACGCACAGCACCGGGATAGAGTCCGAGCCCCCGGACATCCCCCTCCTCTGAGTGCTCAAAGAGCATCTGCATACCGATGCAGATCGCCAGAACCGGTTTGGTGCGAAGCGCCTCACGCACTGCCTCCTCAAGGCCGGAGCCCGAAAGATTTTTCATACAGTCTGGCATGGCCCCCTGTCCCGGGAAAATCACCCGGTCAGCGGCACGCACCGCATCGGGGTCGGTACTGATGATCACCTCTGCATCAAGTCCTTCAGTGGCATGAGCCGCAGCACGCTTAACACTGTGCAGGTTGCCTGAGCCGTAGTCGACAATCACAATTCTCATAGCACCCCCTTTGTGGACGGAATCACGCCGGCGGTTCGTTCATCCATTGCAACCGCCATACGCAGCGCACGACCGAACGCCTTAAAGAGACTTTCCGCCTGATGGTGCGCATTGGCGCCCTCCAGGTTATCCATATGCAGCGTGATGCCGGCGGCATTCACCAGCCCCTGGAAAAACTCTCTGACAAGCTCGGTATCCATCTCACCGAGATACGGACGGGTGAAGCTGCAGCGGAAAAAGAGTCCCGGACGGCCGGAGCAGTCAATAACCGCACGGCTGAGTGCCTCATCGAGCGGCACATAGGCGTGTCCGTAACGCATAATGCCCTTCTTGTCACCGAGCGCCTCTTTGAGAGCCATCCCGAGCGCAATGCCGGTGTCCTCCACAAGATGGTGCGCATCGATATGGGTGTCACCCTTGGCATGAATAGTGAGGCCGACCTGCCCGTGACGGGCGATCTGCTCGAGCATATGGTCGAAAAACCCCACGCCAGTGGAAATGTCTGAAGAAAACTCGTCAAGGTTCAGAGTGACGGCAATTTGCGTTTCCTTGGTAACGCGCTCAATCTTGCTGGTTCGCATGCTGTGGATCCTCAAGGTCTGTGTGATTTGTGCAGAAGCGGCAGGTGGTGCGCAGGAGGCGGCATAGCTCTCCTGCGCAAAAGTAGCCTCACTTACTTCTTCAGACGGTACAGCGCGCTCTGAGAGTGCGCCGTGAGCGACTCACCCTGTGCGAGCACAGAGGCGATGCGGCCGAGCACTTCAACGCCCTCGGCCGAGACATGCAGCATCGAGGTGCGCTTCTGGAAGTCATACACGCCGAGCGGAGAGCTGAAGCGGGCCGTACGGGACGTGGGCAGCACGTGATTGGGACCGGCACAGTAGTCACCTAGCGCCTCAGAGGTGTAGCGACCGAGGAAGAGCGCACCGGCGTGGTGAATCTTCTCAGCCCAGAACTCGGGATCCTCAACGGAGAGTTCCAGATGCTCCGGCGCAATACGGTCAGCAAGAGAGCAGGCCTCTTCAAGGTCGCGGGTAACCACAATGGCACCGCGGTTGGTCAGGCTCTTCTCGATAATGGCACGGCGCGGCATTCCGGGGAGCTGACGGTCGATACTTTCCTGCACACGGCGGGCAAAATCAGCGTCCGGGGTGAGCAGAATGGCCTGCGCGAGCTCGTCGTGCTCGGCCTGACTGAAAAGATCCATCGCAATCCAGTCCGGATCGGTCTTGCCGTCACAGATCACCAGAATTTCAGAAGGACCGGCAATCATATCGATACCCACACGGCCGAACACATAGCGCTTGGCAGCCGCCACATAGGCATTGCCCGGACCGACAATCTTGTCCACACTCGGAATCGTTTCCGTTCCGTAGGCAAGCGCGGCAACAGCCTGCGCGCCGCCGATTGCCCACGCACGCGCCACACCGCACAGACTTGCGGCAGCGAGCACGAGCTGATTCTTCTCTCCACCCGGGGTAGGCACCACCATCTCGATGTGCTTGACACCGGCAACCTTGGCGGGCATGGCGTTCATCAGCACAGAGCTCGGATAGGCCGCTTTGCCGCCGGGCACATACAGGCCGACAGAGTCCACAGCACTCACGCGCAGACCGAGCTTGTTGCCAAGGCTGTCGGTCACGGAGAAGCTCTGGAGTTTTTCATTTTCGTGGAATTCGCGAATGCGATCGGCAGCTGCGATCAGCGCCTCACGCTGTTCGGCGGGCAGACCGTCAAGCGCCGCCTTCATTTCCTCGGCGGTAATGAGCAGCTCATCCATCCCCTTGACCTCCATGCGGTCAAAGCGGTTGGTGTACTCAAGCACGGCCTCATCTCCGCGGGCGCGGACATCCTGCACGATCGCCTCGGCACGGCGGGTGATTTCCGGATCCACGCTGGCATCCACGGCAACGAGTTCATCGAATTCTTTCAGAAAGTCCTGGGACTGGGTGTTCAACTGGCGAACTGGCATAGGCGAGCCTCATCAAAAAAAGCAATAACAAAACGGGAAAAACGAAAGTCGTTGAGCCGCTGACGTGATGCGCAGCTCGGTGTTTGAGTGGAACTCGGAGTGGGCATCATGTCAGGCATAGCGAGCGGTGGTGGGGTTTTCTTAACACGCCTCAACGGCGTGTCGGATCGCTCTGATGATGGGGTCAATATCGGCACGCTTGGTTTTCATCGATGCCTGATTGACGATAAAGCGGGAGGAAATCGGGGAGATGGTGAGCACTTCCTTCATGTGATTGGCTCTGAGTGTCGCGCCTGTGCTGACCAGGTCAACAATGGCGTCGGCAAGACCGGCAATGGGAGCGAGCTCCATGGAGCCGTAGAGCTTGATGAGGTCGACGTGCACACCCTGCTGGGCGAAGTAATCGCGACTCCACTTGAGATATTTGGTGGCGATACGCAGTCGGGCGCCACGCCTGACACTGCGCTCGTAGTCAAATCCTTCAGGTGCCGCAACGCACATACGGCATCGGGCGATCTGCAGATCGATGGGCACATACAGCCCTTCGCCGCCGTGCTCATAGAGCGTGTCCCATCCAACGATACCGAGATCGGCGGCACCGTACTGGACATAGGTGGGCACGTCAGTCGCACGAACGACAACGATACGCAAATCGTCCCTGTTTGTCCCGATCATCAGTTTGCGGGACTCTGACGGATTCTCCAGGGGCTCGATGCCGGCGGCTGCCAGAAACGGCAGCGCCTCTTCGAAGATGCGCCCCTTTGAAAGCGCTAGTGTTATCAAGAATTAATCCTCACAATATCTGCTCCGAGCTGACGGAGTTTGGACTCCATCGATTCATAGCCGCGATCAAGGTGATAGATGCGATCAACAATGCTTTCGCCCTGAGCAGCCAGAGCGGCAATCACCAGAGATGCGGATGCGCGGAGATCTGTTGCCATTATGTTAGCACCCGTGAGGCGTTCCACGCCATGGACAATTGCCGTAGATCCTTCGATCTGGATCTGAGCACCGAGACGCAGCAGTTCGGAAACATGCATAAAGCGGTTTTCAAAGATTGTCTCTGTGATACGTGCACTGCCCTCGGCCAGACAGTTAAGCGTCATGATCTGTGCCTGCATGTCTGTCGGGAACCCCGGGTACGGATCCGTGCGGATTGAAACCGGCTTCGGACGGCGATCCATCTGCACGCGAACCCAGTCGCGGCCGATATCGAGTTTTACCCCCGCCTCTGCAAGCTTATCAAGAACCGCTGTCATCTGAGTGGGTTCGCAGTGTGTCACCAGCACATCACCCCGGGTCAGCGCGGCAGCCACAAAAAAGCTGCCCGCCTCAATGCGGTCTGCAACAACCGTGTACTCGGCGCCGTGGAGTTTTTCAACTCCTCTGACGCGGATTTCGGAGGTACCCTCCCCTTCGATCTGAGCGCCCATGGCACGCAGGCATTTGGCAAGATCAATCACCTCAGGTTCACGGGCGGCATTATCAATAATGGTTTCCCCGTCGGCGAGCACGGCAGCCATCAGCAGATTTTCCGTTCCGGTCACCGTGACCATATCGGTAAACAGGCGCGTGCCCTTCAGACGCGTGGCGGAGGCTTTGACATAACCGTGGTCGATTTCGACCTGGGCACCGAGCTGGCGGAGGCCTTTGATGTGCTGATCAACCGGACGTGCACCGATCGCGCAGCCCCCGGGCAGGCTCACTTCCGCACTGCCGAATCGCGCCACCAGCGGGCAGAGCGTGAGAATGGAGGCGCGCATCGTCTTTACAAGTTCGTACGGAGCACGTGTACTGGTGATATTGCCTGCATTCAGACGAACCGTCGTACCTTCGCGTGAGGTTTTCACCCCCATGCACTCGAGCAACTTCAGCATGGTTCTCACATCAGTGAGATTGGGCACGTTGTGCAGCACAACATCCTCTGCCGTCAGTAATGCGGCAGCGAGAATGGGAAGGGCTGCATTTTTAGAGCCGGATACCCGGACTTCGCCCACAAGGCGATGACCGCCGATGATCTTGAGTTGTTCCATAGTGCGTTTCTTTATCTGGAGGATTAGGTTTGTTTGTTCAGCTAGGTGTGCAATAGTTTAGACGGTTTCCGGGCCGGCAAGGCTTTCCAGACCGTAGAGTTTCACAAGAGCCTCATAACTCTCTGGCAGGGCTACACAATGGAGTCGGGTTCCCCGCTTTTCACACTCCTGACGGGCAAAAAGCACCAGACTCACCGCCGTGCTGTCAACATGGCTGACACCGGAGAAGTCAAGCTCCGTGTCACCGGCGGCAAGCGCCTCCTGCACAGCGCGTCTGACGGCCGGATATTCTTCAAAAGTAAGCTGCTGCGTAGCGATTTTCATTTCCGGAATTCCTTGTGTCCTTCTGACTGAGAAGGGCGCTGCCATGCGGCGCGCCCTTGCAGTGGTATCAGTCTGTTTGGTGTTACTTTGCGCTCGAGCTCGCGGCGATACGCTTCTTGAGCTCTGCGATCAGGCCGTCAATACCTTCCTGATTCAGGACGCCGGCAAACTGCGTGCGGTAGTTTTCCACCATCCAGATACCCTCGACATTGACGTCAACAATCTTCCACTCACCGGCCTTGTTGCGGTAGATGCGGTAATCCATGGCAATCGCCGGAGCGCTTGCGGACTTGAGCTGGGAGCGGATGACCATTTCGTCCTGCACCTTCTGGTTGCGCACCGGGGCGAGTTCACACACGTGATCCTTCACCTTGGACAGCGCGCCGGAATACACACGAATGAGCAGTTCACGGAAATTATCCTGCAGCTGCTGACGCTGCTCGGGTTTGGCCTGACGCCACTTCGGACCCACGGTAAGGCGGGTCACCATCGTGAAGTCAACGTTCGGCATGATGAGTTCATCCACCAGCTTCTTGATAGCGGGAATGTCACCATTGCGCAGTGCCGGCTCGCTCTTGATGCGGTCAAGCACCTGATTACTCATCGACAGCACCCACTTGTAGGGGTCTTCCTGTGCTGCGGCAAACGCCCACACAGGCAGCGCGCTAAGAACGGTTGCAGCGCCTGCAGCTTTCATCATCTCACGTCGGTTCATTTTTCTTATTCCTTATTTCATGCACCCATTACACTTATTCACCATCGTCGAGCTGCAGAGGCGTCAGTCCTTTCAGTTCCTCTTCCTCGCTCAGACGGTTCTCGCCGTAAATGCTCTTGCTGCGCAGACGGCGGTAGGCATCACGCACGGCACTGTATTCATCGACCGTGTTGATGCGCAGATCGTCATAACCGTCATCAATCATGCGGGAGCGGCGATCAAGCGCATTGAGTGTAAACCACCCGATTCTCGCCTCGGTTTTGTAGTCGCCCACAATACTGTCGTTCGAGAGCAGGTATGTCATCGGATTCGTGAAGTAGCTCACCGGCAGGCTCCACACATCACGCGCACCGGACGGCCCGAGCAGCGGGAGCACCAGATACGGACCGGCAGGAACACCCCAGGTTCCGAGTGCCTGACCGAAGTCACGGTTGTGTTTTTCCATACCGATCCAGCTGGCCACATCGAACAGACCGCCGATCCCGAACGTGGTGTTCACCAGGAAACGGAAAGCCGTTTCAATCCCGTCATTGATACGGCCGGAGAGGACATTGTTGAGCGTATTGCCCGGCTCGGCCATATTATCAACGGCATTGGAGACACCGGTGCGGGCAAACTCCGGCACCACGGCACGATAGCCTTTGGTCACCGGCAGCAGCACCCAGCGGTCAACGCCACTGTTAAAGGCATAAACCTGACGGTTCATCCCCTCAAAGGGATCATCAGGATTTGCCGTGCCCGATGTTGCGCAACCCGTGAGCAGCATCACACAACTCAATCCTACCCCGAAAACTCGCGTTTTTTTGGAACTCATACTTTTACACACGTAACGATTTATTGGCCGCTTTTTTCGGCGGTGTTATACAAAAACTGACTGATCAGATTTTCCAGCACAACAGCACTCTGCGTACGCTTGATACGGGAACCGTTTTCCAGATTCGCCTCATCCGCGCCCGGTTCAATGCCGATGTACTGCTCGCCGAGCAGACCGGCTGTCAGAATCTTGGCGGAACTGTCCGCCGGAAACTGATACTGCGCATCCATATCGAGCAGTACTTCCGCCTGGAAACTTTGTGTATCAAATCGGATTTCCTTGACACGTCCCACAACCACACCAGCACTTTTAATGGCCGCGCGCGGTTTCAGACCGCCAATATTGTCAAAGGCCGCTGTAACCTGATAGGAACGGTGCCCGAAGGAGAAGCTTCCCAGATTCGCCGCCTGCAGCGACAGAAAAAGCAGAGCCACCATTCCGAGTACGATGAACAGCCCAACGAAAAATTCCAGAGAGCGATTTTTATCCATCTTGTTGTTTTCCCTTAGAAAGTCGTAAACATGCCGGCGGTCATCATGAAGTCAAGCCCGAGAACAAGCAGCGACGAAATAACAACCGTGGAGGTGGTCGCCCGGGACACGCCGTCAGGCGTCGGGCGCGAGTAGTAGCCGTTAAAGAGCGACACCAGAACGACCGCCACGCCGAAAACCACACTCTTGATAAAACCGTTACCAATATCAGTGAACACATCAACCGAGCTCTGCATCTGACTCCAGAAAGCCCCGTTGTCGGTACCGATGAGTGCCACCCCCACGAGCCATGCACCGAGAATACCCACGGCCGAGAAAATCAGACTCAGCACCGGCATTGCAACAAACGCTCCCCAGAAGCGGGGCGCAAGAACACGGCCGACAGGGTCAACCCCCATCATTTCCATGGCAGCAATCTGCTCACCCGCACGCATCAGTCCGATTTCTGCCGTCAGTGCCGTACCGGCACGCCCGGCAAAAAGCAGCGCCGTAACCACCGGGCCGAGCTCACGCACCAGCGAAAGCGCAACAAGCACGCCAAGCGCCTGCTCACTACCGTAGCGCACCAGTGTGTAGTAACCCTGCAGACCGAGCACGAACCCGACAAAAAGCCCAGAGACGGCAATAATGAGAAGCGAGTAGTTCCCGATAAAGTTAATCTGTTTGACAATCTGACCGAACGAGGCGTGGTGCAGCCTGCCGAGCAGACGCACAGAGAAAAGTCCGAAGCGCCCGACCCGGCGGAGTGCCTTTACCGCCACGCGGCCAATCATTTCAATCACTGCACCAATCATACCTGAGCTCCAAAATCTTCCTTCAGGTCAGCAGCGGGATAGTGGAAACGCACAGGGCCGTCAGGATGCCCGTTGATAAACTGTTTGACATACGCATCATCCGACGCCATCAGCTCGGCAGGCGTACCCTGCGCAATGATCTGGCGTGAGCTCACCATATAGACATAGTCAGCAATCTCAAAGGTCTCGGCCACATCGTGCGTCACGATGATGGACGTGCAGCGCAGCGCGTCATTGAGATTACGGATCAGGCGGGCCGTCACCCCCATGGAAATCGGATCCAGACCGGCAAAGGGCTCGTCATACATAATTAGCGCCGGATCAAGCGCAATGGCGCGGGCCAGAGCAACACGACGGCTCATCCCGCCGGAGATCTCCGAGGGCATCAGAGAGGCGGCGCCCCGCAGGCCTACCGCATTGAGCTTCATGAGCACAAGATGACGGATGGTGGTTTCATCAAGATCGGTCATCTCGCGCAGCGGGAACGCCACATTGTCAAACACTGAAAGGTCTGTAAAGAGCGCACCGAACTGAAAAAGCATACCCATACGCTTTCTCAGGCGGTAGAGCGCACTGAAGTCGGACGGATCAAGCTTTTCACCCCCGATGGTGACCGTGCCCGAGTTCGGCGTCAGCAGTCCGCCGATGAGCTTGAGAATGGTCGTCTTCCCCATGCCGGAGCCGCCCATGATCGCAACCACCTGCCCTTTCCCGAAGCGCATGGTGACGTTTTCAAGGATCAGGCGCGTGCCGTATCCGAAAGTCAGGTTGTCAATTGTGACGTAGTTTTCCATATTTCACCCAAACGACCGTTCCTACAGCCCCGGACTCGGCATAAAGCGCACCAGTCGCTGGATTCCGCGCTCTAAAAGCATCGGGGAATCGGGAGCCACGAGTTCAAACGACTTCACCACTTCAGGATGAATCGGTGCAGGCTTGCGCCGTGTATAGTCAACAAACACCCACTCGGTTGCACCGACCATCAGTACTTCATCACCGCGTTTAAGTGCATAGCGGCGCAGAGAAGAGAAGCGCTTCAGACTCTGTACCCAGGTGTACAGCGTCAGATCATCATTAAGGACTGCAGGACGTATATATTCGATCCAGTGCTGGCGGGCAACCCACGCGGAATTGATCTGCCTGAGCGCCTCAAAAGGCCATCCGTTGTGAGCCGCATGCTCCACGGCACCTTCTTCCATCCAGCGCAAATATTCTTTGTTGTTCACATGATCGAGCAGATCAATGCTTTCCTCGCCCACATGAACAGGCAATTCATAAATAGCCAGAATCATATTGTCTTTTATAACAGAAATTTTATTCGTAAAAAGTGCTAAAAAACAAACGTCTTCCGGTTGCAGAAGACGTTTTGAACAGTTTACGCAACGGAATGCGTTTTTTTCAATTCAAATTGTCACAGGAGTCAAGACTAGCACAAGGCAGGCATAAGTTTCGGACTCCGCCCCGATTTTGCTGGATCCGTTCCGGAAACGGAAATTCCGGGATTCCCGCTTCAGCCGTAATTTGCAATACTTCCGTTGCCTTTGCGACACACAGAGCCCTTCCAACTCGTCTACAATCGTGAAATCTTTGGGCACGGGCCCATCCTTATGTTTGTCTTTTTCAGTTTTTTATACTTCCGTGGCTTCAACCAACAATAAAAACTCAAGAACACCCCGCAGCGCAAAGGGTGGCTTCAGCTTTTGGTCTTTCGTCAAGTGGGCTGGACTGATCACCGGCACCGGTGTTGTGGCCGCTGTCCTGATCGTGGTCATCATCTGCTCACTGATCTACCGCCGCCTGCCGCCCGTGGATCAGCTCCAGGACTACCGGCCCAGCGTTCCGCTGCGCGTGTGGACCGCTGACGGTAAGCTCATTGGTGAGTTCGGCGAGGAGCGCCGTGACTTTATCCATCTCAAAGATGTGCCCGATCATGTCAAGAAGGCGATTCTCGCTGCTGAAGACGACGGCTTTTATCAGCACCCCGGCTTTGAGGTGACCGGCATCATCCGTGCCGCGATCGCCAACCTCATTACCGGCCGGCGTGCTCAGGGCGGCTCAACCATTACTCAGCAGGTCGCCCGAAACTTTTTCCTCTCAACGGAACGCACCTATACGCGAAAGATCTATGAGCTCGCCATGTCCTTCAAGATCGAGCGTACGCTCAGCAAGGACGACATTCTTGAGATCTACCTCAATCAGATCTATCTCGGTCAGCGCGCCTATGGCTTTCAGAGTGCGGCCAAAACGTACTTCGGCCGTCCGCTCGACAAAATTTCCGTCGGCGAGGCTGCCACGCTTGCCGGTTTGCCTGTTGCGCCTTCGGCCTACAACCCGATCGTAAACCCGACACGCGCCCAGATGCGTAAAAACTATGTGCTGCGCCGCATGTACGAGCTCGGTTATATCGACGAGCTGACCTATCAGACGGAAAAAGCCGCTCCGATTCAGACACGCCGCATGCCGACCACGGAAGAGCTGCTCACGGATCCGAACATCGAGAATCCGAACCGCGTGCCTGCGCATTACGTGGCCGAACTTGCCCGTATGCTCGTTTATGACATCTTCAAGGACGAGACCTATACGCGCGGCATCAATGTCTATACCACCATCAACTCCGAGGATCAGATTGCCGCTGTGGATGCTACGCGCCGGCAGCTGATCACCTACGACCGCCGCTACGGCTACCGCGGGCCTGAAGGGTTCGTTGACATCAGCAACCCTGAAACGCGCGCCAAAGCCATTAAAACGGCTCTGAGCAAAACGGCCAGTTCTCCTGTGATGGTGCCCGGTGTGGTGCTTGAGGCCAGCCCCAAAACGCTGCGTGTTGCACTCTCGTCGACCGATGACATCACACTTGATGAAGACAGTCTCAAGTTCGCCCGCCGCTACCTCGGCAAGTCCGCCCAGAAGAATCCTCTGGTGCCGGGCTCCATCGTGCGCGTCATGCGAAACGAAAAAACCAAAGACTGGACACTTGCTCAGGTTCCGCAGGTGGAAACCGCCTTTGTGGCGGCCGACTTCAACACCGGTGCCATCAAAGCGCTGGTTGGCGGGTTCGACTTCAACCTCAACATGTTCAACCATGTGACGCAGGCCTGGCGTCAGCCCGGTTCCTCATTCAAGCCCTTCATCTATTCGGCGGCGCTTGAAAAGGGCTTTACCCCGGCGACGATTGTCAACGATGCCCCGTTCTACATCGACCCGAAACTCACCGGCAACAAGCTCTGGGAACCCCAGAACTATGACCACAAGTACGACGGTCCGATGCCCTTGCGCCGCGCTCTCGAGCGCTCCAAGAATCTCGTGAGTGTGCGTCTGCTGCAGGCTATCACCCCGATCTACGCCCAGCAGTACATTCAGAAGTTCGGCTTCACGGCTGATAAGCATCCTGCGGTGCTGCCAATGGCGCTCGGCGCAGGCAGTGTTACACCCTGGCAGATGGTCGGAGCCTACTCCGTCTTTGCCAACGGCGGTTACCGTGTGCAGCCCTATCTGATTGACAAGGTGACCGATGTGGACGGCCGCACTCTGATGCGCGCCACAAACCGTACCGCCGGTGACGAGTCCATCCGTGTGCTCTCCGACCGGAATGCCTACACGATGTTCAGCCTTATGCACGGCGTGGCCGTGCGAGGCACCGCAGCCCGCGCCACCCGCGCTCTCAAGCGTCAGGACCTCGCCGGCAAGACCGGTACCAGTAATGACGCACATGACGCCTGGTTCTGCGGCTTCGGGGGAAATCTTGTCGGCGTGGCCTGGATGGGTTACGACACCCCCAAACCGCTTGGCAGCCGTGAGACCGGCGGCGGCCTCTCGCTGCCCATCTGGATTGACTTTATGAGTCATGCGCTCAAGGGCGTTCCCGAATACCAGCGTGAACGGCCTTCAAGCATCGTCGAGCAGGGCGGAGAAATCTTCTACCGCGAACCTGTCGGCGGAGCCCCGCTTGTCAACTACGACGACGGTCAGTCAACCATTGATCAGCCAACACACGATCTGATCCGCGATCAGATTTTCTGATACCGGCACACAAAAAGAGGTCACGGCAGAAAACTGTGACCTCTTCTTTATTCCTGACTGTTCCGCGGCGCGCTGCATCCTTAGGCACAATTAAGTAGGATTGCGAAAGTCATCAGCCTGCGGATTCCCCTGCGCCCGAGAAACTATTACACTTAACGCTTATTGAAGCGTCACCGCCACACCGAGACGCGTGAGCACGTCTGAGAGCGTTGCCTGAAGGGTGGCTCCGGAGCGGGTGTCAAGCCACTGACCATTTTCATAACGGAAGTGCAGACCCCCGAAGCAGGAGGCCAGCCAGATTTCATGCATCGGCGTCTGGATGTTCATCACAACCTGCTGGCCGTCATCAAGATCGATATTGAGAACGTTGCCGTTACGCAGTGTGGCGAGTTCGTCGCTGGCGTCCGTGAGCTGCTCATCGAGCTTTTCCATCGTTTCGTCAGCGAGCGCTAGAAATTCCGTATCGTTCATCTTTAAAGGAATCCTTATGTATCGCAAAGTGGTTTTGGTAGGTCTTCTCGCCGGCCTGTGCTGCGCCCTCTCCGGCTGCGGCCTTAAGGGCCCCCTGTACATGCCCGAGCAAACCTCTGTTTCGTTGTCGTCATTTTAATATTTTTTCCGCCGCAGGCTGTGCCGTCAGGCCGCTTGAGCAGCAAGATACACACAGAACGAGAAACGCATGACTTCATCCGTCCCCTCCGCTGAGGGCTTTACCCGCATCGGCAATGTTCTCTCCTGTGAGGGCGTTGCACTGACCGACATTGCCCGTCAGTGGGGTACACCCGCCTATGTTTATTCGTGCAGCCGCATTGTGCACAACATCGCCCGGTTCCGCTCCGCGCTCTCCGGTATCCGTCATGAAATCCGCTATGCCCTGAAAGCCAACTCCGCCGCCGGCATTCTGCAGCTGATGGCCCGCGAGGGAGTCGGCGCCGACACGGTAAGCGCGGGGGAAATCCGCCGCGCCCGCCGCGCCGGTATCCCTGCCGGGCAGATTGTTTTCTCGGGCGTCGGAAAAACGGAAGAGGAAATCCGGTATGCGCTGCTCGAAGGCATTGGCTGCTTCAACATTGAGAGTGAAGCAGAATTCCGCCGGCTCGGCAGAATTGCCGCAGAGTGCGGCCGTCAGGCACGCTTCTCCATCCGGTGCAACCCTGACGTGGATGCACACACCCACCCGTACATCTCCACGGGACTGAAGAAAAACAAATTCGGCATACCGATTGAATCTGCAGAGGCGCTCTACCGCGAAAGCCTCTCTCAGCCCTGCCTCAAGGCTGTCGGCGTGGATGCGCATATCGGCAGTCAGCTGCTCGACCCGCGCCCGCACAGTGAGGCCGCCCGCAAACTGATCGACCTTGTTGTCCGGCTCAGAGCTGACGGTGTGCCCATCGAACACATCGACATCGGCGGCGGCTACGGAATCGCTTATGAGCAGGGTGAGAAAACCCCCGATCTCGGCGACTTCTTCGGACCGGTCATCTCGCTGATGAAAGAGAGCGGCCTTGACGATCTGACACTCATGGTGGAGCCCGGACGTGCCATTGTCGGTGACGCCGGTGTTCTGCTCACCACCGTACAGTACATGAAGGACAACGGTGCACGACGCTTTGCCGTCGTCGATGCCGGTATGAATGACCTGATCCGCCCCGCCCTTTATTCGGCCTGGATGCGTATTGAACCGCTTCAGATCCGCGAGGAGCTCCCCGCGCAGACGCTCGACGTGGTGGGACCGGTGTGTGAAAGCTCAGACTTTCTCGGCAAAGACCGCCTGCTCTGCACCGCTCAGGGTGAGGGACTGGTCGTTTTTGATGCCGGCGCTTACGGGGCAAGCATGGCGAGCCGCTACAACAGCCGCGCGCTGCCGGCGGAACTGCTCATCGACCGCGGCAGAATTCATGTTCTGCGTGAACGGGAAACCTTTGAACAGATCATCGCCGGTGATAACCTGATCGATCTCTGACGCGCAGCGGCAATAAAATTTGCCGTCCACGCTTGCAATGGCATCAATTCAGGCATTAAACTTAATTAACGTCGCTTGAGGGACAAATCCCTCAAACGGCGTTTTTTTGTGCGCGCTTATTTCAACTGTGTCTGCCCGCCAGAGAAACGCATCAGAGACCGGGAAAATCCGCAGAATGTCTGTGCATACTGCCCGGTCTGTACTGGGCCTCTTGAAACACAGAGGATATTCACATCCGTTCCGGATTCCCCACTAGCGCCCGCTGAAGCGGAATCCCTATAAAGGGATAAAAATGCATATTGAGAATACCGTCAAACTTGACTTTAAAGATGTTCTGATCCGCCCGAAACGCTCCACGCTTTCGAGCCGCAGCGAAGTCGACATCACCCGTGAATTCAAATTCCGCCACTCCCCGGTTGTCTACCACGGCATTCCCATCATCGCCGCCAATATGGACACAACGGGCACCCTGGAAATGGCACGGGCACTCGGCCGTCACGGCCTCTCCGTTGCTCTGCACAAGCACTACGACGCCCAGGACTACGTCAAGTACTTCACTGAACTGCAGACCAAGTCCAACGCCTTTTATTCGCTCGGCATCGGTGACGGTGACTGGAACAAGTTCCAGGAGGTGATGAGCCTCGCCCCTGATGCCATCCAGTACGTCTGCATCGACGTGGCCAACGGTTATACGGAAAGCTTTGTGGAGTTCATTAAAAAGGTTCGCAGCACCTATCCTGAACTCGTGATCATGGCCGGTAACGTGGTCACCGGTGACATGACCGAAGAGCTGCTGCTCGCCGGTGCCGACATTGTCAAGGTCGGGATCGGTCCGGGATCGGTCTGCACCACCCGCAAGATGACCGGTGTCGGCTATCCCCAGCTCTCCGCGATTATTGAATGTGCTGATGCCGCTCACGGTCTCGGCGGTCGCATCTGTGCCGACGGCGGCTGCACGGTTCCCGGCGACATCGCCAAGGCCTTTGGCGGTGGTGCCGACTTCGTGATGCTCGGCGGCATGCTCGCCGGTCACGATGAAGCAGGCGGGGAAACTGTCACGGACGAGAACGGCAACACCTTCAAGAAGTTCTACGGCATGTCGAGTAAAGACGCCATGGACAAGTACTCGGGCGGCGTTGCCTCCTACCGCGCCGCTGAAGGCAAAACCGTTCTGCTGCCCTCGCGCGGCCCGGTGGAAAACACCCTGCAGGATATCCTTGGCGGCGTACGCAGTGCCTGCACCTATGTCGGTGCCCGCCGGCTCAAGGAGCTCACCATGCGTACAACCTTCGTGCGTGTGAGCATGCAGCTCAATGAAGTGTTCGGCAAAGCGGTCTGATTGCATCCGTTTTGTCCTCTATAGCCCCAAAGCCCCGTCGCACAGCAGTGCGGCAGGGCTTTTCTCTTTATTGAACCGGCCCTATCGGCTACAATCTAGGCTTCAGTTATCTACTTTCTCATGAGGTTCTTTTGAGTATTTTTGATACAGCCCGCTTCGTGATTTCGGCGGCTAAATTAAGCGGACTTCCTGAAGAGACAGTCCCGGAAATCGCTTTTGCCGGTCGCTCGAATGCTGGGAAATCAACCTCCATTAATGTCCTGACCCGTAAAACACGTCTTGCTTTTGCGAGTAAAACCCCCGGGCGCACACAGCTCATTAACTTCTTCGGCATCAGTGCCCGTGACGAGAACCGTCAGCCCTATGATGTGGGCTATCTGGTCGACCTGCCGGGATACGGTTTTGCCAAGGCGAGCGAAGACACCCGCAAGACCTGGTCTCAGCTGGTCGGCGGCTATATTGCGCAGCGGCAGGCGATGACCGGTCTGGTGATCGTGATGGATGCCCGGCGTCCCTTCATGCCCACTGACGAATGGCTTATCCAGTTCATGGCCGAGCGGCCCAATGTGAAGATGCACTGGCTGCTCAATAAGGCTGATCAGCTCAAAAACAGCGAACGCAGACAGACCCTTCGACTCGCACAGACCCGTGCTGCTGAAATCGGTCCGCACGTGAGCGTGCAGCTTTTCTCGGGTATGAAGAAGGAAGGCGTTCCCGAGCTCTCCGCCGTTCTGCTCAACTGGCTCGGGCTTAATCCTGAAGAAAGCGAGTTGCGCTAAAGTATTCCATATTGCGGGAGCGTAAGGCTCCCCTCTGACCCCTAAATTCAAAGGATTTCAAAATGCAGACTCTTGGTGCTTATCCAAACGTGCGCATGCGCCGCATGCGCCATGATGATTTTTCCCGCCGCCTTATGCGTGAAAACGTGGTGACGCCCAACGACCTGATTCTCCCGGTGTTTGTGATGGAAGGCGAAAACAAACGCGAACCCATCCCCACAATGCCCGGCGTGGATCGTCTTACGATTGATGAACTGCTCAAGGTCGCCGGTGAATGCGTTGATCTCGGCATCCCCATGATTGCCCTGTTCCCGCATATCGAAAACGACCTGAAGACACCCGACGGCCGTGAAGCCGCCAACCCCGACGGTCTGATTCCTCGCACCATCAAAGCCATCAAAGCCGCCTATCCGCAGCTCGGCATCATGACCGACGTGGCGCTTGATCCGTATACCACCCACGGTCAGGACGGCCTTATCGATGAAACCGGCTACATCCTCAACGATGAAACCATTGAAATGCTGCTCCAGCAGGCGCTCTGCCACGCCCGTGCAGGCGCTGACGTGGTGGCTCCGTCCGATATGATGGACGGCCGTATCGGCGTTATCCGCGAAGCCTTCGAAAAGGAAGGTCTCATCCACACCCGCATCATGGCCTACTCCGCCAAATACGCCTCCTCCTACTACGGTCCGTTCCGTGACGCCGTTGGTTCCGCGAGCAACCTCGGCAAGTCCAACAAGGCCGTGTACCAGCAGGATCCCGCCAACGGTAACGAAGCGCTCTGGGAAGTCGGTCTGGACCTTGCTGAAGGTGCCGACATGGTCATGGTCAAACCCGGTGTTCCCTACCTTGATGTGCTCTGGCGCGTGAAAGAGGAATTCAAGGCACCGACCTTTGCCTATCACGTCTCCGGCGAATACGCCATGCTCAAGTTTGCCGCTGCGGCCGGTGCCATCGATGAAAAGAAAGTCACCTTTGAAACGATGGTCTGCTTCAAGCGTGCCGGTGCTGACGGTATTCTCACGTACTGCGCTCTTGACGTAGCCCGCTGGATCAAGGAAGGCTACAACTACTAAGAAGCTGCTTGTACACACAGTTATCGCCTCTGACGCAATCCGCATCAGAGGCGATTTTTTCACCCCTCACACCAGGAAGAGGTGTTTACTCCCAGTTCTGCTGTTTCCACTCACGCAGTTTTCGCGCATCACGTTTGGTGGGACGTCCCCGGTCAATCGCTACAGCCGGTTCAAAGGCCATCTTGCGCATATCCGCCTGGCGTTCACGCTCAAGACGGCTTTCCTCGGTTTCACGGTAAAGCTTCTGTGCCTCGCTCGCCGGGCCGCGCTTGAGGCTGAGCGCCTCCACATACACCGTAAACACCTCCTGACCGCGGTGAATCTCGAGTCTGTCTCCGACCTTCACCTCACGCGAAGCCTTCAGACGCTGACCGGCAAGCAGCACGCGGCCGAGTTCGATCTGCTCCTGTGCAATGGCGCGCGTCTTAAAGAAACGTGCCGCCCAGAGCCACTTGTCTATACGGATACCTTCACTCATCCTGAAACAGCCTTCTCAATCGGAAATCTCTGAAAAAAATAAACCCGTACAACATGCTAGCACGCCATACGGGTTTAATTCTTTACGCTGAAAATTCAACGGAGATCGCTATTACGCTTCTTCCTTGACTTCTTCAACTTCGACAGCTTTTTCCGTCAATTCCATGTAAGCCATGGGAGCGTTGTCACCAACACGGAAACCCATCTTCAGGATACGGGTGTAGCCACCGTTACGGTTGGCAAAACGCGGCCCGAGTTCGTTGAAGAGCTTCACAACGACTTCACGATCGCGAAGACGGTTGAAAGCCAGACGCTTGTTGGCAAGAGTGGGTTCCTTGGCAAGGGTGATCATCGGTTCGACGACACGACGAAGTTCCTTAGCCTTCGGGAGGGTGGTCTTGATAGCTTCGTGCTTCAGAAGGGAAACCATCATGTTGCGGAGCATAGCAAGACGGTGAGCGCTCGTACGATTGAGCTTACGGAGACCATGACGATGACGCATGATATTTGTTCCTAAAAAGAGTCTATAAAAAACGCCTCAGAGCTTCACTGAGGACAATCCCCTTCCCCCATTTCTTCTATCTCTGTATCGAGCGGACGGGTGAAAGGAGAACGAGGCACAATCCTAATCGATTGCGCCGGGCTTTGCAATAAGAAAGCCGGAAGTTTTTTACCTCCGGCCTTCCCTTTGCGAATTAGTGTTCCTGGGCAGGCGGCCAGTTTTCAAGGCGGGAGCCGAGAGTGAGACCGTGAGCAGCCAGAACTTCCTTGATTTCGTTGAGCGACTTGCGGCCGAGGTTCGGCGTCTTGAGCAGTTCGTTTTCCGTACGCTGGATCAGATCGCCGATGTAGTAAATGTTTTCGGCCTTGAGGCAGTTGGCGGAACGGACCGTGAGTTCGAGATCGTCCACAGGGCGCAGAAGGATCGGATCGAGCGGCGGAGGCGTGGGTTCTTCCTCTTCCTCTGCCTTTTCCTCTTCGCCTTCCTTCTGGATGGAACCGAAAACGGCAAGCTGATCCTGGAGAATACGCACAGCTTCACGCATAGCTTCTTCAGGGCCGATGGCACCGTTGGTTTCAATGATCATTTCGAGCTTGTCAAGGTCGGTGCGCTGTGCAACACGGGCAGCCTGAACCTGGTAAGCCACACGAAGGATCGGGGAGAAGGAGGCATCCATGATGATGCGACCGATCGTGCTCTTGGAATAGTCATCGCGGAAAGCGCGAACATCACCGGGCTGATAGCCGCGACCCTTTTCGATCTTCACCTGCATTTCCAGGCGGCCGCCGGAGAGGTGAGCGATAACGTGATCAGGGTTGATCACCTGCACATCGTGCGGGAGATCAAAGTCGGCAGCCGTAACAACACCTTCACCTTCCTTGTGCAGGTTCACAGTCACTTCATCACGACCTTCAAGCTTGAAGACAACACCCTTGAGGTTAAGAAGGATGTCAACGACGTCTTCGAGCACACCGTCGATCTGGGAGTATTCGTGCACAACGCCGGTGATCACGGCTTCGGTCGGTGCAAAACCGATCATGGAGCTCAGAAGGATGCGGCGCAGAGCATTGCCAAGGGTGTGACCGTAGCCGCGCTCAAACGGTTCGAGCGTGATAACGGCACGGTTGGGGTTGTTTTCTTCAACTTCGACTTCAATGGAGGTCGGCTTCAGAAGAGCAGTAGTAGCCATGAGTTTATATTTCCTTAGCGAGACCCACTGGCGCGTTAAGCCAATGGAGGAATCGCTTTCCAGAGAATAACGGGTGGAGTAAACGCGTACTCCGGTTGGTGCACCGGACTCGATGCCGGCGCCGCCTCATAAATGTCGGATGAGGCCAGATAAATCGCTTTCTGTCAAGCGGCTTATCTGGCATTATCGCATTATTTGTCACAGGACTCCAGAGTGGACAGAAGCGCGAGCAAAGTAATTTGCTCGCGCTCTGCGAATTTCCTGCCGAAGTGAGCAGAGAGAAAGCTGCACTACAACCTCTCTCCGCCGATTGACTTCGATTAACGAGAGTAACGTTCAATGATGAGGGCTTCGTTGATTTCGTGAGCCACTTCATCACGTGCGGGAACGTTCTTGAACGTACCTTCGAACTTCTTGGTGTCGACTTCAACCCAGCCCGGGAAGCCGTTCTGCTCAGCCAGGCTGAGAGCTTCGGCGATACGGGCCTGCTTCTGGGCCTTTTCGCGGACGGACACCACATCACCAGCCTTCACGAGGTAGGAGGGGATGTTCACCTTCTTGCCGTTCACGAGGATAGCACCGTGGGAAACAATCTGACGTGCTTCAGCGCGGGTGCTGCCAAAACCCATACGGTAGACGACATTGTCAAGACGGCTTTCAAGAAGACCGAAAAGATTGTCGCCGGTATTACCGGTACGACGTTCAGCTTCCGCAAAATAACGACGGAACTGACGTTCGAGCACACCGTACAGACGCTTTGCCTTCTGCGCTTCGCGCATCTGGGCGCCGAAGTCGGACATGCGGGCTCCGGAAATCTTACCGTGCTGGCCCGGCTTGGAACCGACGTCCTTGACTTTGGATTCAAACGAACGGCGGGCGCTCTTCAAATTAAGATCAATGCCTTCGCGACGCGAGAGCTTGAGCTTAGGACCGAGATAACGTGCCATTTAAAAATGCCTCTCTTATCCTGTAGGTATCCCTACATTAAGTCCTTCTGCCTCAGTAATTGCAGAGGGACACGGGATTCAACAGAAAAAATTGTTTAACTTATTAGACGCGACGACGCTTGGAAGGACGAACCCCGTTGTGCGGGATCGGCGTCACATCCTGGATGGACGTCACACGAATGCCAAGAGCGTTAAGAGCGCGAACAGAAGATTCGCGGCCGGGGCCGGGACCCCAGATACGCACTTCGACATTCTTCAGACCGTATTCAAGGGCAACCTTGCCGGCCACGTCAGCAGCAACCTGTGCAGCAAACGGGGTGGACTTACGGGAGCCTTTGAAGCCCTGAGCGCCAGAGGAGGACGCAGCGATAGCGTTACCCTGACGGTCAGTGATAGTGATAATCGTGTTGTTAAAGGAGGCGTGAACGTGAGCAATACCTTCCGTCACGACCTTCTTGACTTTCTTACGAGCACGCTGCCCGGCAGCCTGCTTGTTGTTATTGCCAGCCATACTTATCCTTCATTACTTCTTGAGCGCGACACCGGCCTTACGGGGGCCTTTACGGGTGCGAGCATTCGTACGGGTGCGCTGACCGCGGCAGGGCAAGCCCTTGCGGTGACGCATACCACGATAGGTACCGAGGTCGATCAAACGCTTGATCGACAATTGGATTTCACGACGGAGGTCACCTTCGACGGTGAACTTGCTAACCTGATCGCGAATCTGTTCGAGTTCAGCGTCAGTGAGATCCTTGACCTTCTTGGAAAATTCAATGCCGCAATTCGTGAGAATTTCACGAGCGCGGGGACGACCGATGCCATAGATGGCAGTCAGACCGATCTCAGCATGCTGCTGCGGCGGAATATTAATACCGGCGATACGAGCCATTTTGTACCTCTTTAGCCTTGGCGCTGCTTGTGACGCGGATCTTCGCAGATCACGCGCACAACGCCATTACGCTTAATGATCTTGCACTTGCGGCACATCTTTTTGACCGAAGCGTTAACCTTCATTCTTTTCTCCACGTGCAAATAGCACGGATAATGTTGCACAACGGCAGGAAACGTCGAGCATACTACAGGTTTGGATTTGATGCAAGCGAAAAAGCGAGCGTAGTGCACCCGGCTTTAAAAAAACCTGCATCTCCCAGACAAATAAGAGAGAGTGAAGTCCGTTTTCAAGATTTCACTCTCCTCTTAAATCCCGCATTCACCGCGAACCGTCATCCGTCCTTTCAGACGGAAGACGGTCCCGATGATTCTGTAGATTTGTTTTCAGCCAGTGCGGGGCAACCTCATGCGCATCAGCGCTTGTTGTTGCTTGACTGACCGATACCGCGGAAGCTCGTCTTCCGCAGCAAACCTTCATACTGGTGCGACATCATGTAAGCCTGGACCTGAGTCATGAAGTCCATTGTCACAACGACCACAATCAGCAGTGACGTACCGCCGAAATAGAAAGGCACGTTGAAACGCAGGTTCAGGAATTCAGGCACGAGGCAGACAAAGACCAGATAGATCGCGCCACCCAACGTGAGGCGTACAAGCACTCGGTCGATGTAGCGAGCAGTCTGTTCCCCCGGACGGATACCGGGAATGAATGCACCACCTTTTTTCAAGTTCTCTGCCGTTTCCTTCGGGTTGAAAACCAACGCCGTGTAGAAATAGGCAAAGAAAATAATCAGCATTGCATAAAGCAATGTGTACAGAGGCTGACCGGGCGAAAGCGCCGCTGCCAGATCTCGGATCCAACGAGTGGAGTCCCCACTGGTGAACCAACCGGCCAAAGTAGCCGGAAACAGGATCAGAGAAGATGCGAAGATCGGGGGAATCACACCCGACATATTCATCTTCAGAGGCAGATAGGAGCTCTGACCGCCAAAGATCTTGTTGCCAACCTGTCGCTTGGCGTAGTTAACCGTAATACGGCGCTGGCCACGTTCGACGAAGACAACAAAAGCAGTGACGGCAAGAATAATGGCAATCACGAAAATCGCGGCGAGCGGGCTGATAGCGCCGGTGGAAACGAGCTGGAAGAGTCCAGAAGCCCCACGAGGCAGCCCGGCAACAATACCGGCGAAAATAATGATTGAAATGCCATTGCCCAAACCTCGCTCGGTGATCTGCTCACCAAGCCACATCAGGAACATCGTTCCGGTCAGGAGCGAAACCGTAGTGGTCAACTGGAACATATAGCCTGGGTTGATCACAAGGCCAGGCTGCGTCTGCAGAGCCACAGCAATACCGAGACCCTGGAACAGACCAAGCAGGAGCGTGCCGTAGCGCGTGTACTGCGTGATCTTACGACGACCGGATTCACCTTCCTTACGCAAGGCTTCAAGCGTCGGCAGCACGTACGAAAGCATCTGCATGATAATCGATGCAGAAATGTACGGCATGATACCGAGCGCAAACACCGAGAAGCGCGATAAAGCGCCACCGGAGAACATGTTGAACAGCCCGAGAATGCCACCCTGCTGCTCATTGAAGAGCTGCTTGAGCATGTCGGGATCGATACCTGGCACCGGCACATGTGCGCCGATGCGGTAAACAACTAACGCGAGCGCTAAGAAGATCAGGCGACCTTTGAGGTCGCCATACTTGCTGAGGCCCGACTGTTGCTTAGAGCTAGGGCTGGTCGCCACGTCGGTGTCCTCTTTGGTTAAGTCTTATTCGTTGTCAACCACAGAGCCACCAGCCGCTTCGATAGCAGCACGGGCACCCTTGGTGACGCCAAGACCGCGCACGGTAACCTTGCGGGTCAGAGCACCCGAAAGGATAACGCGAGCATTCTGAGCAAGCGGAGAAATCACATTGGCAGCCTTGAGGGTGCACAGATCGATTTCATCAACGCCCAGACGTTCCAAATCAGACAAACGGACCACTTCCACGAACTTGCGCGTCATGGAAGCGAAACCGCGCTTCGGAAGGCGACGATACATCGGCATCTGACCGCCTTCAAACCCGACCTTGTGGAAACCACCAGCACGGGACTTCTGACCTTTGTGGCCACGACCAGCAGTTTTGCCCCAGCCGCTGCCAACACCGCGACCAACGCGGTGGGCAACATGCTTAGCACCTTCTGCGGGCTTAATCGTATTCAAACGCATTTCGATAAACCTCTCGATCATTCGGCGCGCACGAGGTACGCAACCTTGTTGATCATGCCACGCACGGCAGGCGTATCTTCGAGAACGCTAACGGAGTTGAGCTTACGCAAGCCCAAACCGCGCAGCGTAGCACGATGGTCAGCCTTAGTACCGATGGGGCTCTTAACCAGAGTAACCTTAACGGTCTTCTTTTCGGACATGTCTTGGTCTCCTGATTAGCCGAGCAACTCTTCGACTGTCTTGCCGCGCTTGGCAGCAATATCAGCCGGGCTGTGCAGATTAGCGAGAGCAGCCAGAGTAGCACGAACCAGGTTATAGGGGTTCGTGGAACCGTAGGCCTTAGCCACAACGTTGCGAATGCCAACGGCTTCGCACACGGCACGCATCGGACCGCCAGCGATCACACCGGTACCTTCGGAGGCCGGCATCATGATCACGCGGGAAGCACCGTGACGGCCTTCAACAGCGTGATAGAGCGTGCCGTTCTTCAGAGGAACGCGGATCATGGAATGACGGGCACGATCCATAGCCTTGGACACGGACTGCGGCACTTCACGAGACTTGCCGGTACCCATGCCAACGCGACCGTCGCCGTCGCCTACAACAGTAAGAGCAGCGAACGCGAGAATGCGACCGCCCTTAACAACTTTAGTGACGCGGTTAACCGCGATCATCTTTTCACACAGACCGTCGCCCTGTTCGTCGACTGCCTGGTTTTTTGCTTGAACCTTAGCCATTTCGCCCTGCCTTAGAACTTGAGACCGGCTTCACGCGCAGCTTCAGCCAACGCGGCAACACGGCCATGGTAACGGTAGCCGGAACGGTCAAAAGCGCAGGTTTCAATACCAGCGGCTTTAGCCTTTTCCGCCAAACGCGTGCCAACGATCTTAGCGGCAGCAACGTTGCCACCGTTGGAGAGCTGGGCACGAACTTCGGGTTCGACCGTAGAGGCCGAGACCAGCGTACGACCATTGTCGGCCGAAATGATGCTGGCGTAGATGTGCAGATTGGTACGATGAACCGTCAGGCGATCGACCTGCTGCAACAGGATGCGAGCGCGCGTAGCACGAGCACGGCGCAGGCGGCTTTGTTTCTTGTTGATCATTTTTTATCGCCCCGATTACTTCTTCTTCGTTTCTTTAATCACAACGACTTCATCGGCATAACGCACGCCTTTTCCCTTGTAGGGTTCGGGCTTACGGTAAGCGCGGATAACAGCAGCGGTCTGACCGACCACCTGCTTGTCGGCACCCTTGATGACGATGTCAGTCTGGGTCGGTGTTTCAACCTTGACGCCGGCAGGCATCTTGTGAACCACCGGGTGAGAAAAGCCCAAGGACAAGTTGAGCGTGTCACCCTGGGCCTGGGCACGGAAGCCCACGCCAACAAGGCGCAGTTTCTTTTCGAAACCAACGGAGCAGCCCTTGACCATGTCAGCAACGAGAGCACGCATCGTGCCGACGTTGGCATTGGCCTCACGGCTGTCTTCAGTCTGTTCGAAGTGCAGAGCACCGTCTTCTTCCTTGATGTTCACAAGGGGAAGAATGTGCATGGACACTTCACCAACCGGACCCTTCACAGTGATATTTTCAGCGGTAAGCGTGTAGCTGACGCCCTTAACCACGTGAACGGGAATCTTAGCAATTCGACTCATTTCACACTCCTTGGGTTAAGCCACGTAGCAGAGAACTTCACCGCCGATACCGGCAGCACGGGCGGCGCGGTCGGTCATCACACCACGCGGGGTGGAGACGATCGCAATACCGAGGCCGTTCATGACCTGCGGAATGGAACCGTGGTTCTTGTAAATACGCAGACCGGGACGGGAAACGCGTTCGATGCGTTCAATCACGGGACGGCCGGCATAGTACTTCAAACCGATGTGAAGTTCGGGTTTACCATCGTTGGCATCAACGGTGTAACCGTCGATGTAACCTTCATCCTTAAGAACCTTGGCGATAGCCACCTTCAACTTGGAAGACGGCATGACAACTTCGGCCTTCTCGACGATCTGCCCGTTACGGATACGGGTCAGCATGTCGGCGATCGGATCACTCATACTCATTGTCGTAATCTCCTCGCTTACCAGCTAGCCTTGACAAGGCCAGGAATGTCACCGCGCATAGCGGCTTCACGAATCATGCCACGGCACAGACCGAACTTACGGAACGTGCCACGGGGACGGCCGGTGATCGCGCAACGGTTGCGCTGACGGACCGGACTTGCGTCACGGGGAAGTGCAGCGAGCTTAGCGCGAGCTTCCAATCGTTCTTCCATCGAGCGGGTAGCGTCGTTAATAATTTCCTTGAGGGCGGCGCGCTTGGCCGCGTACTTGGCAACCGTAGCAGCGCGCTTGGCCTCACGGTTAATCAGTGCAAGTTTTGCCATTTTGCGTCATCCTCAGTTACGGAACGGGAAGTGGAAACCAGCGAGAAGCGCCTTGGCTTCTGCGTCCGTCTTCGCCGTCGTAGTAATAGAAATATTCATCCCGCGGACTGCGTCGATCTTGTCGTATTCGATTTCCGGGAAGATGATCTGTTCTTTCAAACCGATGTTGTAGTTGCCGCGACCGTCGAAAGCACGACCAGACACACCACGGAAGTCACGCACACGGGGGAAAGCCACCGTGACGAGACGATCGAGGAAGTCATACATGCGTTCGCCGCGGAGCGTCACCATGCAACCAATCGGCATATTTTCACGAATCTTGAAGTTGGCGATAGCCTTGCGGGTACGCGTAACAACAGGCTTCTGACCGGCAATCTTGGTCATATCAGCCAGAGCGTTATCAACCAGCTTCTTATCGTTAACGGCTTCACCGACACCCATGTTCAGCGTGATCTTGGTGATACGCGGAACCTGCATCGTCGTCTTGTAGCCGAACTGCTTCATCAGTTCGGGGACAATGGTGTCGTGATACAAAGAATTAAAACGAGACATTGTCACCCTCATTAAGCCTTAGCGCCAACAACAGCGCCGTTGCTCTTGAAAACACGAACTTTCTTGCCGTCGACTTCCTTGAAGCCAACGCGGTCGCCCTTGCCAGTAGCCGGATTCACCAACATCAGGTTGGACTGATCGATCGGCTTGGTCTTGTCAACGATACCGCCGACGATCCCGAGCTGGGGATTCGGACGGGTATGCTTCTTGACGACGTTCACGCCTTCAACGATCACATGGCGATCGTCGACGCGGGAGAGGACGGTGCCCTTAGTGCCTTTATCACGGCCGGCAATGACGATAACTTCGTCACCCTTACGGATACGCTGCATCGCTTCTCCTTTATTAAAGAACTTCAGGAGCCAGGGACACGATCTTCATAAACTGTTCCGTACGCAGTTCACGCGTAACCGGCCCGAAGATACGGGTGCCAATGGGCTCCAATTTGCTGTTAAGAAGAACGGCTGCATTGCCATCGAAATTGATGGAGGAGCCGTCCGGGCGGCGAACACCAGAGGCCGTACGCACGACCACAGCGTTGTAGACTTCGCCCTTCTTCACGCGGCCGCGAGGAGCCGCTTCTTTGACTGTCACCTTGATGACGTCACCGATGTTGGCATAACGGCGCTTAGAGCCGCCCAACACCTTGATACACATCACTGAACGTGCACCGGTGTTATCGGCCACATCCAGTCGGCTTTGCATCTGAATCATGGTTAATAAATCCCAACTTATTCCACTATAGCGGATAGTATTGGTCCCGTTTACGGGAGGAAGAGCAGTAAAGAAGCCGTCTCGGAAGCCTTGTTCAGTACAAGGGGAGGCGGGTCTCTACAACCCCGAGAAATAATCGCCCGGCTTACCGCTAGAAAGGTATCCCAGGCGATAGACTTGGCACTATAACGGAAACCGTGAACTCATGCAAGTCAATATCGTATTTTTTTTGAGGAGACTGAGATCCCCTCAAAAAAAATCTCTTCCGCCAACCAGAAAAGAATCAGCGGAAGAGTGGAAGTTTGGTCTGACTCTGAAAGTTAGACGATAACGGCCTTCTGGAGAACCTTCGTCACGTTCCAAGACACGGTCTTGGAATACGGACGGGATTCAGCGATTTCAACCTTATCACCTTCAGTGCAGCCAAGTTCGTCGTGAGCAGCATACTTCTTGCTCTTGACGACATACTTGCCGTACAACGGATGCTGAACTTTACGTTCCACGAGGACCGTAACAGTCTTCTGCATCTTGTTGCTGACGACAGTACCCTGGAGGGTACGAGTCAAAGACTGGGTTTGTTCCGTCATTTCGTGGTCGCCTTTTCAGTAAGGATCGTGCGCACGCGGGCGATATCGCGACGCGTGGTACGCAACGAGTTCGTGTTGTTAAGCTGCTGAGTGGCCTTCTGCATACGGAGCTTGAATTCCGTATCGAGCAGAGCCTTCAGTTCTTCCTTGAGCGCGGCTTCATCTTTTGCGCGCAAATCTTTTGCGTTCATGTCCGTCTCCTTACATTACATGCCGATCTGGCGGACAACGAACGTGGTCTTGACAGGCAGCTTGGCGGCAGCAAGAGCAAATGCTTCGCGAGCCAACTGTTCATCAACCCCGTCCATTTCATAAAGCACGCGGCCCGGCTGAACGAGAGCAACCCAGTATTCCGGATTACCCTTACCGTTACCCATACGAACTTCAGCAGGCTTGCTGGAGATGGGCTTGTCCGGGAAGATACGAATCCACACGCGACCACCACGCTTGATGTGGCGGGTGATAGCACGACGTGCAGCTTCAATCTGACGAGCCGTAATACGACCGCGTTCCAAAGTCTTGAGACCGAAAGCGCCGAAGGAAACATTGGCACCGCGCGTGGCGAGACCATAGTTACGGCCCTTCTGGTCCTTACGATATTTGCGACGATTAGGTTGCAGCATCGTTATTCTCCGTCATTAGCAGCGGCCTTGCGGGGCTGCTTGTTGTCATTACGACGGCCGTTGCGGCGGGCACCCGGCTTGCCGGCACGATCACCGGGGCGGCGGGAGCGACGGTCTTCACGGGGAGACTGTTCGGCAGCTTCTTCCTGACCGAAGTTGTCACCCTTGTAAACCCAGACCTTGACACCGACAACACCGTAGGTGGTGTTGGCTTCAGAGAAGCCGTAGTCGATGTTGGCGCGGAGGGTGTGAAGAGGCACACGACCTTCACGATACCATTCAGAACGGGCAATATCGGCACCGTTCAGACGACCAGAAGACATGATCTTGATGCCGAGGGCACCGAGACGCATGGCGTTCTGCATGGCACGCTTCATAGCACGACGGAACATAACGCGCTTTTCAAGCTGCTGGGTAATACCATCAGCAATCAACTGAGCGTCAAGTTCAGGACGGCGGACTTCTTCAATATTGACATGAACAGCCACGCCCATCATCTTCTGCACTTCAGCCTTGATGGCTTCAATGTCAGCGCCCTGCTTGCCGATCACGATACCGGGACGAGCCGTGTAAATCGTGATACGAGCGGTATTAGCGGGACGTTCGATGAGGATACGGCTGACGCTGGCGTTGCGAAGCTTCTGAGTAAGGAACTTGCGAACAGCCAGGTCTTCACCGAGCGTGCGGGAAAAATCACGGCCAACCGCGTACCAGCGTGACGTCCAATTGCGCGTCACGGGAAGACGGAAGCCGGTGGGATTAATTTTCTGACCCATGGTACACCTTTATTTAGCTTTCGCGTCGCCAACAGTAATATAGATATGGGCAGTCTGCTTGTTGATGCGGGTACCGCGGCCCTTGGCACGGGCAGCGAAACGGCGCAGCGTAGCAGCCTTTTCCACATGAATCTTGGTCACGACCAGTTCATCAATATCAGCACCTTCATTGTGCTCTGCATTAGCGATAGCACTTTCGAGAGCCTTCTTGATGATGCCAGCGGCACGCTTCTGCGTGAAGGTAAGGATGGCGAGCGCCTTGTCCACGGGCTTACCGCGAACGAGGTCGGCAACCAGACGACCCTTCTGAGCCGAGAGGCGGACACCACGAACGATAGCAGTAGTTTCCATTTACTTACCCACCTTCTTATCACCGGCGGCATGGCCCTTGAACGTACGCGTAAGCGCAAATTCACCGAGCTTATGACCAACCATATTTTCATTAATGTACACCGGCACATGCTGACGGCCGTTGTGAACAGCGATCGTCAGACCGATGAATTCAGGAAGAATCGTCGAACGACGCGACCAGGTCTTCAGAGGACGCTTGTCGCGGCTAGCCTGAGCGGCTTCAACTTTCTTCATCAAGTGCCCGTCAACAAACGGGCCTTTCTTCAAAGAACGAGACATCCTTAGGCCCCCTTATTTACGGTTACGACGCGTAACGATCATGGAATCAGTACGCTTGCTGTTGCGAGTACGGTAACCCTTGGTGAGCTGACCCCAGGGTGTGACAGGAGCACGACCCGTACCGGTCTTACCTTCACCACCACCGTGCGGGTGGTCAACCGGGTTCATCGCCACACCGCGAACGGTCGGGCGAATACCACGCCAGCGCTTGGCACCGGCCTTACCGAGTTCACGCAGGCTGTTTTCTTCGTTGCCGACAGTACCGACGGTAGCGCGGCATTCGATAAGAACGCGGCGAACTTCACCGGAACGCAGGCGAACCTGAGCATAGTCACCTTCACGGGCGACGAGCTGAGCGAAAGCACCAGCAGCACGAACCATCTGAGCACCCTTGCCAGGCAAGAGTTCGATACAGTGAATCGTCGTACCAACAGGGATGTTACGAAGCGGCAGGGTGTTGCCAACCTTGATCGGGGATTCAGGACCGTTCATGATTTCCTGACCCACTTCAAGGCCCTTCGGAGCGATGATGTAACGACGTTCGCCGTCCTTGTACAGGACGAGAGCGATGTTAGCGGAACGGTTCGGATCGTATTCGATACGTTCGACACGAGCCGGGATACCGTCCTTCAGACGCTTAAAGTCAACGAGGCGATAAGCGCGCTTGTGACCGCCACCCTTATGACGAGTGGTGATATGACCATTATTGTTACGACCAGATCCGCGGTTCTTCTTTTCCGTCAGGGAAGCCCAGGGCTTGCCCTTGTGCAGTTCCTTGTTAACGACCTTAACCGCATGACGGCGACCGGCGGACGTCGGCTTGAGTTTGACGAGAGCCATTACTTCACCTCTTGCGCGAAGTTAATTTCTTGCCCTTCAGCGAGCGTGACGTAGGCCTTACGCACATCATTGCGCTTGCCCATAAAGCGACCAAAGCGCTTCTGCTTGCCTTTCAGGTTAAGAATTTGAACAGATTTGACCTGCACCTTGAAGAGCAGTTCAACAGCAGCTTTCACTTCGGCTTTGTTGGCATCCGGGAGGACGACAAACAAGGCCTGGTTCAGCTTTTCAGCGACCATCGTGCTCTTTTCGGAAATGACCGGAGCCACGAGGACCTTCAAAAGACGTTCCTGGTTCATGCCAACATCTCCTCAATCTGAGCCACGGCAGCCTTCGTCGCAACAACCTTGTCGTAAAAGAGCAAGGAAAGCGGATCAGCATAACGCGGGGTGCAAACCAACACATCCTTCACATTGCGGGAAGCAAGGAAAAGGTTTTCCGTGAGTTCGTCTTCGCCCGTGAGAACGAGAACCTTATTGGACAGACCGAGCGTCTTCAACTGTTCGGTAAAAGCCTTCGTCTTCGGAAGATCAACCTTGATGGTTTCAATCACAGAGAAACGTTCGTCAGCAACGAGCTTCGAATAGATCGTAGCCATTGCAGCACGGTACATCTTCTTGTTGACCTTCTGGCTGAAGTTCTCATCCGGAGAGTTCGGGAAAGCACGTCCGCCGCCACGCCACACCGGAGAGGAGGTCATACCGGAACGGGCGCGACCCGTACCCTTCTGACGCCAGGGCTTCTTGGTGGAATGGTGCACAGCAGCACGAGTGAGCTGAGCACGGGTACCAAGACGTGCATTTGCCTGGAAAGCCACCACGATCTGGTGCACCAGGGCTTCATTGTATTCACGACCGAACACAGCGTCAGCAGCCGAGACTTTCTGACCTTGTTCGTTCAGGACATTGAGTTCCATTATTTCGCTCCTTACGCCTTAACCGCCGGACGCACGATAACTTCGCCGCCCTTAGCGCCGGGAACGGCACCACGGACCAGCAGAAGCTGACGTTCTGCGTCAACGCGAACGATCACGAGATTCTGAGTCGTACGCTGCACATCGCCCAAGTGACCGGCCATACGCTTGCCGGGGAACACACGACCCGGATCCTGACGGTTACCGATGGAACCAGGGGCACGTGTCGTCACAGAGTTACCGTGGGAAGCACGGTTGGACGAGAAGTGATGGCGCTTGATGGCACCAGCGAAACCCTTACCGATGGTAGTACCGGTCACGTCGACCTTCTGGCCGGCCGTGAACATGTCAGCCGTCAAAGCCTGACCGACTTTGAACTCGCCGACTTTGTCAGCATCGATATGGAACTCTTTGAGCATGGAGCCGGCTTCAACACCAGCCTTGGAATAGTGCCCAGCAAGGGGCTTGCTCACGCGCGAGGGCTTTTTGGAGCCGAACGCGACTTGAATTGCATTATAGCCGTCGGTTTCTTCCGTCTTCACCATGGTGACACGGTTATTCGACACATCGACGACAGTCACGGGAACGGAAACACCGTCTTCCGTGAAGATACGCGTCATGCCGATCTTGCGACCGACGAGGCCGAGCTTATCACTCATTGTTTTCTCCACCCCGGCTACGATTGGCCGGGACCGTTATGAAAAGACCACCTGCAACTAGAAAAAAGGCCTAGTTTAATGTGGCAGAAAAGGCTGATTTTAACTGCGAATCAAATCCTTTGCAACCGAACGGGCCGGCTTTTGTTCGCAGTTAACATAAATCTTGAATTACTGAACCTTGATCTTGACATCGACGCCAGCAGGAAGGTCGAGCTTCATCAGAGCGTCAACCGTCTTGTCGGTCGGATCAACGATGTCCATCAGACGCTGGTGCGTACGGATTTCGAGCTGATCACGGCTGGTCTTGTTCACGTGAGGGGAACGAAGAATGTCGAAGCGCTGGATACGGTTGGGAAGAGGAACCGGACCACGAACCACGGCGCCGGTGCGCTTGGCGGTTTCAACGATTTCAAGAGCAGACTGATCAATCAGCTTGTAGTCATAAGACTTGAGACGAATGCGAATGCGCTGAGACTGCATTTGCTAGATCCTTTAAAAAAAAGAACAAAAGAAGAACATAGGGGGCGGAGTATACAACCCCGCCCCCTACTTTATCAAGCGAAAACTCGATATTTTTTATTATTCGATGATGCTGGCCACAACGCCGGCACCAACAGTGTGACCGCCTTCACGGATAGCGAAGCGCAGACCCTGTTCCATAGCGATCGGGCAGATCAGCTTCACGGTCATCTGGATGTTGTCGCCAGGCATAACCATGTCAACGCCTTCCGGCAGTTCGATCGTACCGGTCACGTCCGTCGTACGGAAGTAGAACTGCGGACGATAGCCCTTGAAGAACGGGGTATGACGGCCGCCTTCTTCCTTCGTCAGGACGTAAACTTCGCCCTTGAAGTGGGTGTGCGGGGTGATCGTACCGGGCTTGGCAAGAACCTGACCGCGTTCGACGTCTTCACGCTTCGTGCCGCGCAGAAGAATACCGACGTTGTCACCGGCTTCACCCTGGTCGAGCAGCTTGCGGAACATTTCGACGCCCGTGCAGGTCGTCTTCGTGGTCGGCTTGATACCGACGATTTCGATTTCGTCGCCAACCTTGATCACGCCACGTTCGACACGGCCCGTCACCACGGTACCACGACCGGAGATGGAGAACACGTCTTCGATCGGCATGAGGAACGGCTGGTCAACAGCACGTTCCGGCGTCGGGATGTAGGAGTCGAGCGTTTCAGCCAGCTTGAGGATGGCCGGTTCGCCGAGCGGGCCCTGGTCGCCTTCGAGGGCGAGCTTGGCGGAACCCTTGACGATCGGGAGATCATCGCCCGGGAAGTCGTAGTTGGACAGAAGTTCACGAACTTCCATTTCCACGAGTTCGAGCAGTTCTTCGTCGTCAACCATGTCGCACTTGTTCAGGAAGACGATGATGTAGGGAACGCCGACCTGACGGG
>CAJJRX010000012.1 GCA_905194315.1 uncultured Sutterella sp. | reverse complement strand
CCCACTACGGATCCGTACGGTGGGTGGTGTGGAAGGGGCAAGTGGGGAATCTCACTTCCCCTATCCGATTGTCTGAGGACACTGCGTCAGCGCACCGTCCTCAGGTTAGCTCGCCCGAAGGTTTACTTTTCACTCTTTTTGTGAATCGTGAACTTGTGGCACTGGTTGCAGACGAGCTCGGGTTCGCTCTTGTCGGCCTTGTGGCATTCCACGCAGTCGACTTCACCGAGATGCGAGTAGTGCGGGTTGGGCACGAGGTCGCGGGTCTGTTCAGCGAGTTTGTCAAAGGAGCCGTGGCACTTCAGACACTGGCCCTTCACGGCCCAGGTGCTCTCCTGCTTGGGCCACATCGAGCCGTGCATCTGGCTCAGTGTGGGTTTGGCCTTGGGAGCCGTGCTGTCGGCGGCGCCGGCAAAAGGAGCGGCGGTAAGAGCGGCAGCAAAGGCTGCGGCAAGAATCACTTTTTTCAACATTTCATTCATCCCCAAAATTATTTGCCCATCGATTTGGCGCGTTTCGTGGCATGTTCACCGGCAATACGGCCGAACACGGTAGCGGCACCGAGCTGGGCACCGCCCGCGTAGTTGTGGAAGAAGATGCCGCCGGCGGCATTACCCACAGCGTACAGACCCGGGATCGATTCGCCGTCGAGGTTCTGGATGCGGGCGAAACGGTCGATGAGCGGGCCGCCGAAGGTGGCCGTCATGCCGCCCTGGAACGGGATGGCATAGAACGGAGCCTTGGCCACGGGGTGAGGCTTCTTGTAGGTGCACGGCGGCGTCATTTCCTTGAGTTTGCCGTTCTTGAGCGCCTCGTTGTAGTCGTCCACGGCCTTTTTGACCGCTTCCGCCGGGAGTTTGACCTGTGCGCAGAGCTCTTCGATGGTGTCGGCCTTGCCGTAGGGGGAGTTGAGGTGATCAAACTTCGGGATGACCTTGTCGAGCACGGAGCAGTCGCTGTCGACGATCACCCAGGCCATGTTGTCGAGCGTCTGCTGGGCGGTCGTACGGGCCTTGATCACGTAGGTGTTGTTTTCGTCCATGAAGCGCACACCGGAGGTGTTGACCTGCACGCCGTAGCCGGAGTTGAGAACGTCAGCCGGGTTGACGTGCGTCGCACCGACGATCGGGCCGGAGTGGAACTGGTCCATGTTGACGAATTTTGTGAAGAGCGGCATCGTGAGCGAGATGTTTTCGCCCGTTGTCGAGCGCGAGCCGCGCAGCACCATGCGGGTGGCCCAGCCGCCGATGTAGCGGTCGACCATTTCCGGATTGGCGGAGAAGCCGCCGGTGGCAATCACCACACCGCCGCGGGCGTTAACCGTCTTCTGACCGGCCGGGGTGAGGAAGCGGGCGCCGGTGACGGCAAATTTGTCGTCGTGCAGTAGCTCGATCGCCTTGTGCTGGAAGAACATGGGAATGCCGCGCTTCTTGGCGGCGGCAAGCAGTTTGCGCACGAGCTGCGCACCGCCGGTGATGCCTTCACCGTCGACACGGCAGGTGCGGCCAAGACGCGGATAGGGCATCTGGCGGATCTTGCCGAACTTCACACCGATATCGCTTTCGAGCCAGTCGATGCCGGCGGTGATGTTGTCGGTGTAGACGCGGTTGAGCACCGGGTCGCCCATGTGCTTGGAGATGTCCATCATCATGGCGTAGAAATCTTCAGCCGTATCCTTGATGCCCTGTTCAATCTGATGGCGGGAACCCCAGCCGCAGACGGAACCGAGGGCGAAAATAGCGTTGCCGTCAGGACGGTCGCGCTTTTCAAAGAGGGCAACCTTCGCACCGGCGTCATGAGCCGTGATGGCGCTCACGAGACCGGCAGGGCCGGCACCGATCACAACCACGTCATACTGTTCGGCGGGGGCGGGGCGTTTCTGAGTGGCCTGGGCGGCTTCAACCAGCGGGGCAGTGCCGAGCGCGGCAGCGCTCACAAGGCCGGAGGTCAGAAAGCCGCGACGTTTCATGTTCATGGACATTGATGTATCTCCTGAAATTGCGGGGTCTGTTTGTGCGGTCTGCCGGGGCCTCAGTCTCAGGCCGGCATCGCCGCTGACAGGCTTAATGTAGTCTTAAGTAACCACTAAGTAGTCTTTAGTGATGTCAAAAGGTGCCGTTTTTTCTTTTCACTAGAGGTGTGTTTTCTATGGAAAAACCTCTTCTGACCGGGTTGCGGCGGCGCAGTGCGAAGGCCGCTTTTAGGTACAATGGAGCTGTTTGACACTGTGCCCGTTTTTCTCCTTATGTCTCAGCCTTCTGCCAGCCGTCCTGCCCGAAACGGGCGTTTTCTCTGTCTGCTCTCTGTCCTTGCGTTTGCGTGGATGCTCGGCGCTTCGCCGGCAGCCGGAGAGACTGCCGCACTTCCTCCCAATACACGACCGCCTGCGCCCCTTGAGGTGGATACGGAAAATGTGACCGGACAGATCAGCGAGGAGGATGTGACGGTGGTGAGCAAGGCGAGCGAGCTCGTTTACGGCTACACCGACTTCGGCTGGCCGAGTCCGGAGCGCCCGCTGCGGCTTGGTATCGTGCGCTACGCCACACCGGCCCCGCTTGAAGGACTGCTCGATGCAACCATCAGTCAGCTGAAAAACTTTTTTGGCGAATCCACGCTCTCGGTGCGGATCTATTCGCTTGAGCAGCTCAGTGAGGCGGTTCACAAGGGCGAAGTTGATATTTTTATTTCCAGCTCCGGGCGTTTCCGCAGGCTGGTGCTTGAAGGCGCGAGAGACCTTGCTACAGGACTCTCCAAAAACTATCCCGATCCGAACCGCAGCGATGCGGTGGCCATGGTGGTGAAGGCCTCGCGCACGGATCTGCGCACGCTTGACGATCTGCGGGGCACACGGCTTGTGACCAGTGTGAAGGAAGGCTTCACCGGGTATGACATCCCGATGGGCGAGATCGTCCGCGAAGGCTACCCGATAGAGAATTTCTTCTCCCGGGAGCTTTTTCTCGGCGACGGTAATCATATAGCGGCGGCTTTTGAAAAACTGCGCCGTAACGAGGCCGACGTGGCCTTTACGCGTCTGTGTCTGCTCGAGAAGCATCTTGCCCGGCATCCGGAGGAAAAAGGACTCTACCGTGTGGTGCATCCGATGCAGGAGGAGGGCGAAGTGTGTCAGCGCTCCACGGAACTCTATCCGGCCTGGACCGTTGCCACCACCTCGCGCACCGATCCGAGGCTCTCCCGGCTTGTGACCCGGGCGCTGCTGCAGATGCCGCCTGCGGGCGACGAAGGGTTTTACTGGGGTGTGGCGACCGACTACTCGCGGGTGGATCAGCTCTTTGAGCAGCTCCACGTGGGCCCGTACCGGTACCTGGACGAATGGACGCTCGAGCGGATCTGGGAGCGCGCCAGAGGCTGGGTGTTTGCCGTGCTCGCCGCGCTCGCCGCCCTGATCGGACACAGTCTGCGTGTGGGCTATCTCGTGCGGCTTCGCACCGCAGAGCTTACCCGGGCGCTCGAAGAGCAGCGCAGGCTGGAAATCCGCACGCGTGAGGCCGGCGAGCGCATCGACCGGCTCGAGCGTATCGGCGCTGTCGGACAGCTTTCGAGTATTTTCGCGCATGAGATGCGCCAGCCGCTCTCCGCACTCTCGCTGTACGTGTTTGCACTGCAGCGCGGGATGAAAAAACTTCCGGTGCCGGCGGGTGATACCGCCAGACTTGATGCGATTTTCGAGAAAATCAGCCGGGAAACTGAACGTGCCAACAGCATTGTCGAACGGGTTCGGCTTTATGCCAGGGCGGACCGTCCGCCGCGCAATACCGCCTCCATTCGTTCGATTCTCAGCAAGGCCGTGAGCGATCTGAAACTCTCTGCGCGATTCAAGGGCGAGATCCATCTGGTGCCCGGTGAAGACGTTGAACTCACTGTGGACACGCTCGGGATGGAGCTCGTTTTTGTGAATCTGCTCAAAAATGCGCTTGAAGCGCAAAGACCTGCAGGGCAGCAGGCACGGGTCATCGTTAAAATGCACAGAAGCGAGGACGGGAGTGATTTGCTGATCACGTTTGACGATAACGGTCCTGTGCTCACGCCAGAGAGCCGTGAGGCGATTCTCGGCACCCCCACAAGCACCAAGGCCACGGGTCTCGGACTCGGGCTGAGTATCGTGCGCAGTATTCTGGAGGTGCACAGTGCCAGACTCACCTATACCTTCAAGTCCGAAGGGGGTGTGATTGCGGAGGTCAGCATTCCGCTTCTGGAAGAGTCACAGCGCAAAGAAGGAGAAAATTCATGACGCAGACGGAAAAACCCGCACCGGCCGGTATTGCCGGACTGCAGAAAAAGGCGCTCATCCGGGTGGTCGACGATGACATATCGGTGAGAGACGCGCTGCAGTGTGTACTCGAAATCGAGGGCTGGAAAGTGGCCACTTTCGAGAGTGCGGAAAGCTATCTCAAAAGCGACTCGCCGTCAGTCCCCGGCGTTGTGGTGATGGATATCCGTATGCCGGGCAGATCCGGACTCGAGGCGCAGGTTGAAATGCGCGAGCGTGACTGGCACACCCCGATTGTTTTTCTCACCGGACACGGCGAGGTGGATATGGCGGTGATGGCACTCAAGCGCGGTGCGGTCGATTTTCTGCAGAAACCCGTTGATAACGAGCGTTTTCTTGAGGCGGTCGCACAGGCTGCGGCGCTCTCGATGCGCGCCGTGCCGGGGGACACGGACGAGAGGCCGGCCGAGCGGGCGGCCGGCCGCTGGGAGACGCTCACAGACAAGGAGCGCACGGTGGCACGGCTCATCGCCGGGGGGCTCACCAACCGGCAGACGGCGGAGCGTCTCGGCAACGCGATCCGCACGGTGGAGGTGCACCGCGCAAACATCTACCGCAAGCTCGAGGTGAAAACACCCGAGGAGCTCGCTGAACTCGTGCGCGCACTTCCTGAGCGCTAAAGCGTTTTTTGCTACACTTTCTCAGACGCGGAAACTTTACCTCTCACTTTTACTAGCGGCCTCAACAAATGAAAATTGCTGTCATCGGATTCGGACTCATCGGCGGCTCGGCCCTTATGGCCTGGCGTGCGTTGCGTGAGAAAGGCGTTGAGCCCTTCACTGAGCTCAGCACGGTTGCCATGGATCTGAATCCGGAGACCCTGCGTTACGCCCGCGAGCACCAGCTCTCGGATCTGGTGACCGACAGCGTGGAGGTGGCTGTCAGAGACGCGGACTACATTGTTGTGGCAGTCCCCCCGGGGGCCACCCGCAGTGTGTTTCAGACGATTTCACGTTTTGCGCCCCGCAATGCCATTGTGAGCGATGTTGCGAGTGTGCGTGCGCCCGTGGTGGCTGCCGCCCGCGGTTCGCTCAGGGCGGATCTGTGGGCGCATTATGTGCCGCTGCATCCGATCGCCGGCAGTGAAAAAAGCGGCATTGAGGCGGCTGTGCCGTCGCTTTTTGAGGGGGCGGCTGCCGTGCTCACCCCGCTCGCCGGTGTCGACAGTGACTCCATCAGTCTGGTGAGCCGCCTCTGGGAGGCGACCGGTGCCCGTATTGTGGTGATGAGTCCCGAGACTCACGACCGCGTGTATGCGCTCGTTTCGCATGCCCCGCATCTGATCGCCTACGCGATGATGCGTGCGACAAAGATGTCACCCGTGGGCGGTCAGGCACTGAAGGCCGCCGGCGGCGGTTTCCGTGACTTTACCCGCATTGCTCAGGCCGATCCCATGCTCTGGCGCGATATTTTCATTGCCAACCGTCGTGCACTGCTTGAGACGCTCGACATTGTGGATGCCGCCATGCGGGAGCTGCGCCGGGCGGTCGAGGAGGAGGATGTCTCGCATATGACAGCGCTGCTTACCGAGGCGCGTGACACACGCCGTGAAATGGCGGGACTGCTCCCGCCCGTGACGCTCGGCCGGAAAAATCCGCCGGCGCAGGAATGAGGTTCCGGCCGGGAGTCCCCTCGGCAGGAGTATTGCACGGCGAGGCGTGCACAATGTAGAATGTGCGTGCAAAAGATTCGAGCAAGCGGTTAGGTCTTCAGTGGTCTAGCCGCTTTTCTCTAAACGGGCAGCGCAATCGGAAAAAAATAAAAAAACCGCCCGAGAGCTCTTTCACCGGAAAGAGCGTTTTTAACCTTCCGGTTACCGTCCTGCGGCCGATCCCTTTTTTTCAGCGGCCGCCGGCAGGCGGACCGGTGACGGAAACGCAGAGCCTCTCCTTTTGGCAGTGCCGCTACAGCGGTGCCGCCGGCGGCGTTTCCGCCCTTGTACCAGGCAGGACAGAATTACTATGACTGACAGTCACACCGAGGGATCCGTGCAGCAGAGTCCGGCTGCTCAGATGCCCAACTGGGTGGACCCCATTGAAGAGCAGGACCTTATCGCCAGACGGCGCAGCATCCATGCGATGCCCGAAGCCGGCTGGACGGAATTCATTGCCACGGCCTCGGCAGTGAAATACTTTGAGGGTCTCGGCTACGAGGTCCGCTGCGGGCGGGAGATTATCGACCCGATGTATGTGCGCGGCCGCAATCCCGACGAGGTGACACTCTCCGAGGCGAAAGCCCGCGCGCACGGCGTCGCCGAAAGCATGCTCGAGCGCATGTCGGGCATCACCGGGCTGGTGGCGACTTACGACACCGGCAAACCCGGCCGCACAATTGCCATCCGTATTGAACTCGATGCCCTTTACATGGACGAACCTGAAGACGTCACGCATATTCCCTTCAGAGAGGGGTTTGCGAGCCGGCGTCAGGGGGTGATGCATGCCTGCGGACATGACGGTCACCAGTCGGTGGCATATGCGCTGGCACGATTCGTGGTGGAAAACCGCCACAATCTCTCCGGACGCGTGAAGTTTATCTTTCAGCCGGGCGAGGAGGGCTCGCGCGGCGCCTACCCGATGGTGAAGTCGGGCTGCGTGGACGATGTGGACCTGCTCCTGTGCGCACCCATAGCCGTGGATATCAAGGCGGGCACCGTTGTGGCCGCACCGGAGAAATTCCTCTGCACGACTAAAATCGACTTCATGTTCGAGGGCGAGGCCAGTCACGCCGGTATGCAGCCGCAGATCGGCCGCAATGCGCTTCTCGCCGCAGCCGACGCTTCGCTCCTTCTGATGGCGCTGCCCCGTCACTCTGACGGTATGACGCGTGTGAATGTCGGGACAATGCACGCAGGGGAGGGCCGTAATGTGGTCGCCTCGCATGCCAAGCTCGAAGTCGAGGTGCGCGGGGAGAATGAGGCGATCAACCAGTCGCTGACCCGTATCGCACTGCAGCGTGCCGAGGGCTGCGCAATGGCCTTCGGTGTGCGCTGCCGCCATCAGATCATGGGGGAGGCGGTGGACTTTGTGCCTGATGATTCCGTCACGCAGATGATCTCGATCTGCGCCCACCGTGCCCGCCGCTGCAACAAGGTGCTGGCCACAGCCCCGCTCAACAGCAGTGACGACGCCACGCTGATGATCCGCCGTGTGCAGAGTCTCGGCGGCAAGGCGGGGTACTTCCTTGTCGGTGCCGCCCTTGCGGACCAGCACGAGCATGCCAGTGTGGACTTTGATGAGGCCTCGCTTCTGACGCTCTACGACGTGTACACCAATCTGCTGATCGGTTATTCGGGCGGCTGGTAGGCGAGGCCTGCCGCGGCTCATTTTCACAGCGCCGGTTCAGACCGTTTTACGGGCAGTTGACTGCCTGAAACCGGTCGCCGGCGTTTTCTTTGCGGCCGGACTAAAGGAGTGTACCGGCGTTAAGGAAAAACTACACCATTTCCTCAAGATGATCGCAAAATTTGAACCAAGTCAAAAGAAGTGGAAAAAATACTCAAAAAGGTGAATAACCAAGGGATAACCCCAAGCCAAAATGAGGTGTTTTTACCACTGACATAAGGTTCGTGAAAGAATTCACTGATAGATTCACTCTCGAAGGCGCGGGAAATTTAAGCGAAACGTAAGATTGAACCGTTCGCTCTCCCGTGCATCAGTTCCATAAGAAAGGAAATACAGAATATGAAGAAGACCCCGCTTATCGTTGCCCTTGGTCTGGCTCTGCTCGCCGGTACGGCTGCCGCTGAATTCAAAGACATTACTGTTAACGGTCAGGTGATCAGTAAGGCTGCTCAGGAAAAGCTTGCCGCCTCCACGCTCGCCATGGATCAGAATCCCCATGCCATCGCCGATCCGGACTTCGAAGACAATGTCCGCACGATGCTCATTGAAGCCAAGGTGATGGCCGATGTGGCCCGCAAGGCCGGTCTGGACAAACAGCCTGATGTTCAGGAGGAAATCAACACGCAGACCAACATGATTCTGATGAATCGTGCGATCGGCGAATTCCTCAAGAAGAACCAGGTGACCGATGAAGAGGTGAAGGCCGCCTACGACAAGGAAAAGGCCTCCTGGGGTGATGAGGAAGTGCGCGTGCGTATGATTATTGTCAAGGACAAGGTTGAAGCCGCTGTGATCCTCAAGGGTCTGCAGAAGGGTGACGATTTTGCCAAGATCGCCGCTGAAAAGAGCCTTGACGAATCCACCAAGGAACATGGCGGTCTCGTTGACTGGATGAGCCCGAACAGCTACCGCGCTGACCTGCGCAGCGTCATCAAGTCCCTCAAGAAGGGCGAGATGGTCAAGGAACCGGTTCAGAGCGCCTCGGGCTTTTTCATTCTCAAGCTCGAAGACGTGCGTAAGGCTGAAATGTTCCCCACCTTCGACAAGTACAAGAACGATCTCAAGCATCAGCTCATCAACCGCAAGGTTCAGGGCTATGTCCGTGAACAGGTCATGGCTGCTGACGTGAAGAAGTAATCAGCTGATCTGTCTTTTCCTCGGGAAGGTTCCGCTGTGAGTGGCGGGGCCTTCCGCGTGAAAGAGGCTCCTGCAGCCGCAGGGAACTTTTGAACAAACGCCGACCTGCCCAGTTTCAAGTGTGGTAGGCGGCGTTTTCAGTATCCGCACGCGCGGCGGAGTCTCTTTGCTAACCACTGAATATGGGGAGGTGCTTGTGATAGCGGAACTCGGTCATTTTGCGCTCTTGCTCGCCTGTGTGGTCTCACTGATCGGCTTTGTGCTCCCGCTCATCGGCGCGCACAAAGGCTTCAGCGGCTGGATGCGCTGCGGCCAGGCGGCATCCGCCGTGACTGCCGTGCTTGCGACAGTCGCGCTCGGTGCACTGACACTGGGCTTTATTACGAGCGATTTTTCAATTCTGAATGTCGCGCGGCATTCCAATATGACGCTGCCAGCGGCTTATAAGGTCGCTGCGGTGTGGGGCTCGCACGAAGGCTCCATTCTTTTCTGGGTGACAGTGCTCTCCTGGTGGGGACTGCTTGTTGCCGTCACCGCAAGGCACCTTCCGGAGCGTGTGCTTGCGCGCATTCTCGGAACGCTCTCGGGCATCGCCTTCGGACTTTTTCTGTTCATTACGCTCACCTCCAACCCGTTTCTGCGGCTTTTCCCGCCGGCGGCTGACGGCGCGGATCTGAATCCGCTGCTGCAGGACCCGGGGATGATTTTCCATCCGCCGCTTCTCTACCTCGGGTATGTGGGCTTTTCGGTGCCGTTTGCCTTTGCCGTCGCCTCGCTTCTGAGCGGACGGCTTGATGTGCACTGGGCGCGCTGGATGCGTCCCTGGACGACGATGAGCTGGGTGCTCCTCACGCTGGGGATTTCGCTCGGCTCGTACTGGTCGTACTACGAACTCGGCTGGGGCGGCTGGTGGGCCTGGGACCCGGTGGAAAACTCCTCGATCATGCCCTGGCTCACGGGCACTGCGCTCATGCACAGTCTGCTGGTGACGGAAAAGCGCGGAGCCTTCCGGCTCTGGACTGTGTTTCTGGCGATTCTCACCTTTGTGCTGTCGCTGCTCGGAACCTTCCTGGTGCGCTCCGGTGTGCTTAACTCCGTGCATGCTTTTGCAGCGGATCCCGAGCGCGGACTCTTCATCCTGATCTTCCTTTTTGTGGTGATCGGGCTCTCGTTTGCACTCTTTCTCGCACGCGCCGGACGTGTTGCCGAGTATGTTCCCTGGCAGCAGCTCTCGCGTGAAGGGGGACTTTGGGCCAACAATGTGCTCCTGATTCTGGCCACCGGGGTGATTCTGCTCGGTACGCTTTATCCGCTCGCGCTTGATGTGCTCTTTGATACGAAAATTTCGGTCGGTGCTCCGTATTTCAACACGGTGTTCTGTGCGGTCTTCCTGCCGCTCGCACTTCTGATGACGCCCGGTATCGGTCTGCGCTGGAAGAGCGGAAAAGCCGCCGAACTTGCGGCACTGTGTCTGCCTGCGGGCATTCTCTCCGCGGTCCTTGCCGCGCTGATGACGGCCTTTGGCGCCTCGCCCGCCGTGCCTGAAGGGCAGAGCCCCGCGGTGAGTGCCTACGCAGGACTCTTTTTTGCCTGGTTTGTCGCTTTCTTTGTCGTGACCGGCCCCGTCATTGATATTGTGCGCCGTGTGAAAACGGGGGGAGGGCGTGCTCTGACACTGGCCTCTCTCGGTATGGCGGTTGCGCATATCGGTGTCGGTCTCACGATTGCCGGCGCGCTGGTGGTGAGTATCACCGAAGAGGAACGCAATGTGACGATGTATCCGGGGCAGATCATGACGGTGGCGGATGTGACCTACCGTTTTGACAGGGTCGAACAGGTGAGAGGTCCCAACTACAATGCCGCTATCGGCACGCTTACCGTGCTCGACAGCAGCGGGAAAACGCTCACGGTCGTGCGTCCTGAAAAGCGCAACTACGACAGCGTCACCTCGATGTCGATGACCGAGGCGGCGATTGTGCACCGTCCCTGGGAGGATCTCTACGCCTCCATGGGGGTGCCCACGCCTGATGAAAAAGGCTGGGTGATGCGTCTGTACGTCAAGCCCTGGGTGCTGCTGATCTGGATCGGCACGCTCGCAATGGCGCTCGGCGGTCTGATGGGGTTTGCTGCAGGGTTCGCCCGCGGGCATAAAAAGGTACAGTGAGGAGGTGCGTGAAATGAAACTGATAAAAAGAGGTCTCGTCGCGTCGCTTCTGGCGGTATATCTCGGCACTGCTGCCGCAGCCGGTATGAGCCCGGATGCGGTACTCGGGAAAAAAGACAGCGCCGGTGAGGCGCAGCTGCCGACAGTTGCCCAGCCCGCGCAGATGGATCCGAAAACAAATGCCCGTCTCGTTGAAATCAGCCGTCAGTTGCGCTGTCTGGTCTGCCAGAACGAGTCGATCGCGGAGAGTACCACCGAGGTGGCCGCGGATCTTCGCAATGAGACGGCCAGAATGATCCGTGAAGGCAAGTCCGACAGTGAGATCATCGAATCGATGGTTGAGCGCTACGGCGAGTTTGTACTCTATAACCCGGCCTTTAAGGCTAACACCTGGCTGCTGTGGCTCTCCCCTGTGGTCTTTTTCCTTCTTGCGCTTATCGCGATTGTGAAGGGGGCAGGCCGCAGAAGGCAGGGCGGCACGCGTCAGGCCGCAGACAGCGAGCTTGCGCTGGCAGCCGCCATGCTCAGAGGAGAAAAGCCTTTTGATGCTGCTCTGCTCAGAGGCGGGACGAAAGCTCAGGGAGAAGCATGATGCCGCACACACTACAATGGATTTTTATCGCTTCTGCAGCGGGCCTGATTATTCTGGCGCTGGCACTCTTTGCCTGGGCGCTTTTCACCCGCGGCAATCCGGCCAGGGCGAGAGCCATCCGGGAGGCGGATGCCTTTGCGCTCAGAAGTCATGAATGGCGCCAGCTTAAGGCCCGTCTGGACAAAGGGGAAATCGGCACGGACGCTTTCGCCCGCGAGGAACGTCAGCTCGCCGCAGCGCTTCTTGACGATCTGAGCGTGCCCGAGGAGGCGGCCAGCAAGACCGGAAGCGATATCGCTCCGGTGCTGCGCTGGGGAACGATTGTTGCCCTCATTGTCGCCATTCCGGCGGGCAGTGCAGGACTGTATCTGCGCTACGGCGACTACTCAGCGCTTGATGACCGCGCGATTGCACAGATTGACGCTGTCAGAACCGAAGAGCAGCGTGCTCAGGAAATGACGCAGACCATGGCCTCACTTGAGGAGGCGGTGAAAAAGAATCCCGATCAGCTTGAGGCCTGGGAGATTCTGGCCGACCAGTACACCACGTATGAAGAGTTCCACAAGGCGGTCACCGCCTGGCGCAATGTCTCGCGTCTCAAACCCGATGACGTGACCGCGGCGGTGAACTTCCTCGATGCGCTCGTGGCGATTGGCGACGTTGATACGCAGGAGGTTCAGGATCTGGTCAAACGCATTCTCAGACTTGATCCGCATGAACCCAAGACGCTGGTGCTTGCCGGGCTGCTCAACTACCAGAAGGGCAGTTACAGCGATGCTGTGCTCTACTGGAACCGTCTGCGCCAGAATATTCCCGAGGGTGATGAGATGCGGCAGGTGCTCGATGAAAACATCGCGCGTGCCATGAAGGAGGGCAACCTGAAGAATCTGCCGCTCGATACCGCACCGCCGCCCGCACCGGTGATGATGCCAAAAGGTATGCCGGGCGGTATGGGTGGCATGCAGGGGGGCGCGATGCCGCCGGCCGGCGGAATGCCGGGTTCAATGGGCGGCGCACAGCGTCTGCCGCCGATGGGCTCGGGCGGTCTGCCTTCGGCAATGCCGCTCACGCCACAGAAGTAATCCTCCACAAAACAGACGGGCTCCGGAATTTCCGGAGCCCGTTTTCCTTAGAGTGTATCGAGAAGGTCGCCGTCAGGTCTGAATTCGAAAGTAAGCCGCTCCGGACAGAGTACGGGGTCATCGGCCTGGCGGATTTCCATTCCCAGACCGGCGGCAAAAATCAGTTCACCGTCGAGCCAGATAAGCGGATACTGCGAGTTGCTCTTGAGCGGAAGGTGATGCTCGGCGTACAGATCCTTGAGATTTTTGGACAGTTTGAGCGGATAGAGTTTGAGTTTTTCTCCTCCCTGACGGGTTTTCACCTCAACGCACCCTTTGCGCAGGCGCTCTGCGGCGATACCGTGTTCATCGGGAGCCGCGCGCCGGACAGTCAGCTCTCCGTGCCAGGCGGGCAGGGAGAGGCGGCATTCGCCGTCAATCTTCAGTTCCATAACGTTTGCACGGGCATTGGTGCGCTGCGTTTTTTCACCGAGCACAAGGTAGCTTCCCCAGCGGCGCAGTTCCCGGTCTTTGAGACGGAAACTGAGTGCGGAGTCGTTTTGCGACTCGCGGATGCTTTTGAGCAGGGCTGCCAGTCTGTCGGGTTCAGGTGAACTGATGTCCTGCGCCTCAAACCATGCCCGCAGACACCAGGCCTGACGGGCCGGCGCAAGCTTGAGCAGGGAGGCGATTCTCAGGCCTGAGTGCTGAGCGTCAAAGCAGGTTTTCAGGTCCTCACGCGCCACTTCCCGCAGGGTGTCGAGCGCCTCCTCAGTGAGTTCTATGCTTCTTCTGGCGGCATTGCGAAATCCCGGTCGCATCGCCTCAAACACGGGGAGCACCTCCGTCTGCAGCGCCGTAGCGGCAGCGGGAACAGGCTCCGTACGAATCTGTTTGAGATAGCGCTCGAGTGTGGCAATACCGACACTGCGCCAGGGCGTCAGCAGGCGCGGGGCGTTTCTGCCGGCAGGTATCACGAAGGGGGCTATACCCTCGGGACCCATGCCGGTGAGCCAGGCATCGAAGAAGTTCTGGAGTTCCTCATCGGCACACAGCGGCGAAATGACCACGTCATCATGGTGCCGGGCGGCAGACCTGAGCAGTGCCTTGGATTTCTGAGTGCGCAGGGCTGCGCCGGGATGACGGGACTGAGGACTGATATAGACCGGTACTGTCTCAAGGGCAATGCCGAGCGAGGCCGTTTCTGCCTCGAGCCGGGCAACGGCCTCGGGCGGGTATGTGCTCACGGAGTCTTTCAGAAAGAGGGCGCGGAGCCGGCCCGCATTGAGTTTTTGCGCGCTCAACGCGCGGGCTGCGACATGGATGAGCGCAATCGAGGCGGTATCAGGTCTGACGCACAGCAGCACATAGAGCGGGTTGACTGCCGTAAGACAGAAATGCTGCTCGTCCTTAAAGCCGGCCGGATCTGCTTCGAGCGCCTCCCGCAGGAGCCGTGTGAGCTTTTCTGCGAGCGTGGAGAGACGGCGCGACTGACGGCCCGGAGTTTTTGCACGCCGGGCTCTGCGGCCGGCATTTTCTGAATGCTGACCGTCTGGCTGGGTTGAAAGCAGAGTTGGATTCTCGGGCATGGAACAGTCCTGATGTATTGACCGTGAAAAAGAGCCGGTCGGACGACTCAGAAGGCTTTCTGTATTGTACTACGCATAAGATATGCGCTCAGGGCGGCACTCAGGCGCGGGTGCCGCAGGCGAGACGCTACCGGCCGTATGCCTGCAGATGCAGTTGCAGACAAAAATATGTGATGTCTGTACGGGATGCGGACGCAAACAGGCTTGAAAAGGCATGCTATAATTCGCGTCTCACTTTCGGAGTTTGTTCTGAATTCCGGAACTGCGCCTCCTTGTGGAAGGGTGGCAGAGTGGTTGAATGCACCGGTCTTGAAAACCGGCGAAGAGCAATCTTTCGTGGGTTCGAATCCCACCCCTTCCGCCAAAAGCCTCTCTTTTCAGCTTCTTAAATATTTTTAAAACGCCTCTTCTTCTGCAGTTGTTTTGGGCTGAAACTCTCTTTTCGGCGAATATTTTAATTTCCTCAGAAAAACAGCCTAATCCACCGCTCAATAGTACGCAGGACAGTACACAAAAACCATTGCCCGATGGCAGATATTCCTGCTCAACCGGTAACGATTCGTTCAGGATTTTTAAAAAATCACGACGGTATCTAAGGCAGAAGTTCAGCACAAATGTCGTTCAGCGTTTTGATAAAGGATTTTGTGTCAACAAAATAGTTCGGATAAGCCTTACGAAGATCCTTCATGCCGCCGGCAGCGGCAAGCACAACATCGATTTCTGGATTGTTTCTCTCCTGATGTTCCAGCAGCATGTACATTTTTCCAGCAAGCTGGTTTTGTTTATGTGTGAATGGAATAAAGGTGGTTGTTTTTTCACCTGTGTTAAGGATGAGCAGATAGTAGCCGTCGGCGGTTTTGTTAACGACACCGGCTGAGGCTTCCACGGCCGTTGTAAAGGCTGAAAGCTTGGCAAAAACACCCAGTTCGGTTTCCAGCGCCTTAAATTCAGTGGCAATTTCAACTGGTGATTTGCCGGCGAGGACAGGAATCACCGGCTGCTTTTCACGGATAGAGAACAAAGCACTGCAGAGGCGGAAAAAGTGTTTGAACTTTTCTGTACCTTCGCCGGTCTTGAAAGATGATTTCTCAATCACTCCCATCGTCTCGACAGCAGTCGCCCAGTAATGCTGAAATCTCGTACGGATTTGAACTTCGATCAGCATACCGTTAAGACTTTCATGCTGAGGCAGGGTTGGATGGTATTTGAAGACCTGATGGATCCCGCGATAACCGTCAGACTTTGGATTTTCAATATAGTCTTTTGGCGGTATAACGGGAACATGCTTATGTTGCCCCTTGATCAGTGCAGCATGCAGTTTTCTGACTTCCTCAACGGTATCCACGACAGCACGAATGCCACCGATATCCTGCATCCTGTCAAGCTGCATATCGGGAAACCTTTTGAGTTTTGCCGTGATTGAAGGCGTTCTTTTCAGGCGCTGAGCAACAAAGGCAGAGCGGATGCCAAGATTTCGGATTTTCTTTCTGATCAGTGCCTGAAAGGTATCGATCGGACAAAAGTAGCAGGCACGCCAGTCCGACAGAGTGCTCAAAGCCTCTTCCAGATCAGAGGATGACAGCCCCTCTTTTCTTAATCTGCTCCCGGCTTCTCTAACAGCCTTTTTTGACGGGACTGAAATCAAATCTTGTGCCATGAGAAATCCTGGTTTGATTGTGGTCAAAGGCGTGACAAAATCTGAGCAGCAGATTCCAACAAACTTCAGGATGCCAGATTTCCGCTGACAGTATAGCTGCCCCGAAAGGAATCGACTCAAAATTCCTGCTGGTCTCCGGAGAAAGACTCACACTTGTATTTTTTGCAGTGCAGTATTAAGGTTAGGAGTTTGTCAGCGACAGTTTTTCTCTTTTTATGCCTCTGGATATCGATCTGGCCCTGGGTGCCCTTAACAAAACAGCTCTTCGTCTGAGTGAGCAGCTCATGGCGCCTCTGGTGCGCAGTCTGAATGCTGCCGCCGAAGAGCTTGCGGCAGCAAGACAGACGGCGTTTGTGCTGATGCCGATGAATCCTGTCCGAGTTGTCATCGCCCTTTCAGGCGGTCGGGATTCCATGTCCATGCTCGATCTGATGGCACGGTTCTTTTACCGCCATCGCCAGTTTCTGGTATCCCGTCTGCGGGTTGTTTATATCCATCACGGACTCTCACCGAACGCTGACGCCTGGCAGCAGCACTGTGAGCGGGAGTCGCGCCGTCGCGGTCTGCCTTTTGAGGCAATCCGTGTGCATGTTGACGCGAGGGAAGGGGGTGTGGAGGCCGCTGCACGTACTGCGCGCTACAGAGCACTTGAGGAAACAGCCTCCTGCAACGGTGATGACATTATCCTGACGGCACATCACGAGGATGACAAACTCGAAACATTTCTTCTTCAGCTTTTGCGCGGGGCAGGTCCTGACGGACTGGCCGGATTCCCCGAGACACGCCAGCTGCGACTGCCCGGTGATGCCATGACTTTTGCCGGACGCCCGGTTCTTCTTTTGCGTCCCTGGAAAAATGTTTCACGCACGCTGATCACTGAGTATGCCCGGTCGGCAAAACTCACCTGGGTTGAAGATGAATCCAATGAAGACGTCACATATGACAGAAACCGGCTGCGCCATGAAGTCATGCCGCTTCTGACACAGATGAATGAGCGGTTTCGTGCCGGGGCGAGCCGGAGCATGAAACTCACGCAGGACCTTGTGGAGGGAATGCGCAGTGTGGCCGCCGAGGATCTTGCCCGGGTGCAGATCTCCTCCCGCCCGAATACGATCAGCGTGAGCCGCTTTCTGGGCCTTTCCTGTGTCCGGCAGAAGTGGTGTCTGCGGGCGCTCTGCCAGAGCGCAGGTGCTGTGATGCCGAGTCAGGCCAGGCTCGAGGATGCAATCCGTCAGATCCGTGAAACCGGAACGGATTCGGATATGCTCATTGAACTTGACGCTCACGAGCTGCGGCGCTGGGCCGACTGGCTGTGTGTGCGTGAAAGAAGCACCTTCAGAGTGCCCGCACCTCAGACAGTTTATGTCACCAACCCCTGTGTGATTCCACTGCCGGAGTGGAAAGGGGAGCTGCATGTCATTGCCTGCAGACCCGGGGAGTGGGGCATTGCGATCGACAGGGTTCGCCTTGAGCCGCTCATCCTTCAGGGCAGAAGCGGGGGAGAGCGTCTGAAAATTGCGCCCAACCGTCCGGCCAAACCGCTCAAGGATCTTTTCTCGGAAAAAGGTATCCCCACTTTCGAACGCGATCACTCGTTTACGCTGCGTACCCGCACCGGCGAACTCCTTTATGTTTCCCGGCTTGGCATGAATCACACCTTTGCTGCAGTTGCAGAATCTCCTTCAGCATGCATCCGCTTTGCGTTTGAGCCGCTTGCAGACTGATTTTCCATGCAAAATCAGAGACTTGTTCCGCCTTTTTGTCAAACCCAGAAATTCAGGGATAACCCCTAAGTAAAAGAAAGTATGTTGCGGGAAAACAACTAAGGGTAAACCCCTAGTTTCGGGGCATAAAATCCTCTCCCGCAAAAAAAACAAAACCGGTGCACGGTTGCACCGGTCTGAGAAGGAGGTTCAGGCAAAAGCCTTCAGGGGAGTACGTCTTTGTGTACCGCGCTCCGTGTGAAGTGCTTTTCCGGCCTCAAACGGTTTCCCGGCTTTCTGCTAGAGAAACCGGTATTTGAAATTCAGATCGAGGTGGTCTGAACTTATAAAAAAAGGAAATGAACATGTTTAAGAAGACTCTTGCCGCTGTTGCAGTGCTCGGTGCTTTCGCCGGTGCAGCTTCTGCCGCCAGCGTTACTCTCTACGGCCTCGTTGACGAAGCTTTCGATTACAGCTATGTCAAGCAGGGCGATCAGGCCAGCCAGCAGACCTACGGTCTCAAGAGCGGTGTTTCCGCTGCTTCCCGTTTCGGCGTGAAGGGCATGGAAGAGCTCGGTAACGGCTACACGGTCGGCTTCCAGCTCGAAAACGGCTTCAAGTCTGACACGGGTGCCATGAGCACCTCCAACACGCTTTTTGACCGCGTGTCCTCTCTTTATGTGACTGGCCCCTTCGGTACGCTCGCTGCCGGCCGTGACGGTGCGCTCGACTCCGGCGTCGGTACGGTTTCCTACATCTACCAGTACGCCGCCTTCGGCACGGGCTGGGCTGGTGTTTCCAGCGCCGGTCTGCTCAACTTCGGTTATGCTGACCGTGCCAACAACACGCTCACCTACATCACCCCCGATCTTAACGGCCTGAAGGTCTACGCTCAGTACTCCTTCGCTGCTGACGATCAGGAAAAGGATCACGAAACCGACAACAGCCGTTACGCTGCCCTCGGTGCCCAGTACAAGGCCGGTGCTTTCAGCACGGGTATCGTTGTTGACCAGCTTATGCCCAAGGAAGACAAGGGTATCGACAACGACGACCAGTTCAAGGTCTCCTACGGTGCCAGCTATGACTTCGGCGTTGTCAAGGTCATGGGTCTTGCCCAGTACACCAAGCACATGGGTGCCGTGTCCAAGAACACGGACTTCCTCGGCAAGGACAACTACCTCTTTAAGGGTGACCTCACCGGCTGGAACCTCGAACTCGGCACGACCGCTCCGGTTCTCGGCGGTACCGCTTACGCTCAGGTTAACTACCTCGACGTCAAGGATGACGATGACAGCGCCAAGTTCAACGGCTACGGCATCGGCCTCGGCTATGCCTATCCGCTCAGCAAGCGTACCACTGTGTACACTTACGCCGGCTGGAACCAGTTCAAGGACAAGGATGCTGACGTCAAGACCAAGATCGGCGAAGCCGGCCTCGGTCTCTCTCACAAGTTCTAATCTGCACTCGCTGACTAGCACTTAAAATCCGAAAAAGACTCCGGGTGACGATCCGGAGTCTTTTTTTACATCCGCAAACAGTGCTTGTTGTATAAAAGCAACGTGTGCAGAATAAAAGTGATTAAAACCCCTTAGGGATAACCCCTAAAGGTGGTGGTTTTTCTGTGACTTATTCTCACCTCCTATTGCAAAAAGAAAGCGTTTTGTTATATTTGGATCGTCATGTGGATCACATGATTACTTAAGAGTTGCGAGTCCTCGCGGCTTTTATAAGTTCCCAAATTCGAAAAAATCTTCCGTTCCCTGAAGATTTTTTCTTGTCACTCGAGTCGCGAGGCTCGGTATTAAAAGGACTAAAACATGTTTAAGAAGACTCTTGCTGCTGTTGCAGTTCTTGGTGCTTTCGCTGGTGCCGCTACTGCTGCTAACGTCACGCTCTATGGTGTGATCGACGAAGGCCTCAACTATAACTACACCAAGATTGGTGATCAGGACAAAGACGTTTACGGTCTGAACTCCGGTCTGAACTCCGGTAACCGCTGGGGTCTCAAGGGCACGGAAGAACTGGGTAACGGCTACACCGTCGGCTTCCAGCTTGAATCCGGTTTTAACAGTGATGATGGCAAGCTCGGTCAGGGCGGCCGCCTATTCGGTCGTGCTGCTACCGCTTATGTGACCGGTCCTTTCGGTACCCTCGCTGCCGGTCGTGACGGTGCTCTTGACTCCGGTCTTGGTACTGTCTCCTACATCTACAGCTACCTCCCGTTTGGTACGGGCTGGGGTGGCGTGATGAAGAACTCCTACTTCAACTTCGGCTATGCCGATCGCGCTGACAACACGCTCACCTACATCACGCCTGATCTCGGCGGTCTGAAGCTCTATGCTCAGTACTCCTTCCAGGCTGATGGTCAGGAAGCTGCTTCTGCTAACGACAACAACCGTTATGCTGCTTTGGGTGCCCAGTACAAGGCTGGTGCCTTCAGCACGGGTATCGTTGTTGACTATCTCATGAAGGCCGAAACAGAAGCTGTTAAGGCTAACGATGACCTGAAGGATCAGCTCAAAGTTTCCTACGGTGCCAGCTATGACTTCGGCGTTGCCAAGGTGATGGGTATGGCCCAGTACTCCAAGCATGCATCCAAGATCGGTGGAACTTGGCATGTTAAAGATGGCTCTGCTGCTGCTCTCGTGGGCGACTTTGAAGGCTGGAACCTCGGTTTGGGTGTTACGGCTCCTCTTGCCGGCGGTACCGCCTACGCTCAGGTGAGCTATGTTGATGTCGAAAACAACGGTGATTTTACCAACGTTCTGGGAACCTCTGAACTTGCTGACGGTACTAAGTATCAGGGGTACGGTGCCGGTCTCGGCTACACCTACCCGCTCAGCAAGCGTACTCTGGTTTACACCTATGGTGGCTGGCATCAGCTCAAGGTTAAGGACGAAGACACCACCAAGGTTAAGGTTGGTGAAGTCGGCCTCGGCCTCGTTCACAAGTTCTAATCAGTTCACGCTGACTGATTCATAACCAGAAAGGCTCCGGATTCGTCCGGAGCCTTTTGCTTATACCGAGTCCAACAAAAAGCCCTCCCGGTTTTCCGGAAGGGCTTTTCGCTTTAGAAGGCTGTTTTTCAGGCTTTGAGGAGCGTTTTGAGCGTTCTGCCGTAGTTGGTCTTCATCAGCGGTCTGATGAGCTCAGAGAAGCGCTCAGCGTCGATCCAGCCGTTATTGAAGGCCACTTCTTCAGGACTGCCCACGAGGAGCCCCTGACGCTTCTGAAGCGTGGCGATGTAGCTTGAGGCCTCGAGCAGCGAGTCGTGTGTCCCGGTGTCAAGCCAGGCGTAGCCCCGAGCCATCACTTCGACGGAAAGATCCCCGCGTGCGAGGTAGGTTGCGTTAACGTCGGTGATTTCGAGTTCTCCGCGCGGACTCGGACGGATATCGCGGGCGATGTCACAGACCGTATTGTCATAGAAGTACAGACCGGTCACCGCGAAATTCGATTTCGGATGCTGAGGTTTTTCCTCGATCGAGAGTGCGCGCATCGCACTGTCAAATTCCACCACACCGTAGCGCTCGGGATCGCTCACCTGATAGGCGAAAACCGTGGCACCTTCCGTGCGGCTGTTGGCCGCTTTGAGCAGCTCCTCAAGATGCGAGCCGTGAAAGAGGTTGTCGCCCAGAATCAGCGCAGAGGGGTCATTGCCGATAAAGTCGCGTCCGAGAATAAAGGCCTGTGCAAGGCCGTCCGGGCTGGGCTGCACGCAGTACGAGAGACTGATGCCCCACTGCGAACCGTCGCCCAGCAGGTTCTGAAAGCGCGGCAGATCCACCGGTGTGGAGATAAGCAGAATGTCACGGATCCCTGCCGCCATCAGGGTGGAGAGGGGATAGTAGATCATCGGCTTGTCATAAACGGGCAGGAGCTGTTTGCTCACCGCAAGTGTGATCGGTGCCAGGCGTGTGCCCGAGCCGCCGGCCAAAATCAGACCTTTTCTAGCCATAGCGTAATGCCTTATTGTTGTCACTAAATCTTTTCGGTAAGAATGTCCAGTGTCCGCAGAGCGTAATACTCCCACGGGCGGATGGCACCCTCGGGGAGGGCTGCCGCGAGTTTCGTGTTATCGAGCCGGGAATTGAGCGGGCGTTTTGCCGGTGTCGGATACTCCTGACTGGTGATGGGACTGATCTGATCCGGCATCAGCAGGAAGGATTTGCCAGAGGCCGCATTCTCAAGAATCCAGCGCGAGAAGCTGTACCACGTGGTCGTACCGTCGGGCACGAGATGCCAGGTCCCCTCGAGGGGCTCCCCGGCGAGAGCGCGAAGTGCGAGTGCCGCCGCGGTATCCGCGATAAAGTCCGCAGAGGTGGGCGCGCCGGTCTGGTCACTCACCATCGAGAGGTGCTCACGGGACTTTGCAAGGCGAAGCACGGTTTTCATGAAGTTTTTCCCGTGCACGCCGTAGACCCAGCTTGTACGGAAAATCAGATGCCGCGCGCCTGTGGCGCGAAGCGCCTCTTCACCCTCGAGTTTGCTCTGCCCGTAGGTGTTGAGCGGTCCGAGAGAGGTGCTGTCATCCTCACGGTAGGGGGTATCCCCCTCGCCGTTAAACACATAATCGGTACTGAAATGCACCACAAGCGCGCCGCAGCGCTTTGCCTCCTCGCCGATGACGCCGAGGGCGCCGGCATTGATGAGGCGGGCGAGCTCAGGTTCGCTCTCGGCTTTGTCAACCGCTGTGTAGGCGGCTGCATTGAAAATCACATCCGGCCTGATGCGGCGGATGGTTTCGCGCAGCCCATCAGCATCGGTAAGGTCGCCGGTGAGCCCGTCAGCACCGCTACGATCAAGGCTGATCAGCCGGCCGCGGGTGGCGAGCACCCGTTCAAGTTCCCAGCCGACCTGTCCGTTTCTGCCGAAAAGCAGAATCACAGGGGTGCGTGCAGTATCAGAGGTCATAGTGCTTTGCCACCCATTCAAGATAGGCGCCCGAGCGGATATGCGCCACCCAGTCGGGATTGTCCAGATACCAGCGGACAGTCTTTCTGAGTCCGGTTTCAAAGGTCTCCTGAGGCTCCCAGCCGAGTTCACGCTTGAGTTTGGAGGCGTTGATGGCATAACGGCGGTCATGCCCCGGGCGGTCCTTCACAAAGGTGATCAGCGAGCGGTAGGGACCTTTTTCAGAGGGGGCAAGCTCGTCGAGCAGCGCGCAGACCGTATTGACGATCGTGATGTTGTTGCGCTCGGAGTTGCCGCCCACATTGTAGGTTTCGCCCGGCCGTCCGCGTTCGAGCACGGCGCAGATCGCGCGGCAGTGGTCCTCCACATAGAGCCAGTCGCGGATGTTGAGACCGTCGCCGTAAATCGGCAGCGGCTTGCCCTCAAGGGCGTTGCCGATCATCAGCGGAATGAGTTTTTCCGGGAACTGACGCGGCCCGTAATTGTTCGAGCAGTTCGTGGTCAGCACCGGGAAGCCGTAGGTGTGAAACCAGGCACGCACCAGATGATCGCTTGCCGCCTTGGAGGCGGAATAGGGGGAGTTGGGCTGGTAGGGATGCTCCTCGGTAAATGCCGGGGCATCAAAACTGAGCGAGCCGTACACCTCATCGGTGCTCACATGCAGGAAGCGGAAGGCATCGGGGTCGCGCTTTAACTCATCCTCCCAGTAGGCTTTCGCGCACTGCAGCAGATTGAGCGTGCCGCCCACATTGGTGCTTACAAACGCGTCAGGCGCATCAATAGAGCGGTCCACGTGCGACTCGGCCGCAAAGTGCACGATGGCGCGCGGACGGTAGCGTTTGAGCAGATCGCTCACCAGCGCCCGGTCACGGATATCGCCCTTGACAAACGTGTAGCGCGGGTTGCCTTCGATCTCCCTGAGGTTTTCAGGATTGCCCGCATAGGTGAGCGCGTCAAGATTGACCACTTCCTCACCGGTACTTGCGAGCCTGTGCAAAATGAAATTCGAGCCGATAAAACCGGCACCGCCGGTAACAATAATCATGAGTGTGTCACCTCAGAGAGATTACGGGTAATAGTGCGCGTCGGCAAACAGGGGCGAGAGCGCATCTTTTTCACTGAGCACCGGGGCGACGTCAAGCGGCCAGGTAATGCCAAGCGACGGGTCGTCCCAGCGGATGCTCGCTTCAGCCTCTTTGTGCCAGAACTGATTGGTTTTGTAGGCGACCTGAGCGGTTTCGCTCAGCGCGACAAAACCGTGGGCAAACCCTTCGGGAATCCAGAGCTGACGGAAATTGGTGTCCGAGAGCTCAACGCCGACCCACTGCCCGAACGTGGGCGAGGAGCGGCGCACATCAACCGCAACGTCATAAATGCGGCCTGCGATCGCACGCACAAGCTTGGCCTGCCCGTAGGGGGGAAGCTGATAGTGCAGACCGCGTACCACCCCGTAGCGGCTTTTGGACTGATTGTCCTGAACAAACCGCACACCGGGCGCGACCTCAGCAAAGTCACGTTCATTGTAGGATTCAAAAAAGAATCCCCGTTCGTCGCCGAAGACACGAGGCTCAATGATTCTGACGTCTTTAAGGGCCGTTTCCACAATCTGGATAGGCATCCGGGAACCTCCGAAGAAAAAATTTCTAGAGCTCCTGAATTGTATCAGAGCTGCCGCACAGTCTTGCGCTGTGCGCACGGTTTGCTCGCCGGGCGCATCACGTGAGCGCTCCCGCCAGGCCGGAGGCGGAAAAATGTAGGAGAAATTTGAGTTTTGTCATATTTCATACATTTTTCTGACTTTTTATGAAGTATACTGTGCCCACCTTAATGCTTTAACAGGTCTGTGCACTGATGCAGGCCGCAGACACAGTCAGATCGACACCATGTCAAATCAGGTTGAAACAATCGAAGAGCGTATCCGTGCATACTGGGACCGCCGTGCAGTGAGTTTCGGCGAGCTGCGCGAGGCCGAGATCGAAAGCATCCGGCGTGAGCGCTGGCTCTCGGAATTCCGGCAGCTGCTGCCCGCCGGTGCGCCTTTGCGCATTCTCGATATCGGTACCGGAACCGGTTTTTTTGCGGTGCTGCTCGCCGGTCTCGGTCACAGGGTCACCGGCATTGATCTGGCGCCGCACATGATTGCCGAGGCCAGGCGTTTTGCCGCCCGTCACGGGGCAGAGGCCTCGTTTTATGTGATGGATGCCATGAGGCCTGATTTTCCCGAGTCTTCCTTCGATGTCATTGTCACCCGTAATCTCACCTGGACACTCCCCGATGTGCGCGCCGCGTACAGCGCCTGGCAGCGTCTGCTTGTCAGTGGCGGCAGACTGATCAATTTTGACGCCAACTACGGTCCGGTGAGCTTTAGTGAACTGACCCGCACGCTTGCTCAGGAGGGCGTGAAAAACAGTCACAAGGGGCTTGAAAACAATGACCTCGTCGAGTGTGACGCCATCAAGGCAACACTGCCGGTGAGCCGTGAGGCACGGCCGGCGTTTGATGTTCGGGTGCTCGGCGAACTCGGTTTCACCGGCATTGAGGCTGATACCGCGCTCTCGGACCGTGTGTACCCGGATCAGGATGACACCTGGAATCCGATCAGAATGTTTACCATCTCGGCCTTCAAGGCCTGAGTGAAGCAACAGGAAGCGTAACGATGGATACTACCGATATGGGCCGCTACTGGACGGCCGACTCGGCTCACTATGCGGGCATCATCCGTGAGGAGCTTGCGAGTTTTCGCCGTGATGTCTGGCAGGAGCGCTTTGCCGGAAAAATCTCCCGCCCCTCGAAAGTGCTTGACTTCGGCTGCGGCCCCGGTTTTTTCAGCATTCTCCTTACGCAGATGGGACACACGGTCACAGGCATCGATATCGCCTCGGGGATGATTGCCGAGGCCGAACGGCACGCGCAGAGCGAATGTCTCGGACGCCGTCCGCGCTTTGTTCATACCGACCGGGGGCTTGATGCGTTTGCCCGGGAGCGCTTTGATGTGATCGTGAGCCGTAACGTCACCTGGACGCTCCCCGATCCTGCAGGCTTTTACCGCTCTGTCTACGAGCACCTGAATCCGGGCGGTATGCTGCTTGTCTACGATGCCAACTGGAATCTGCCGCTCTTTGACCGTGATCTCGCTGAGCGCTGTCAGGCGCGTGAGAAGGCCTGTATTGAACGGTTCGGGAGCACCTTTGATCCTGCTGAAATCGATGCGCCGGCCATTGATATCGCCTCGCTGCCGCTCTCAGGGGTGCGCCGCCCGGACTGGGACTGCGCCGAGCTTGTGCGGATCGGTTTCACCGGGGTGAGCGCCGATGAGAGTATTGTCGATACGCTCTGGGATGAAAAGGAAAAACTCGTCTACGGGGAGACCCCGCTTTTTGAAATTTCGGCCCGCAAAGCCTGAAGCACCTGAAAAAAAGAGCTGATCACCGTTGGCTGATCAGCTCTTTTTCTGTTTACTGATTGACTTTCTGCACCCGGTCAAAGTAACCGGATAGCACATCCTGCACCTCCACCGGAATAGAGCGTCCGGTCAGACGCAGAATATCCTCGGAGAGCTGATTGAGAAAGTCCTCTCCGCGTTCTTCAACACTCGCTCTTCCCACATGAACCACCGGATTGACGCCGTCAGGGAAACGGCAGCGCAGCGAGAGGGTCGGATACTTCTCGAGCATGCCGCGCTCGACCTCGGTGGCAATCTGCATGAGCTGACGCTCAGGCGTCACCCCGTAGGGGAAGCGCGTCATCATGCACGGCCGCGAGGGCTGATCGGGATCGGGGAAACCCACAGAGCGGGCCATCTCCCGCATCCGCGGTTTGGTATAACCGCCTTCAACCCAGGGGGAAAACACACCAAGCTCGCGCAGTGCACGGGCGCCGGGGCGGAAGTTCACCGAGTCGGTGGCATTGGAGCCGTCCACCAGATTGCCCCCAACCATGCTGAGCAGCGTGGCGAACACAGCCCGTTTGCACACATAGCAGCGGTTAATGCCCGCTGCGACAAAGTCGGCGATTTTTGTCGGATCCGTGGGAACCGTGCGCACGGTAAGTCCGAGCACTTTTGCCCGCTCCAGGGCCTCCTGCGTTTCAGCAAGCGGAATATGCGGACCGGTGATGTGCCAGAGCGATACGCTAAAACCCATCTCCTTGGCGCAGAAAGCCAGAAAACGGCTGTCAAAACCGCCCGAGTACGCCACATTGACGTGCCCGCCGGTGGCGGCGCGCCTGAGAGCCTGATAGAGCGGCGCCCACTGCGGATCGCTCACAACGATCTCAGCCATTATTCGAGTTCTCCAAGAATAAACCGGGTGCCCGACGGCACACCTTCAAAGGTGGCACGTCCGTAGCACAGTGCCTCCCGTGTGATGCGCATCGCGGGCCAGGGGCCGAACGTGGCACCGAGTCCGAGCAGAATCGCCAGCCCCGTCGGGGTCACCGGCTCACCTGTGCCGGCAAAGGGCACCACGCTGACGCCGGCAAGCATTGCCATCATCGCAGGTGCCGGATTGGGCACAAGGCCGTGGGCACAGCGGATAACGCCGTCGGCCACGGGAATCGGACTCGAGGAGACACTCAGTTTAAGTCGATCAATAAAGGTCGCAATCAGCGCGATTGCAAGAATATTGCTGTCGCGACCCACCTCATGAAAGTGTACACGCTCCGGGGTGGTACCATGCACGCGACCTTCTGCCGCAGCGAGTGTGTTCCAGATCCGTTCCACGATCTCTGCGGCGCCCTCACCAAGACGGCTCTCTTTGTCGTAAAAGCTATAAATATCAGAGAGTTGCCGGTGTGTATGGCCGTGAGACTGACCGGGCACAACGAGTTTTGCCCGGGTGCCTGCGATGGAATTTACCGAGGTTTTTTCGAGTTCAACCGTTGCGCAAGTGTTGGGAAAAAGCGACTTGAGTGCCGCTGTGGCAGTCCCGCTGCTCTGATCCGTAAGACTGAGCAGCCCCGCGAGCATTACTTCGGCATTAAAACCCGCACTGATGCGGATGGTGAGATGCTCAGTCATGGCAGAGTCCCAGAATACGCGCTGCCGCACAGGCGGCACCGTAACCGTTGTCAATATTCATCACGCTCACACCCGGCGCGCAGGAGGCGAGCATGGCGTTGAGGGCGGTTTCGCCCGCGCGCGCCACACCGTAGCCCACCGAAGTCGGTACCGCAATGAGCGGTTTGGCGGTCAGACCGCCGAGCACACTGGCAATGGCTGCGTCAAGACCGGCCACCACGACCACCACATCAGCCGCGTTGATTTCGTTGATTTTGCTCTCAAGGCGCCAGAGGCCGGCCACACCGCAGTCTTCAAAAAGCACCGCGCTGATACCGAGGTAGGTGAGGGTGCGGGCGACTTCTCGCGTCACAGGCACATCGGCTGTTCCTGCGCAGACAATCGCCACACGGCCGGGTCGCGCGTCGCAGGCACGGAACCATCCCGTGCGTGAGAGCCGGTCGTAGTTAAACGGCACGCCGAGCGTGGTGAAAAAGCCTTCCCCCCAGCTCGGATCAAGCCGCGTAAAGAGCACGGGCTGCGCATTTTCCGCAGCCATCATCCGTGCCAGATTCTCGAGCGCCGCAGCGGGTTTGCCTTCACAGAACACCGCCTCGGGCAGTCCGATACGGGCTGCCCGCGCCCAGTCAAACAGAATGCCGGGGCTGTTACTCATGATTCACCACGCGCGGTACGGTGAGGCTGCCCTCAGGCATCAGAATGACGCTGGGATGCTCACCCACGAAGAGTTTTGCAGCCTCAATGGCCTCATCGGCCGAGTCCAGCGCGGCGGTAAAGAGCATGTCTTTGGCAAGCGCCTTGTCAAGACGGGTGACGAGAATGTAGTGCGCCTTTTCAATGGGACGCGTGATCGCATAGGCTTTGTTGGCGCCGATACGGAAGTTCTTTTCAAGCTGCGAGCGGATCGCCTCCGGTGTTTTGAGCTGACGGAAGGTCTCTTCGAGCACCTTCGAGCCGGAGCCTTCCTCACACTCGGCGAGCAGAATCACCACACCGCCCTTGCGCACGGCGCAGGAGGCGTTTTCCATGGTTTTCTGCATCTGATAGACGTTAATGTCCTTGGGGTAGCCGCCGCAGGAGACGATCACCAGATCGGCCTCGGAGGGGATTTCCGCACCGTAGACCTGATCGACGAAACGGCAGGCCTCACGGTGCGCGAGGTTGTAGTCGCCCGCGAACATTTTGAGGAAGCGGTGCTGCGCGTCGAGCACGGCATTAAAGAGAAAGAGCGAGCGGTTTTTGGCAAAAAGCGCCACGCCTTCCATCTGATCCTCATAGCAGGGATTGCCGTCCATGATGCCGAGCCGGGCATTCGGGTCAAGCATGAAGCTGTGATTGACGCGCACCGTCTCCATCGCCGCGCAGCCGGGCAGCACCGCCTTGCGGCCGCCGCCGTAGCCCGAGAAATAGTGGTGCACGATCGTGCCCGTAAGAATGACATGGTCAACGTTGCACAGTTCCTTGTGAATCCACACCGGCGTGCCGCGGCTTGTCGTGCCCTGATATTCGAAGTCGCCCTCCACGGTGGAGATCGAATTAAAGCAGCGGATACGGCGTGCCACATCCGGGCTCACCGCCTCGGCCATTTCCTCCTCGGTCATGGCACGGTGAGTGCCGAGCGCAAACACGATCTTCATGTTTTCATCGGGCACACCGAGCCGGTTGAGCTCACGCACAAACACCGGCATGAAGTCAAAGCTGTTGGCCACACGGGTCGGGTCATTGCAGATAAACGCCACCGTGTCCCCGGGTTTGATGATCTCACTGAAGGGGCGGGTGCCGATCGGATGTTCAATCGCCTCAAGAACCCCGCCGGCGACGTCTTCCATTTCCGGGAAGGCCGCGGTGCGGATTTCCTTCATCACGAGCGAGTCGTCAAGGGTAAAGCGGTGTGTGCCGTGTCCATAGGCATATTCATAGGTGTGTTGAGCCATGGTTTGTTTCCTGTGCATTGTCTGCGGTCAGTCTCCTGATACCTAGTCTAACGGTAGTGTGAGGCTAACCAGAAAGTGGTATAGGGTTATTATGCATATTTCATTCTGCTCGCGTGCAGTATGCGAATGTTTCACGACCTGAATCAAGATTTTTCACGCCCTTAACATTCGGGCACATTGACCCTGAAAAAAGACGCCTCTGTGCGGTCTGTCACAGAAGCGTCTTTGCCGGTCAGTTGAACTCCCAGCGGTAGAGCAGATCAAGTGTGGTGTCTTCACCCCACACCCCCTGCAGATACAGTCTCGGCAGAAGCCGGTAGCGCAGCGTGAAGGTCGCCAGCGAGTCGAACACCCCCACACCGTACTTGAGCTGGAGTCTCGGGAGGAGGTTGCCCTTGACGACCACCTTGGTTTTCACACCCACCCCCTCACTGGTCACCTGAAGGTCGCGGATGCCGAAGGCGTTACCGATCTCACCCACGATACTCGACGTCTGAGAGAGCCCCATGCCAAGCAGCGCCGTGGCCACCGCCTGACCGTCCGAGGAGCTCGAGCCGAGTCCCTGACCGCGCAGCAGATACGAGAGCGCCTCCTCCTGACTCATGGCGGGGTTGGAGAAGATCGCTACCTTGGGCTGACTGGCGCTGCCCGTTACCCGCAGACCGGCCGTAACCGAGTCTTCCGTGGCTTCCGGATCGCGGATCGCCTCAAGGTTGAGGTAGGGGTTGTCAAGCGGCCCCGAGAAGAGGATCTCGCCTCTGGTGATCATCAGCGCCTGACCGTAGGCATAGAAATTGCCGTTATGCAGTCTGATTGAGCCGTTCAGACCGAGCCCCTGTTTACCCTGTCGCAGCGCGAGTTCGCCCGAGAGTCGCGCCTTGAGGTTAAAGGCATCCACCCGCACCCGCGGCCCGATGGTGATCTTGAGCGAGGAGCGGATCGGGAGTCCTTCGGACTGCGAGCGCACCGGTGTGAGATCGCGCTTGAGCATCACGAGGTCAGAGGAGGGCTGAATGGCCGAGTCGGGCAGTTCACGGATGGTGATGTTGCCCGTCGGGATCACCACCTCCCCGGTGACATCAATCCCGGCGTTGCTCGCCATGACCGTCACGTCCGCCCCCATGTTCAGATCGGCGTAGGGCGGAATGGTGAGCCCGATGGTCTCGTCGCGGCCGTCACGCCGCGTGAGCACATGCACGCGGGCCCTCGGATCACGCATGTCCGTCCAGTCGGCATCACCGTCAATCGCAAATTCCCCGTCGCTCGAACGGATCACCCCGTTGAGGGTGGAGCGCTGACCGTTGAAGGTGAGGGTGATATCACTCGGCTCGATATTAAGCGGCACCAGACCGTTTTTCACATCGGCATCCTCCACGCGCAGCTCCCCGAAGAGTTCGGGACTCGCAAGACTGCCGCCGAGACGGATGTCGGCAGCAACACTGCCGTGCACGGTTTCACCCGTGCTGAAGAGCTGGCTGAGCGGACCGAGCGTGAGCTTTTCCAGCCTGATGTGGCCGCCGAACTTTTTGCTGCGGTTGATGTCAGAGAGCATCAGCTCGGCATTGAGTCTGCCGTTGTTTTCCGGTGTGAGCGAGAGGTTGGCCTGCACGGACTGCGCACCGGTTTTCGCCTGCAGTGTGAGCGCCGAGAAACGCACACTCACCGGACCGTTGTCGGTGGCGCGCACAGCTTCGATACCGTTATTGACAAGGTTGAGCGTTACCCCCGGGAGCGTCCCTTTGCGGGAGGCATCCCAGTTAAGAAGCGCCTCGCCCGTGAAAATCCCCTTGAGGGTCAGATCGGGGCCGAGAACCGGTTTGAGTGAGGCGAGGTCAAAGTTTTTCAGTTCCACCTTTGCCTTGCCGCGGGTGCCTGCAGTGGCTTTTTCCGCCAGACAGACCTCGTTGGGTGTGTGTCCCTTCGCAAAGGCGCTCTGCCAGCAGTGCGCCGCAATGACGGCACTCTGCCGTGCGAAATCCGCGTCGATACGGACATTTTCCGTACCCCAGTCACCGATGGGCGTGTTCACGAGCACTTTCGAGAGGCTGCCTCGCCAGGCGCTCATGGCGCTGTTAAGGCCGCCCTCGATTTCTGCAGAAAGCGGGGCGGGACCGCCTTTGACCTGCGCACTCAGACGGTGCCGCGGGAGCGTGCCGGCGGCGCTCAGCGTGACTTCGGAAAAACGCATCGGATCGGATTCCTCATCCGTTTCCCCCACGACGAGTTTGTTCAGTCTGAGCGTGAGCGGCGTCGTGCCGGCCCTGCCGAAACTGCCTGCAAGGGTCAGGGCGTTGAGTTTCGCAACCAGTGCGCCGTCAGCGTCAAGCACGCTGATGCCGCCGCTCTTGAGGTCGGCGCTGATCACAGGGTTGAGGGCACTGCCGCCGAAACTGCCACCGAAGTCGAGCCTGCCGGTGAGACTGCCTTTAATCATCGGAGAGAACTCTTCGAGCGCAACGAGGTTAAGCGAGGAGACGCCGTCAGCGTTGAGTCTGTCTCCGTTCATTTTCGCTTTGGCCTTCACGTCAAGCGTGTTCTGTCCCCAGCGCATTTCGCTCACGTCAAGCGCAAACTCGTTACGGTGGTTGGCACTGGCCGTCATCTGCATCTGAACGCGCCGGTTCCGGGCCGAGGAGGGCAGATTGAGCAGTTCGCCCGTAAAGCGCGCCCCGGTCAGCTCGGCCGACCAGCTGTGGAGCACATCCTCGCTCGCACTGGTCATGTTGATTTTCGCCTGACCGCCGAGTTTGACGGGTACCTGGGCGAGCAGGTGCGAGACGTTAAAGCTCACCAGGGCAAGACTGGCACTGCCTTTGAGTTTTTCAGCCCAGTCCACATCGGCCTCGATGACTGCCGTGCCGGATTTGTTCTGCAGGCCGGAATTTTTGAGAGTGAGATGCGTGAGGGTGCTCTCGGCTTCAATATTGAGCCGCATCGGCGCCAGACGCTCCTGTCCCGGGACATTCGCAGGGATGACTGTGCCGGTGAGGTTGAGTGCAATGCCGGGCAGCGCACTGCCGGCAGTCCCGGTGTTTTGAGCGGAGGCCGCCTCCGGCGGCTCCTCTCCCCGGGCGAGCGCCTTGACAGTGTCGGGGCTGACGCCGCGTGCGAAGTCCCCCATCACCACGAGGTGCAGATTTTCCGCGGCTGGCAGACCGGCACCGGCGCTCACGAGCGCCGCGTGCGCTTCGGCCTTGAGGGGAAGCCCCTTCTGAGCGGGGCTCGCTTCAAGCGTCAGATCAAAGGTTTTTTCACCTCTGCCTTCGAGTGAGGCCTTGAGTGTGCCGAGCAGCTCGCCGCCCGCCTCCAGAGAGAGGCTCGAGAGCGAACTGAGCGGCTCAAGCTCGCCGCTGAGATTTCCGCTGAGCAGTTCTCCGGGTTTGACCCAGAGCGACACACGCACGGGATGCTTTTTTGCAGCCTTCCAGTCGGCGCTGCCCAGAAGCCGGCTGCCTTCGGAGAGGGCGGCCGCGATATGCGGCACATGCACACCGTCCGCGACAACCGAGCCGATCAGGGTGAGATGTTCGAGCACGGGCAGCGCCTCTGCGCCGGTATTGAGTTCGGTCTGCAGCAGTTCAACCTCTTTGAGCTTCACGTCAAGTGGCAGCGTCGAGAGCGAGGGAATCATGTTCGCAGTGAGAAGCGGCTTCTCAAGCCGCGCCTTCACCTCTTCGAGCAGCGAGCGGGTTTTGCTGAAACCGTTGCCGGCGGTCCTGGCAGTGCCTTCTGCGGCAGGTTTTTCCGCAGCAGCGTTCTCAGGGCTGGTGACCCTGCCGGCAGCGGGCTCTTTGTCCGCCCCGGTTTTGGGCTCTGTCTGTGCGTCTTTGTCAGACGCCGTTTCCTGCGCCTCTGAGGAGACTGCCTCGCCCGCCGGGGCACCCGCAAGACTCACCGTGAGCGAGCGGCTTTTCAGGCGGCTCACCGTCAGGGTGTCGCCCGCAAGTTCGAGCGCACTTTCAAAGTGTCCGAGGGCAATGTTATTGCCGTCAATATCTGCCCGGATATCGTCAAGCGTGCCGTTTTCCAGCACAAAACTGACCGGCAGATCGAGTCTGCCCATTGGCGTGCTGTCCTTTTCGGCCGAAGGGGGAATGAGGGCGGTGTCGACCTTTGCGCGTACGCCTTTCACAGAAAGCGTTGAGAGTTTGACGAGCTTTGCAGGGAGCTCGCGCCAGTCAAGCGACCACTGCACGGTGTCGATGTCCACACTGATCCCGGGGGATTCGTAGTGAATGCCCCGGACGGTGGGATGAAAGATATGCCCGTCAATCGAATCGATTTTGAGCCCCGGTACCGCTTCGGCGCCGAGCATGATGATTTTGTGCTGCAGCTGCGGCACGGCAGTGAGCGTGGCCACGCTGACCACCACGGTGCTCATGACGCCGAAAAGTCCCCAGCCGAGCGCTTTAGCCCAGACGGGAAGCCGTCTGCGGGCGGGACGGCCGCCCTGAGAGGGCTCACCGCCGCCGGTGCCCGCCGGCGCGGGCGCCTCTGAGGTGCTGTTGTTCTTTTTGCTGTTTTCGTCTGCCATAATCGGTTGCCTCAGGCGTTACAGTTCAGTGCCAAGGGCAAAGTAGAGGTGGGCGTTTTTAAGCGAGAACCCGTCGTCAGTCGGGAAGGCCACATCGAGTTTGATCGGGCCGATCGGTGAAACCCAGCGGATACCGGTACCCACACCGATCTTCCAGCGCACGTTGGTGAAGGTGTTGACCGCTTCACCGCCGTCGACAAAACCCGCCAGCCACCAGGGACCCGTGAGGTGTTTCTGGTATTCGATACTTGCCGTGAGCATTTTCTTTGCCCCGGTCAGACGGCCGCGGCTGTCGGTCGGGGAGACGGATTTGTAGTCGTAGCCTCGCAGGCTTCTGTCACCGCCGGCGAAAAAGCGCAGATCAGGCGGAATCCGGGAAAACGAGTCGGTCTCGAGCCAGCCGAAGGTGGCACGGGCGACAAAACGGTGCCCCTCCCAGGGGGTTCTCACCCAGGCGTTATGCAGCGTGAAGCGCACAAAACTCACATCGCTCAGGAACCCCTCGCGGGCGACGTCCACGCCGTAGCGCTGTGCGTCACCCCAGGTGGGGAAGGGACCGCCGCGGGTTCTTGTGCGTTCAAACTGAATCCCCGGGTAGACGATCAGTGTGCTGTGACTGATGCCCGCCTGCGTGAAGCTGTTGTGCAGCAGATGCACGTGCACGTCACGCTGCCAGCGGTTTTCGTACTTCCAGTGACGGGCCACGCCGATATCGATCTGATCGCTTTCGGTGTCGTTGAGATCCTCTTTTTCATACTGTGCCGACACGGTCCAGTAGTGCTCAAGCGGATTGCGTGCAAGCGGAATCTTGAACTCCATCCCTGCCGAGGGCTCCTTGCGGTCGATATCAAGATCGACGTCGAGGCTCCAGCCGCGGGAGTTGATCCAGGGGCGGCTCCAATGCAGCGAGGAGTGCGGACCGCCGTCGGTGGAAAAGCCCACGCCGACGTCAACGGTGTTGCGGATTCTCGGCACCACCGTGGCCGAAATGGGCATCTCGTGGTTTTCGTCGGCCTCCTCAGCCTGCGGCACAACCACTACTGTAGAGAACCAGCCGGTGTCGTTGAGATTCTGTGTCAGACGCGAGAAGCGCTCGTTGGTGTAGGGCTCACCTTTTTCAAAGGGAATGAGCGCCCGCAGGTATTCCTCCTCGATCTGACTGCCCTTAAAAGTCACCTCACCGAAATGAAATCTCGGACCGGTCTCGAGCGTGAGCTTCCAGTAGGACTTGCGTGTGGCACGCTGCACGCCGAGCTGGTGCTCGGTAAACTGACTCTTAAAGTAGCCGTGTTCGATGGCGCTTTTGAGAAGCTGATTCTTGATGCTGTCGTAGTCGGACTGATTGAGCACGGAACCGACTTTGGGCGCGCGCTCGAGAATCGGGTCAAAGAAGGGTTCCCCGCTGCCTTCGCCCTCGATGCGGATCTGTGTGGCGGCAATCGTGACCGGATCGCCTTTTTCCACCTTCACATTGAGCACCGCCTCCGACTCGCCGTCCTCCCAGCTGCTCTCGAGTTCGGGAGAAAAGTAGCCGAGAGCGCTCAGCGCATCGCGGACCGCTTTCTCGATACGGATACGGTCAAAGGTTGAAAGTGCCGTCAGGCCGCCTGCAGAGGCGGTTTTCACAAACACCTCCGCATTGTCCTCGAGCTCCCCGGAGAGACCTTCGAGTCTGACGCGTACGCGCTTGCTCTCTTTTTTCTCCGCCTTTTTCTCGTCCTTTTTCCCGGCCGAAGGGCTGCTGTAGGCGGAGGTGGCATCAGCGGCGCTGTCAATATCGTCACTCACACCGGCCGCCCGGGGCGTACCGGCGCACAGCGCGCACAGCACACCGGCGGCAAGCACTGACACCGGAAAGAGACTGCGGGTCTGAAAAGAGGGGGCGAGCCGCAAGAGGGGGAGTGCTCGCGGGAAAGTTTCTGGCATGCTCCTGAGACCTTATGTAAATGTTCGGCAGCCGGCGCCCCGGAATGCGGAAAAACGCCTGTGCCTTCGCACCACTGACAACATTGTATGCCAAATACCGGCCGCAATCAGGCTTTGTTTACGTTTACTCGCTTTTGTTTGCAAATCTGCCGCTGCCGCGGCAGGACTGCGGCACAAACGTCTGGCGCAGATCAGAGGGCGCCGAGGAGTGCCTCGAGTGTGAACTCCTCCAGTGTGAGCGCCCCGACGGATTCGCTCACAAGCGTCACGAGCACGCCGCCCTCACGGGTGAGAAGCGTTTCGGTCTGAAGCCGGGCGCCACTCTCTGTGCGCACCACTTCGATTTCGCCGTCAATCACCGCGAGCCGGTAGTGTTCACCGTCACGGTTGAGTTTGATCATGCACTCCTTCTGACCCCAGGCGCGGTAGAAGGCCTCACGCGGGCAGGGGGGTGTCGGCTGAGCCGCACCGCCTGCCGCATCAATGAGCACCCGACAGGCCTCTTCGGGCAGTGCATGGCGTGCGATATCGAGCCAGTTCTCCCGGTCAGCCATTTCCTCGCAGTCAACCGCAACAGCGCCGCCGCAGCCCGAGAGCGCCACGGCAACCGTACTTGTTGAGCGGCCTGTGTGAGCAATCGAGGCGCAGGCTGCGGGGGTTCCTTCTGCCGTGACGAGCAGCGGGGTGTGCGGGGGCGTTTCCGTCATCCGGGCGCCAGGCACATAACGGCGCCGGAGCATCTCCAGCAGGGCACGCCCGAGAAAGGATTCTCTGAAGCGTTTGGGATTGGCGAGTCCGCGCACATAGGCCTGAGTGGCCGGGCTGAGCGCGTCAAGGGCCGCCGGGGGCGTCTGTGCGGAGAGTGTCTGCGCGGTGCTCAGCAGCGCGAGCACACGTTCGCCCCGCGCAGGGGAGTGTCCCGTGTGCGCCATCAGTGCGCACCCTTGCCTTCCCCCGAGGGGGCGGGCAGACCGGCACCGAGACGCCGTCCGACCACACGGTCAAGGTCGGCCATCAGGACATTGCCTTTGGGCTGCAGTCTGATGTGTCCGGCCTCATCCTTTTCCTCATAGAGCCCTCGCGAGCCGAGGTAGCGGATTTCATAGCCGGTGGTGCTGTAGCGCACATCAATATCGAGTTCAAGCCGGTCGCCGCGCAGGTAGACCATGCGGATGGAGCCGGGCTGAATCTGGCAGAGAATACGCCAGTGCAGGCGTTCGGCCACCTCCACGATGGCTTCGCGAACCTCGGCGGGATCGCTGTAGCCGGTGATTTTGCGCGGCTCGGGGACGGAAAGCGGCACATTGCGGGCAACGCCGGCGACAATGGGGGCGGCCGCACCGGGCACGGTAAGCGTAAGAAGTGCTGTACCGAGCAGGGCGGCAAGAAGATCGCGGCGTGCGGCGTTTTGACGGGTTTCAGACATAGGTGTGAGAGTTATCAGGTTAATGAGTGGCCGGCCTGTGCCGGCACCCGTGAGTGAGCGTTATTTTAGCGGTTTCGTCAGGCGCGGGCAGCGCTTTCGCGCGGCGACTTTAATGCCGCGCCGAATAAGGCTGTTTTCACCCGGCATGACAGAAAGCGGTAAAGCGCAGGGCGGCATATTGCTTTTCAAAATGCTGATAAAGGCCGTATTGAGTAAATGTCATTTTGACCGATAACCCGGGAGTCTGATATAGGTTGTCTCCTTTTCCTGAGACAGGCCGATTGCAGGGCCTTACCGGCATTGAATTTATTGAGTTTTTACGAAGTTATCAGGAATAACAAAATGTGCTGAAAGAGGGCAGACATTAGGTTGGATATGAGGTTAATCACCAATTTGGTGCAGGCTGAGAATGCAGTAATAGAATTAGCCGAAACTTGATTTGAGGTTAATCAAAAAATTTTCTATTTATGAATTGATTTTAAATAATATCTTCTGTACAATAGCTCACATAAAAGATAGAGCAATGTGCGGATGATTAATCTAATTGCTGACTTCTGATGATTCAGTCAATTAGTGTTTTTAAACACCTCTGCGTTGTTCTCTTCCGTCCTTTAACCGGTAATAAACGCCGCAACTAAAGGTGTTTGTTAAATCAAAGTGTGTGTGTTCCCTAACGGATAAATATCGCGTAGAGAAGCACGAACGATGACTTTAGGAGAACCTCATGGTCGAAAACATGCAGGCCGAACTGGCCGAACTCGAAAAGCTTGAAAAAGAAGTGACCTACCGCCGCAAGGCTCTGCGCGATGATGCCATCCGCCAGGCCCAGGGCATTATTGACAAGTTTCGTCTTCAGGCCGAAGACTTCCGCTTCCTCGATCCCGATGCGCTGCGCAAAGGCCGTCGCGGTCCTGTGCAGCCCAAGTACAAGGGCCCCAAGGGCGAACTCTGGACCGGCCGCGGCCGTACGCCGAAGTGGGTCAATGAACTGCGCGAACAGGGTCTTGAACTCAATGACTTCCTGATCAAGTAAAGCACCCGGTGCTTTCTTACTGAAAAACAGAACCGGACGGTTTCTCGGAGCAGAAACCGTCCGGTTTCCTTTTGTGGCTTTTGATGTTTCGTTTTTTGAGGTTATTAATAAAAATTATTAATCGATTTAACCGGACAAAACAATCTGAAACGACTTTAAGTGAATTTCGCACTGAAGCAGTGCGTATAAATCCTCCGCAAGAGACAATTCGGACTTACCTTCAGGTCGGTAGATATATTTCAGGAACGCACAAAGGGCAGCCCGCCGGCAGTAATTGAGCGGCAGCACAATAAACGTTCCTCAGTTATTGTCCGGTGTATTTTGAGTATCCTGATCAAAGAGGTGTTTGAATTCCGGCCGGAAAGAGGCATTTTTCTCATCAGAAGGCCGGCGATGAATCTCCCGAACGAAGCGGGCCGCTATAAATCAAAAGAACGCTTATTGGCGCTGATTGCATCGCCTCCCGCCTCAATTGCGTCACCCGAACAGGATTCGGTGCAGAATTTCTGCACCGGGAAACTGCTGATAATGGCCGGGAAAATTGTCCTTAAAGATTAGAGGAAATATCGACGGAATATCTAGTCCTGCACAGAAAAAATACCGCCGGGAAAGTCTGAAACAAATTCAATTGTAAAATTTTTATACAATCGTAATTGACTGATGTTACGGGTCTTTTAACGTTTTGAGAATCTTCGAGATGAGAAAAAACCGGCTTCATCTGAGGCGGTTAGTGAAAACCCTCATAAACATTGTGGTAATCTATAGCACGCTGAATCACGCGTTAAGACCTGTCCCGGACACGGTTTTACGCAGTGTGTTCGGGTCGCACTGAAATCTTTTTTCACGGTGCTGAAGTTTTACCGGCCATCAGGCGGGCAGAGCATGTATGTGCCTCTGCTGCGAGTGCCTCCACCGGCCGGGTACGCCCTGTACCTGAGTCTGTCACTTTAGTGCTGCACGCTGTGTGCGACTCATTCTTTGGCCGGACGGCCGCCCGCCACTCAGGAGGCGGGGAAAAAGCCTGGCGCAGTTCCTCCCGGGGCTGAGTCTGCTTTTGTGCTGTCCGTGAACTGATAACAGCCTTTGTGTGCTCTGTGCGGACCGGTTAATGCCGGATGCGCACCGTGCGCCTGTATTCCGGCGCCGGAGTCCGGTTCCGGCGTGCCCGTCCTGCGACCCCTCAGGCAGGATGAGCCCGGAAAGAGAAAGGCTAACCCAATAGGAGCTCAACCCGCTTTATGCCAGATAAAACCCAAAACAGTAAACTGCTTAAAGGCTGGAAGGTCAATCCTGCCGTTTTCTGGCCCGCCTCAATCCTCTCGATGATTGTGATCGGTGCCGCGGCCGTGTTCCCGAATACCGTTAACGCGATTTTCGGACACCTGCAGACAAGAATCTTTGAAGACCTCTCCTGGTTCTACATTCTTGCTGTGGCCATTATTCTCGTCGGGATGTTCTACCTTGCCTTTTCCCGTTTCGGTGATATCCGTCTCGGACCAGATCATGCCAAACCAGACTATAAACTCGTGACATGGTTTGCCATGCTCTTTTCCACGGGTATGGGCATCGGGATTATGTTCTTCGGTGTGGCCGAACCGGTGATGCACTTTCTGGAACCGCCGATGGGGGCTGGCGGTACGGTTCAGGCGGCAAGAAACGCCCTGGAGCTGACGTTCTTTCACTGGGGTCTGCATGCCTGGGCGATTTACGCCTCTGTGGCACTGATGCTTGCCTATTTCGGCTACCGTCATGCGCTGCCGCTCACGCTGCGCTCGGCGCTCTTTCCGCTCATCGGTGACCGTATCTACGGACCGATCGGTAACGCTGTGGATATTTTCGCCATTCTCGGTACCGTCTTCGGTGTGGCCACCTCGCTCGGTTTCGGCGTTCTGCAGCTCAATGCCGGTCTGAACTATCTCTTCGATGCGCCGGTAGGCACGACTGTGCAGTCGGTGCTCATTGTGGTGATCACCTGCATCTCCGCCATCTCCGCGGGTTCAGGTCTCAACAAGGGGATCAAGATCCTCTCGCACACGAATCTGTGGCTCGCCCTGATGCTGCTCATTCTCGTGTTCTCGCTCGGCCCGACGGCTGCACTGCTCAAGCACTTTGTCGAGAATGTCGGTCTGTACCTCTCCGGGATCGTCTCCAAGACGTTTAATCTGTACGCCTACGAACCCAAGAGCTCGAACTGGCTTGGCGGCTGGACGCTGCTCTACTGGGGCTGGTGGATCTCCTGGTCTCCCTTTGTGGGGCTCTTTATTGCACGTATCTCCCGCGGCCGCACGATCCGTGAGTTCATCTCCGGTGTGCTGCTCATTCCGGCCGGCTTTACGCTGCTGTGGATGACTGCCTTCGGCAACAGCGCCATCGAGCTCATCATGAGCGGTGTGGGTGCCGATCTCGCCACGAGCGTCAAGGCTGATGTGTCGATCGCGCTCTTCAAGTTCTTTGAATACTTCCCGATGACGAGCGTGCTCTCCCTGATCGGTATGCTGATGGTGGTGATCTTCTTTGTCACCTCGGCTGACTCGGGCGCTTTTGTCGCCGACGTGCTCGCCAGCGGCGGTATCCGCAAGACGCCGGCCCGCCAGCGTGTGTTCTGGTGCGCACTGTCCGGTCTCGGTGCCATGGTGCTGCTCTGGGCGGGCGGCCTGAAAGCGCTTCAGACGCTCACGCTTCTCTCGGCGCTGCCGTTTGCCGCTGTGCTGCTTATTGCGCTCTTCGGGCTGCTCAAGGCGCTGCGCGTGGATGACTTCAAGCGTCAGAGCCACCAGATCACCAATGTCGCGCCGTCGCTCTACCGCACGGCTGACGGCTGGAAGCGCCGTCTGCAGGTGATTGTGCACTATCCGTCCTATCCTCAGGTGAAGTCCTACTTCAACGAGACCATCAAACCCGCCATGCAGGATGTGGTCAAGGCTTTCGAGGAGGAGGGGCTCGATGCCAGCATGAGCACCGTCAAGGACCGTGCCTCGCTCGTGGTGCATTTTGCTGATGTGACGGACTTCCTCTACGAGGTGCGTCTGATCGGTTACGGCAACCCCGAATTTTCGATGGCGGATCCCGAACGCGACGAAGAGGAGGAACCGATGTACGTGCGTGCTGAAGTCTTCCTCAAAGAAGGTGGTCAGGACTACGACCTGATGGGCTGGAGCCGTGAACAGATCATTCACGACGTGCTCGATCAGTACGAAAAGCATCTCTCGTTCCTGCGAATGGTCAACCGTCCCGAGGTCTTCTGATCCGGGCGGCCGACAGATCGCACAGCAGGGGGCGCCCCGGGGCGCCTCCCGCAGAACCCGCAGCTCTCCGGCCGGTGACGGCCGGTTCAGGCAGCGGGTATTTTTTTGCCTTTTCAAATCAAGATTTATTGATCCGTTTGACGTGCTGAGCTATACTCAAATCAATATTTTTTGTTTTAAACATTATCCATGACGGTTAACCATACTGATCTTGCCGCCCGTTTCAAGGCGCTCTCGGATCCCAAGCGCATCGCCATCCTCACCGAACTCAAATCGGGGGAGCGCTGTGTGTGTCACCTCGAGGCCGTGCTGCCGCTCACGCAGTCGGGCCTGAGCTACCACCTGAAGGTGCTGCTCGGTGCCGGACTCATTGAGGCGCGTGCCGAGGGCAAGTGGACCTACTACCGGCTCAACGCTGACGGATTTGCGGCGCTCGGCCTTGCGCTCGCCGCACTCGGTCCCGGGGCGGAAAGCGGCAGCCGGACAGACTGCTCAACACAGGAGAAAGAACGTGAAAAGTGTGAAAATTTTTGAGCCCGCCATGTGCTGCCCGACCGGCCTGTGCGGCGTGAGTATCGACCCGGAGCTGCTCCGGATGGCCGCGCTGATCGAGACGCTGAAAGCCGAAGGTGTGACGGTTGAGCGCTATAACCTCAGCCAGTCGCCGATGGCTTTTATCAGTGAGAAGGTGGTGGCGGCATTTCTGAAAACGCACTCAAGCAGTGCGCTCCCGCTCACGCTCGTGGACGGTGAGGTGTTTGTGAGCGGCCGTTATCCCGGCGAAGAGGAACTGCGCGCGGCGCTCGCAAAGTGAGGCACCATGGCTGAACCTGTTCCTTTTTCACCTCTGGCACTCGCCGCCACACCGGTGCTTTTTTTCACCGGCAAGGGCGGCGTGGGTAAAACCTCCTGTGCGGCGGCGAGCGCCGTGATGCTTGCAGAAAAAGGGCGGCGGGTGCTGCTTGTGAGCACCGATCCCGCCTCCAATCTGCAGGATATCTTTTCTATTTCGCTCTCACCTGAACCGCAGCCCGTGGCCGCGGTGCCCGGGCTGTATATGGCTAATGTGGATCCGATGGCGCTTGCCGCGGCCTACCGCGAAAGTGTGGTTGCACCCATGCGCGGTCTGCTTCCCGAGGAGGCCATCCGCAGTATCGAAGAGCAGCTCTCGGGGTCGTGCACAGTGGAGATTGCCACGTTTAACGCTTTTGCCGACTTTCTCGTGAGCGAGAAGGTGCGAAGCCGCTTTGACCATATTGTGTTTGATACGGCGCCCACCGGTCACACCATCCGTCTGCTGCAGCTGCCTTCTGCCTGGAACAGTTTTTTTGAAACCAATCAGCACGGGGCGAGCTGCCTCGGACCGCTCTCCGGTCTCGGTGAGCGGCGCGAAACCTACGCCCGTGCCGTTGCCGCCCTGCGTGACAGTGCCGAGAGCACACTCGTGCTGGTGGCGCGTCCCGAGGCGGGCAGCCTGCGCGAGGTGGAGCGGACCTCCGCTGAGCTTGCCGCATGCGGACTCAAGAAACAGTGTCTCATCCTCAACGGACTCCTTCCTTCGGGAGCCGACGATGCCTGCACGGCGGCGATGAAAGAGAGTGAAGCGTCCGCCGTAAAGCACGCTGCCGAACTTCCTCTCGAGGCGCTTTTTACCGTCACCCTCAAGTCCTTCAACATCACGGGGCTTGAGGCGATCCGGGGACTCTTTCACGAGGAGGCGACGCCAGAGGAGGCGCAGGCCCCGGGCATGGTGCCCGATCGTCTTGAGGCACTCGCTCAGGCGTGTCTGGCTGAAGGCAAACGGGTGATTTTCACCATGGGCAAGGGCGGTGTGGGCAAAACCACTGTCGCTGCCGCGCTCGCACTGCAGCTCTCACGGCTCGGCGCCAGGGTGCATCTTGCCAGCACCGATCCGGCCTGCCATCTCGATAATGTGATCACGCAGCAGGGCGAGGTGACAGTGAGCCATATCGACGAAGAGAAGGCGCTTAGCGAATACCGCGAGGCGGTACTCAGTGAGGCGCGCAATGTGGTGAGCGCAGAGGACCTCGCCATGATTGAGGAGGATCTGCGTTCGCCGTGCACGCAGGAGATCGCCGTGTTCAGGGCGTTTGCCTCGCTTGTTGCCAGGGCGGACGACGAGATTGTGGTGATTGACACCGCACCGACCGGACACACACTGCTTCTGCTCGATGCCACACTCAGCTATCAGCGTGAAATAGAGCGCCGTCAGGGACTCATCCCGGAGAGCGTCCGGCAGCTGCTGCCGCGGCTTCGCTCGGCGCAGACCGCGGTGTGTGTTGTCACCCTCGCCGAGGCGACACCGGTTATCGAGGCCGGACGGCTCGTCGAAGACCTGCAGCGGGCGGGATTGCGTGTCTACGCCTTACTGATCAACGCTTCTCTTGCGGTCAGCCGCGTGGAAAACCGTCTGCTGCGCCGCCGTGCGCAGGCCGAGCTCGAGTGGATAGCCCGCGTGCGTGAGCAGGCCTCGCAGACCGGCGCCCGGGTGCTGATTCTGCCGAGACTGCCGGTGAGTCCGAGAGACAGGACGCTGCTCGAATTGTAGAGAAACAAAAAACGGACGCTCTTTCGTGAGCGTCCGTTCTGGTATCTAACCCGTGATGCCTTCCGGGAGCGTGAGCGGATCAGCCGGACTGAAAGGCCCCGTGTATTTCACCACACTGACGGTGGCACTCGAGGCGACATTGCCGCGCGCAATCCTGGAGGTGGGCACGTCAAGCGTGAGCGTGTTCGCTCCGCCGTGCGCATCAATAAGCCCGTGCACCGGATCGGTCTTCGGGTTGTACCAGGAGCCGTTATCCACGGCCACCACGCCGGGACGGATCCGGTCGGTCGGTTCAGCCGCAAGCAGCGTTTTGCCGCGTGCGCTCGAAACGAGCACGGTGTCACCGGCACTGATGCCCAGGCGCTTTGCATCCTCCGTATTGATCCGGCAGGGTTCTGCACCGTATTTTTCCGTCAGACTCGAGTCAAGCTGCGAGTGCAGACGGCGCGGACTCTTGCCCGTGAGAAGCACAAAGGGATAGGCCTCGGTTGTTTTTCCGGCGCCATCCTCGGGCGGCATATAACGCGGGTACGCGGTGAGTTCCCCGTAGTGGAAGTTGCGGATGGTTTCCGAGGCGATTTCGATTTTGCCGGACTTTGTCCAGAGGCGGTGGCCGACCGGGTCCTGACGGAATTTCGCCATCGAGACAAACGGCTTGCCGTCTTCCGGCGCGTCAGGCGTAAAGAGCAGCAGACCGAGCGCTTTCGCCTCTTCGTAGGAGGGCAGCGGCTTGCCGCGGCTCAGGGCATCCTCACAGGCATTGCTGTAGAGCGCCTCGCGCCACTGCTCGGCAGTGCGCCCGCCGGTAAAGCGTTCCGCCACGCCGAGTTTCGCAGCGAGCAGCGAGAAAATCTCGTAGTTGCTCTTTGCCTCGCCCTGCGGTGCGATAACCGCCTCAGTAAAGACAATCCCGTCATTGGTGTTGGAGCCGATGCGGGTGATGTCGCTCATCTCAAAGTTGGTGCAGGCAGGAAGCACAATATCCGCATGGCGTGCCGTAGCGGTCCAGTTCACCTCAGCGCAGATCACCACATCGGGCTTTTTAAAGGCGCGTGCCAGACGGCCCGTGTCCGGATGATGGGCAAAGGGATTGCCGCCGGCCCAGAACATCAGGTGCACATCAGGATAGGTGATGCGCGCGCCGTTAAAGTCCACCGTTTTGCCCGGTGCCTCGAGCACTTCCGTGATGCTTGCCACCGGCAGCGGTTTGACACCGCCGAGAATACGGTTGCGCTGCGCGCCTGTGGGATCTGTCGGAATACCGAAGAGTTCGGGACCGCCGCTCGGCGGTGCGCCGGTAGAGGAGTAATGATACGAGGTGCCGATCCCGCCGCCCGGCAGACCGATCTGGCCGAGGAACGCAGCCAGGGTCCAGCCGAGCCACGGAGCCTGTTCACCGTTGTGCTGGCGCTGCGGGCCCCAGCCCATAATGATCATGCTGCGGTGTGTGGCAAGATCGACGGCGAGCTCACGGATCGTCACGGCAGGGACGCCCGCGATCTCTGCTGCCCACTCGGGGGTTTTGGCGATGCCGTCTGTGTGTCCGAGCACATAGTCGGTAAATTCTCGCGCCCCTGTGGTGTAGCGGTCCAGAAAATCCCAGTCGGCAAGATTCTCCGTGAGGAGCACGTGGATCATTGCCACGATCATGGCCGTGTCGGTCCCGGGCAGCGGCCGGATGTTTTCCGAGCCGATGGCGAGCGCCGTATCGGAGATGATCGGGTTGATGCTGTAGGTTTTAATGTGTTTGAGCTCAGCGAGCCGCAGTGCGCCCGCACGGCTTTTGTGCAGCGGCGTGAACCAGTCAACGTCGTCCGTGCGCACGGGATCCGAGCCCCAGAACACGACACGTTCGCTTGCCTCGTAAATGCTCTCCCAGTCGCTCGGACGGGGCTGCTTCTGACCGACGATATGCTCCTGAATGGCTGCAATGGCGCCGGTGGAGTAGGAGTTCGTGAGCGGCACAAAGCCGCCCATGATGTTGAGCAGACGGTGCAGCAGGGGACGCACCCCCTGCACAAGGCCGGTATTCATCCAGCCGTAGGAGTGTCCCCAGACACTGTCGGGGCCGTAACTGGCATACGTCTCGCGGATGGCGTCGGCGGCCAGGGTGAGTGCCGTGTCCCAGTCCACTTCGACAAAGGGTTCATCACCGCGAAGCGCGCGGCTGTGCGCGCCTTTTTCAAGAAAGCTTTTCCGGACAGCCGGCCGTCTGACGCGCAGCGGATTCGAGGGCAGCGCGGCCAGGCGGTCAAGAAGCGGAGAAGGGGCGGCATCTTCTGCCACCGGTTCGAGACGTTCGATTTTTCCGTCTCGCACCACCGCCTTGCAAATGCCCCAGCGGTTGGCGGTGAGCGGGGCACGGGCGGTGCTCGGTAAAAGTGTCTGTGTCATAGGCGGCGATTCTCTGTAAGCGGAGCGCGATGGAATTCTCTCTGCCGGACGCGGACAGTGCCTCCGGGGGCACTGCGGTGCAGATGTGCTGCGCTCCTGTTGTTTTTAAGTTATATCGTACAGGCAACTTTACGCAAAACAAATCTCCCGAACGGGAGGCAAGGCGCGAAAAAACGGTAATACTTGATTTCCGGCAAGGCGGATCAGGTACTTTTGCTCAGAAAAGAAACGGGGAGGACAGGCGGCCGCCGGCCGGTTTGCCGCGCGCGGTTATTTGCGTTTTTTCGGGGCGTTTTTGTCGATACCGAAGTAGCCGTGCAGCACCCACAGACGGCGCAGACGGTCAATGCGCTCCAGAGCGCGTTTGCGCTCCTCACCCATGATATCGGGATGAACGGCGAGCCAGCGTTTGAGCACGCCCGAATTGTCGATGTCTTCAAGAATCCGGCGAAGTTTTGCGGGCAGCCAACGGGTGTTGAGTGCGGACTGGAAATCAATGAGTGCAGGCGTGCCGTCAGGACGGTAGAGCATGTTGCCCATTCCGCGGCAGTCAAGATGCACCACACCGCGGCTGTGAATCTTGTCGAGCAGTGCCTCAAGCCGGTTGAGAAACTCCGGCGTCTGCACCGATACGTCCATCTGGGCGAGCCCGGTGCCCGGCGTATATTCCACGGCCATGGCAAACGCGTCAATGCGGAAAGCCCCGCCCGCGACGCCGTCAATACCTTCGAGACGGTTGAGAAAGTGCACCTCGCGGCGCAACAGAAACCGGCCTATCGTATTTCTGATATACCAGGGACGGGAGGAGAAATCCTTAACCGTCCAGTCTTTCCCGCCGAAACTGACCCGGTAGACGTGGGCATTGGCGATGCGGCCGTCACGCAGCAGTTTGGAAGGTGCGCGGTTAAGATCCTCTCGGGTAAATTTCTGCATAAGTCAGTTGTGTCTGTCCCGGTATACGGTGTTGAGCTAAGGCCTTTATTGTACATGAGACGTCCGGAAAGTGTAAGCAGGCCGCCGCGCAGGGCTCTGCAGGGATCCGGGCGGGGACAAAAAAGGCAGGAACCCGGTGTTTCCTGCCTTCTGCCTGACTGGCGTTACGTTATCGGATAATGAGCATCGGCGCTTCCGTGAGACTGAGCACTTCGGCGGCGACGCTTCCGAGAAAGAGCGCACGCAGCTCACCGCGGGCGTGACTGCCCATCACGATGAGATCGATGTCATGACTCGTGACGTAGTCGGCAATCGCCTGACTCGGACGGCCGGTGAGCGCAACATTGCGGCTCGTGAGACCGGCTTCGGCAAAGCGCCGGGCGTAGGGATCTACCGCCTCATGCCAGGCGGCGTTGCGCGGTCCCTTGTGAGTGTCCTCTTCAAGGGCGCTGCCGGGCTGCGTGAACTGGGTGAGGACGTCCATGCTTGAGGCTTCCACAACATGCACGAGCCGGAAGTCGGCCTGCGCACCGAAGGCCTTGTGATTCGCAATAACCCAGTCAACGGCGTGCGAGGTGACCTCCTGCTTGTCAACGGGAATCACCACGCGCGGGGCACGGGCGAGCGGCGGGAACTGGTTGCGGACAACCAGCACGGGGCAGGGGGCGCGAGCGATCACACCGCGCGAGACGCTGCCCATGAGAATGTCACCGATGTTACGTTCACCGTGAGCGGCCATGATGATCAGATCAGCCCCGATTTCCCGGGCTTTGTTCACGATGATGTCACGCGGATCCCCCACCTCGGCAAGGCATGTCGGGGTCTGACCGAGCGCGCCAAAAGTCTTCGAGGCGGTCTCGAAAACCTCCTGAGCGGTTTTATCGCGCATCGCGTCAATGTCAGCGCTGCTGACAAGCCGCAGCAGAGAGGGTTTGATCAGCTGGTGAACGGTAAGAAGGGTGATTTCTGCATGTTTGCAGATCTGAGGGCGATGGGCCAGAAACTGAAGAGCGGTCTGGCTGGCCGGGCTCACATCAAGCGGAACGAGGATCTTGAGCATAGCGTTTTTGTTTGTTTTAAGGTCTGTCTTCGGAGGCGCCTTTTCTGAGGCGGGTCACATCCCGTGCGGTACGGCTTTCGAGAGCCGTACACGGTCAATCTTTATATTTTCGCAGATTTTTCAAAAGTTTGCTCTGTACGCTCTCAGCTCAGCCGGCCTTTAGTCCGAAACGCTTCCACGCCGAGCGCAAGGAGGTAGAAAGCTGCGTTGGTGAGCACGATGGCCGCCCCGGCCGGGACACTCCAGAGGTAGGACACGGTGAGACCGATCCACACCGAGAGCACGCTCGTGAGAGCAGCCCGCCAGAGCACCCCCTGATACGAGCTGCTCACTTTAAGTGCGGTACTCGCGGGAAAGACGAGCAGGCTCGAGATCAGAAGCGCTCCCATGATATGCATCCCGGTGACCACGGTGAGGGCCGTCATGACGGCAAGCGCCGTGGTGAGCCCTTTGACAGGCTGTCCCGTGACGCGGGCAAAGACCGGATCGAAGATCAGCGAGAAGATGAGCGGCGCGAGGATGATCAGCGGAATGACCACGAGGGCGGTCATGCCGGCCGTGAGCCACACGTCCGTGTCGGAGAGGCCGAGAATCGAGCCGAACAGAATGCTTTCCGCGTCAAAATTGAACCCCTCGGTCAGACTGACCGTCGTGATGCCGACGGCAAGTGCGCCTGAGGAGAGCATCGCAATGGCGCGGTCTCCGGTGCGTTTGGTCAGCGGCACGAGCTTCAGAAGAATAAAGGCGGCGACCAGCACCACCGGTACCGCCACCACGA
>CAJJRX010000011.1 GCA_905194315.1 uncultured Sutterella sp. | reverse complement strand
CAATGGCACACAGAGACTTCCTCTTTAGTGGGTCAGTATAACGTTGCGCCTAACAGTCAGACAACATCTGGTCGTTTCAGTCATGCTGAGTATTGGCATTTTCGCTTCATCGGCCTTTGCGGCAGCACAAACCCCAGCTACCAGTAATGACGCGAAAAGCCCGTGCTTTACCTGCCACGCCGATATTGCTAAATCTTATGTACATTCCAGGCACGCTGTCAAAGACGGGCGTGCTCCCGGCAATGGCTGCGCCATATGAGTAATCCCCGTATATAAGTACAAAAAATATTCAAAACACAAAGGCAAGTATGTCGGACAGTAAGGTCAATAAAAAAGGCACCGTTTCCTGAGCAGCGGAAACAGTGCCGTTTTTTTACCGGCCGGTTGATCAGAGCTGGATCTCTCTGTCCTCTTTCGGGTGATTGAGCAGAACTTCATGCAGTTTGGTATTGTTCACCTCTTTGCACCAGTGACCCACAACCACACAGGCAATACCGTTACCGATCATGTTCGTGATAGCACGGGCTTCACTCATGAAGCGGTCAATACCCAGAATCAGTGCCAGACCGGCAATAGGCACATGGCCCACAGCAGAGAGAGTGGCAGCAAGCACGATAAAACCCGAGCCCGTCACACCGGCAGCACCCTTGGATGTCAGAAGCAGCACCGCAAGCAGTGTCAGCTGCTGAGTGAGCGTCATATCCACATCACAGGCCTGAGCGATAAAGACCGATGCCATCGTGAGGTAAATCGCTGTGCCGTCCAGATTGAACGAATAGCCGGTCGGGATAACCAGACCCACAACAGATCGAGAGACGCCGGCCATTTCCATTTTGGTCATCATGCGCGGGAGCACAGACTCCGAAGAGGATGTACCGAGCACAATCAGGAGCTCATCCTTGATATAGGAGAGATATTTCAGCAGAGAGAAACCGTGAACACGACAGATGGTACCAAGCACAAACACAATAAAAAGAATACAGGTCAGGTAGAACGTACCCATGAGTTTGGCCAGCGGCAGCAGGGAGGCAATGCCGTACTTACCAATGGTGAAGGCCATGGCACCGAAGGCACCGATAGGAGCCACTCGCATGATCATGCCGACAATCTGGAAGAGGACGTGAGAGGTCTTTTCAATCACATCAAAGATCAGCGTTCCGCGACCGCCGAATTTGTGCAGAGCAAACCCGAACAGCACCGAGAAAAAGAGCACCTGAAGAATTTCACCCTCGGCAAACGCACCGACAATCGTGTGCGGGATGATATTCATGATGAAATCAGTGGTGGACTGAAGTTTACCCGGCTCTGAATAGGCAGCCACAGCCTTGGTATCGAGCGTAGAGGGATCCACATGCATCCCGGCGCCAGGCTGGATCGTGTTCACCACGATAAGCCCGATAATGAGGGCGATAGTAGAGACCACCTCGAAATACAGCAGTGCGAGACCGCCCGTCTTGCCCACCTTCTTCATGTCTTCCATGCCGGCAATCCCTGTCACAACAGTACAGAAGATAACCGGGGCAATAACCATTTTGATGAGACGAATGAACCCGTCACCAAAAGGCTTCATCTGCGATCCGATGTCAGGGAAGAAATTCCCGAGTAGCACACCTAAAATAATGGCGCAAATCACTTGAAAGTAGAGCACCTTATAAATAGGCGTTTTCTGATTCGCTTTCACTGACATGATCAGTTCCTTTAGTTAGTTGTCTATACAACAGGCGACAGGAGGGTTCGTATCGCCCACGGCGGTCTCAAAACGCAAAGAGGCCTCCAATAATACCTGTTTTGACGAAAATAGAAAGGAAAAAATCCGAAAAAAGCGGAGGTAAAAACCTCCGCTGGTGATAGGTATTAACCCTAGTATCAGCTCTTGGACTGAGTCAGTCGCTGACGCTCCGTATTATCCGCATCGACCCACTGCATCAGCCGTTCAATAGCGACCTGCTTGAGAAGAGCCTTGTCATGCTTGGGGAAGAAGAAAGCGATACAGCGCAACCCCTGAAACAGTGACATCATAAACATGATGCGCGCCTCAAGCACCTCACTGGAGATGTGAGAGCATTTGGGGCCTCTCATCTCCATGATCTGATCCTTGAACTCAATCATCAATGAAGACATCAGAGAGCAGATTCTTTCATTGGTGAGCGCCTCATTAAGAAAAGAGACCATCAGATACGCGGACTCAGAGTCGAGAATACGGTCGAGCATACGCCGGAAATGCATTTCACATTTCGTGCGGTCATCCCGGTCGGCCCCAAGATCTTCGAAAAGCATCTTGGTAAACGTTTCGGCATGAGCCCTGGCCATGGCCTCAACAATTTCCTCCTTGCTCGAGAAAGAGTTGTAGATATGTCCCACACTCATCCCGGCTTTCTCTGCGATATGGCGAATCGTTGTCTGTCTCAACCCTCTCTCGGTAAAGCAGGCCCGCGCCGCATCCAGTATCTGCTGGCGGCGGCTCGAGTCACTGCCTTCCTCAATCCGGTTTCTGACCTTACGGCGACCGCCTCTCACGTTCGCATTACTGGCCACTTACTTATTCTCCTCGACCTTTTCAAGGTCAGACCCGCCGCCAAGTGCCTGATACAGGGTAATCAGCCCGGAAACCTTGGACAGTCTGGTATTAATCAGCACCTGATGAGCCTGCACCATTGCACGCTGAGCGACAAGCACATCGGAGTATGAGACGGCACCGGCTTTATAACTGATGTCGCTGAGCTGATACGCCTGATCCGCAGCATCGGTATACGCCTGACGGGCCTCAAGCTCACGGTCGGCCGTGCCAACCTGCGCCAGAGAGTTGGAGACCTCCTTGAACGCGACCTGAATGGCCTTTTCATAATCAGCCACTGCAATACGCTGTTCTACCTTGGCAACCTCCAGATTGGCCTTATTCAGACCGCCGTTGAAAATCGGCAGAGAGATACTCGGCGTGAAACTCCACATACCGGAGTGCGCATCAAAGAGGTCGCTCAGATGCAGGCCGGCAGAACCGGCACCGGCAACCAGTGTCACGCGCGGGAAGAAAGCTGCACGAGCCACACCGATGTTGGCATCCGCAGCACGCAGTGCGCGTTCCGCAGCCAGAATATCAGGCCGCTTCAGAAGTACCTCACCGGGCAGTCCGACCGGCACTGTACTCGCCATTGCCTGAGACGGAAGACCTTCCGGGAGAAGCTCTTCGCCCACCGTGGATCCGCACAGCAGATCCAGAGCGTTTTTATCCTGAGCAACGGCACGAATGTAGCTGACGATATTGGCACGAGCGGCTTCCATCGTTGTGCGGGCCTGTTCAAGATCGAGCTTGCTGGCAGCACCGATCTCAAAACTGCTTTGAATCAGTTTGTAGCTCTCCTCCTGGCTCTTCAGGAGGCGACGCTGCAGCGCCAGCTGTTCACGATCCGCGCCGAGCTGATGCCAGGCCATTGCCGTCTGGGCAATAATGGCACTCTGCGAAGAACGCTGAGCATCCTCGGTGGCCAGATACGACTGCAGAGCCGCTTCGGACATGTTGCGTACACGGCTAAAGAAGTCGAGTTCAAACGCAGCCATCGCAAGCTGTGCCGTGTAGTTGTGGCCGGTGCGTCCCACACCGGTCTGATTCACGGTACCTGCAGTATGAGCAGCGGCATTCGAGCCCGTCGCATTAATCGAAGGGAATTCCGCTGAACGGGTCACGCCATAGGCGGCCCGGGCCTTTTCAACATTAAGCGCTGCCGTGCGCAAATCCCGGTTGTTGGCGAGCGCGAGTTCAATCACCTTCTGCAGTTTTGCATCGGTAAAAACAGCGCGCCACTGGGGAAGGAGATCAGCCTGTGCAGGCAACGGCGCATAGGCCTCACCCTGAGGCCACTGCTGCGGAGCCGGAGAGGCCGGCGTCCCGTTATCAGGAGCCAGATTCACACAGCCTGTCAGCCCAAAAGCCATCAACGCTGGAATCAACAAAAAGCTTTTTGTCATTTTTTCTGCCTTTAGAGCACTCTGTCTGCCGGGGGCGGGATACCGCACCGCCGGCTTAAGAGCACATCTCATCAATCGTTAGCGCGTGACTTTGGACGTCCAAACACACGACCAATCATCACATAGAACACCGGGACAAAGGCGATAACCAGGAAGGTACCGGCCAGAATCCCACCAAGCACACCCACGCCGATCGCGTTCTGGGCGCCGGCACCGGCGCCGTGTGCGATAGCAAGCGGAAGCACACCGAGACCGAATGCCAGACTGGTCATGATAATCGGACGCAAACGAACACGGACAGCTTCTTCAGCAGCGTGGATTGCATCGATACCACGTTCCATATATTCCTTGGCAAATTCCACGATCAGAATAGCATTTTTACTTACCAGACCAATCGTGGTGAGCAGACCCACCTGGAAGTAGATGTCATTGGTCATACCCAGCAGCCACGTCAGACCGAAAGCTCCGACCACGCCGCAAGGCACGATCAGAAGAACAGCCACCGGAATACTCCAGCTTTCATACAGTGCCGCAAGACAGAGGAACACCACCAGCAGCGAAATGGCATACAGAGCAGGCCCCTGAGCACCGGCGGCACGTTCCTGATAGGACACGCCGTTCCAGGCGATTTCAAATCCGGGCGGGAAGACCTGATGAATCAGTTCTTCAACGGCATCCATAGCGTCACCGGAGGACACGCCGGCAGCAGGGCTACCCTGAATATTCAGAGACGGAATACCGTTGAAGCGTTCCAGACGGGGGCTGCCGTAGTTCCACTCAAAGTGAGCAAAGGTGGAAATCTTCACCATGTCACCATCGCTGTTACGCACTTCCCACTTGAGCACGTCTTCAGGCTGCATACGCGAGTTGATATCGCCCTGCACCCAGACCTGCTTGATAACGCCGCGGTCCATGTAGTCGTTGACATACTTGCCGGACATTGCCGTAGCAATCGTCGTATTGACGTCGGCCACATTCACTTTCATCATCGAGAGTTTCTTGTGGTCAATCACAAGTTTGAGCTGCGTCGTGTCACCCATACCGTTGTGACGAACCATCGTCAGACGGGGATCGGCATTGGCTTTCGCCAGGAACTGACCCATGTACTGCATGAATTTTTCGTGCGACCCGCCGGTATTGTCCTGAATATAGAAGTCAAAACCGTCAGCCACACCCAGTTCCGGCACAGCCGGCAGCGGGAACACCACAGTGGAGGCACCGCGGAAGTCCGGACCGAAGAGCAGAGCGCCCATCACGCGTCCCTGGATAGCCAGGTCGCGCTGTTCGGGAGACTTACGTTCCGACCAGTCCTTAAGTTTGATAAAGCCGAGCGCCATGTTCTGACCGGTACCGGCAAAAGAGAAGCCGCGCACCGAGAAGAAACCGTCAATGTTTTTGCTCTCTGTCGCATGAAGCAGACCCTGAACCTTCTTGAGTTCAATGTCAGTGCGTTCCATCGTCGCGCCGTCAGGCAGCTGCATCATCATCATGAGCACACCCTGGTCTTCACTGGGCATGAATGACGAGGGCAGTTTCACGAAGCCGACGGCCACCAGAGCAACAATCCCTGCATAGACGACCAGCACCATGGCAATGCCGTGGGTGAGCTTGGACACAGCGGCCTTCACCATATTGGTGAACCCTTCAAACATACGGTTGAACCAGCCGAAGAAACCGGTCTTGGCCTCATGATGCTCCTTGTCGATCGGCTTGAGCAGGGTTGCACACAGCGACGGCGTCAGGGTCAGAGCCACCAGCACGGAAAGAACCATGGCGGAAACGATCGTAATCGAGAACTGGCGATAGATCACACCGGCCGAACCGCCGAAGAATGCCATCGGCACAAACACAGCGGAAAGCACCATGGCAATACCGATCAGAGCGGACTGAATTTCGCCCATGGATTTGATCGTTGCTGTCTTCGGGTCTGTTCCATCCTCACGCATCACGCGTTCGACGTTTTCAACCACCACAATGGCGTCGTCCACCAGCAGACCGATCGCAAGCACCATGGCGAACATGGTCAGCATATTGATCGAGAAACCGGCCACAGCCAGAGCACCAAACGTCCCCAGCAGCACCACCGGCACAGCAATGGTCGGAATCAGCGTTGCACGGAAGTTCTGCAGGAAGAGGAACATCACGAACACGACGAGCACAATAGCTTCAATCAGTGTCTTGACCACTTCTTCCAGAGCAGCCATCACGAAAGGCGTCGTTTCAAACGGATAAGTGATCTGCACGCCTTCAGGGAAGTTTTCCTTGAGCTGGTCCATCTTGGCACGCACAGCATCGGCAGTGGCAATGGCATTCGCGCCGGAGGCAAGAGAAATTGCCATAGCGGCGGAAGGCTTGCCGTTAAACGTACCCTGTGCCATGTAGTCCTGCTGACCAACCTGAATTCGGGCCACATCTGAGAGATTGACCGTGGAGCCGTCCTGCTTGACCTTCAGAAGAATATTGCGGAACTGTTCAGGCGTCTGAAGCATCGAACTCGACATGATCGTTGCCGTGAACTGCTGACGACCGTCAGTCGGCTGCTGAGCCACGCCACCGGTCGAGAGCTGGATGTTCTGTGCGGAAATGGCATTCGTCACATCCGAAGGCATCAGATTGTACTGGGCAAGCTTCTTCGGATCGAGCCACACGCGCATAGCGTATTTCGCACCGAACACCTGAATTTCACCCACACCGTCCACACGGGCGAGCGGATCCTTGACATAACTCGAGAGATAGTCACCGAGGTCAGCAGCAGAATAGCGGCCGTCCTCATTAATCAGACCTACCACCATCAGGAAGCTTGCCGAGGTTTTCTTCACACTCACACCAAGGTTCTGAACCACAGTCGGCAATGTCGTAATAGCCGTCTGAATTTTGTTCTGCACCTGAACCTGAGCAATGTCAGGGTTGGTGCCCGCTTCAAACGTCAGCGTAATCGAGGCTGTACCTGAAGAGTCCGAGGTACTCGACATGTACATAAAGCCGTCCAGACCGCTGAGGTTCTGTTCGAGAACCTGAGTAACCGTATTGGATACGGTTTCGGCGGAAGCGCCAGGATAACGGGCCGAGATTTTCACCTGCGGAGGCGCAATCTGCGGGAACTGGCTCACAGGGAGGGTCGAGATCGAGAGCAGACCGGCCAGCATGATAACGATGGCGATCACCCACGAAAAGACCGGTCTTTCAATAAAAAATCTTGAAAACATTCTCTACAACCTCAAGCCGTTAGAACACGGGGTTGGCGTTCTGCTGCAGCTGGGTGGGATCACCTTCCTTAGGCGTCACAACCTTGCCGGGAGACACGCGGGAGAAGCCGTCAAACATGACCTTGTCACCCTCATTCAGGCCCTTGGTGACAAGCCACTGCGATCCGACAGAGCGTTCAGCAGTCACAAAACGCTGCTCGACCTTGTTGTCCTTGCCGATCACATAGACGTAGGCCTGGCCCTTAGCGTCATGCATCAGAGCCTGCATAGAGACGAGAACACTGTTGGGCACACCGCCGGTGGCGAGACGGGCCTTCACATACAGACCCGGCATCAGCAGACGGTCAGGATTGGGGAATTCCATACGCAGTTTCACTGCGCCGGTGGACTCGTCAACAGAAACCCCCTGGAATGTCAGCTTCCCTTCATGGGGATAAACGCTGCCATCGGAAAGGGTCAGCTGCACCTTTGCCGCACCGTTCTCGTCAGTTTTGAGCTGACCGCTGGCAATCTGCGCTTTAAGTGCGAGCACGTTTTCCGCACTCTGAACCACGTCAACATACATTTTGTCGATCTGCTGGACGGTGGTCAGCTCCTGCGCCTGATAGGAGGACATCAGAGCACCTTCGGTAAACTCCGAACGGCCGGCAAGCCCGTCAATAGGGCTGGTGACCTTGGTGTAGTTGAGATTAATTCTGGCAGTCGTCACTGCAGCCTCGGCAGCTTTCACAGAGGCCTGAGCCTGAAGATAAGCCGCACGGGCCGCGTCATAAGACGACTTGGACATGGCATTGGCCTTGAGCAGCTGAACAGCACGGTCAGCATCCGCCTTTGTCTTGGTAAGGGTGGCTTTCGCCTGTGCAAGCTGAGCCTGAGCCGAGGCAAGTGTCGCTTCAAACGGTGCCGGATCAATCTGATAGAGGACCTGGCCACGCTTGACTTCTGCACCTTCCGTGTAGAGGCGCTTCTGCAGCAGACCGTTAACCTGAGGACGGACTTCGGCTTCACGGAACGCATGAGCGCGACCGGTGAGCTGAATATCCATTGGATGTTCACCGAGTTTCACAGTGAAGAAAAGAACTTCTGACGGAGGCATCTGACCGGGAGCCTGTTGCTGCTTTTCACCGCAGCCGGCGAGCCCTGCCAGCAATCCCAGGGCGCAAACACTCGATACAAAAACTCTAGAGCGCTTCGTGGACAACATAAATTCACCTTCTGTTTTTTTATCATTTTTTCTGTTCGCTGAACGTGCGTTCACTGCGAAGTAGTGTGTTTATACCACAATCTCTGAACATGCGTTCAGAGAAAACGATTTTTTTTAAGATATTTCAGTAAAACGCATACCGCTGTAGTGTTTTATAAACGTCTTCCGGTGCATTTATCCTCTGTCGGCAGATATTTTCGAAGGGGCTTTCTCTTGCACTTCCGATGGCCTTGGCTTATGCTTTGCGAAAATCGGAGCACCCGCCTCCATAGACTCACCTGTCACTCATATGCTGGAAGCCATCCATTTTCAATATTTCCTCGGCGCGCTGGTCTCGCTGTTAGTCATCACCAACCCACTTTCCAAGTTGCCTCTTTTTGTCAGCCTCACACAGGGCATGAGCGATGAAAGGCGCTTCCAGCAGGCGAATATGGCTGCTGTCTACGCCGGGCTCATCATGCTGGTGAGTCTGATCGGCGGCAATATGCTGCTGGTCTTCTTCGGCATCTCTTACGGGGCGATGCGTATTGCGGGTGGTCTGGTGGTCGCTGCTATCGGTTATCAGATGCTCTTTGGCGGCACCTCTCCCAATAAAGCACCAATCGTGCGCCGCGACAAGGACGACTATGCGTTTTTCCCGATCGCCATGCCGGGGATTGCAGGCCCCGGGACCATCGCTGTTGTGATCGGTTTTTCTACAGAAATCGCGGAAATGACCGACTATATCTCTCTTGCGATTGCACTGGGCTGGACCACGCTCGCCATCATTCTCACTTCGCTTGCCTCCTGGGCGGTGATGCGGTTTTCTGATGTGCTCACGCGCCGTCTCGGTCCCTCCGGTACGCTTGTGCTCTCCAAGCTGATGGGCTTTCTGCTTATCTGCATCGGTGTGCAGTTCGTCGGCTCCGGGATCCGCACATTCATTGCGGGCAGCTAGAACCGCCCGCAACAGAGCCGAAAAAAAAGCTTGAGGCATCAGTCTCAAGCTTTTTTCTTTAAGCAAGCGTCCGGATTATTCCACGGTCACACTCTTGGCGAGATTACGCGGCTTGTCAACGTCGGTACCTCGTGCAAGCGCCGTATGATAGGCGAGCAGCTGCAGCGGCAGAACGTGAAGAATGGGCGAGAGGCGACCGTAGTTTTCCGGCAGCACGATGACATGCATGTTGTCAGAAGACTGGATGTTCGAATCACCGTCCGCACAGACGTACAGTTCACCGCCACGCGCACGCACCTCCTGCATATTGCTCTTGAGTTTTTCAAGAAGCCGGTCATTAGGCGCAACGGTAACGACCGGCATATTACGGTCAACCAGAGCCAGCGGACCATGCTTGAGTTCGCCGGCCGGATAGGCTTCCGCATGGATATAGCTGATTTCCTTGAGTTTGAGTGCACCTTCAAGCGCAATCGGATAATGCACCCCGCGTCCGAGGAAAAGAGCATGCTCTTTCTGAGCAAATTTTTCGGCCCAGGCGATAATCTGCGGTTCAAGCGCCAGCACAGCGGAAAGTGCCTTCGGCAGGTGACGCAGATTTTTGAGTTCCTCCTCTTCCATCTGGGCACTGACGCGACCGCGGATCTTCCCTAATGTCAGCGCCAGCAGATACAGTGCAGCAAGCTGCGTGGTAAATGCTTTTGTCGAGGCCACACCGATTTCAACACCGGCACGGGTGATATACACGAGGCGGCTCTCACGCACCATGGCCGAAGTGGCACTGTTGCAGATGGTAAGCGTCTTGTCCATACCGAGCTCATGCTGCGCATGGTGCAGTGCAGCAAGCGTATCCGCCGTTTCGCCGGACTGGGAGATAGTCACCACGAGCGTACCGGGGGACGGGACAGAAGTGCGGTAGCGGTATTCACTGGCGATTTCAACATCCACAGGAATACCGGCAATCTCTTCGAGCCAGTACTTGGCGGTCAGCGCGGCATAGTAGGACGTGCCGCAGGCAAGGAAAAGCACCCGGTCAACCCGGGAGAAAATCTCCTGTGCCTCATCGCCAAAAAGTGTCGGCGTGATAGCCGCCACCCCTTCAAGCGTGTCACCGATGGCCCGGGGCTGTTCAAAAATTTCCTTCTGCATGTAGTGGCGGTACGGACCGAGTTCAGCGGCACCGGTGTATGCCTGAACCGTACGCACCTCACGTTCAGCCGGAGCATACGAGCCGTCTTCGCTGCGGGCGTATACAGTCCAGTGTTCAGCGGTGATGTCGACAACATCCCCTTCCATGAGGTAGGCAATGCGGTCTGTCACACTCGAAAGCGCCATTGCATCAGAGGCAACAAAGTTTTCATGTTCACCGACCCCAAGCACCATCGGCGAGCCCTGACGGGCAGCCACGATGCGACCGGGCTCCTTCGTGCAGATCACGGCAACAGCAAAACTGCCGTGCACGTGCTTGAGCGCAGCCATGACCGCAGCAAGCAGATCCCCCTGATAGTTCTGGTGGATCAGGTGTGCAAGCGCTTCGGTATCAGTCTGACTGGTGAACACATAACCGGCAGCCTTGAGCGACTGACGGATTTCCTCATAGTTTTCAATAATGCCGTTGTGCACCACGGCGATCTCGCCATTGGAGACAATCGGGTGAGCATTGCAGACATCAGGAGCGCCGTGCGTCGCCCAGCGTGTATGCGCAATCCCGGTCTGACCGGAGAGATGCGTGGCGGCGACCTGCTCGCTCAGTTCCCGGACTCGTCCGACCGAGCGGGCGCGCTGAATGCCGTCTTCAGCCAGAACAGCGACACCGCATGAGTCATAGCCCCGGTATTCCAGTTTCTGCAGTCCGTCCAAAAGCAGCGGGACAATATCGCGATGCGCTGTTGAAGCCACAATTCCACACATAACAACTCCTGAATTTATTTTTCAGCCTGATTCGATTACTTCTGATTTTTTTTCTGAGGACGCACCCAGCCCTCAACTGTTACCTGTCTGGCACGCGAGAGCGTGAGTTTGCCCGCGGGCGCCTCACGGGTCAGAGTCGTACCGGCACCGATCGTCGCCCCGGCACCTACCGTAACAGGGGCAATGAGCTGAGTATCTGAACCGATGAAGGCATCGTCACCGATAACTGTTCTGAATTTATTGACGCCGTCATAGTTACAGGTAATAGTACCAGCCCCGATATTGACACGGGCGCCGATATCACTGTCGCCAATATACGTAAGATGGTTGATTTTTGTCTGCTGACCCACCACAGATTTTTTCACTTCGACAAAGTTACCGATATGGTTTTCTCCGGCCAGTTCAGCACCGGGACGCAGACGGGAATACGGTCCGATTCTCGATTCTGCACCGATAACGGCGCCGTCAATATGGCAGTAGGGCAGAATCTCCACATTTTCGGCAATACTGCAGTCCTTCAAAACACTGTAGGCACCGACATGCACACCGTCGGCAAGCGTCACATCGCCTTCAAAAATGACGCCCACATCAATCAGCACATCCTTGCCGGCAGAAAGGGTTCCGCGGATGTCGATGCGTTCCGGATCAATCAGCGTCACACCCTGATTAAGAAGCTCATTGGCCTGATGCCGCTGCCAGGTACGTTCGAGTTTCGCAAGCTGAACTTTAGAGTTCACCCCCTCCACCTCGAAGGTGAACCCGGGCTGAACCGTTCTGATTGCCACCCCTTCGGCGGCGGCCAGTGCGATGACATCGGTAAGATAGTACTCACCCTGAGCATTCTCATTGGTCAGAGAGCCAAGCCAGCCGGCGAGCCGGCGGGTCGGCAGCAGCATAATGCCGGTATTGACTTCACGCACGGCAAGCTCCGCCTCGTTGGCGTCTTTCTGCTCAACAATTCGGGCAACCGTACCGTCGGCATTGCGAACAATACGACCGTAGCCGGTCGGATTGTCAAGATTCACAGTAAGCAGACCCATCTCATCAGGGCCGACCGCAGCAGAGAGACGGCTGATAGTGTCCGAGCTCAGCAGAGGAACATCACCGAGGCACACCAGCGTATGCGTTTCCTCTTCACAGAGCATCGGCAATGCCATCTGCAGTGCGTGGCCCGTGCCCTTCTGTTCACGCTGCCAGGCAAAACGGAGATTGGTCCGGTCTTTAAAGGCCGATTCAACGAGTTCCCCCTGATGACCGATCACAACCACGATCGGTTTGTGTGTGAGCGGACTCACACGATCGATCACCCAGTCCAACATTGGCTTGCCGGCAAGCGGTTGCAAGACTTTCGGTAATTTCGAGTGCATGCGCTTACCCATGCCAGCGGCAAGAATCACAATGTTCATAACAGCATTTTCCTGAAATGTATAACGGTCAAAGGCCGTCCTCTATAAGAAGACGGCCTTCCTGATTTAGAGCTTCACCTGAATTTTATCAAGCAGGCGTGGAAGCAGGAACGGAGGATTTCTTCGGCAGCATTGTCTCATTGACAACATTGTTTCGATTCTTTTCATTCCATTCCGCAAGGTATTCACGATTGCCGCGGGTGGGCAGAAGGCTGCCGACGACCATACCGAAGCCTGCGGAGATGAAGCCGCCAAGGACATTCGGGAACACGTCCCCGTAGCTCGTCCAGGTAAGCACACCCCAGACCACGCCACCGAGAAGCATCGACAGATACACACCCTGACGCGTCGTACCCTTCCAGTACAGACCGCAGACAAGCGGCCAGAAAGCACCCACCACAGGGAACTGATAGGCCATGGCCACCATGTCATAGATCGCCGTCCCTTCAACAAACAGGGAGTAGCTCAGCACCATCAGCGTGAAAACAAACACCGTCCAGCGCATCGCCTTGAGCATATGCTTGTCGTCAAGCTTGACGACAGCCGACAGAATGTTGCTCACAAAAGCCGTCGACGGCGCCAGAATAGTGGCCGAGGCGGTGGACATCACAGCCGAAAGCACAGCACCGAAGAAGAGCACACGCAGCCACATCGGCATATAGTCCTTCACCAGTGTGGGCAGCAGACGCTGGGGATCATCCTGCAGGAAGTGCTGGGCCTGTTCCGGCATGATCAGCACAGCAGCGATGACGATAAACATCGGCACAAACGCAAACATGATGTAGACGCAGCCGCCGATAATCGGACCGGCAACAGCCGTAGCCGTATTCTTGGCGGACATCACGCGCTGGAACACGTCCTGCTGCGGGATCGAGCCGATCATCATCGTGATGGCGGCGGAAATCCAGAACAGCCATCCCGAGGATGTCGGTTCAGGCAGCGCATGGAACAGATCCTGCTCGCGGGCATAACCGATGATATTACCGAAACCGCCGGCCAGATCAGACGCGAAAAAGAGAATAATCGCCAGGCCGCAGATGATGATGATCATCTGGAAGAAGTCGGTAATCGCCACAGACCACATACCACCGAACATGGTGTAGATAAGCACCACGAGCGTACCGATAGCCATCCCGGCACTCACAGACACCATGCCTTCCGTGATCAGATTGATCACAAGCCCGAGAGCGGCAACCTGTGCCGCAACCCAGCCGAGGTAGGACAGAACGATGAAAATAGTGCAGAGGACTTCAATCGTGCGACCGTATCGCTGACGGTAGTAATCACCGATCGTAAGGATGTTGAGCTTGTAGAGCTTCTGCGCAAAGAACATCCCGACCAGGATAAGAGCCATGCCCGAACCGAACGGTTCTTCAATGACTCCATCAATCCCACTTTCGATAAAGCGTCCGGGCAGACCGAGAATGGTTTCGGAGCCGAACCAGGTGGCGAAAGTGGCAGTAACGACCATGGGTAGCGGAAGGCTACGGCCGGCCAAAGCATAGTCATTCGTATTGTTTACACGCAGTGCCGCATAGATGCCGATGGCAATCGTCAGGAGCATGTAAAGCATTACAAAACCAATCAGCGTCATCCTAGCATTCCTTATAAAACGACGTTGAACGGAAAACCCTTGTGTTTATTTGCGCGAATTGTAGGGCAAATCTGTCAAAAAGGGGGGGTGAGAAAAAAATAATTCCCCGTTTTTTTCATCAATCGGGCTTTTTTTCATTTAGATCAAAAAAAACGCCGTCTGTTGACTACTTTTTAACAGACGGCGCTTTGTTCAATCACTCAGAGAGACTAGAGCGTAGACCCCTCTAACTGCTTAATCCCGGCAAGCTGCCAGCCCTGGCTGCCCGCCACCGGTTTTTCAAGCGTCCACACCTCGGCGATATCCTCAACATCGCCGTCAATAGCGATCTTGCCGGTGAATTTAATCGCTGCCAGATAGATATTGCCTTCCTGCGAGATTCCGAGCAGCTCATTGGAGAGTTCCTTCACCTCAGAGGTATATGTCACATTGCCGCGGGCGCGCAGCTGATGTGTAATGGCGACAAACACATCATTGGTGGTGAATTCGGAAATCTGTGTCACATTACCCGTATCCCAGGCTTTCTGCAGGAGACGGTAATTTTCCAGAGCAACCTTAAGGAAGGCCTCCTTGTCGAAGTCTTCCGGCGTGATATCCGCCACACCTTCTTCAGGGGCGGTGGCAGTGCTCCGTGCGCCACTCATAAACTCATCCATGACGCTTCCTTTGCGGGGTGCGGCGCCCGTCGTAGAAAACTGCGACGGCGTCTGCACAGGAGCGGGTTCCTCACGCGGTTTGTCCATAACCACGTCCGCTGCACTGGGTGTCGTCTGTACACGCTGTGTACTCTGGGCACGACCACGCATAAAGAAAAAGAGCGCTGCCACCGCAAGGAGAATAAGCAACATACCTGTTCCGCCGCTGAGACCCAGCATCGAGAACAGAGAGGCCAGCCCCAAAGCAACACCGATGCGGCCTAACCAGGACATCGCCGTACTTTGCGGACGGGGAGTCGAGGCGGGCGTTGCCCCGGGCATCTGCTGCTGACGGGGAGCAGCGGAAGGGGCAGCCGTATTAGGCGACATCGTGGCACCGGGTGCTTTCTGAGTAAAGGTCGGCGCAGGACGTCCAAAGCTCATCCCTCCGCCAATGCGTTTAGCGGCATAAGCGTCGAGTGTGGTTGTCACCATAGCAAGACAAACTACAAGGCCAAGAGCGAGCTTTTTCATATCCATAAATTTTGCGTTTTTGTCATCAGCATCCGTCTTTCTGACAGTGCGGACAACACTCCTTTTAGTGTGATTGAGTAAATGATGGCAAACAGCATTGAGTATGACCCCAATGCACCTGACACGTTTTTGTCACCTTCCCCGGAACGAGTCAATTCCTGTCCCCGAAAAAAGCATCCTTTTGCCTGAGACACAGGGAAAATGACATTTTCCGCTATTGTAGCGGAGATTCCTTCAGACCAACGTGCATTGCACAAATCCCAAATGTGAGATTATTCCAATGAACGTTGTCAAATCCTGCATCCTTCATAAGACCTGCAAATGTGGGCTGATCCGGATGCATACGGATCGATTCTGCCAAATAGCGGTAGGATTGGGCATCTCCGGCAATAATGCCGCCCATCCAGGGCATGAATTTAAAAGAATAGAAGTCATAAATGGGGCGGACCCATGAGCTACATTTGGAAAACTCTAAAACAATTAGTTTTCCTTTCGGACGCAGCACACGGTACATCTCCCTGAGCGCACGGTCTTTGTGCGTCATATTACGAATACCGAAACTGACCGTGATCACATCAAATGTATTGTCTTCAAACGGCAGATTCTCCGCGTCAGCCTCAACGGCATACGCGTGGCAGCCCTGCTGCTGCATGCGGTGCTTCCCGATCGCAAGCATTTCATGGTTGATGTCGGAAGCGACAACATTGCCGTCTCCGGCGCGTTTGGCAAACGAGATAGCCAGATCGCAGGTTCCGCTTGCAATATCCAGAACCTTTTTGCCTTGTGTCACAGCGGCTTCCCGTACGCAGGCCCGTTTCCAGAGGCGGTGCAGCCCGAGACTCAGAATGTCATTGAGCAGGTCGTACTTTGCGGCGACGCTGTCGAACACCTCACGGACACGTTCGACCTTCTTATCCTCATCAACCGTGACATAGCCAAAATCAGTTTTTTTGTCAGCACCTTGAATTTGTTGCATGACCTTATGACCCTCACTTATGGTCAGTTAGCTGTTACAGCCGCAGCTTCCGCCGGAATGGCTGCCGCAGCCGGATTTTTTGGGAGCCGGTTTCGGGGCGGCACTCGGTTCCCGAGAGGCGCCGGCAGCTTCCAGTTTCTTCAGGTATTCGGCCCAGAGGCTTTCCTGATTTTCAACAAGCTTTTCCAGGTAGTCCCAGCTGAAGAGTCCGGAATCATGCCCGTCGGAAAAAGCGATTTTGAGTGCGTAGTTCCCCATAGGTTCAACCATAGTCACTTCCACTCCCTTCTTACCAACCTGGAGAATCTCCTGCCCCGGCGCATGACCTTTGACTTCGGCCGAGGGGGAGTAAACACGCAAGAACTCAAAAGGAAGCCGTGCGACGACACCATCGTCGTACTGCAGTTCCAGTTCCTGACTTTTCGTGTGAACTGCAATGCCTGTTGGTACTTTCATAGTTGCCTCCGTTGAATGGGGAATTAGGCAATATAGATGCGGGAGCGGGCAGTGAAAAGTGTGCCTGGGACGTTTGGGTTCAGCATCCCCGGCTTTACCCGGGGCCTGACAGCTATCAGGCCGGAGGAAAACTCGATGGTCCCCACGACAGGAATCGAACCTGTAATTTGACCTTCGGAGAGTCACGTGATATCCATTTCACTACGTGGAGAGATTCTGGATTATAGCCTACATTGGCACTAAATTACGGTGGGGTCAACCTCAATTGACCAATCTACCACCGTCTGGGGGAATGTTTTCTTCCATTCCCATAAAAAACGATTAAGACTTAAGCGGTCATCACCCTCCACCAACAGCTGAGCTCTTTCCTTATCTTTAAGTCGCAGGAGACTCATTGGCATCGGGTCATAGACACGAATTGTATCACCGGCAATCGTCTCAGCGCTTTTGGCAACCGTTTCGCAAAAACCCAGAGCGAGGTCAATATTAACAGCTGTAGCCACCAGAAGAGCCTGAGAGGAGTATGGTACATAAAATTCTCTTTCCCGTTCACTCAGTGCCTGATCGGCAAACTCCCGGTAGTTCTGATGGATGAGCGCCTCATAGAAGGGATCCGTGCTGTGGTTGGTCTGCACCAGCACCTCCCCCTGCTCACTGTGCCGGCCTGCACGGCCCGAGACCTGCATCAGCACAGAAAAGAGCTGTTCTCTGGCTTTGAGATCCGGATGACAGAGTAGAGCATCAGACTCGAGAACAACAACCAGATCAACATTCTTGAAATCATGCCCCTTGGCAATCATCTGAGTGCCGATAATAACGTCCACCTCGCCCTTGTGGACGGCGGAAAAGGCTTTCTCGGCCTGAGAGCGGCCCGAGACACTGTCACGGTCTATGCGAAGAATTCTCACACCGGGAAATGCCTTGCGAACCTCCTCCTCTAGACGCTCTGTGCCAAGCCCGCGCGGCAGAATATCAACATTGCCGCACTCCGGGCACGCCCTCGGCACAGGTTTGCGGCTCTGGCAGTGATGACAGACCATCGCATGCAGATTTTTGTGGAACACCATATGGCTCGAGCAATGCTCACAGGTGGCTTTCCATCCGCAGGCCGGACAGTAGAGCACGGGGGAGTATCCCCGGCGGTTCAGAAAAATCAGCACCTGCCTGTGCGAATCAATCGCCTCCTGGATTTTGACAGCAGCAACCGGCGAAATGGCGGCTTCCCCTCCGCGGGGAGCAGGAATCAGGGAAAGTTTCGGCAGTGTGCTTTTGCCGACCGCACGCTTTGTAAGCTCCCAGAGGCGGTAATCCCCTTTTTTCATCTTGTACCAGGTCTCTATGGACGGTGTGGCTGAGCCGAGCACAATCGGAATACGGTTGTAGTATGCCCGCCAGACGGCAAGATCCCGGGCGGAGTAATAAATCCCTTCATGCGCTTTGAACGAGCTGTCATGCTCTTCATCGACAATGATCAGACCAAGATTTGCAAAGCTGCTGAATACGCTCAGACGGGTGCCGATCAGAATGCGCACCCGTCCTTCATGAGCACCGAGCCATATGCGGGCACGCTCCGTCTCGGTACATTCGGAATGCAGTGAGGCCACCTCTTCAAGCGGAAAACGTGCCCTGACGCGAGCCTCAAGCTGAGGCGTGAGGTTGATTTCCGGCACCAGCAGGAGTACCTGCGTTTCGCGGTCCCGGGCGAGCACCTCTTCAATCATCCGCAGGTACACTTCCGTTTTACCTGACCCTGTCACACCGTAAAGAAGCGCCGGGAAGTAACCTTTGCCGGTACTGGCAAGAAAATCTTCAAGAATGCTCTGCTGCTCAGCATTGAGCGGAGGTTTTTCAACCGGGGCCATATCCGGGCTGACAGCAGGAGACTGACGCCACTTCTCAAGTTTTGTCAGATGACCTTTTTTCGGCAGACGCCGAAAAAATTTCGGGATTGCCGGGATCGCAGTCTCACCCCACCCCCTGACATAGTATTTGCTCGCGAACTGCGTCAGCCGCAGCCACTCTTCGCGCAAAGGAGTGGAGTCATTGAGGACGGCCCTGATCGAGCGGAGACGTTTTTTCTCCAGATCACTCACACTCACCAGGGCTACAACCACACCGGGCAGCAAGCGTGTCTGCAAAGGCACAATTACCCTGTCGCCAACGGCAACAAGCATATTATCCGGCACTTTATAGTCGAGCGGTCCGAACTCCGGAACGTCGACAATAACTTTTGCAAACACGATCAACCTCACTCTATGCACAGGGCATTAAGAAATTTTCCCACTCACACTTTTCTGTCATCAACCTATAGGGCCCAAACGGGTCTGAAAACCTAAAGAGTGTTTTTTTACCCCAGACAGGGGTCAGAATCTGTGGATAACTTTGTGGATTATTTCTTTAATCTGTCCACACCCCTGCTTCCGGTATTCTGACCTCAACTTTTCCTACAACGGAAAGTTTTATAAAAAATCCTTATATTTCAATGACTTAACATCTTGTCAAGTCCGTTTTTAGTAGTTCTTTGGCTTCAATCAAGCTTTTCCCTTATTTAATCGGTGCTTGTGAATAACCTTCTTGACTTTTAAAAAAGTTTGTTGTTCAGTCTCCACTAATCAGGTCAGGTACCTTTACTGCAGATGCGCAGGAAGTCTCCAAGACTGACGCCCGGGAGACTTCCTGACAGGACTCTGTGTGGCGGAATATCAGTTGTGGAACTGACGGCTGTAGGAATGCACCTCATCCACAAGGATCTGCACGCTTTCAACCGGGGTGAACTGATTGATTCCGTGGCCGAGATTGAACACATGCCCGCCGGCGCCAACCTGTCCGAACTTATCGAGCACTTTGCGGGCTTCGGCACGGATAACCTCTTCGGAGCCGAAAAGCACGAACGGATCCATATTGCCCTGCAGAGCAACGCGATCACCCACAGCCTTGCGGGCCCGGCCGATATCCGTGGACCAGTCAAGTCCGACAGCCGAGCAGCCCGTCCCGGCGATGTCTTCAATCCATTCGCCGCCACCCTTGGTAAAGAGAATGCTCGGAACCGCCTCACCTTCATTTTCACGGATGAGACCGTCAAGCACCATCTTCATGTACTTGAGCGAGAAACGTTTGTAGTCGTCTGTCGAGAGCATACCGCCCCAGGTGTCAAAAATCTGGACTGCCTGCGCACCGGCCCGGATCTGTGCATTCAGATACTGGGTCACTGCTCTGGCATTGACTTCGAGCACTTTTTCAAACAGCTCCGGACGCTGATACATCATCGTCTTGACGAGACGGAAATCACGACTGCCTTTACCTTCAACCATGTAGCAGGCGAGGGTGAACGGGGAGCCTGAAAAGCCGATCAGCGGCACACGGTTATCAAGCGCGCGGCGGATCGACGTGACCGCATCGGTGACGTATTTGAGTTCGGTACCGACATCAGGCACATACAGTGCATTGACTGCCTCTTCACTCTGAACGGGCTTTTCAAACACGGGGCCTTCGCCCGCAACGAACTTCAGACCGAGCCCCATCGCATCCGGAACCGTCAGAATGTCCGAAAACAGAATCGCAGCATCAAGACCGTAACGGTCAATCGGTTGCAGCGTCACTTCTGTCGCATATTCAGGGCTTTGAGCAAGACCCATGAAGCTCCCGGCTTTTGCTCGTGTTTCGCAATACTCAGGGAGGTATCGCCCCGCCTGACGCATGAGCCAGAGCGGTGTGAAATCGGTTTTTTCCCGCTTAAGAGAACGCAAGAAAGTGTCATTCATAGGTTTCATACATTTTTTCAGCGCCGAAACCCTGGCAGATCCTGCCAGGAAAGAGCGCAGCCTCTGATAATGGTTTAGTGATGTCCGGGATTTAACCGGCACCCGGCCGTGATGACGGCCGGCTGAAGGTTAAACGGCTGTTGTTTTTGGTTTAAGGACGCAGCCACGCAGTCGCTGCATCACGGGGATCCCCACGATTGTAGGGGAATTTGAAGCGATGCGGAATCCCTCCACCCCAATAGAGAGAGCTACGGAGGGATTTCCCTAGGTTCAGCCAGCTTCAGCGCACAACCAGTACAGGGCGGTCGGCCTGATGAAGGACTTTCTGGGTTTCACTGCCCAGAAGGAAAGCGCCAAGGGTGCCAAGACCACGGCTGGCCATGACGATGAAGGCAACATCATTACGACGGGCACACTCGAGCACACCGCCGGCAATAGAGTCACTGTGCTCAGCCACGATATCGCAGTTGACACCTTTTTCCGAAGCCTTGCGCAGAACGGCATTGAGACGGTCTTTGACAATCTCCTCTTCACCGTCAAAACCGCGCGTCGGGGCCGGAGCGGTCACACTCGTCATCCCGATCAGATCCGCACCGAGTTTGCGTGCGAGTTCCACGGCTGTATCCACAGCTTTGTCACTTAATGAGGAACCGTCCGTGGTTACTAGAATTTTTACACCACTCATGTTGAGCTCTCCGAAATATGGGTAGGTTCTGTGTGAGAACCGGTGTTCTCACTTTCTGCATCTGTTGTACTAATTGTAGACGCTGAATCTGAATATGGTGTTAGGAGTTTTTCCATGATCCATCATCGGAGCCGGAAAAAACAAAAGCGCTACCTCATCGACTGAGGTAACGCCTCTGTTTTTGACATTCGAGTTGTCTTAGTTCTTCTGACGAATCTTACGAATCGCGACCAACTCAGCAGCCAAGGCTGCCATTTGGGCTTCAAGCTTCGCGATTTCAAGTTCACCCGTAGCGTTCTGACGCAGAGCCTTAGCTTCTTCAAGAGCTTCCTTAGCTTTCGCTTCGTCAAGATCTTTGCTACGAACAGCTGTATCAGCAAGCACCGTAACACGGTCGGGTTGAACTTCAAGCACGCCACCAGCCACGAAAACCTGTTCAGCTTCGGCCTTGCCCGGCATATGAATGCGAACAAAACCAGGGCGGATCAAAGTAATCAGAGGTTCGTGCCCAGGCAAAATACCCAATTCGCCAGACGTACCGGGCAGGGAAACAAGCTCGGCGTCACCAGAGAAGATAGACTCTTCTGCACTCACGACGTCGATTTTAATAGTTGCCATTTTTTAATGCTCCGTAGTCAGGCGCTCAGCCCGGTGCTGGCACCGGGCCTGAGGCATTACTTGAGGGTCTTGGCCTTTTCGAAGGCTTCGTCGATGGTACCAACCATGTAGAAGGCCTGTTCAGGCAATTCGTCGCACTCACCGTCAACGATCATCTTGAAGCCGCGAATGGTTTCCTTCAAGGGAACGTACTTGCCGGGAGCGCCCGTGAACACTTCTGCCACGTGGAACGGCTGGGAGAGGTAGTTCTGGATCTTACGGGCACGCATAACCGTCAGCTTGTCTTCCGGAGCGAGTTCGTCCATACCCAGAATGGCGATAATATCGCGCAGTTCCTTGTAGCGCTGCAGCGTTTCCTGAACGCGGCGGCACACCGTGTAGTGTTCTTCACCGATCACGTTCGGGTCAACCTGACGGGAGGTGGAGTCAAGCGGGTCCACAGCCGGGTAGATACCCAGAGCGGCAATATCACGAGACAACACGATCGTAGCGTCCAAGTGACCGAAAGTGGTCGCCGGAGACGGGTCAGTCAAGTCGTCAGCAGGCACGTACACGGCCTGAATAGACGTAATGGAACCGGTCTTCGTGGAAGCAATACGTTCCTGCAGACGGCCCATTTCTTCAGCCAGCGTCGGCTGATAGCCCACAGCAGACGGCATACGACCGAGCAAAGCGGACACTTCTGTACCGGCCAAGGTGTAGCGATAAATATTGTCAATAAACAACAGGATATCGCGACCTTCGTCACGGAAAGCTTCAGCCATGGTCAAGCCGGTCAAAGCCACACGGAGACGGTTTCCAGGAGGTTCGTTCATCTGACCGAACACCATGGCCACCTTGTCCAACACCTTGGATTCTTCCATTTCGTGGTAGAAGTCGTTACCTTCACGGGTACGTTCACCCACACCAGCGAACACGGAGTAACCACCGTAGGCTTTAGCGATGTTGTTGATCAACTCCATCATGTTAACGGTCTTGCCCACACCGGCACCGCCGAAGAGGCCGACCTTACCACCCTTGGCGAACGGGCAGATAAGGTCAATAACCTTAATGCCGGTTTCCAACAGTTCGATGGAAGACGAGAGTTCATCAAATTTCGGTGCTTCACGGTGAATTTCACGCTTTTCTTCGGAAGCGATTTCACCGCAGTCGTCGATAGGACGACCAAGCACATCCATAATACGGCCGAGGGTCTTGGGACCGACAGGCACGGAAATACCGCGGCCCGTAGCCGAAACCTTCATGCCACGTTGCAAGCCTTCAGAAGAGCCCATGGCAATGGTACGAACCACGCCGTCGCCCAACTGTTGCTGCACTTCGAATGTCAGGCCGGCCTCGGCCAGGGTATTGCTTTCATCCTTTTCCAGGACAAGAGCTTCGTAAACCTTAGGCATGGCATCGCGCGGGAACTCAATGTCCACCACGGCGCCAATGACCTGAACGATCTGTCCGATACTCATGGGTTTTCCTCAGTTATCGATACTTAAATCAGTTAAGACACAGCCGCAGCACCACCAACGATTTCTGTAATTTCCTTGGTAATGCCAGCCTGACGAGTCTTGTTATAGACGAGCTGCAAATCATCAATAAGCTTCTTGGCGTTATCCGAAGCAGCCTTCATGGCCACCATACGGGCGCTCTGTTCAGAAGCCATATTTTCCACAACAGCCTGATAAATCAAAGCTTCAACATAACGCTTGAGAAGCTCATCGAGAACAGTCTCAGCGTTGGGTTCGTAGAGATAGTCCCACGAATGGCCACGCTGTTCTTCAACGCCGTCGAGATATTCATCCGACAGAGGAAGAAGCTGTTCAATCACCGGCTGCTGCTTCATTGCATTAATAAAGCGAGAATAGGCCAGATGCACAGCATCCACCTTGCCATCCATATAGTCCTGGATCTGAACGCGGATAGCGCCAATCAGACGGTCCAGGTTAGGACGGTCGCCAAGCTGAACAACCTGGCTGACAAGGGGAATATTAAGGTGCTGCAGGAAAGAGAGGCCTTTGTTACCAATAGCCGTGGCCTGAACATTCAGACCCTGAGACGCCCAGTCCTTCACCTGCTGAAGGACCTGACGCTGAATATTGGTATTCAAAGGACCAGCCAAACCTTTATCGGTCGTCACAACGATGATGCCGACCTTCTTGGCACCTTCTTGCTTGACCAGGAACGGATGCTTGTATTCCGTGTTCGCACGCGCCAAATGCGAGGCGATAACACGGATCTGCTCACCGTAGGGGCGGGCAGCCAACATCCGATCCTGCGTCTTGCGCATCTTCGAGGCCGCAACCATTTCCATCGCTTTGGTGATCTTGCGCGTGTTCTGCACGCTCTTGATCTTGCCGCGAATTTCCTTTGTACTGGGCATGGGATTGGGTCCTCTTCGATTTAATGCTTAGTAAGCACCAGCCTTCTTGAATTCAGCAATCGCTTCCTTGAGCTTGGCTTCGATATCCTTATCGAGAGCCTTCTTGGATTCGATTTCTTCAACAAGAGCAGCGTGATGTGTCTTCAGGTAGTCGCGCATACCGCGTTCAACACGCAGAGCGTCAGTCACCTTGACGTCGTCATAAGCGCCTTCGTTCACAGCAAACAGAACGAGAGCTTCTTCCCAGACCTGCAGAGGCTGGTACTGAGGCTGCTTCATCAGTTCAGTAACCAGACGGCCGCGGTCGAGCTGACGGCGGGTAACCTTGTCAAGGTCAGAGGCGAACTGGGCAAAAGCAGCCAGCTCACGGTACTGAGCCAGAGCCAGACGCACGCCACCACCGAGCTTCTTCACAATCTTCGTCTGAGCGGCACCGCCCACACGGGAGACCGAAATACCAGGGTTGATAGCAGGACGGATACCGGCATTGAACAGGTCCGTTTCAAGGAAGATCTGACCGTCGGTAATAGAAATCACGTTGGTCGGCACGAAAGCGGTCACGTCACCAGCCTGCGTTTCAATGATCGGCAGAGCAGTCATGGAACCGGTCTTACCCTTGACTTCACCCTTGGTGAAGCGTTCAACGTACGTCGCGTTCACACGGGCAGCACGTTCAAGCAGACGGCTGTGCAGGTAGAACACGTCGCCAGGGTAGGCTTCACGTCCCGGCGGACGGCGAAGCAGCAGGGAGATCTGACGATAAGCCCAGGCCTGCTTGGTAAGGTCGTCATAAACAATCAGGGAGTCCTGACCGCGGTCACGGAAGTATTCACCCATCGTGGCGCCGGCGTACGGAGCGATGTACTGCATAGCGGCGGATTCGGAAGCGGTAGCAGCCACAACGATGGTGTATTCCATAGCGCCGTGCTCTTCGAGCTTGCGAACCACGTTAGCAATCGTAGAGGCCTTCTGGCCGATAGCGACGTAAACGCAGATGAGGTCCTTGCCCTTCTGGTTGATGATCGTGTCGATAGCGACAGCGGTCTTACCCGTCTGACGGTCACCAATGATCAATTCACGCTGACCACGTCCGATAGGCACCATGGAGTCAATGGACTTCAGACCGGTCTGAACCGGCTGGGACACGGACTGACGGTCGATCACGCCAGGAGCAACCTTTTCGACAACGTCGTAGGTTTTGGCTTCGATCGGGCCCTTGCCGTCGATAGGCTGGCCGAGAGCGTTCACCACACGGCCAATCAGCTCCGGACCGACCGGCACGGAGAGAATGCGACCGGTCGTCTTGACCGTATCGCCTTCGGAAATATGTTCGTAGGAACCCAGAATAACGGCACCAACGGAATCACGTTCCAGGTTAAGAGCGAGACCATAGGTGTTGTTAGGGAATTCCAACATTTCGCCCTGCATCACGTCGCTAAGACCGTGAACACGGCAAATACCGTCGGTCACGGAGACCACGGTACCTTGCGTGCGAAGATCAGCGGAAACGCCGAGTTCTTCGATACGCTTCTTCAGCAAATCGCTGATTTCACTGGGATTGAGTTGCATCTTACAGCTCCGATAATTTTATGCGGTGAGCGCCACTTTCATCTGAGACAAACGAGCGCGGATCGAACCATCTAAAAGCTTGTCGCCAACACGAATCCGAACCCCACCGATCAGGTCGGGATTAACCGAAACCACAGGGTGGAGAGTCAAGCCGGAAAACTTCTTTGAAAGGGATTCGACCAGGTCCTTGAGTTCGGACTCCGTCAATTCAAAGGCTGATTCAATATAGGCATCAGCCACACCTTCATCAAGAAGCTTCAGCTCACGGAACTGAGTGGCGATCTCCGGCAAAGCTTCCACACGGCCGTTTTCGATGACCACACGCAAAAGGTTCAGGGCAGCCTGATTTTCAGTCTTACCACAAACCCCAGTGATCAGGTCGAACAGTTGAGCGTCGGTTAGTTTTGGATCACCAACCATGGAAGCTGCCTGAGGATCACGAGCGAACAAAGCAAAAGCTTCAACCGCTTCTAGAGCCTGAGCCATTTCTTCTGCGCCGGCATTACGATCTTTCAGGGCATCCATAAGAGCCTGAGCGTAGGGGCGCGCAATCGTCGAAAGTTCAGCCATAGTTAGAGCTTCGCCTTCAACTGTTCAAGCATCTGAGCATGAACAGTTTTATCAACTTCGCGATTCAAGATCTGTTCTGCACCGGCAACTGCCAAGGCAGCCACTTCATCACGGAGAGTATCTCGAGCACGCTGCATTTCCTGAGCAGCTTCAGCACGGGCATTTTCGAGAATGCGTTCGGCTTCGACCTGAGCCTGAGCCTTGGCTTCATCGATAATGCTCTGAGCGCGCTTTTCGCCGTCAGAAACGATTGTAGAAGCGCGAGAACGAGCATCGGCTTCGATCGCCTTGCCCTGTTCTGTCGCTACCGCCAATGCCTGTTCGCTCTTATCAGCAGCGGCCAAGCCATCGGCGATCTTCTTTTGCCGTTCTTCGATCGCATGGATCAAAGGCGGCCAAATGTACTTCATGGTGACCCAAGCACCAATGAAGAACACGATCATCTGAATAAACAGAGAGGCATTAATGTTCATTGTAGAACCCCGTTCACGTTAACTACACTCCCAGGCCTTCCGAAGAGCGTAGTTAACGGCGTCATTAAAGAAGAAGACGTATTTTTTAGTCTGGCTAAAAATCTGATTAGCCAGCAAACGGGTTTGCAAAAGCGAACATCATGGCGATACCAACACCGATCAGGAATGCGGCGTCGATAAGGCCGGCCAAGAGGAACATCTTGGTCTGGAGGGGTTCCATGAGCTCGGGCTGGCGAGCAGAGGCTTCAAGGTACTTAGAACCCATGATGGCGATACCAAGGCAAGCACCGACGGCACCAAGGCCAATAATCAAGCCACAAGCAAGAGCCACTAAAGCAACGTTAGTCATTTAAAACTCCTAAATTGGAAATACAGGGAGTAAAAATTAAAAGTAAAAGAAAAATATTGATTGGTTAATGGCTGCTATGAGCTTGGCCAATATAGACCAACGTCAACATCATGAAGATGAAGGCCTGCAGTAACACAATCAACACATGGAAAAGCCACCAGCAAATACCTGCAATGGCCTGTCCGACACCAGCCCCTACCATTCCCACTGGGGATAGTTCAAGCATGAACCCACCGAGAAGAGCAAGGAGGAAGAACAACAATTCACCGGCATACATGTTGCCGAAAAGTCGCATCCCGAGGGAAACAAACTTGGCAAGGTATTCGATGATATTGAGTAAAAGGTTAAACACCCACAGGGCAGGATGTGCACCGAACGGTGCAGTAAAGAGTTCCTTGACGAAACCGCCGAAACCCTTGACCTTGATGCCGTAATAGAACATCAGCAGCACAACGCCAAGAGACATCCCCAGCGTACCGTTCAGGTCAGCCGTCGGGAGAGGGCGGAGATGATCCAGACCGAGAGGATGGGCAATAGCCGGCAAAAGATCCACTGGAATAAGGTCGATGGCGTTCATCAACGAAACCCAGCAGAAAACAGTTAAGGCAAGAGGAGCGATAAAAGTACGGTCGCCATGTACGATGCTCTTGGCCTGATTATTGACCATTTCCACCAACATTTCGACAGCGCACTGCATCTTCCCCGGAACCCCGGAGGTTGCCTTCTTAGCGCCAGCACGGAGAAGTAAAAATACACACACCATCGTCAGCACAGAGAAGAAAATGGTGTCGTAATTTACAACAGAAAAATCAACAATCGTCTGCTTGGCGGAAGCCAAGTGAGCCATGTGATGTTGAATATATTCAGTAGCGGTAAGGCCTTGTGCCATGGATACCGATCCTTAGTGTTTTCTGAACAGAACAATAAAGTAACTGTTCACCACCGCAATAATCGAAAAGATAAATGCGGGCCAATGTAGATTTTCGTAGGTCCGGACAGACATCACCCAGAAGGCGATGACCGCCAGTATTTTGGCAAATTCCCCAAAAAAGACTTTATAAGAACTGATCTTGTAGTCTTTTTTTATCATTCTGGGCAGCACCATAGATACTGCCAGCGCACTTGAAGGCACAGCGTAGCTGAGACCGCCGAGCAACGCAGAAACTCCAGCGTCCTGCCCCACGAAGCAAACAGAACCTAGAGCCACTAGCAAAACGACAACATACTGCGTTAAGGAAACGCGAATAATATCGATATTAAAGTGCATCCTTAACACAATATCGGGGGAACGTAACGGCTAGCATTCTAAGTTTTGTAGCACCTGGAAACAACTAACCGTTTGTGTTAAAAAGAATACCCACAAAGTGGTATTTTCTTTTCTTCCGCCTTCGCACTCAGGTTTTTTCCTACGGGAAAGTTCCTAGTGCAAAAAGCACGTGTGGCATGATAACACAACACCCGACACATTTTGTAGCGATATCGGGTCGAGTTTCGTCTATTGCTGAATTTTGTCCACAATCCCTTGTAGTTGCTCAAGATTAGCGAACTCGATAATAATTTTTCCCTTGCCTTTTTTGTTTGCTGATAGGCTCACTTTAGCGCCAAGGGTATCTGCCAGAGCCTCTTCGAGTCTCAAATCATCACGGGTTTTGATCACAACTCTGGACTTAACCGGTTTATCTTCCGTCATTCGGCGTACAAGAGACTCAGTTTGACGTACGCTCAACCCCTTTTGAGATACTTCTTTTGCCACGAGTATCTGGTTGGCGGCACTCAGAGAAAGCAGCGCACGGGCATGTCCCATGCTCAATTCGCCGGAACGGACCATTTCCTGGACGGGCTCCGTGAGACTCAGCAGGCGTAAAGCGTTTGTAGTAGCCGTGCGTGATCGACCGATGGCCTCCGCTGCCGCTTCATGTGTGTAATTGAACTCCTCAATCAGCCGTTCAATTCCGCGCGCCTCTTCAATCGGGTTCAGATCCTCACGCTGCAGATTTTCAATCAGCGCAACAGCCAGCGCCTTCTGATCATCCATTTCCCGCACAATCACCGGCACCTCAGTGAGTCCGGCCTTCTGGGCGGCAAGGAAACGGCGCTCCCCGGCAATAATCTCAAAACGTCCGTTTTTTACTTCGCGGACAAGAATCGGGCTGAGCACACCTTCTTTACTGATGGAGTCAGCTAGGGTCTGGAGTGCTTCCGGATCAAACGCCTGGCGCGGCTGATAGGCACCGCGCACCAGTTTGTCGACTGGCATCCGGCGCAACTCACTGTCTGTCCCTTCGCTGGGCAGAACCATTTCATTGGCTGACCCGAAAAGGGCATCCAGCCCGCGACCTAAACCTTTGTTCTTTTTTTCAGCCACTTTACTGTCCCCACTGATTATGTGTTACTGCAACCTTTCGATTAGTTCCTCAGCGCAGGCGATATAAGCCTTTGCCCCTTTACTGCTCTTATCGTACACAACCCCCGGCATCCCGTAGCTCGGCGCCTCTGCAAGGCGGACATTACGCGGAATAATGGTCTTAAACACCTTGTCTCCGAAATGCTGATCAAGCTGCTGGCTCACCTGCTGCTGCAGCGTGATGCGCGGGTCATACATGACCCGGAGAAGGGTCACAATCCGCAGATTGCGGTTTTTCTCACTGTAGATGCGCCGAACCGTCGTGATGAGGTCACTGAGCCCTTCAAGTGCATAGTACTCACACTGCATGGGTATCAGAACTCCGTCGGCACAGCAGAAAGCGTTAAGCGTCAGCATTGAGAGCGAAGGGGGGCAGTCAATGAGCACATAGTCATAACGGTCGAGCACCGGTTCAAGAGCCTTTTTCAGCCGCTGATCCCGATACTCAAGACCGATGAGTTCAACCTCAGCACCGGAAAGATCCCGGTTGGCAGGCAGAACATCAAAGCCACCCGCCTCAGAGTGGCGCACAACATCATCAAAGGAAAGTGTCCCGAGCAGCAACTCATAGACCGTTTTTTTCAGACCGCGCTTCTCAACACCGCCACCCATGGTGCCGTTTCCCTGAGGATCGAGGTCAATAAGCAGAACGCGTTTTTTCTTCAGCACCAGGGCTGCGGCCAGATTAACCGCTGTCGTGGTTTTCCCGACGCCGCCTTTTTGGTTTGCAATACAGAGAATATGAGTCATACCAGGATTATTCAATATCTATCGGCACAAAAATCAAGAGCTTCAGAGATTATCCGCCCCTTTTATTTCGGCGCATTTAGCGCCAGCCACAATTCGGAGAAGCCCTGCCAGAAGATCGCCACCCCCAGGCAAATCAGAATAAAGGCGAAAATACGCGCCAGCGCGTCCGCACCGGCAACGCCGACAGCCTTGTTCACACGATCACTATAGCGGTAACTCGCCCAGATCACCAGTACTGTCGCAAGTGTCCCCAGAAAGGTACCGACAATATGCGCCGGGTCACGCGGCAGACTCGTCCCGAGTGCCACAGACACGGCAATCCCGCCGGGACCGGTGGTCAGCGGCAGAGTGAAGGGGTAGAACGCCATGGACTTGAGTTTAACGCGGGAAAGTTCCTTGCCGCTGTTGGGCTGTTCTTCAGAGGTCGGAGCATTCAGCGCGGTCCATCCTGCCGCAAACAGCACACAGCCGCCGGCCATACGCAATGCGCCGACGCTGATACCGAAGAAGCTGAGGATCAGGTGTCCGCAGGTCAGGCACACCAGCAGAATGATCAGTGAATAGAGCGCAATCCTGTTGGCCACGAACGCCCGGTCACGGTCTGTGAGCGAGGTTGTCATCGTGCCGAAAAACATTGCACCGCTAAACGGATTGATCACCGGTAGAAATGTTGAGAAGGTCAGTACAAAGGTGCTGACAACTGTACTAAACATGAATGCCCCTTTGAGCGTTAGTGATTGTGATTGGTTGGGTCCACTCGTTCTTAAGCCGTCTTCTGCAGCATAACAACATGCCGCTGTTCATTGAGCAGAGGAACTTTCACTTCAAACACATCTTTTACCGACACACCTTCAGGCAGTTCGGCGATCTCATCGGTCGGGTAGGCTCCTTTCATAGCCAGCCAGCAGCCGCCGGGATTGAGCAGATGTTGTGTCCAGGAGATAAAGTCTCCCAGGCTTGCAAAAGCACGGGAAGTTATCACATCATAACCCCCGCGGAGTTTTTCGACCCTGCAATGACGGGCAGAAAAATGCGACAGTTTTAACTCAATGCCCACCTGAGTCAGAAAAGCCACCTTCTTGGCCACTGCATCAACGGCCTGCAAACGCAGATCCCGGCGATAAATCGCCAGAGGAATGACCGGCAGGCCACCGCCGCTGCCGACATCCAGAAGTGTTTTCGCCTGAGGCATCAGCCTGGCCACATAGGGAACAAAAGCTGCCGAATCAAGCAGATGATGGGTAAGAATATCCTCATCACTGAGCAGTGAAGTGAGGTTATAGACGCGCCCCCACTTCTGCAGCAGCTCCGCGTAGCGCAGCAGGGCAAAAAGGGCGGTTTCGTCATGAGCAAGTCCTTCGATCTGCCCGAGTCCCGCTTCCAACTGTTCGGACTGCAACATCTCTTTCTCCTTACGCCTGAGTATCTTCAACAGGACGCTGCGAAGTCTTTTTCTGATAGTAGTACTTGCGCTTGAGATACACCAGCAGCAGCGAAACGGCAGCAGGCGTTACCCCGGAAATACGGGAAGCCTGACCGATCGTCTCCGGTCTGACAGCCGCCAGTTTCTGGCGAACCTCAAAACTGAGCCCGGGCACAGCCTGATAGTCAAGCTCTGCGGGAATACGGAGGGTTTCATTGGCAATCGTCTTTTCAATTTCATTGCTCTGACGGACGATATAACCTTCATACTTGGTGTCAATTTCAACCTGCTCAAGCTCGGCTCTGCTAAGCCCCTCTGCCGACCAGACAGGCTGGTTATCCACGGTTCTGAGTCCCGGCAGCTTCCCGATGTCCACATTGGGCCGGCACAAAAGGGCCTTGAGGTTGTATTCACGCTCTATCGGCGTTCCGAGCACCTCAATCACACTGTCGGGATTAAGTTTGGACGGCGTCACCCACGTATCCTTCAGAGCCTCTTTGGCACGGGCGATATTTTCCTGCTTACGGCAGAACGCAGCCCAGTGCTCCTCATCAATAAGTCCGAGCTTGTGTGCCTGTTCGGTCAGACGCATATCAGCATTGTCTTCACGCAGGCTGAGACGGTACTCGGCGCGGCTCGTAAACATACGGTACGGTTCCGTTACCCCGCGGGTTGTCAGATCTTCAACCATCACGCCCAGATAGGCCTGATCGCGTCTCGGAGTCCACCCTTCCTTATCCCGGGCAAGCAGTGCGGCATTGATACCGGCAAGCAGCCCCTGAGCCGCGGCCTCCTCGTAGCCGGTGGTTCCGTTAATCTGTCCGGCAAAGAACAGCCCGGGGAGTGTCTGTGTCTCCAGCGTGGTCTTCAGTCTGCGGGGATCGTAGAAATCATATTCGATGGCATAACCCGGACGCAGAAGGTGAGCGTTTTCCAGACCATCAATCGCATGAATCATATCGAGCTGCACATCAAACGGCAGGCTCGTGGAAATCCCGTTAGGGTAATACTCATTGACCGACAACCCCTCGGGTTCCAGAAAGATCTGGTGGCTGTCCTTATCAGCAAAACGCTTGACCTTATCCTCGATCGAGGGGCAGTAACGCGGTCCGACGCCATGGATCACACCGGTGTACATTGGAGAACGGTCCAGATTGGCCAGAATAATGTCATGTACTTTCTGGTTCGTACGCGTAATCCAGCAAGGCACCTGCTCGGGGTGTGCAATCTCTTTACTGAGCGAGAAAGACGGCACCGGATCAAGATCCCCCCACTGCTCCTGACACTTGGAGAAGTCGATGGTGCGGCCGTCAATACGTGCCGGGGTACCCGTCTTCAGACGTCCCTGCGGCATACCCAGCTCCTTGAGCCGCTGAGCCAATGCCACACTGGCCGGATCGCCCATACGGCCGGCCTGATAGTGTTCCAGACCGACATGCACCATGCCGTTGAGAAAAGTACCGGCAGACAGAACCACAGCCTTGGCCTGAAAATGAATTTTTGTCTGCGTGACGACACCGGCCACCCGGTTGTTTTCAACAATCAGATCGTCTGCGGACTGCTGAAAGAGCCACAGGTGCGGCTGTTTTTCAACACGCTGACGCATTGCCCGGCGATAGAGCTGCCGGTCGATCTGAGCACGAGTGGCACGCACTGCCGGCCCCTTGGAGCTGTTCAGAATACGGAACTGAATCCCGGCTTCATCTGTCACCGCGCCCATGGCGCCGCCCATCGCATCAAGCTCTTTGACCAGATGCCCTTTGCCTATCCCGCCAATGGAGGGATTGCAGGAAAGCTGACCGATCGTGTCCAGATTGTGGGTCAGCAGAAGGGTTTCACACCCCATACGGGCAGAGGCCAGTGCTGCTTCAATACCGGCATGTCCGCTGCCGACCACAATGACATCAAATTTTTTTGGGTAGTACATATTCGTATGTTTCTTTCGTCCGGCTTACTTGCCGATACAGAATTTGCTGAAAATCAGTCCCAGAATGTCGTCAGAGACCGTTTCTCCTAAAATTTCACCGAGGCTTCTGCCGGCAAGGCGGAGCTCTTCGGCAACAAGCTCCAGTTGAGACATGAACTGCAGCTCAGCCAGCGCTCTGGTGATATGTTCTTTTGTCTGCTCCAGACAGGCGATCTGACGCTCACGCGCCATATATACACCCTCGGATGTGTTCTCCAGACCCGCCAGCCGGATCAGGGTTTCCCGAAGTTCCTCAAGCCCCTGGCCGGTTCTGACGGAGATTCTGATGTCGTCGCCGACATCTTCGCGCCAGCAAAGGTCAGACTTGTTCCAGACCGTCAGCAGCGGCACATTCTCTCCGACTTCGGCAAGAACCTTACTGAGCAGTGCCTGGTCCTGAGCAACCTGTCCGGAGGCATCACGGATGTGGAGCACCACATCGGCCTTGCGCACCTCTTTAAGTGCGCGCTCGATCCCTTTACTTTCAACAATATCGTCGGTTTCCCGAATACCGGCCGTATCGACCATCTTGATGGGAATCCCGTTCAGGGTAATCCAGCATTCAATCTTGTCACGCGTGGTGCCGGGTACGTCCGTCACGATTGCCACATCATCTTCTGCCAGCGCATTGAGAAGACTCGATTTCCCCACATTGGGGCTGCCAATAATCGCAACCGTCATCCCTTCGCGAAGCACATTGCCCTGCTTGGCTTTACGGAAGACATTCTCTAGCTCCTCCTCAAGCGCAAAAAGACGCTCCTCGATATGAGCACTCTGCAAATGCTCAACCTCCTCTTCAGGGAAATCCAGCGTTGCTTCAATAAAAGCACGCAACTCGTCGAGCCGGTGACCGATCGAAGAAATCACAGAGGAGAACTCTCCGGAGAGCGATCTCGCCGCAGCTTTAGCGGCCGCACCGCTGACTGCGTCAATCACATCCGCCACCGCCTCCGCCTGCAGCAAATCAATGCGACCGTTGAGAAAAGCGCGCTGTGTAAACTCACCGGGTTCAGCCATCCGAAGACCCAATGCGGCGAGTCGTACGAAGCAGTCTTTGAGCAGCAGCTGCATCATCACAGAACCACCATGAGCCTGAATCTCCACGACAGACTCTCCGGTGTAGCTCGCCGGCGAAGGGAAATACAGAACAATCACCTGATCAAGAGGTTCCCCGTCAGCACTGTGATAATCAATCAGTGTGGCATAGCGTGGCTTTAAGGTTCTTTCCCCGAAAAGCCCTTTGAGCACCGCCTCATTCAATGACTCGTGAAAAGACAGTCGTATGATGCCGATTCCTCCTCTGCCGGAGGCGGTTGCAATGGCAACAATTGGATCACGGTCAGATTTGAGCATAATGAATCCCAAAAGCTGGCAAAGTGCGAAGCGCTTTGCGGAAAAAAGTTACAGGATTGGCATAAAGCCACCCTGCGGAGCGAAGAAATTGTAATTCCTTTATTGATAGACTTAAGGAATTAACCATCCCCCTAACTATCACTAATTGCAAACACCCATGCCTACACAAAACCCCTCTCCGCTGCTTCCGCCGGTGCTTGCCGGCATCTGCCTCGGTATGGTCTGTTCTGTTCCCGTGGCCGCTTTACTGGCGTCCTGGGTGGGAGACACTTATCAGAGCCGGGTGCTTGTCTACGGCTGCACACTGCTCTGGTGCATTGTCGGCGCCTTTACGGTGTATTTCACGTCAACCAGAGTCAGGTTTCAGACCGGCTGGAATCTGTTCACCATTGTGCGCTTCTGTGTAATGCTCTGGATATGGCCGGTTGTCTGGATCATCACCCGCAACCGATCACCCCGCTGATCAGATATTTAAAGAAAAAGCATCGTGATATTACTACCACGATGCTTTTTTTGTTTTGACAAAGTCAGTGCAGCCTTTGTTAGTTCGTGGCGCGTCGGGCACGATCAGCTTCAATCGTCTTGTTGACCCACCACTGCTGCAGAATAGAGAGCACGTTGTTGGTCAGCCAGTAAAGCACCAGACCGGAGGCAAAGACAAAGAACATCACCGAAAAGACCAGCGGCATGATGTAGGTGACTTTAGCCATCGTCGGGTCAGTAGGCTTCGGATTGAGCAGGATCTGCAGGAACATCGTCGCAGCCATGACAGCCGGCAGCACGAACCACGGATCAGGCATACCCAGGTCGGTAATCCAGAGCAGCCAGGGAGCACCGCGCAGTTCCACAGACCCCAGCAGCACCCAGTAAAGGGAAAGGAAGACAGGGATCTGCAGGAAAATCGGAAGGCAACCGGCAACCGGATTAATCTTTTCAGTGCGATAGAGTTCCGCCATCGCCTGATTAAGAGCCTTCGGATCGCCCTTGTACTTGTCCTGAAGGGCTTTCATACGCGGCGTGACTTCCTTCATACGGGCCATCGAACGATAGCTGGCAGCGGAAATCGGGTACAGAATCGCCTTCACAATACAGGTCAGCAGCACAATAGCCCAGCCCCAGTTACCAACGAGGCCGTGGAGCATCGAAAGCAGCCAGTAGATCGGCTTGGCAAGGAACGTGAGCCAGCCGTAGTCCACAACCAGTTCCAGCCCCGGAGCAATCTGCTCGAGACGGTTCTGATCCTGAGGACCGGAGTAGAACACGGCACTGTTGGTGACACTGGCACCCGGAGCAAGCTCAGGCAGCTTCACCATGGCACCGATGCGATAGAGATCCTTGTCAATGGCATCGACATAGTTGCTGCGCTTTTCGCCTTCCTTGGGAACCCATGCACTCACAAAGTGGTGCTGAACCATGGCAACCCAGCCGTTGTCAGCCTGCTTCTGGAAGGAGGCGGACTTGTCGGCAATGTCATCAAATTTGAGTTTCTGGAATTTTTCTTCTGACGAATAAACGGCAGGCCCCGTAAAGGTGGAATACATCGAGTTGGCATCCGCAGGGTTGCCGCCGTCACGAACCACCTGATAGTACACAGAGGGCGTTTCAGCCTTGTCCGAGGTGTTCGTCATCGTGGTTTTCACCTGAACCGCATATTCACCGCGGTTAAAGGTGTAGCTCCTGGTAACCTTCATACCGCCTTTTTCAGCTTCGAAAACCACTTCAAGGCTCTTGTCAGAACCCATATCAGTCTTCGTGCTCACCAGCTTGAAGGTATCCTTGTGCGTCGGAAAATCGCCGCCAACCACACCGCTCTGAGCAAGATAGGTGCGGGTGTTGTTCATTTCGAGCAGTTCAACGTTGCCCAGATTTTCAGCCTTGCGACCGAGAATGAGACCGGTCAGACCGACATCTTTCCAGTTGGCCTGCTGCGGAATGGTCAGAAATTCATTGCGGACCATACTTGCGCCAATGGCGTCGAAGGTCACCTTCATCAGGTCCGTCGTCACCACAACGGGAGAAGCCGGTTCGACAGACTTCGCACCGGGAGCAACAGCCTCAGACGATTCTGACTTCGGCGCTTCAGGAGCGGAAGAGGCAGTCTGAGAAACGCTTTCCTGTTGAGAGCTCTGGAAAAAGGACTGGCCGCCCTTGTACACCTGGTAGTTATCCCAAAGCATGAAGCACGAGGTAAATAAGATCACCCATAAAAGGGCGCGTTGTAGGTCTTTTCCCATAAAACTTCAACTACTTTTTTAGTTTAAAAATGTGGCAACAGCACTTCGAATTATGGTCTTGTTCAGATGCCTTATCCTCCGGAGCACCGTTTTTCACCGGCATACGCCAGGAAAAGGTTTCCGGTACAGGGTCGTAGCCGCTGCCGCCAAACGGGTGGCAGCGCAGCAGACGTCTCAAAATGAGATAACACCCCTTGAGGCTACCGTGTCGTTCGATAGCTTCAAGGCCATAATTCGAACAGGTCGGAATGAAGCGGCAACCTCGTCCCACCCATGGAGAAAGTGTCCACTGGTAAAGCCGGATTAAACCTTTTAGCGCTCGTTCCAACATGAATCAATTATCCCTGCTGACAATGCTGCATCGATTCCACTCGGGATAGTACCTGAGAAAAGAGTTTTTCGATATCTTTCCTGAGGCATTCTCTGAATGAACGGTGCACTCCGCTGTAAGGCGAATCAAACGATTCCAGCGAAGCTGTCAGGCGTAAAGAAACATCAAGCCCCACTCCTGTTTCGCACAGAAGTGCGATGAGATATGGGGCTTGCTTTCGTGCTGTCTCTCGGAGTGCTCTTTTAACCTTCACGCGAGCAGTTGCGTTCCGGGCGAATTTCTTTCCGACTGTGATACCAAACCGAAGCCCACCGGAAACAGAAGGCTGTTTTAAACAGGTGGCTGTGAAGTAGTCTGATTTCACACGGAAGACATTGCTGCCTCTCGCCTTCAGAACTGCCTCAAAGTCTGAGGATCGGATAATCCTCATTCCTCGAGGAAACTTATAAGAAACGCATGGATCAGCGGTTCCAACACTCATCTAAGAACTAAACCTGACGATTTAGAGAGCGAGAGTATGACGGCCTTTGGCGCGACGACGTGCGAGAACGCGACGACCGCCTTTCGTGCGGCTGCGAACCAAGAAACCGTGCGTACGGGCACGCTTGACCTTGGAAGGCTGATAGGTACGTTTTGTTGCCATGATTATTCCTCAAAAGGCATAAAGTCCATCCTCACATCGACAAGAATGAGTGAGTCTGGGTCAAAAAGAAAATACGGGTATTCGCTAAAATCCTTGCAGCACTAGTTCTGAAGGGCTTTCCACAGGACCTGTGCCACTATAGCGAAATAGCAAAAACAGGGCTCTTTTCACCCTTAGCTAAACAGCTTTAGCTAAGAGAGAACAAGAATAGCTTCCGCTACTATGCGAAAAGTCTAATATTAGACATTAAAACAGGGGCGTTTGTCAAACACGGATGACTTTTTTTCTTTCCGTTTCTTCCCGAAAAACAGCTTTTCCGCAAAGTCTTTCCGTAAAAACCATATATCTAGACACAGAGACCCGCCCGATCACATTAAGTTGTGTATATCTCTAAAAACAGCTCCCCAAACCTTGCCTAATGTGCTGAAATCGCTCACTATTTTTATCCACAGGGTTATGTGGATAATTTTTACTGATAATTTGATGTTTCCCGCGAAGTTAGCCCCATTAGCCCGTGGTTCTCGCTACAATATAAGATCTATTCAACGACGAAATCCCCAGTATATGTACCCGGGGACGTAACTTTTATCTAACCGCAAATCCGTCATGACAAATTTTTGGCAAGACTGTCTCGTCAAGATTCAAGAGATGAACTTACCTCCAAACCTTATCAAAATTTGGTTTGAGCCTATTGAGTGCATACTCTGGGATGATGCCACAGGAGAACTGGTTCTGCAGGCGCCGGCGGCCAAAGTGGATACCATTAAGAAGACGTTTTTGAAAACGATTCAGGTGGTAGCCAACAACGTCAGCCATGGGCCTGTGCAGGTTCGTATTATTCCTGCTGATAGTCATACAGCGACGGATGCTCCCGACCCTGTACCGGCCATCTCAGAGAGCGACAATAAACGCCGTCGTGAAGAAACCGGACTCCTGCCGGGACTTACCTTTGAAAACTATGTCAACGGTAACGCAAACCAGCTTGCTGTAGCTGCTGCGGAACACGTGGCCGCCACAATGGGTATGCAGTACAACCCGCTTTACATCTACGGCGGTGTCGGTCTGGGTAAAACACACCTTATGCAGGCTATCGGTCACCGCTATCTTGACCTTCATCCGAAGGCAAAGGTGCGCTGCGTGTCGGCACAGGACTTTATCAGTGAGTACACCTCTGCCACGCGCGACTCATCAAACTCGCGCAGAGCTCTGCAGCTCTTTGACGAACGCTACCGTAGTCTCGACCTGCTTCTGATTGACGATGTGCAGTCGTTTTCCGGAGCAAAGGGTTCTCAGGCGCAGTTTTACCGGGCCTTTGAGGCACTCGTTCCGCACAACAAACAGGTTGTGCTTACCGCCGATACCTACACCCGCGGACTGAAGGATATTGAGCAGCGGCTTATTTCCCGCTTCTCCCAGGGACTCTCTGTTGCCATTGAACCTCCGGAACTCGAAATGCGTATTGCCATTCTGCTCAACAAGGCAAAAGCAATGAACGCAGATCTACCGGAGGAGGTTGCCTCGTTTATCGCCAAACGCCTGAAGTCCAATGTGCGTGAGCTTGAAGGCGCTCTGCAGCAGGTTGTGGCTTATCAGCAGTTCCAGCCCTCGGCTCGGGAAATCACCATCGAAACCGTCAAGCATGTCCTGCGGGATCAGTTCTCTCAGGTCAATACGCTGGTGACGATTGAAAATATTCAGAAGACGGTGGCTGACTACTACAACATCAAGGTTGCAGAAATGCACTCCAAACGCCGTCCTGCCAATATTGCCCTGCCGCGCCAGATTGCCATGTATCTGGCAAAGGAACTGACTCAGCACAGCCTTCCCGAGATCGGCGCCAACTTTGGCGGGCGTGACCATACAACGGTGATGCATGCGGTAAGAAAAATTACACAGGATCGTCAGAACAATGCGGAGCTTAATCACGAAATTCACGTGCTTGAGCAGATGATCAAAGGCTGAGGCCTGAGATTTAGGGATCCGTCAGGATCTATTCTGGGGGCTTGCCGTTCACTTTTCGTGACTGTAAGCTGGTTTTGAACAGTTTTAAAGCCGAGAGCATTCTGGTATGTTGTTGCATACAGAGCAGCGCAACTGAAAGAGGGCTCTCATTTGAAATAATCATTGTGATACACAGCGCTCCTTGAGGGGTATCTCCGGCTGAGTGTTGTGAACACAATTCCTTCAACACAAACTAGAGGTAGTGCAACACCTGGCGGCCTCCGCCAGGCAGAGCATAGCGATATTCCCTATGAAAACGATTCGTAGCAACTGTGAAGAAATTAATAAGCCCGTCAAAATTGTTGAAGGCATCGTTGAAAAACGCCAGACCCTTCCTATTTTGAGCAACATCCTGATTGAACAGGATGGCGTCAATGTGAAATTTTCAACAACAGACCTTGATATTCAGATCTGTACCGAGGCTCCCGTTGGTGTTGCTGACACCAAGTGCCGCTTCACAGTTAACGCTGCCAAGGTGACCAGCATTCTGAACGCTGTCGCCGGGAAGGATATTCTCGATTTCGACTTTAATAACGGCAAACTGGTGATTCAGTCCCCCAGTGGTCAGTTCAATCTTCAGACGCTGCCGGCTGATGATTATCCGAAAATTGCTGAAGGCCGCTGGGAACGCAGTCTCGAGCTGCCTGCCCGCCAGCTGCGCTACCTCATGACGATGACATCTTTCGCCATGGCTAATCAGGATGTGCGTTTCTTCCTCAACGGACTGCTCTTCGTGATGGACGGAAATCTGGTTCGTACCGTTGCCACGGATACCCACCGTCTTGCCTGCTGCGATACCACTGTGGATGAAACACTTGAACAGTTCCAGGCCATTATTCCGCGCAAGTCTGTCCGCGAACTGATCCGCCTGCTGCCTGATGATGACACCCCCGTGAAGATTGACTTCACTGACCAGCAGGTCAAATTCTCCTTCGGTAATGTGACATTCATGAGCAAACTTATTGAAGGAAAATTCCCGGATTACAACCGTGTGCTGCCTTCTGCAGAAAACAATCCGAAGTCGATTCTGCTTGATCGAGAACAGCTTGCCAGCTCACTGCGTCTGGTCGGTGTCATGACAAGTGAAAAATTCCACGGTGTCCGCTGGATTCTCAGTAAGACGGATCTGAAAATCCAGAGTGTTAACACCGACCACGAAGAAGCGACAGAAACGCTTCCGATCGAGTGGAACTATGAAGATATGGACATGGGCTTTAACATCACCTATCTGTCGGAAGTTCTCTCCATCCTGAAGTCCAAGGATGTGAAGTTCAACTTCTCTACGGCCTCCGGCAGTGTTCTGATCACCATGCCCGATTCGCCTGATCGCTTCCGTTACGTCGTGATGCCGATGCGCATCTGATCTGTCGGGATCGCAACCGGGGAAAATCGCATATAAAGAACCGACCAGCAGTCTGCTGGTCGGTTTAGCTGTTAGATAAGAAGCTGAAAATTGTGCGGCAGCCCGCCCCTGATGTGCCTCGCGCGGATACCGACAGGCCATGCAATGATTTTAGGAACTAAATTTTATGACTGAAATGGATCAAATGAAGGAAACCTCTGAGAAACCCGCTCACGCGTATGACGAGACGAGCATCCAAATCCTTGAAGGCCTGGAAGCTGTCCGCAAGCGTCCAGGGATGTACATCGGTGATACGGCTGACGGCTCCGGGCTTCATCATTTGGTATATGAGGTTGTTGACAACTCCATCGACGAAGCGCTTGCCGGCTATGCCACCAAGATTCAGGTCACCATTCACACGGACAATTCAATTTCCGTCGTCGACGACGGACGCGGCATTCCTTCCTCCATCAAGTGGGATGACAAGCACGATCCGAAACGCAGTGCTGCCGAAATTGCCCTGACCGAACTTCATGCCGGCGGTAAATTCGATGACAACGGCTACAAGATCTCCGGTGGTCTGCACGGCGTTGGTGTGTCCTGTGTGAACGCTCTGTCCACATGGCTGCGCCTGATTGTGCGCCGTGACGGTCAGACACGTTCGATTGAATTCGAACGCGGTAAAGTGAAAAACCGCATCATTGAACGGCAGGTCAACCCGCACACCGGCCAGCAGGAGGATGTCTCCCCCATGAAGCTCGTGGGGCCGACGCAGCGCCGCGGTACCGAAGTGCACTTCCTTCCCGATCCTGAAATTTTTGAACAGATCACCACCTTCAGCTACGACACTCTGCTGTCACGTCTGCGTGAACTGTCCTTCCTCAACTCCGGCGTCTCCATCACGCTGACTGATCAGCGCACCGCCCATGAGGCTCATCTTCAGACGGATAAAGGGCTTGTAGCCTATGTGGAGTTTAAAAATCAGTCCCGTAACGTGATTCATCCGACCGTGTTCCATGCCCGTGAAACCGTGATGAGCAACGGGGTTCCGGTGGATGTTGAAATCGCCATGCAGTGGCAGGACGGCTACAACGAGGTTCTCTCTGCGTACACAAATAACATTCCGCAGCGTGACGGCGGAACGCACGTGACCGGCCTGCGCGCCGCAATGACACGTGTCCTGAAGAACTATATCGCCAACAACGAAATCGGCAAAAAAGCCGGCAGTAAAAAAGTCATTGAACCTGAAGGTGATGACCTGCGTGAAGGTCTGACCTGCGTTCTGTCCGTTAAAGTGCCGCAGCCGAAATTCTCCTCTCAGACCAAAGACAAACTCGTCTCGAGTGAGGTCCGTCCGGCCGTTGAGGAAGTGGTTGCCCGTGAGCTTGAACTCTTCCTGGAACGCAACCCCAACGATGCCAAAATCATCTGTGAGAAAATCGTTGCGGCAGCCCGTGCACGTGAAGCGGCCCGCAAGGCCCGTGATATCTCCCGCCAGTCCTTCTCCGGCGGCGGTCTGCCCGGTAAGCTTGCCGACTGCCGCGAAAAGAACCCGGCCAAAAGCGAACTCTTCCTGGTGGAGGGGGACTCCGCAGGCGGTTCCGCCAAGCAGGGTCGCAAATCCCAGTTCCAGGCTATTCTGCCGCTGCGCGGTAAGGTGCTGAATGTGGAGAAGGCTGCTCAGGACAAACTGCTCGACTCCGAACAGATTCGCATGCTCACGCTGGCGCTCGGGACAAATATCGGTAAAGACTTTGACCTCTCCAAACTGCGCTACCACCGCATCATCATCATGACCGACGCGGACGTGGACGGTGCGCATATCCGTACGCTGCTGCTGACCCTTTTCTACCGTCAGATGCCGCAGCTCATCGAAGAGGGGCACGTCTATATCGCTCAGCCTCCTCTGTACAAGGTTCAGAAGGATCATCGTGATAAAGGGGTCTATCTGAAAGATGAAAAGGAGATGAGCGACTACCTGCTTCGCCTTGCTCTTGAGGGCGCGATGCTTTACAAGAACAAGGAAGCCTACGACGCACAGGCTGCCATTCGCGGTACAGAACTTGAAAACCTTGTGAGTGAATATCAGCAGAGCTCCGAAGTGATTACCCGTCTGCAGGGGGCGATTGACCGCGCAGCCCTTGCCGCCATTGCCGCAGGTATTGAAATCAAACTGGATAATCAGTTTGAGGCCGATCACTCGGCGCAGGCGCTTCAGGCGGAAATGCGTGATCCGGATGTGAAAACCGAGGTGGTCTATGACGAAGAGAATGAAAAATTCCTTCTTAAGATCCACCGTCTCAAGCACGGCAATTACAAGACCTCTACGATCACGCCTGAGTTCACGATGTCTGCTGACTACAAAAAACTCAAGGAAAGTGCTGACATGCTTCGAGGCCTGATCGGTGACGGTGCCGTGGTTGCCCGCAATAAAGAAAGCACACCGGTCAAGAATTTCAGTGAAGCGGTGAACTGGCTGCTTAATCAGGCTGAAAAAGGCATCATCCGCCAGCGCTACAAAGGGCTTGGCGAAATGATGGCAGATCAGCTTTTCAGCACAACGATGGATCCGGCTGCCCGCCGCATGCTCCGCGTCCGCATTGAGGACGCAGCCAGTGCGGATGCGATCTTCTCGATGCTGATGGGCGATGTGGTGGAACCGCGTCGCGACTTCATTGAAACCAACGCACTGTATGCAGGTAATATTGACGCTTAATCCATTAAGTGTTCATAAAAACCCGTAAAAGTAACGGTTATGCGCTGAAAAATCACCTTCTGCGCATAACCGCTCACTCAAGTCGTGGAGGACTACGATGGCCGAGCCCATAAAAAAACTGGTAGTTGCCGTCTCTTCAAGAGCACTGTTCGACCTCGAGGAAGAACACAGGCTGTTTGAGGAAAAGGGATATAAGGCATTTCGAAACTTTCAGGTCGAAAACAAAGACAAGGTTTTGAATCCAGGGGTGGCTTTTCCTTTTGTCAAACGCCTCCTGCGCATTAATGAACTTTTCGGAGACATCTCTCCGTTTGACGTAGTCTGTCTTTCCCGCAATTCACCCGAGACTGCTCAGCGCCTGTTCAACTCCTGCCGCTATTACAACCTGCCGATCACCTCGGGCGGGTTCACCTCCGGACACACCACTTTCCCGTATCTGAAAGCATTCGGTGTCTCTCTGTTTCTGAGTGCCAACAAGGAGAACGTTCATAACGCCATCAATGCCGGGGTTCCGGCCGGTCTTGTGTTGCCGAGCAGTGTGGAGGATGATGACGATACAGCAGCGCTGCGCATTGCTTTTGACTTTGACGGAGTCATCGCTGACGATGAAAGCGAACGTGCCTTCCAGAGTGAAGGGCTCAAGGGATTCCATCAGCTCGAACAGCAGAAAGCAAGCACACCGCACTCCCCCGGTCCCCTGCGTCCTCTGTTTGAACTGCTGTCGACCTTCCAGCGTCTTGACTACGACCTGCATGGCAAAGACAACCCGTACTTCAGCCCCTGTATCCGGATTTCCGTTGTGACAGCCCGCGGCGCTCCGAGCGAACAGCGTCTGATCACCACCCTGAAATCTTTCGGTATGAGCGCTACTGAGCTCTTTCTGCTTGACGGCAGGGATAAGACACCGATTCTCGAAGCCATCAGACCTCACATTTTCTTTGATGACCAGGAACGTCATCTGGAAAAGAGTTTGAAGACAATTCCAAGTGTTTTAGTGCCTTTTGGCATCCATAACACACTAATTCAAACCAAATGACGAAATACAGCAATCTCTTTTCGCCAATCAAAATCGGCAGCCGCACTCTCAAGAACCGTTTTCTGATGGGACCTGTGAAAACGGGGCTTGAGGGCAGGGATGAGTTTGCCAATGAATGGGTGAACTTTTATCAGTCCCGCTGTACGGACCACGGTCCCGGGCTATTCATCATCAATCATGGTGCGATGAGCTTTTCCGGAAGGGACCAGCTTGATGCGCCTGTCACTGATAACAAATTCTTTAATAAAGCGTTCCGCCTGAACAGCTTCCTGCGCTCACGAGGCTCGGAAGTTATGCTTCAGCTGATGCACCACGGGATGGACGCCGCTCACTTCGGTGCCGTATCCTCCTCTGGACTCATCAATAACGATACGCTGTACAAATCTCACAGAATTCCCAACCTTTTTGTGGAGCACTTTATTAAAGGGTATGCGCTTCTCGCGGCACAGGCTGTCACTCATGGCGGTTTCAGCGGCGTGGAAATTTACGGCGGCAAACTCTCACTGCCGAACACTTTTACCAGTCCGGTACTCAATAAGCGTACTGACCAGTGGGGAGGCGAGAAACGGTTTAAGTTTGCCACCGAAATTGTGCGCAGAATCAGGGACTATATCGGGCCGACACCGCTTCTGAGCTACCGGCTCACCCTGATGGATCTGCTCCCCGGCGGAAACCGCTGGGATGATCTGGTTGATTTTGCCGCGGCACTCGCCTATGAAGGCGTGGATATGCTCAGCTTTGATATCGGTCTGCTCAGTGATTCCATTCCTTTATATAACGACCTGACCCCCAAGGGAATCTGGTATCCGTTTATCGAGAATTTCTCCGCCGAAACCGAACTCCCTGTGGTTCTGCTGCCACCGGAAGCCGCACCGGACGAAATCGAAGCCTCATTAGGCCGGGACGCCAAGGCGGTAGCCGAAGTGGCCCATGAACTGATAGCCGATCCGCAGTGGGGGGAAAAACTGTACTTCAAATCCGACGAGGAACTCATCCCGTGCGTCGGCTGTGCCAGCAACTGCATTACATCCACGCTCACACGCGAGCATACGCCGCTGTGCTGCATCGCCAACCCGTATGCAGTGTTCCCCTTTACCGTGAGCAGAAAAGAGCTCAGAACGCAGGGAAACTGCCTTATCATCGGTGGCGGTCCTGCCGGGATGGCTGCTGCCGAGCATGCTGCCCGCCGCGGACTGAACACCGTCCTTGTAGAGGAACGCCCTGTTTTAGGAGGTATGCTCCACCTGGCGTCCATGATTCCGGGGAAGGAGCATCTGCAGGATCTTATCCGTCTTAAAGAGGAACACCTGCTCAAGCTCGGCGTGGAAATTATCAAAGGGGTGAGAGCCTCCGGAATCTGGATCCGGGAGAACTATCCTCACTACAAAGTCTTTCTTGCCACCGGTACTCAACCGGTCATTCCTGATATCCCAGGTATTGACAGCCTGAACGTGCTCACTTTTGAGGACCTGCTCCTACGCAAAGCCTCTGTCGGCCATCGTGTAGCCATTATCGGGGACTCCCGCATCGCGCTCGATATTGCCCGTTATCTCGTCACTGATGACAAGCCGCTCACTTCTGAAGAATGGCTGCGTGCATGGGGTATAGGAGATCCCAGAAAACACAGAGCCGGCTGTCAGGGGATGATACCGTTTATAGATACACTTCCCCGTTCCACATACATCATCACCGATAAAGAGCTCCGTCAGCTCAAGGAAAGCCTCAGAGAGGCTGAGAAACTTACGGACATGCAATGGATACGCATGAACGGTGTACAGACGCTCTCGGAAAGCCTGATTGATACCATCGACACGGTGTCTGTTCGTGTGCTGTCGACAAAAGACAGCACACCGACCATTTATCGCATTGACCACATCATTATTGCCGATGAACTTGAACCCCGAGATGAGCTCCAGAAAGCTCTTGAAGAGGAAGGTAAGGAATTTACCGCCATCGGCAGTCTGAAGGAGCCGGCAAAACTCTTTGGCGGGGCTCTCAACGCGAAAAGCGGTATTAATGCGGTCGAGCAGGTCTTCTTTAAGAAGTAATCCTCAGGTAATCCACAAAATACACACAGGGTAATCCACAGGAATCTGCCGGAAAAGAGGCGTTTTTAAAACGTATCTTTCAGGAAAAACTGTGGCTTGGGTGGTATGAGTTCAACATTTTTTGTGTTTTTATCCATAATACGGGGTATGGTTTGAAGAGCAACACTAAAAGGAATAAAGATAAATTTATAAAGATAGTAGTAGTATGTAGTAGGTTTGATAATTTCTGTGGATAACTCTCGAAATGCAGAGCCCCGCCAGAGCTAACGGTTAGGATAACCTGGTGGATAACTGTTCGGGAACCCTGTGAATAGTCGGGAACAAATGTGAACAAAAACGCTCAAAACCGGCTAACAAAAAAGTTATTCACAATTCGGAGGTATCCAGAATCTAAGTTATCAACAAAACAATCCACAAACTAAACAACATTTTTGTTGGGTATATGAATACATTAATCCGCCCTTGGTTGTCTCCTAAAATGTCGCAATCCATGATCGGGGTGATGAATGGTTTGGGCCATAGCGTCAGGTATGCTCGCGGTGAGGAAATTTACCTGTCGCCCAATCTGTTTGAACGGCTGATGTTTGTCCGTTCAGGGGTAGTGGCCAAAGCGCTTCAGGATCCGGTTCGGGAGGAACCGCTCATGCTGTCGCTCAGCTGCGCGGGTGCCTTATGCGGGAGCTTTGAAAATCTGTATGTCCGTGACCGTCTTCCCCGCCGGCATTACTGTGTGACAACCTCGGAGGTTCTGGTTGTCAACCAGGAACTGCTTCTGAAGATTGCTGACCAGAATGTCATGTGGCAGCGTGAGCTGGCTAACTACTCCTCGTACTGCGCCCTTTGTGACCGTCTGGGGCTGGTGGCAAACCGTTTCGGCAGTGTGGAGCAGCGCCTGGGGGCTTTGTTGTTGCTTATACAGGTGGAAGGAAATCCGGAGGTGGAGCAGTCTGTGAATTCACCCGGGATTGAATGGATTGCGCTGAATACTTTTCCTGCCCTGAAAACCGTCAGTATGATTATTGATTCGGACGTGGAAACTGTTCATGAAACCATCCGCGGCTGGACTTATAACAATAAACTGCGTAAAAGAAGTAACCGGTACTGGTTCAACAGGGCAATTTTTGCAGAGTATTGGGCTTGGTTACAAAATATCGTCCAAAAAAATGCGTAGTCAGTGTACGCTCTAGGAAGGCATAGTGATGCTGTTTAGGATAGAGAGAATGACAATGAAATTAAAGACCGTATCTTTACTGGCAGGTTCTATGGTTATGGTGCAGCTTCTTGCAGGCTGCGCACCGCTGCTTGTTGGTGGTGCCGCTGCAACCACTGCTACCGTGGTGACTGATCGCCGTTCTACGGGCGCGATTGTGAATGACGAGGTTCTGGAGAAAAAAATCTATCTTGATGTGACCGAGGCGATCAAAGCCACCCCCAACCACATCACAGTCACGAGTTATGACCGTAAGGTTCTGCTGACAGGCGAGGTGGCCACTCAGGAGGCCAAGGATAAGGCCGGACAGATTGCCGCCGCCAGTCTGGATGTTGACGGTGTCTTTAATGAGCTCGCAGTACGGCAGCCGGTATCCGCCACACAGCGACTTTCTGACTCTCTGCTGGCAACAAAGGTGCGCGGCGTGATTGTTGGAACCAAGAAAATTTCTCTGAATCAGATGAAGGTGGTTGTTGATCGCAATATCGCTTATCTGATGGGAATTCTGTCTCCCACGGAAGCGGCCATGACGAAGAAGGCTGTGGCCGGTGTTGATGGTGTGAAGCAGGTTGTTGCGCTCTTTACAGTGGAAAGTGAGGAGATGATCCGGCTGCGCATGAATAACAATAACAAGAACAATCAGCAACAGAGCAAGCAGACAGACTGATTGTTCTGAGCGCTTGGGTTGAACTGGTATGAAATTTTTGGACAGGGTTTCTGTCAAATTTTGCCATATTCTTTTATGGGCATTTAGGATTTAATGATCCTCTGTAGTTTCTAGACTTTGTCGGGGATGGCCTCACTTCAGATCAGCCTGACATCGGTAATACTGCTCCCTGTAATCTACAGGGGGCACGTTGCCGATGATCGAGCACGGACGCTTAGTGTTGTAGTACTCGATGTATTTTTTGATGAGTGCCATTTGCTCGGAAAATGAAGGGTGATCCAGAGCGACATGTGTGTTGTATAAGGTTTCAACCTTAAAGGTGCCATTAAAGCACTCCATAGTGGCATTATCATGGCAGTTAGCTGTCCGGGAATAACTGTGAGTCAATCCGAACTGTTGTTCGAGCCTCCGGAAGCGTTCAGCCGTGTAGATACTGCCGCGGTCACTATGCAACATCGCATCTGGTGCCAGATTCTTTTGTCTAAGAATATACAGAGTACCAAGCGCCAAGTTGACATCTTGTTTTTTCTGGAAATTCCACGCCACAATCGAGCGATCATACAAATCCTGCACCAGACAGAGATACCCCCAGTACCATTGTCCCTCTTCAAAATAAGGGATATACGTCACGTCAGTCACCATTCTCTGATAGGGCCTGTCCGCACTAAACTGGCGATTAAGCAGATTGGCTGGTAACTCCTCATTTGTGGCTTTACCGGCCTGAGGTTTTGCCTTCCTGACCTGCCTTGTGACAGCTGTCAGAGCAAACGAACTCATGATACGTTGAATCTGGCTCTCGCCCAGCCGCAGCCCGTAATACTTCATAAGCAGCGCCCCCATACGCCGGCGCCCGATGGTGTAGTTATGCTCCCGTTGGATCTGCGCAATTTTTTGGGCTATTTCCGCATCCCTAGACTGTGCCGGTGTAATTTTCTTCGCTGCATAGAAGCTACTGCGAGCGAGCCCCATCAGTTTACAAAATCGAGCGACGCTAACTCCTTC
>CAJJRX010000010.1 GCA_905194315.1 uncultured Sutterella sp. | reverse complement strand
CGTTTAAGAAGGCAGTATCTTCTCAGCTGTTACCACAAACATGCATGAAGACTCCCTTTTTTATCCGCTGCTGGCATCAAATTCACTTTTAATCAGTTTATAAAGGGATTTTTATTTTTTTCTTCTCCTCTGTTTCGTACTTTCTTTTTTCCGCTTTTTCAGGGTTTATCTTTTCTGTCTTTTCCTGATTTTCTTATTTCCGCCTGACGGTTTATCCCTCTTTCTGAGGCTGCCTTATCGGGTCGCTCATCACCGTTTTTTCCGCGGATATTTCCCTCATTTTCGGGCTCCCCTCTGCACCATGCTGACAGCGGCGCCCGCGGCGCTTGCTGGCCGTCTTTTCCGGGTTGCTCACCACCCTGCCCGCTTTGCGTTTTTTTCTTGCGCTCTGCACTCCCTCCCCCTTCTGCTTCCCCGTCCGGTTTCGCCTCCTTTTACCCGCTTCGCTCAGCGCTCCCGGACGCTCCCGGAAGGTCGTTTTTGCCTTTTTGTCACCGGGTCCGCACAGTCCTGCCGGTTCCCCCGTTTTCACCCCCTTTTTGCAGACATGTGTGCAATTCGTCATTTTCGGCCCCCGGCGCCGGCCTCTGACTCCCGCTCTATGATGACTATCCGAAACAGGCACCTTCTCCGGTCTGCGGTCTTCGCCCGAGCGTCCCCGCCTGAAAGGGCTCCTGTTGGTATGTTTTTTTCCTCACCCGCAGTCCGTATGGAGCGGTATCGCTCCGGTGTCAGCACGACGCTTCCGGCCGCATCTTGATGAGCTTCAGTGCCGCCGGCGTGCCGCGCTCTGCCTCCGGGCACCGCCCGCTCCCATCCGGTCTGCGGTGACTTTTATCAGGATTACCTCCCATGACTCACCAGACACCATCCGTGCCGCTTCTCACCCGCTGGGCCGCAGCGGTCACGGTTTTCCTTATGACCACACCGGCCATGGCCGCCGGCACGGAGTTCGACAGTCTCTACAACATCCTGCGCGGCTGGGCCACCGGCGGGCTTGGCAAATCCATCTCGATTATTTTCCTGCTTGTCGGGCTCGGTATGGGAGCCATCCGCGGCTCGATCGTCGGCGCCATCGTCTGCATCAGTGCGGCGCTTGCGCTCGTTCTTGCGCCGGGCATCATTGATGCGGTTTTCACCGTCTCCTAGAACGCACCCTCCCTATAAGGCTCTCCTATGCTCACACCTGTTCACGTTCCTGAAGGGCTTGACGATGCACCGCGCATCATGTTTTTCTCGCTCGATGTGATCATGATCGCCGTCACGGTCTTTGTGCTCTGTGCCGAGGTCAATCAGATGCTCGCCGGTGCAATCCTCGCCGTGGTGCTCGGGTTTCTCTACGAGCGCTACATCAAACGCTTCTGTGTGCTCTGGAGAGTCTTCTACTGGACGTTCGGTCTCTGGCCGTTTGTTTTCGACCGGATTCCGAAAAGCGCCCGACGCTATTTTCTCGGATGACCGCCGCGAGTAGCGGCTCACCCTTCACGCACCATTTTTTCCTCCGGGCTACCCCAACCATGACCAGGCCACAATCCCTCACCGACACTGTTTCTCTCACGCCGACCGCGCTTGAGCGCATCGGCATCCGGCGTGCCTTTATCTGGATTACCGCGGCGCTCGTTGCCGCCGACGTACTCCTTGCCGGCGCGCTCGTCACAAGCCGTCCGACACGCGAAACCATTGTTGTGCCGCCAACGCTCATCGATGAAAAAGAGGCCTGGCGCTTTACCGAGAGTGGCCCCTCAGAGGCGTATGTCGCCCGCTGGGCGGAGGGCCTTGTCGCAGCGCTTGCCACCGTGACGCCGGTCACTGCAGCGCATCAGCGCGAACGGATCCTGCGCCAGACCGATCCGACGCTCTCGGCGAAGCTCGAAACCGAGCTCGTCCTGGAGGCGCAGCGCATGAAGCGTGAGCGGATATCGACGCTCTTTATTCCGATGGGTATTTCAGTCGAAGGACTCACCGCGCATGTCGACGGCGAGTTCACGGTGCTGATGGCCGACAAAGTCGCCAGGCGCGAGATGAAACGTTTCACACTCACCTTCCGCTATCTCTCGGGGCGGCTGCTCCTTAAGGCCCTCTCGACAAGAGTGCTCACCGATGCGGAGGCTGTTGAACTCAAGCGCCGCTAGGGCGCCAAACAGGTTTCCACCCAAAGAGATTTTCCCGTTAGTTTGTTTTCCCCGTTCCGCTCAGCGCCCGGAGGGTAGTTTTCCCTCTCTCCGGGGCGTCCCGCCGGGAGGTATTGCCATGCTGCCCAATGCTGTCACATCTCACCGCTCCCCTTTTTGCCGGCCTCGAATTCCCGGCGTTTCCGCCAGGCGTGCCCCTTTGACACCCTCCTCAGACGCGCTTTCCCGCCTCCGGACCGTGTTCCTCACGGCAGCACTCGCTGCGGGTGCCCTCACCTCGGGGCCTGCCGCTGCCGGTGCGCCTGAACCTGAACCACTCCCCGTTGCCTCTCCCTGGCAGTTGAGTGCAAGCCCCTCGGCTGATGCGGGCGAGCCCGCGGCGCAACGCCCGGGGGCGGAAGCAGTTGGCACGCCGGAGCCGGCCGAGGCCCGCAGCCCGAAGAGTGCCTTTACGGCTGAACCCGTCCGCTCTGAGAGCGTGACTGCGGCTGCGCCCGATGCCTCCCTCGGGGTTTCCCGCACAGGCAACAGCCTTTTTACCGCCTCGGCCACCGAGCCGCTGCGGCTCACCATCCCTGCCGGCATCACCACAATGATCAGTCCTGCCGGTGAACGGTTTGTCTCGGTGATTTTTGATGAGTCCCGAATCAGCGTCCATATCCAGAAAGACACAGGCCGTATTTTTGTGTACGCAAAAGAGGCCACCGTCGCCAGTCTCTATGTGACCACGGCCACCGGCGACATGGTCCCGCTGGAGCTCACCGCTGCGCCCGGGGCCGGGAGCCGCAATATCGTCATTCGCCACCGGGGCACAGGCCCGCGGCAGGTGATGGCGGGCGAAGGCAGTGTGCCGGATCCGGGCATGCGAAAACCCGCCCCCAGGGCACTTCTGAGCGCCGACTTTATCGCCGGCATGAAAGCGACACTGATGGCGCTTGTGACCCGTAACACGGCAGTGCTTGATTTTCTCCCCGACACTGAAACCTCGCCTGAGGTGAAGTCGCTTATCGCCTCGCTCACCCGCAGCCACACGCTCACGCTTAAACACGTGGGGGTGATGGGTAACGACACCTTCACCGGCACCCACATCAGCCTGCGTCATGCGGGACTGCACCCGCTCGTGCTGGATCCGGCAGGGTTCACCGCGGGTGACATTCTCGGCACAGCCGTCTCCTCGCAGTACGTGAGGCCTGGCGAGACGGTTGAGCTCTACATTCTGGAGCGCTACTGATGCAGAACTTTCTCAAAAAGCTTCTCGACACGGATGAGCGTGCCGACACACCCGACAGCACGGATCGCACCCGCCGGCAGCGCTTTGCGTTTATCGCCTTTGCGCTTGGCGTCCCCGCTGCGCTCATTGCGCTTGTGACGGGAAGCGAAGAAAAACCGCAGGAAAAACCCGTTGAGCCGGCAAAGTTTTCCCTCATTGAAAACACGGATCGCGAGAGTTTTCTCACCCGGTTTGATGTGCGGGTGACCGGCATGGAAAAAGCCATCAGCACCCTTCGCCGGGATCTCACCGCGGCCGAGAACGAAAAAGCGGCTCTGAACCGCTCGCTCTCCGAGATCAGTGCCGCCCTCTCAAAACTTAACACCGAGGCGGCACGTCGCGACGCGGAGAGCGAGAGCCGCGAGGCAGCGCTCAAAGCGGAAATCGCGGCGCTCAAAGCGCAGACCGGGAACACGGCGAGCGCTCCCGCCGCCACAGAGCCCGGGCAGGAGGCCCTGCCCGGGATTGAAGAAACGCTGGGACTCACGGATCCCGAGAGCTACCGCAGAGAGTCCCCTCAGACAAAAGCGCTTTCTCCTGCCGCTTTTGTCGAAGTGGCAGGACACAGTGCCGCACCCGCAGCGGCCGATGCTCTCGCGCAGCCTTCGCACCTCAAGGAGCTTCGCATTACGGACGATCCGGCGCAGAGTACTGGCTCGCCTCTTTCTGCAACCGGCGAGCGCACGGAAGGAGCTGCTAAACCCGTGCTCGCGAGCGCCCCGATGCTCGCCCCTGATACACCGATCGCGCTCAACCGCGCCGAAGGCACCAGGCGCTATATCGCCGCGGGGAGTTTCGCGCCGGCCACGCTTCTCACCGGCGTGATTGCCGCCACCGGCACCGGAAGCACCTCGGTGGAGATGCCGGTACTGATGCGACTCTCCGAGGTGACCACACTCCCCAACGAGCTCGCCGCCGACCTTCAGGGTTGCTTTGTAACCGGTCAGGCCGCGGGAGACCTATCCACCGAACGCATTCAGATCCGCCTTGACCGGCTCTCGTGCTCGGCCGCGCCAGGCGCACACCTTGACCTCAAAGTGATGGGCTACGTCGTGGGCGAGGACGGCAAGGTGGGGATCCGCGGCCGGCTCGTTTCCCGCTCGGGCCAGGCGATCGCCTCAGCACTCTCGCTTGGCATCATGTCCGGGATCGGCAAGGCGCTCAGCCTCTCGAGTCAGGAAACCACCACCTCGGCGCTCGGCACCCAGACCACCAGTGTCACCAACGCCTACAAAAACGGCCTCGGTCAGGGGATGGGGCAGGCGCTTGACCGCCTTGTTGACTATTACCTCAAAATCGCCAACCAGATCTTTCCCGTGCTCGAGAGCCACAGCGGCCGCCGGGTCCAGGTGGTCTTCTCGCAGGGCGTGATGATTGAGCCCGGGCACTTTGATAAAGCCGGCCCGCAGGGGAGCCCCGCGCCCCGAATGCCGCGCTCGCACTAGAAAAACTTTTTCAGGAATCTGTCCGTCTTTTTTTCCCTTTTCTTCACTATGACCGCTACCAATCCGATAACCGTTCAAACGTCCGCTCTTCACCGCTTTGCGCTGCGCGCGAGAACGCTCGCCCTTTTCCCGGTTTTGACGCTCCTCACCGGCTGTATGTCGCTCACGGGTCTTGATGCCGAGAGCTCATTTTCCTGCAACACCCCGATGGGCTCGCCCTGTCAGACACTCCCTGAGGCGTACGAGAAAAGTGTGGCGGAAAGCGCGAGCCTACGTCTTCAGCGACCCGGCAGAGCGCGTACGCGCGCTGAGGATGAGACGCTTCCCCGGGATCAAGAGGCCGCCCGCCCCGCGCCGCAGCGTCTTGCTCACCGCGAGGTGCCGCTTTCCGGAGCTGACACCCCCGAGCCCGTGCTGCGTGACGTGTTCTACAGTCCGACGGGCGAGACGATGCTCACCCTTCCGCGCAGAGTGCCCGAAGAGGTGCTCACGCTTTTTGTTGCGCCCTGGACCGATGCCGACGGCGACCTGCATGAAGGCGAGACCGTCTATCTGACCGTCTCGCGCTCGCACTGGGCCGAAGGCGGACGGCGGGCCTACTTTGCGCAGAAACCGGCGATCCGCCATGTGGGTGAGCTCACCCGTGCGCCGCTGCGCGCACGTCGCGGCCGGAATGTGCCCGAAGCCGTGAGTCCGGCCGCTGAGGCGACAGATACCGTGATGGGTGAGACCGATACAGTCCCTGAGACTTCACCGGCGCTCACTGCCGCGCCCGACATTGCCCTCCCTGAGGACTTTGCCGGCGCCCTCCGGCTCCTTAATGCCCGCGCAACCATGCTGCCCGGGACGGCGGCGAGCGCTTCAGAGGGGAGCGCTGCGAAATGAAGGACACAACAATAACGCGCAACGGAGCGCTCATGCGCCTTGTGAAACGCATCCGGGGCAAGCACCCGGTAGCATATGCGGCGCCAGCGGCCTCAGACAACGAAACCGGCAGTCCCGGGGAAAAGGCTGCTCTCCGCCACACCTCATCTCGCCCCTTTTCCGCGTCTTTCCGCTCTTTTGGCCTTTTCGGACGGCTCAAAACCAACGTCCGGGAGCTCGCCGGTTACCCCGGTTTCCGGCACGGAGATGTGAAGCACTTTGACCGGCTCGCGAGCATTCTGCCGATTGCAGACATCGACGGCGAGGGGCTTGCGACCCTCACGGGGACAACACCGGACGTGAGTGAAAGCATTGGCTTTGTGCTGGAGATCCGCCCGCAGACGGGCGCCACCGATGCAATTCAGAATGAACTCATCGGCATCACGAGCAACTGCCCGGCGGGAACTGTCGTGACCGTAACTGTCTACGCCTCGCCCATGATTGAGGGACTGCTCGAGTGGATGGCGCCAAGCCGCGAGGATCTCCTCGCGATGGCCGCGCGGGTGCCGATGCGGCCGGTGAAAAAGAGCACCGCCGAGATGCTCTTCGGGCTGTCGGATGCAATGCGTGCGCACTTGAGAGAACTCGCCCGGGGCGATGCCGCCCCCACGCAGAGTGTGCTCCCGCGGCACTTTCGTGCCTGGCTCACCTGCATTGTGCCGGCAGCCGACCCGCACGACGCCGCGCTGCGAAAAGAGGTCCTCAACATCCGTGAAGGCATGATGGCGACACTGTCCGCCAACGCCCTTCTGGCCGGCGCCTGGGACGGGGATACACTCGTGGGCACGCTCGCCGAGCTGCTTGCGCCGCACCGCGCAAGAACCGGCTCACTCCTGCACCCGCTTTTTAATCCCTTTTCGCCCGTGAACGAACAGGTGACGCTCCCGGATACGGAAGTCACCATTCTCAAGCACGGCATCCGGTTTGCCACCACGCTGGCAGCCTCAGAAAAGGGGACCACTCGGGAAAATGCGCCGGAGGAGACCGGTCGGGGAAAGCCTGACGACGCCCTCACCCCTCACGCCACAGAGCGCTACCCGGCGGACTGTCCGCCCGTTGTGGCGACAAGCCACGTGCTCACCACCTACCCCAATCCCTGGCATCTGATCAGCGCGTCGCTTCTGGCGGGCAGTCCTGAGCGGGGCGGCGCACAGATTCTCTCGCCTTTTCTGCTCACCTCGGTCGTGAAAGTGCTCGACCGTCAGGGCGAGCGGCTCAATGCCGAGGCGCACCGTATGCGAGCGCTGCAGATGATGCACACGCCGCTCACGAATTTCTCGCCCTACTACCCCAACAAGGCCCGCAACTGGCGTATCGCCGAGGAGTCCTTTAAGAGCGAAGGCGGCATTGCGCTTGTGGGTCACTTTCTCACGACGTTCACAAGGCCGGAGCATTCGGCACTGATCAACCAGACCGCTGCCGGTATCGCGAGACAGCTGGGCGGGGACTGGCATGCCTTAACAGGCCTGCACACGCTCGGCCTCATGGCGGGGCTGCCGCTCACCTGCGGGCCGCTTCTTCTGAAGGATATGCAAAAGGCAGGGGTCGTTGAGCGGCGTACCGCCGCCACCGCCACGGCGGGCGCACCGATTGTGCTGGACTGGCAGGGGACCGGTGTGAGAGCGGACAGAAGCCGTCCGACACCCTTGGTGACCCTCATCGGGCGTCGCGGCGAAATCATGCCGGTCGATCCCTTTGCCAATCCCAACGGCGGCTACTCGATCGGCATTGTGGGGAGCCCGGGCTCCGGAAAATCGGTCCTCATGAACGAGATGGTCACGGCGGCGCTGCTGCGCGGCGGTATTGTCTGGGTGATCGATATCGGGCACAGCTACCGCAAGATCTGTGACTTTCTCGATGGCGAATATCTCACCTTCTCCGAAACCGATATCTGGGACCTCAATCCGCTGCAGCTCCTTAAACCTGACTCGGTCGAGCGGCTCGATGATGTGGTCTCGGTCATTAATGCGCTCCTCACCCCCGGGGCGCTTCTTGGTGCCTACGAGCGCAGTGTGCTCATTCAGGTGATTAACGAGGCCGTCAACCGCGCGGCCGCGTTGGGGCGCAGCGCGACCCTTGCCGACCTCTATGCGCTCCTTGCCCCCTTTGCCGCGGAGGATATCCGCGCGCGTGACCTCAGAAGTCTGCTGCAGCCCTATCTCACAGCGTATGCAAAGTGGTTTGACGGCCGCGGCAAGCCGCTCACCTTTGCCAACCGCTTTACGGTACTTGAGCTCGAAGGCCTCTCCGGGCACCCCGCCCTGCGTCAGGCCGTGCTTATGATGCTCATGCTCATTATTGAAGAGACGATGGAGTGTGACCGCACCACGATCAAAATGATTTTTATCGACGAGGCCTGGGATCTGATGGGCAATGCCGCCACCGCAGGTTTTATCGAGAGCGGTTTTCGCCGCGCAAGAAAACACAAGGCGAGTTTTGTCGTCGCGACACAGAACCTCGCCGACTTCTGGCACTCGCCCACGGCGCATGCCGCCTGGAGCTGTGCGGACACACGGTTTTTCCTGCGTCAGGACGCCGATATTGTCGCGGCGCTCATGGCGCAGAAGCAGTTTGTCGCAAGTGACGGCCTGCTTGAGATGATCCGCTCGCTCACCACCGTCGCGGGCGAATACGCCGAAATGCTGGTCGAGACGGGAGACCAGCCGCCCGCGATAGGACGGTTGACGCTCGATCGCTTAAGCCAGCTCCTTTTCTCCTCGAACCCCTCGGAGGTCTCCGCCATTAACGCCTGGCGTGCGGCGGGCTGCGACATTCTGAGCGCTGTACGTCATGTGGCCGCAGGCGACACCGCACCGGCCACTACAGCTGACGATCGTCTCTCTGAGGCCGCCTGAGGAGAAGACTGATGGTGTGCGACAAGGACATCCGGAATCAGACCGGCCAGGGGGACAAAAAAGCGCCCGACGCCCCGGAGAAATCAGCCGGCAAGAGAGTGGCAAAAACCACGAAGGACGCTGCCCGGAAAACGGCAGGCAGCGCCGCAAAAAAGTCGACCGCTGCATCCGCGAAAAAGCCCGCGAAAAAGCCCGCGAAAAAGACGGTCAAACCGGGGAGAAAAGCCGCGGCAAAGAAAACAGATTCAGCCGCTGGCTCCGTCTACCCGGACGTCGCAGCAGCGGGCACACCGGCGACGGCGACTGTTGAGGGTGACGTGATCCCCGAGCGCGGGCGCAAGCCCGTGGTCACCCGGGGGAGGAAAAAGGCGTCTCCCTCCTCACCGGCCACGCTCCTTGCGGCACTCGACTCGCCCGCGGGCTCAGACGGGAAGCGTCCTCTGGGGGCAGAACTGCGTGAGGTCAGCCAGGGAGCGGCTGCTGCACCCTGCTCGCTTACCGGACTCGCGGCCAAAGCGGATCTCAAAGTCCCTCTCTTTCGCACCGACCCCGGAGACAGTAACGCTGCCGCAGAAACCGAAGCTAACCAGCCGCAGGAGCGGGACGCCGACCGCAGCCCCCGGCACATCACCCGCCGCAACACGCAGGCCGCAGCCCTCCTGCGCCACAAACCGGAGACCGATGCCGCCTTTGCGCAGAGCGATGCCGCCTTTGATGTGGTTCTGGGCGAGATGGATGAGAGCCGTGAGGAGCTGGCTGCGAGGGCGGTGCTCGACGCGTCGCGCGCGAGCGAAGGCGGCTTTTCCGCCGCGCAGCTTGAGGCCTACCGTGCCTCGGGTGCCATTGAAGTGCCGGCCGGCCACGGTGTCGAGTCGCTCACGTTTTTTGGCCCCGGCTTTGTCGCGCAGCGCGGAAAACTTCTCACGAAGACCGAAGCCGCAGAGGTGAGAGATGGTATTCTCGCCTGGCAGCGACAGAAGGCAGCGGGAGCCTCCACTCAGCCGCCCTCGGCCTCAGAGACCGACGAGAGTAGTGATCGCACACCTGACCGGGTGAATACCCCTGACGAAACGGCAGTCCCTGTGAGCACAAAGGCTGCCCCTTCCCCTGCGGCTTCAGCGGCGCCTGCCGCGCCCGTCTGCCGCAGTCTCATTCCTGACGCTGCGGCCTATGCGGACTATGTCCGGGAGGCACTCGAACATGAGGTGCGCACGCTTTTTCCTGAAGAGGCCATCGACTGGCAGGATCCGGATCGCCCGATGCTCGGGCTCGAAGACGACTCGCGCGAGGCGTATTTCACAATCAATCCCACCTGGCTCGGCGAGCATCCGCAGACGCTTGGCGGCCTGCCTGTGCCGGAGGAGCTCATCGAAGCGGAGCTCAAACGCGACCATGAGCAGCGCCGCAGCCGGCGGCTTGCCTACTTTGCGGGGCTTAAAAACGCCGCGCTCGGGCGGCTGCGCCGCGAGGCGATGCTGCATGACCTTGCCCGTGCCGGGGTTGCCGCGGTGCGCTTTGCCGCGAAGGACCGCTTTAACCTTCTGATTGTCCTCTTCCTGCTCCTATCTGCCGCCGGCATTCTCTCGCAGGTCAAAGGTGCGTTTGACGCCTGGATCGACTCGCGCGAGGCGGCCTCGGCGCTCTCGGCAATTCATGACAGAAATGCCTCGCTCACACTTGATATGCGGGAAGTGTACCGGCGCTTTATGTGGGCGGCGATCGCCGAGCGCTTCGGCATCGCCTCAGAGCGGATGGAGCCGCGGCTCGCAGCGGCAATTCATTTTGAAGACCGTGACAGCACGCGTGACGCGATCCTCGGTCGCGATCTGCCCGAGCCCAGCCTCACGACCGCGCGCCGCGACGCGCTCATCACGGTGGCCATCGAGGCTGAAGAGAAAAGCCTCGGACGGGCGATACGGCGCTCGGATATGCCGGGCACGCTCTCGGGGGATTTTGCCCTTCGGGACGGCACCCGCCCTGTGGATATCACTGACCGGGTGCTCTGGCGGCTGGGACTGGAAAACGTGAAACCCGAGGCCATCCGCACCTCGCTCACCGCACTCATTAACACGGCGGACTTCACGCTCGAGGAGCGCGTGGAGATGAAACGCGCCATTGAGCGGCAGGCGATAAGCCCCTACCTTCCCGCACCCCGTATGGCCGTGGGTGAGTCCGGCAACACCGATCCTCTGCTCGGTCGCATGAGTGCGCCGCAGCGTGCCGGCTACCGCCTCAGGGAAACACTGCTGCCCGCGGAGAGCACACGAGTCGTCGTGCCGGTGGGCGACGTTGTCACCGATGACGGCCTGCGCAGTGCCGCAGAGATCCATAATCCCTCTCCAAAAAACGCAGACGGCAGGTCCACCGGCAACGCCCTGCCCTCCTTTGAGCTTCATCTCCCTGAAAAAGGGCCGCCAGGCTAAATGCCGCACGAGAAAAACGCGAACACCCCCTTAACCCGATTTTTACTGAGACCGTAAAACCATGACGTCCATTCAAACTGACCTGCCAGCCGAAGATAAACCGCAAACCCGGACGACCCCGGCGCCCTGCACGCTGATGATGACGCCTGAGGCCCCATCAGCGCTCACCCGCGCGTTCGCGGGGCTCACCGCAGAGCTTCGCACCCTTGCCGGGCGCGCCATTGAGGAGGCGCTCGACGCGAACCCGACGCTTGCGGACGAAAGTGCCCTGCGCACCACACTACGCAATGTGCTCGAGTACCGGCTCGAAGAGGACTTCTGCCGCACCCTCATCAGAACGCTCGGTGGCGAGGCGGCCTTTGCCTCGCGGCTTTTGACCCTCGCGCGTGATGCGGGGCTCTGTGAGGCCGCCGATGAAGAGAAGTTGAGCGGGCGGCTCTTTCTTGCCGATGTGGCGCTCGCAGCGGAGGATTCGGAACGCATCACGACGGCTATCGCCGGACAGCTTTCCACGGAGACGCTCTACGCCGATCTCTCGCACGAAATCCGGCACGCGATGGAGGGCATAAAAACAGACCTCACCGCATCGATCCGGGAGAGCCTTGCGGCGCTTGCCGCGACAGGGACGCAGCCTGTGGCAGCCCCGGGGGTCGTGATCGAAGGTCCCGCGTGCGAGGAAGTGGCGGGAGAACACCTCTCAGAGATGCTCCACGGGGACATTGAACTTGAGCTTTCGCTTGCCAACCTTGAAGCCGCCATCGGCGACATTGAAATGCTGGTTGAGCCCGAGGCACCGGCACCGCTCCCTGAAACTGCGCCCCTTTCTGAACCCGTCCCCGCCCCTCAGGAGGCCCCGCGGGAGCGTTCGTGCGTCAGAGGGTTTATTGATGGCCTGCGCCGCGCGGGAGAACGTTTTTTCTCTAAGGAGGCGCTCTGATGACCGATCTCTTTGCCAGCATACCGGTAACTCAGAAGGAAACACGGAAGGACACGCTGAAGAAAACCCGGAAGGGAAGCGTCCCGGGTGCGCAAGTCCCGGGAGAGAACGACGACCTTAAGGCAACGGACGATGACATCCTCCTGATGCCCGATCCGACACCCGGCACCGGCACGCCGGCGATGACAGCAAGGGCTCGCGCGATGACCGAGGCGGTCACAGAGGCGCTTGAGAGCAAAACCGCTGAGAGTACACCGGCAGTGCCTGATACAGCGCCCGGAGAGCCTCTGCCGCCGCTCTCTGCCGGCAGGCTCAATCCCTCGCAGCGCTACCGCATCCCGACGGACACAAAGATTTATCAGCCGCAAAACCAGTACTACGAGGCGGCCAGGCGGGCAAGAAGTGCTCACACGGCGCTTGAGCAGCCGGCAAGAAAACTCACCCGGATGAAACTCAAGGCGCTGATTGCCTCCATGCCGGATCTCTCAGTGGATATGTGCATGGCCTATCTGGTCGCACTCGCCCGAAAGGGGCTCGGGGTGCTTCACGAAGAAACCGCGCACAGCACCGATACCCCCGATACAGCCCGCGCCGCGGCGGCACTCGTTGGGGCGCTTACGCGTGAGGAGACCGATGCGCTCTTTGGCGACATTACGGCGCTCGCGCACCGTGGTGTTTTTCTGGCGCGCGAATCGATGAAGGCCGCCCGCACAGAGGATGAGGCACGCGGCATGCTCAACGCTACGCTCAATCCGAAGGCCATCGCCACCACCCTCTCGCCCGCTGCATTCATTGAATTTGACAGCGTCCACGACGGGCATCTCACCGCGCGCGAGAGCGCTTATGCGCTCGGGATCGTGCGCACGGCACGCGCCTTGAGTAATTCCATGCGTGAGCGGATCGCCACGCTTTTCTCACGCCTTCCCGGCCTCGCGTGCCGGCCGCTCTCGGTCTGGCGGGAAGCACGCCCGCTCGTGCTCGCCCGCACGCTCACGCCGCAGGTCGAAAAACTGCTGCTTGATGCGTGGGTCTGCGACAAACGTGTCGCGCTGGTGCTGGAAAGTGAACCCGCTGTCCGCCCCGCGCTCGCTGACGTGTGGGGAATTCCTGTCATCACCGACAGCGAAGGTTACCTCGCGGCACTGCTGGGGCTTGATACCGAAAGGCTTCCCGCCGTGATTGAACATGTGCTGGGCGGCGTCTCGATCACGCAGGCCACAGGGTATATCACACCGGGGAAATCACTCCCCGCGGTGGTGCCCTGGATGAAAACCCTGGCCGAAACCGGTTTTGTGCGTGCCGCGCGCAGCATGATGAGTGAGAAACGAAGCCGGAGGCTCACCGCCCCTCAGCGCCGCCGGTGGCTTAAAACCTACCGCTTTATCTCAACCGATATGCCGCGCACGAACCCGGAGAGTAAAACCGATGATGCGGACCGGGAGCGCCTTCGCGCTGCGCGCCGTGCCTATCTGAGGCTCCGCGACGAAACGCTCGCAGCCCTGGCCGCCTGGGCTGATGCGGCGCCCGATGCTCACAAAGAACGCCCGGACGACACCGGCACTGAGCGCCCGGAGGCGGACCATGCGTAAAGCGCGAAATACAGGACCCACAAAAGGACTCAAAAAAGGACTCACGGCAGCACTCACGACAGCAATGTCGGCGCTGCTCCTTCTCATGAGTCCTGAGGCCGCCGCGGACTCCGCGGTCTGTCGCGGCAAGGTTATCAATCCGGTCACGGATGTCTGCTGGTCGTGTCTTTTCCCGATCACGGTGGGCTCATCCGTCAGACTTCCTGCGCCCAAATCCGCCGCGGCGCTCCCTGACCCGCAAACCAATGCGCCTGCCGCCTGTGTCTGCGGCAAAGGGGTGCAGATGCGAGTGGGACTCAACATGAGTTACTGGGAGCCGGTGAGAACGGCGGAGATTGTGAGTGAACCGGGCTGCTCGCCAACGCTCGGGGGCGTGAGTTTCGGCAACCCCACCGCCGCCGGGGCGGGCCGCGCGTCGGTGAGAAAACGCGGCACCCGCACCCACGAACTTACCGCGTTTTATCACGTGCACTGGTTTATCACGCCCTGGCTCTTTCTGATGGAAAGTCTGCTCGACAGTGCGTGTCTGGAAACGTCGCCCTTTGATCTCGCGTACCTCTCCGAGCTCGATCCGCTCTGGAACGATTCGATCGCGAGTTTCATTCTTGCGCCCGAGTCGGCACTCTTTGCCAACCCCGTGGCGCAGGCCGCCTGTATCACGGACTGTGCGGCCGCGACAGCGGGCCTTCCCGTGAACAGTCTTTTCTGGTGCTCGGGCTGCCAGGGTTCGCTCTACCCGCTCACGGGCTGGCATACCGGGCAGCCCAATCCCGCCTCGCGCTGGATGCTGCTCACCGCGCGCTTTGCCACGAAGCTCGCCCGTGAAGGCGTGCTGCTCACGCAGACCGGCAAAGCCGGTCAGTGCGGTCCCAACTACCAGCCCATTCTCGAGAAGGACCTCTGGCGGATGCAGTTTGTCTACCCGGCGGGACTCGAGACACCGTCAGCCAACGGCACCTGCTGCCGTCCCTGGGGGCGGAGTGTAACGCTCGATGCGCGGATGCTCCCGCCCGCGGGCGGCGACGGCGCTGTGCTTCTCTGGGAGCATAAAGACTGCTGCGAACGGGCCAACCCGTTTGCCGGCCTGTAAGGAGACCTCACCATGATTCACTGCCAACTGACTTATCCAAAAACGGGGCGAGTCCGCCTGCCGGCGGCACCGGTCATTATCGGCCTCGCTGCTGCGCTGCTTTCTGCCGCCACTCACGCCTCTGCCGCTTCTGCCGCCCCGGCGGCAGGGCCGAACGTTCTGCCCCGGGATACGCTGCAGGCCGCCATCGCTGACGCGTCTCCCAACTGCGCGGCAAAACCGGACGGTGCGCCCGAGGTTGTCGCGCGCTTTCGGATGGCGGGAATCCCGGGAGCCGGCGCCCTTCGCGAGCGCGACCCGGACTGGGAGGAGAGCTTGAGAGCGGCAGCCGCCTCGGCAGTGGCTGACGGCACCTGGGCCCGTGCGGTTGAGAGAATGCAGGCAGACTGGAGTAAAAACGCCGACGCCCCGCAGGGCTTGCACTTCCCGATGCGGCACACCTCTGCCATTGAATCCTCACCCACGCCACTCGCCGCCATGATGAGCGCGAGACGCAAGGCGGGGCTCCCCGCCACGCTGACGCCTTCGGTTCGCGGAGCGCTTGAGGGGTTTGAGCGCCTCTACTGGCTCGTCGATGCCCGAAACCTCGAGCAGCGGCTCTCTACGGTGAGGCTCTTTGCACTTGCCCGTGAGGGCGATGCGGGACTTCCTGCCTCACGCATCGTGCCGGTGCTTGTGAACGGCAGCCGCACGGCGCTCTCCGAAGAACTCGCCCGCAGCCTGCCGGAAGATGCCCGCCGTCCCGCCCGTCTTTACTTTGATCAGGGCGGCACGCTCGCAAGAGCCCTGGGCGTGAGAACTGTGCCCACTCTTGCCATCGTGAGCGCAGCGCGCATCACCCGCTGGTCACCGGCACTCTCGCGCGACGGGGATTTTCTCGACGGCATCCCCGCGGCTGTCGCGAAAGTACTTGGGGCGCATGCGGACAACAAGGAGCCGTAAATGTCAGAGAAGTCTCTATTCTGCTCATGCATATGCCGCTTTTGCTTACTCCTCTCTCTGCTCCCCGGGCTCGAAGCCCTCTGTGCGGGCGGCATGGCTAGCGTCCCGCTTGCGCATGCCGCAGCGCCCTCGATCACGCCACCGGCAGGATTTCCACGGGAGGCGCCGCCCCTTGAGGCGCTTCACCTCAGCGAAACCGTCCGTGACGGGATAGCCGAGATTGAGGTTAGCGAAACCGCAGCACGCACGCCGCACGAAGGTATGAGCGCAGAACCGGTGGGATCTCCTCAGACGGCCGGCATCCGTGTGCTCTCTTCGCCCGGCAATCCTGAAAAGTCAGCCGCCGCGAGTAGACAGTCGTCTGTCAGCGAGACGGCCGCGAGCGACAGGGAGGCGGCTTCGCCGCTCACCCTCGACTTAACGCTCGTGATCGATACGCATCTCACGGAAGCACTGCTTACGCGGCTCGCAGTTGAAGTCAAACGGCTCTCGCACCTTGGTGCACTCCGAACCGGGATTCTTCTGAGAGGCATCCCCGGGCGGATGCAGAGCCGCCGCCCCGATAAAGCAAGAGTCGCCGCCTCGGCAAAACTCCTCCCCTTTGTCGAACGCGGCATTGCGCTCTCGATTCACCCGCCGCGCGTTCGGGCCATTGAAGCGCTCGCTGCCGGCAGCGAAAAGCGCCAGCCGCAGCTCCCGCTTCTCGCCCTGACAGGAAGCGTCAACGGGCGTGACCTCACGCTCCTCATTGAGGGCGTCACGTCGCTTGAAAACGCACTGGGTGCCCTTCTCAGCGTCCCTGCGGCAACGACAGGCGAGGCCGCCCTCAAGCAGATGCTCAGCCGGGCGCTTGCCGAAGACACCCTCCGGGGAAATCCCTTTTTTGCCGGGCGCAGCAGAGCGGACGAGACGGATAGTGCGGGTCGTACGGATCGCGCACAGGCGCTCTCCGATACGCTCGGCATCCCCGCGGGGCTCCTTGCCAGTGCGAGCCGCAGCACACCGACCGGGGCTGACCGGCTTGCCGAAGAGCGCGCCGCACGTCGCCGAACGCTAGAGGGCGACCTGCCGCCCGATGCGCTCGAATTTGAGACGGGCGAGCACCGCCTCGCGCGCATCACGGGCACTGCCGCCACGCTCGTGCGGCTCCCTCCCCGGTGACTCAAGAGAGAACCGGAAGCGTGCCGCAAGAGCGGGAAAAAAACGTAGAACCCCCAAAGAAACCGACAGAACAAGCCATTAAGAGACATCACAAAAGGACAGCAGTCATGAGAAAGCAGCAAAGCATCAGAGCGCCGGAGAACCGGGAAGCGGACCCTGCAGGAGAGGTCGAAGAGACCCGTACGCCGGCGTGCCCGTCAACGGGTAGCGGCGCAGAGAATTTTCTTCTCGGAATACTCTTTACCCTCATCGCTCTCGTGCTCCTCGCTCACCACGTGCTGCTTCCCGCCCTGGCGCACTTTGATTTCTCCCGCTTTGCCGCGGGAGTGGTGATCGAGGTCCTGCGAGAGAGTTTTCCGCCCCTCTTCACGCCGTATGTCGCTGAGCGTCGGGGACGCACCATGCACCTCACCCCGCCGCTTTTCACGCTGTCTGACGCACGGGCCGCCTCCGCCTGGGCCGATGCCCGCGCAATGGGCAACTGGCAGGCGGATGTGCGAGACGCAATGAAGTCCCCGGAAACCGTGGCCCCGATGCTGCCCGCGGAAAACGATCCTGCGCTCACCCGCCGCAGTAACCTCTATGAAAACGGCATGGGGGCACTCTTTTCGCCCGGCGTCGGTGAAGTGGTCTCGTGCCGCGACAAAACCGATCCGACCTGCCGGGCGGTACAGGTTTTAGACCGCGGTTTCCCGGAGCGCCCGACACTCCCGCCCGACATTAACACCACGCGCGATGCGCTCGTGAGTGACGCTACCCGCACGTCGCCCGTGACAGAAACCGGCCGCTGCTCGCCGCTCACCATCACGCTGCCCGCACGCACACACGAAGAAGTCTGCCGGCCGGGAAGCGGTGAAATCACCACGACGGAGGTGATCGGCCCGCGTGTGGCCGGTCAGATGCTCGCCACCTGGTGGGGCTGCGTGAATCCGAAAACTGAAACCACCACCTACCGCTGCACGCAGCAAAGGGCCTATGAGACCTCAGTGCCCGAGATGTATCTGAGAAACTGCGTCGTGCCCGCGGGAGAAGCGAAAACAACAGTTCGCACACTCACGGATGTCACGCTCACTGCGCGCTTTCGCTACCGCTGCACCGAGTCGCCCGTGACCGTGGAAACGGTGACCTGTTCGGAAAAGCGGACCGTCACGCATGCCCCCGCCTGCCCGCCCGGCGAATCGGTGAGTGTGACCTTTGAGAAGCGCCTCACGGTGGCAGGAAAAACGCTCTCACTCACCGCCACGCACCCCTGCGGCCGCGGCACGACGGTGAGTCTTGCGAGCGAGATCACCCCGGCGGTGATCCGCACGCCAGGCCGCGGCGGCACATGGATGAAAACCGCTCTTGCGGGCGTTTATGTGCGCTACAGCGTGGTAAGTCTCACAGAGGATAACGGCACGTATACGGCAGGCGTGTCGATGGACGTGCGCGAAGGCGCAATCGTCACCGGCTCGATTGCCGGCAAGCTCGTTTTTCCTTCCGATTCGGCTATGCGTGACGAGGTGACCTGGGTCGATGACTGCGCCCCGTTTAAGAAAGGGAGCGCCGCATGACAATCCGGCTTTCCTTTTCAGGCAGCTTTTCAAGTCTCTTGCGTCTGATCGCAGTGAGCTTTTTGCTGGTTCTCGCGCAAAACGCCTCTGCCGAGGCGCTCGATCGCGAGTGCACACTCGTCTCGCGCACCTGTGCGCAGACGGGAGCAGAAGGCTGTGAGCGCTATGAGTCCACCTACCGCTGTGTCACACCGAATCCCGCAGCCGGCGCCTGCAGCAGGCTTGCGGGCGAGAACGGCTGTACGACGGGGGCTGCGAGCTGCACGCGAACGGAGGCTGGCGTGTGTCTCACGCGCGAGACGCCGCTCACCTGTCCAATCCGGGTCAATGCCACAGCCGATGCGCACCTTGGCGCCCCTGAGATTCTGCGCGAGGAGCATACGTCCACCCGGCGCGAAGGCACGGCGCCAGCGGCGCCCGGCTGCCGGCTTGTTGAGAGCACCTGCACGGACAGCGCGCCGCGGCAGGTTGCCTACAGCAACGCCGCAGACCTCTTCGCGGAGGTTGCCGGCGTGTGCTGGGAGAAGCGCGAAACCTACAGCTGCCCGAAGGCACCTGAGACCGGCACGTCTTTTGCCTGCACCATGCTCGAGGCGGCCGGCTGCACCGTGAAAGACCCCGTGCACTGCACTGCGCAGGCAAAGGACGGCACCTGCACCGCGTGGGGCGCCACCTATGCGTGCAAAAGTCCCGTCGCGGGCACCGGCGTAAGCGACGCGGGGACAGTGCCGGGCGAGCCCGACACCGTGCTCTCCGAGTGGGATGCCACGGCCTGCACAGCGCTCGAGCGCGATATCCGCGCAACGGGCGCCGACTGCCGGATTGAAACGGCGTGCCTCGAAGCGGATCCGGCAACCGGCGTGTGTCTTAAAGCAGAAAAGCGTTTTACCTGCGAGAAAAAAACAGTTGGCAACTGCGAGGCGCTCAAGCCTCTAGAGTCTGAGCCCGCCTGCGGGCGGCCGGCGGCGCTCTCGGCATCAGCGCTGATGCCCGGGTTTGCGGGCGCAGCCGACGACGTGCTGCTCTGCCTCACTGCCGGCACCGCCCTGCCTGAGCCCAGGCCCGTTCCTCAGGGCGCACCCGCGCTTCTCACGGAGTCGCGTCTCATTGACAACTGGACCTACAGCGGAACCAAAAAGGCGAGTACCGCGGGGATCGATGTGAGCACGCTCTGCGCGCCCGAGACCCGGGTCTGCAGCGGGGTGCCCGGCTGGCGGCTCCTTGACGGCGTGCTCACCTACCGCACCTGCTGGGAGGAGACTGTCACGAGGCGCTGTGTGGCGACGGGTGACACCGAGTGCGCTGCACTTGAAAAAGAAGGCTGCCGCTTTCTGAGAGCGAGCTGCCCGGCGGATGACCCCGCCTGTCCCAATCCGACACGCGTCTACGAGTGCCGCGAGCCGGCCTCCACGACCGCGCTCGGCACGCGCTGCGACGGGGAGGACTGTGTGGGCGATTTGTGCCGGCCCAGTGCCGCCCTCGAGGACCCCGAGCTTGTCAACGGGCTCGTGCAGCTTGAGATCGCGCGAGAGCTCGCCGCATACGGTGACATCAGTGCCGATCAGTTTTTCCGTGGCGAAGCGCTTCACTGCCGGGACCGTGCCGGCACCACGTCGTGCTGCCGGCGTGAGACACGCGAGAGCACCAGCAATGCCGCCTTCGGGCAGGCTGTGATTTTTGCCGGTCAGGCCGTCAAAGAAGGCATCAAATATGTGGGGAGCCCCTACGTATACGATGCGCTCAGCTGGTCCAAACACACCGAGGGCATGCTCAGGCGGCTCTACGGCAACGCCAAAAGCGGCGCCTATTCGCCAAGCTTTTCCTACTGGGGCCTCACGGCCACGTATGTGCCCGCCACCGGGTGGAGCTTTTCGTTTTCGCCCTCGGGCTTTCTTGCGAGTGCCGCAATGACCGCCTACAGCCACTGGAGCGCCTGTACGGCCGAGGACGCCAAGGTGTCGCTTGCCCGCGGCGAGCGGCTCTGCCACTACGTCGGGGAGCGGTGCGTCAAGAAAACGCCGGGCCTGGGCTGCACCGAGCGTCAGGAGGTGTACGTGTGCTTTAACTCGCGGCTTGCCAAAATCATCACCTCCGCCGCCCGTGATCAGCTCGGCATCGGCTGGGGCACGCCTGATGCGCCGATCGCCCGCGGCCTCACGATGGCGGAGCTCGAACTGCTTGACTTCTCCCGGATCGACTTTTCGGACTTTGTGCTCGATGTGATTAACGAGGCGGGAAAAGCCGGCCCGCCCGATGTGAACGCTGCCGCAAAAGAGGCTGCAGCGCGCATCCGTGCGATGGTCTCGGGCGAAATATCCCGCTGGGCCCCCACGAGACGCGCCACGGGCACCGTGCCGAGTGTTCCGGAGCCTCACCACCCGAGAGGCGCAGCACCGGTGCCAACCGGCAACTGACCGCCTCAGGTATTGACTCAGAAAAAAAACACGGAAAGCAACACTGAAAAAGAAGGAAAAAACAGCATGACCGGGACACAAAAACCCAAAAAACCGCAAACCCTGCAAACACTGCAAAAGGCGCCGGAGAGGCACCCGGCGCCGCGCACGGGCGAAAGACGCCGCCCCGCTTCGGTACTCTCACCCTTTGAGCGCTGCCCTCAGGGCGCAAGCGGCGAAGTCTCGCTTTTTGGCGTCCTCATTAACGGGCTCCTTGCCGCCCTCCTCGCCGGCGCCCTCTCCGGGGTCCCTGTGCCGGTGGAGGCGGCAGAAGATGTCCCCGCCACTAATGCGGCCGGCCGTCTGCCGTTGCCGGAAAGCGGGTCGGCGATCCCTGAGGCTGCCCGCAGCACGTCGGATGCCTGGTGGCACCGGGACGTCTGGAAAAAGCCTGACCGCCCGTTTCTCTTTTATGGTGAGCGCGAGAAAGAGGCGGAAAAAAGCGCCCCACAGGCGACGGTGATCAGCGCGCCGGAGAATAACGCAAAGACTGAAAAAACAGAAAAGGCGGAAAAGACCGACACCCTGACGCTCATCGGGCGCATCAGGGCGGAGCTCGAGAGCGGACTCAAACGTACGGGACCCGAAAAAACCGTAATGCCTGAAAAGCATGACCCCTTACCCGTCAACCGGCAGCCGGAAGGAAAGCCTGTACCCGCCGCAGAAGCGGCGCCGGGTCACCGGCCGCTTGAGAGCCTCAAAACGGTGGAAGCCCTGCAGGCAGAGAGAAAGGCAAGGCTCAACATTGCCATCATGGCGCCAACTGAAGAAAACATGGCGCGCTACCAGGAGGTTAACGCCTATATGCTCGGGCTCGCCTACCGCTTTGCACTCGCCTTTGACAAGACCCGTTTGAGCAACCCGCAGTACGACTGGACAGCGACGCACCCGACCGCCAACTTTGTGCGCGCGGAAGAGAGCGAAACCGTGCGGCTCAATACCGAGGCAACCCTCTCGGCACTGGCCGACGGGGCGAGTCTGGTGCTCCTTGCCGACCCCGTGGACGATCTCACCCCGATGATGGCCTCTGCCGCGAGGCAGCTCGCCGGCAAATACCGCTTCGGCCTTGAGGCTGTGGCCAGGCGGCCGGCTGATTTTGCCAAGCTTCGCGCCATGCATATTGAGACGAAAGCGGCCTTCAGCGCCCGGTTTGCCGGCATTGAGCACATCGTCCCTGATACGGGTGAAAGCCGCAGGCTTGCCCTCACAGTTTTCCCCGCCCTCGTACTCGTCCCGGGGCCCGATGCTGCAGAGCGCTTTCCCGCATTTGCTGCGGGGGACGGCAAACTGCGCCCGCTTCTTGTCGCCACGGGCGCCGTGTCGGTGGCGGAGCTTGAGCGGCGCATGATCACGCTGCTGCGTGAGGTGCCGTCACCCCGCGACAACAACCCCTCACGCTTTCCCGCCTTTGCCGCCGCGCTGCGGCTCACAGACGCTGCCGTGAAAGCTGAGGCGCCTGTCGGAAAAAACACCGGCACTGACGGCCAGGAAAAAGCGAAAGCGAACGACATCAACAACCTAACAGACAACGCCCCGGCGGCACCGTCTGAACACGACCGCAAAGGACAGGGAGCAGAAAAATGAAAAAAATGCGCAAAATGACAGCACGGATTCCACAGAAAGCGCACACGGGAAGTCGCTCGCCAAAACGCCGTGTGCTCGCCTCCCTCCTCTCTTTGCTCCTTGCCGCAGGCAGCGCACAGGCAGGCTGGGTGGAGGATTTCTACAACGATGCCGCCGCGCAGACCTCGGTCACCGCCGCGGGCGTTTACCGTACCGCGGAGCTGGGCCTTGTCACGGGCGGACGTTTTGTCACCAAGGTGCCGCGCAAGACGTTTCAGCTCTTTAGCATCGACGCGCCGCACCTTAAAGCCGGCTGCGGCGGCATTGACCTCTACCTCGGGGCATTTTCGATTCCGAGTCAGGAGGAGTTTATGAGTTTTCTGCGCAGCATCGGCACGGCGCTCCCGGGTGTTGCCTTTCAGCTCGCGCTCAACGCCATGGCCCCTGAGCTCAATGAAACGCTTGCGCAGTACCGGGATCTCTTAATGGAGATGTCCTCCTCGATGGGCGACAGCTGTGAGGCGGCACACCGCCTGCTTGAAGTCACGGGTGCCTCTGCCTGGCTCGAGCAGACCGGACACGCCGCGCGCAACAGTCTGCGCGCCTCGGGGCAGGCCGAGGATGCGGCGGATGCGCTGAGGATGACAAAAACCTCAGGAAGCACCGTGCTCTCAAACGTCCCCGAGCGGCGCACCACGGGCGGAAGCATCGCACAGGCCAGCGAGATGAATCTCACCTGGGCGCTGCTCAAAGCCGGCAACACCACACAGCATATGGAGTCCGGGCATCTCGAGCTTCTCATGAGTCTGACCGGCACCACCATCTACCGCAAAACGGGCGCAGGAGACGATACCACCGTGCGCCAGATTGCACTCGCACCGCTCCCTCTTCTGGATTCGCTCTTCGGGGTTTCAACGGGAAACCTGCACACGAGCGACATCAAGGTCTACCGGTGCGACATGGCAGAGCGGTGTCTTAATCCGTCGCTCAGCAACACGACGGATCTGAATCTGTCGGCGGCGTACCTGCAGGCCATGCTCCACTACAGAAAAGCGCTCCAGGAGCGTAATCCCGGCGCTGTCACGGAGCGCGAGCTGCAGTTTCTCTCCACGAGCGCCATTCCGCTCCTGAGCTTTGTTGAACTCGCCGCCATGCCGCAGGCGGTCTCGTTCTCGTCCTCGTACCTTGAGACTTATGCCGAGGCGGCCGCCTACGAGACACTTCTGGCGGCGCTCTCGAGCCTCGCCGACGAGGTCCGTGAGCTCGTGAGCGGCTCGGGCACACGGGATGTGAGCGCCATTCAGGCAGCCTACGCCAAAGAGCTCGAAACAAGGATTACGGAGCTCACCGCAGACATCCGCCGCCGTGAAGGACAGCTCTCGGCAAGGCTGCAGCGTGTGGCGGACTTTATCCGCGAAAACGAACATCTGCGCCGCGCCGTCTACGGTAAACAGGCTGACCTCTTCCTGCAGACGCTGCCCGCCACGGGAAAGTAGCCTCAGAGAAACACGACAGGAAAAAGAAAGACAACAGGAAAAGACATGGCTATCACGTTTTACGCTTTCTGGAACGGTGCGGAGGTCGCAGACCTCTTTCACGCCGTGGTCGGTATCACAGGCTCTGGCGACTATGTCATGCTGCTCAAATGCGCGGCGCTTCTCGGCTTTCTGATGGCCGTGGCGTTTTGCGCCGTGCGCTACCGCGGACAGGACATCATCGTCTGGTGCGCGGGGTTTGTGCTCCTGACCTTTACGCTTTACATTCCGACCACGACCGTGGTGGTGCACGATGTGCGCGCCAGAACGGATCAGGCGGTGGAAAATGTGCCGCTCGGGCTCGGCTGGCCTGCCGGCGTGCTCTCGCACATCTCCTACTGGCTCACCCGGCAGTTCGAGACGGCGTTTAACGATCCGGACACGACACACTTCTCCGAGTTCGGCATGGCACTGCCCCAGCGCACGATCACGGCGCTCCTGGCCGCCGGCCCCGTCACGAGCCAGGGGCAGGAGAGTCTCTCGCGCTTTATCGAGCACTGCGTTGTCCCGGAGGTGCTCTCCTCGGCTGTCAGACGCCACGAGATTCTCACGAGCACCAATCTCTGGAAAACCGTCTCGGGAACGGGCTGGGTCAACCCGGCACGCCACGTGCTGATCGATGAGACCATGATGAGGTGCCCTGATGCAGCAGGCGCCATCGAACAGTATCTCAACAGCGAGGAGATTCCGAGAATGTCGGCGATTCTCGCGGGCAAACTTGAGCTCCCTGAGAACGCCCTCCAGAACGGGATGCTCGCGCGCGTGGTGCCGGGCGCCGAAGAGATTATGCTGGGCGTCTCGCAGAGCCTCACCGACACGCTCAAACACACCGTGATGATCAGCTCGCTGCCGCGGGCGATGTCGTCCTTTTCCGCCGCACAGCGCTCGCCGATGAATGTGGCCATCGCAATTTCCCGCTCTCAGGGCAACCTCTCGAGTGAGATCAACTACCGCACCATCGGCCTGATGGCACAGGATGCGCTCCCGAAATTGCGCAACCAGCTCGAATTCATTGTGCTCGCTGTCTTCCCGCTGGTAATCATCCTTGTTATCGCCGCCGGTCAGGGTGGCGTGCCCATTCTCAAGGCCTACTTCACGCTGCTCATTTCGCTCTCGCTCTGGGCACCGATCACCGCCGCCATGAACTATCTCACCATCCATGTCGACGCCAACCCGATGAACCGGCTTGTCGCCGAGTACGGCGGGATGACACTGCAGGCGGTGGATCTGATCCGCGAGGCAGGTGCGAGCTCACAGGCCATGGCCTCGATGCTGCTCTGGGTGGTGCCGCTTTTTGCCTACGCGATTGCCAAAGGCTCGGATATGGCCATCACCTCAATGGCAAACTCGATTCTTGCGCCGGCAGCCAGTGCCGCACAGGCACAGGGCACCTCTCTTGCCATGGGAAACCTCTCCGCAGGTAACGCCTCGGTTGGAAACACGGCAGTCAACAGCCACACAGGTAACCATAACGACACGAGTTCAACCTACACGTCTCAGACCCAGCATGTGACAACCAATGCAGCGGGCTCGGCCACGATGGATGTGGGCTCGAACACGGTGACCAGTCTGCGTGTCAATCAGAGTGATATCGGTGTGAACATGGACCAGTCACGAATCCGCAGCACCGGCCGCAACGACACCTTCACGGAAAACACCGCGAGCAATATCACTCACGGCTACAACACGTCTGTCGGCTCATCGTACAGCGGTGCACAGAGTTACTCCTCCAGTGGAATGATCTCCCGCGAAGGGGCGACAACTCAGAATCAGACCAGCAGTCAGGCTAACGGCTATCAGAGCTATGCGGGCAACAGCATGGCGTTTGGAGAAAGATACGGGTATGGCTCAGCCGGAAATGCAACAGATGCAAGCTCTGCAGACACCCAACTAAAGATGGGGGTCAATTATAGACGAGGAGATATGCTGAAAGGAGGCCCCAACTCAGCTAAGGATGTGGATGTGGCTATGCCTAGTTCTCCCACTGGACAACCACTCGACAATATCGCGCAAAATCAATCAACTGTCGGGAACAACGGGTTAGGCCTTACAACTGCGTCTGGAGTCACGACAAAAGATGGCTTAAACATTACTTCAGTAATGCCTGCTGGCATGCCATCTCCGCAGGTAAACAGTTTTGTTGGCAATTCTGAAAAAGTCCCATCAATTAAAACACCTAAGCAGTCAATGTTTTTTGGAGACATCAAAGGATTCGGTGGCGACGTTTCTATTAAAACAAACATTTCCGGAAATCATTCTGAAACTACCAGTTCGTCATTTGATGTTGCGACGAAAGACGACAGCGGCTACAAAAACACCTACTCCACTAGCGACTCAGATTCCTTCGGCGTCAGTCAGGCGAGAAAAGATTCAACCTCTGAAAGCAGCGGATTTAATCAAAATCGCGGGCATAACAGCTCAGCCAACGAGAGCTTTGTCTATAGCGGCAATGACAGCAAGGCTCGGGCACAAATGGACTTTGCCAATTTCAGTAGCTCCGAATCCGCTTCTATAAACGGGAGCATCAGAGCACGTGAAATGGCTCTTGAGCAGGCTCACGGCAGCGTTACCGATGCACTGTGGAATCTTAATCAAAGTCAGGAAAGCCGCAGACAACTTATGTTCCAAGGCCGAGATGAGTTTGAACTTCCCGATAATCTCGGCGCTCGAGGCGATGGACATCAAACACAGACTCTGGCCAAAGGTCGCGCACATATGCAACGCGCTGCTCAGGGCATCAATAATGCACCCATGACACAAGTCAATTCTCAACCGGCAAGAACCGGGCAGATCAAGGCATTTAGCCCGGTTATGCCAGTAACCGAAGCTGAAGCTGACCGCAGACTTCTCAATGCTGGGGTTATTAAGGCTGCCCAGACCTATTTCAAATATGAAGAAACAGGTCCCGCAGGTGTCGGCGGCAGAGCTGTGCTTCTTGGTGCTTTTTATAACTCACCTGATGTATTAGCCCGAGATCTGAGAAATGCTGCCTCTAAGAACCCTGCACTTGCAGAATTCCTTAAATCAGAAGCCACGAAATCTTCATTGACAGATGAAGAATATATGGAAAAACTTGGAAGTTATTTTAAGGACTGAAAAATGATGACAGCTTTTTTACCACCACGGGCTGGAACTCATGTTCATAAAAATCATAGCCATTTCATCAACCGAATCATCAACTTCAAATGTCGTACCCGGCGGATAAACCGTTGCATTTGTCCACCATGGAACGCGCTTGGAAAGCCACTTCAAAAAAGCCTGCTTTCCAAAATCGGCTTTGTATTTTTTGGAGAAAAGACCGAGGAAAAAATACCCGATGTTGATAAAGACAAAGAGATACCAGCAGGCATCCAGACGATACGGGCGGACCTCATAGAGCACAACCTTGGTTGCGTCTTTCTTATAGAAATACATATCAACCTCTTTCCGGGCACAAATATTCGTCGATTAACACATATACCAATTAGCAACTCAGCTCATGTCGGTGCGCCTGAGATGCCATTTGCTATTGACACCTGTGGTGAGCGAATCAGTCGAGGCTGTTATCTTGATAGGTTTAGTGTACTACGGTATTTTCTGATATTCAAAAATATTCTTAAAAATATTTATGAAAAATTTCCCTTATTTTTCAGTACTTTATTAAATTTCCCAATTCCAGAACCGGAAAGAGAAACCGGAAATGGAGTAAAGGATCATAAATTACCTGTTTTGATCCACTAAAAAGATTCTTTCTGAATAAGACTTACACAATATTGCTGACGAAGACCTGCCCGCCGACCCGAGACCGTTCTCCGTCACTGAGGACCGATAAGAAAAATGAAATTCCACAGACCGATGCATGCGCTTCGCTATGCCGCCAAAATCCGCTTTCCCGCCGTTGTTCTGTCAGTGGCCAAACGCCGCACGTACAAGGAACCGGTTGCCTCGGGCGAACGGGTGGAGAGCTTTCTCACACATCTGGCAGAAAAAACCGGCTGGGCGTTAGACCCGCAGCTGCCGGTAGCCGGCGTTGCCGTCATCCTCTCCACGCAGTACCACACCCGTGTGACAGCCACCACGGACATTGCAAGGCTTCTCACAGAAAACTTCCATAAGCTCGGCAAAAACCGTATTGGCTGGATTCTCTTTCAGCCCTGCGAGAAGCGTGAGCTTGAGGGGCTGCGAGAGCGCACCCTTAACGCGACCTACCAGAGCGGCTTTGCCTTTGACAGTCGTGCGGCCATTGACACCATGGGCGGTCTGACGCCGCAGGTGAGCCGCGCTCCTCTTGCAGCTGCGATCCGCGCGGGCGACCCGGCGCTGCTGCCCGCCCCGCCCGAGCGTGCGTATCAGTCACTCCTGCGCACCCTCCTTCTTCCCGAGCGGCTGATGTGGCAGCGCCTGCTGCAGCTGCCGGGAAACGACAGGATTCTTCACACCTTCGCGCTCTTTCTTGACCGGGTGATTCCTTTTGCCGGGCGGCTGGAATTCTCCGGCTGGCAGCTTGAGTGCAATCTGAGCGACCCGCTTGTGTTCTGGCAGGACTTTCCCTACAGCGAGGGACATATCTATCAGAAAATCGATGACCAGTCTTTTGTGACCGTGGCAGCCCTCTCCTGCGGACGGCATCCGGTGCTCACCGTCGGTTTTTATCCCGCAGAGACGCATCCGGTAACGGGCCCCGTCTACTACGCACACCTCGCGCTCAACCACGATGCGCTCGCGGCTGAATTCGGAAATGAGAGCCGCGCGCTCAGGCGCTGCCGGGAAATGTTTCCGACCGCGCACTGGTATCGCGGACGGCGCACACCCGCTGCGTTCACGAACGAGCTCCCTGACGCAGAAGCGTTTACCGCGGATCGCACAGCCGAGCGTGACCGTCTTCTCAGGAAACTCTTTTCTGAAGTGCGCCGGGTGATGCTCACTGCGCATGCCGATACCACCCGCCTGCGCAGGCTCCTTGCCGAGGTGCTTTTCACATGCGAGGCGCCGGGCGTTGGCACTGTGCTTCCCTCGCCTCTAAACGTGAGCACCACGATCCGCACGACGGTACTCCTCTCTGAAGTGCCCCTCCTGCTTGAAGATCCCCGGCTGCGGCTCTCCCTCACGCTCGAAGCGCTCTCGCTCATGTGCCGTCCGAACCGCCGGCATATCCGGCACAACCGGCTTATCGCCTTTCATGCGCTTCAGTGCGCAGCCGCTCAGCATGCCCTGATTAACTAAGGAGAAACGATGATACTGACCAGACGCGAAGTTTTAGCCGCCCTTATTCCGCTTGGCTTTACCGATGTGCTCAATGTGCGCAAAAACCGTAGCGGTGTGCCGGCTTTTGTGAGAAAAATCGAAAAGAACTACCGGCGCATGACGCCCGCGACCGACGCTCCCGGGCACAGGCCTGAGCGCGGCATTTACTGTCTGGTGAGCGCTCACAACCGCTTTTACATCGGACAGGCTGAAAACGTTGTCAGGCGCTTTGCCCAGCACCTTGAAACAGAGAAAGGCACGGATCTGGTTTATTTCGCGTTCACTCAGTGCCCGAAGGACAGGCTTGACCGTCTTGAGGCAGATATTATCCGTGAGGCGCTCGCCGCGGGTCTGCCGATCGTGAACAAACAGCACTACTCGCAGCACTTCTCTGCGTCTCACCGCGCTAAAGTCGGTCTTGAGGAGAACGTTGCCGCGCAGAGCATTGCCGTCAGGACCCGTTTCAGTCAGATGGTGCCGGAAGATGAGCAGCAGGCTTTTCTCGCAAGAGACCTCACCGGTGACTGGATGAGGCTGGAGGCTCACGTAAGTGCGGCTGAGCTGGAAGGCTGGCGGCATCTGCTCGCGCAGCCCGGTGCAGAAGAGATTCTCCGCGCGGGCAGACGTTTTGCCGCAGAGGCACTCATTGCGCCCGGGAAAACCACCGGTTTCTGGCAGGCGGAGATTCCCGGCCCCACACGCTCGGTGAACAAACCGCTGCTTGTGATTTATGCGGGAGCGGCAACAGCATTGAATATCTTCAGAGTGAAAACCTCAAACGCGTTTTACGGCGCTTCTCCGCTCTACTTTGAGACGCGGCTCAACACAGCGTTTCTTGCGAGCATCCTCAGTAGCCCTGACTGGCCCGAAGAGCTGCAGACGCTCTACCCGTGCTACCGCTTTGTCTACGAAGGCAAACGCGGGTGGAGCGACACGGAAGGGGCCCGTTACCGGACTGCGCAGAGCGAACGCAACCGGCGGGCAATCGCCACGATTCGCAGTGAAGGCTGTGAATATCATCTCGGAGTGGAGAAAAAAGTCCGGCGCAGAATCACCGGCGCAGATACGACACTCCTCGGAAACACTCTCACGCTCAGCGCGCCGCTCTGTGCACTCGATGCTGTTCTCGGCACGGATCTTTTTGCCAGAGCGATCCGCATTGAGCTTGTCGCGCAGATGGCACAGAATCCTTCCATTCTGCAGCGGCGCAACCGGCTCCTTGAGCGCTGGCTTGCCGGATAGAGGCGCCAGAACGTTGGCCGGCGTGTGCAGCGGCGGGAGTCTGGTGCATGGCCGCATCAGGCAAAGGTCATCTCTGCCTCAATTTTCGGACGCATCAGAAAACGGCCAAAGACGGACTCGCACGCATCGTCAAAAACGCTGTTGAGTTCTGTCTTCAGGCCGTCCCAGGTCGAAGCCTCCGCCACGCAACCGAAAGCAGGCAGAAAATCTTCGCTTGTAGCGACAAAGACTTTCGCCTCTGCGTCCCAGAGGACTTTGACACGAACCTTGAGCCTGAAACCGAGGCAGGCGGCGACTTTCCAGCCGCAAAATCCAACGCGGTAAGCGAACATATCGGTTCCTTTACTTGTTAATCCACTCGCTTAGACGTTATAACGTAAGTAAATCAGAAATGCTGAATTTCAAGCCAGCTCAACAGGAGGTGCCGGCGAAGATTGTGGAACTTCAAAATTCTCAGATCACGATACCAGAAGAAGTTCTTCTTAAGCTTGGCCTTTCTGAAGGCGACAGGCTGGATATTTCCGTCAAAGACGGCGGCATTTTGATGGAGCCTGTCGCTCTTTATCCTGAAGGCTATATTGAGGAGCTCAAAGCGGAGACTGCAAATGTCAAAGCTAAGATTGCCTCCGGTGAGCAGCCGCTTTTTTGTTCCGTTGACACGCTTTGCGAGAAGCTGTAGGTTTTCGCTCAGGCGACAGTCGGTAAATCCCGACAGTTTGCACCTGCCGGGATAATCCCTCCGGTGCGGGCGGGATCACACCGCCCGGCTGCCCGGCACTTGGGTCAGAGAAGGCCTTTTCGCTCTTTTTCTTTCATAATGAAACCCATGAATGCGAGCATCGTCATGGCGCCGAGCCGCGGCGTGATGCCGGTCGGATCGTACTGCGGTGCGACTTCAACGAGGTCAAAGGCCACAACATTGCCTTTTCTGGCAATGCCTTCAAGCACATCCGTGACAAACGGATAGCTAAGCCCGCCTGGCGACGGCGATCCCACACCGGGCGCAATACTCATATCATAGCCGTCAATATCGATCGTCACGAAATAGTTTTTCGCCTGCGGGATTTTTTCAATCACGGCCTTCGCACCCAGGTCCATTGCCTGTCTGGCCGGAATCACCACCGAACCGAAGCGGGCCGCATCCTCAAAGTCCTCCCGCGTGTTGCTACCCAGACCGCGAATACCGATCTGGCACATTTTCGTGAAGTGTCCCATCTCCGAGATCATCCGCATCGGCGAGCCGTTTGACCAGGTCCGTCTGCCGAAGTCCAGATGCGCGTCAAACTGAACAATGCAGAGATCCTCAAACATATCAAGGGCTCGGGCTGTCGGAATGCTCACGGCATGGTCGCCGCCCATCATCACCGGAATGGCGCCGCGCCCGACAATCTTTCGCACCGTTGCAGTCGCATTATCAAACGTGGCCATAAAGTCCATCGGTACGATGTCCACGTCACCGGCATCGACAATTTTCACGGGTGCTGCGAGATACTGCTCCTGCCGCTCCGGATCCCAGAACCCGGCGGCACCTCTTGCGTAGTGGCAGGAGACTTCACGGATTCTTCTGGGTCCGAATTTGGAACCGGTCAGATAGGCGGTGCTCTGGTCGTAAGGTATGCCCATCACACACATATGCGCATCGAGCGTGTCAAGGTCGGTGCAGATCGGATATTTTGCAAAACTGGCAATGCCGGTAATCGGCAGATTGTAGGTATGGTCCATTCTATGTGCTCCTCTCACAGTCGGGTCTTCAATCCGGAGAAACCCGTGAGCTCGCTCTCAACGCGCCGCCTGTAGGCGGTTTCGGCATTTTCACCAGATTCTTCAATTATACTCACGCCAGTCCGGCACCCGCGCACACACGGGATACCGTCCGGAGCAGCGGGTCGGGACATGAGGAAAAATCTGCGCCAGCGGATTGCCTGATGTGCTCAGGCGCGATATCGTTGAGTTCAGAAGCGTCACCAAAGCGTCCTGAAAGCCGCCTGCTTTCGCCCGTCTCAGAATAAGGTGAGTACCATGCCTGTTAAACCGTTTCACCTGCCGCTGCTGCCAGCAGCCAGATCGCCGGCTCTGCCGGAGAGTCCGGACGGTCTTGAACACGCCGCCCTGGCCACCCTCGCCGGTCTCGATGGAATGCTCAACGTGACACGGCAGGCCCGGCTCTTTCGTGAAATGTGGCTCCTCAAAGAAGCGCTCTGCTCGAGCGCAATCGAAGGCTACGCTGCAGAACTGGAAGACGTGCTCGCCGTGCAGGCAGGTCTGAGCGTGCCCGATGAGAGCGAGGCGACCCGCCATGTGCTCAACTGCCGCCGTACGCTGCGCCTGGGCCTTGAGGCGATGACGCAGGGCGAAAAAATTTCTCTCTCACTGATTAAACGCCTGCACAGAGAGATTCTGGCAGACTGTCCGTACGAAGTGATAACACCGGGCGAATGGCGAAAAATACCGGTGCATATCGGTCTGCGCGGTCTGCCGCGTGAGAAAGCCGTCTACAATGCACCGCTGCCCGGTGAGTTGCACGGGCTTCTTGACAACTGGATCGGCTTTCTCGACAGAGCGGACATCAGTCCGGTCATCGCGGCGGCAATCCTGCATGCGCAGTTTGAGATGATCCATCCGTTTGCTGACGGCAACGGCCGTCTCGGCCGGGCGCTTATCACGCTGGTTCTCTCGCAAAAAGGCCTGGGACACGGTTCGTGGTTCGGTTTGAGTCCGTCACTGCTTGACAATCGGGAGGAGTATTTCCGGAGACTCGCACTGATTTCGCAAACCGGTAACTGGGAGCCGTGGCTGGCATTCTTTCTCACCTGCATCATCCGGCAGTGCGAGCACCTCACTGCGCAGCGAGAACGGATGCTCACTCTCTACACCGAATGCACCGGGACACTCGCGGCAGCGCTCAATTCCGCTATGGCGCCGGCGACACTGGATTTTCTCTTCACGTCTCCCGTCTTCACCATTTCTGCTTTTATCCGCACCGCCGGCGTTAACCGGCCTCTGGCGGCACAGCTCACCGATAAACTCCTTGATGCCGGAGTTATCGAACAGATCCATCCCGGACGCGGCCGCAGACCGGCGCTCTACAGATTTCCTGAGCTGCTCGATCTGCTCAGCAGTGCTCACGCTTAGGCCGCAGAGCCCGGCTTTGTGCATATTGAAACCGCGTTTGAGTATGTACAACGGATTATGTGCATATTAAAACCCCGTTTCAGTATGTACAACGGATTTTGTGCATACTCAAACCCCGTTTCAGTATGTGCTACGGATTTTGCGTATATTGAAAACGCCTTTCAGTATGCACAAAATAGCCGCCGCTCCACCCGCCAGACGCTCCCGCGTTTCCTCGCGAAAGACAGTGTAATTTACGATACCTTAAACCTCAGGGGCTTTTCAAAAATTAGGAATAACCCTGATTCCGCCTGCCGCATCCCGCCATCCGCACAAAAAACGCAAACTCTTCAAATTCCCTCTGCGGCAGCGCTTATAAGAAAAATGGTTAGCAAAATCTCAACAGCGATTAAGGAATCCTCAATCCTGAACTGAGAAACTCTCACGACGCCGTCACGTCAGGATCGGCATACTGTGCTCCGTTACCTAGTTCTCACGGACTAAACCACTTTGGAGACTCAATAAAATGAAAAAATTAGTGCTTGCTCTTGCACTGACCGGTGCTCTCAATGTCTATGCCGCGAACGTGGCCACTGACGTGGTCGTGATCGGCTCGGGCGGCGCTGGCCTCTCGTCTGCTGTGACGATGCACGACCTGGGTGAAAAGGTCATCGTTCTTGAAAAGATGGCCATTATCGGCGGCAACACCAACCGCGCTGAAGGCGGTATTAACGCCGCGGAAACGCCTGAACAGAAAAAGGCCGGCATTCCCGACACCGTCGATCAGTTCTTCTCTGACACCATGAAAGGCGGTCACGACATCAATGACGCGCGTCTCGTGCGCACCATGACCACGCACGCCAAGGACTCGGTGGCCTGGCTCCAGAGCCTTGGCGCTGACCTGAGCCTTGTGGGCCGTGCGGGCGGTGCAAAATACAACCGCGCTCACCGTCCCTCTGACGGCTCCGCCGTGGGTCCCGAAATCATGAAGACCCTTTACAAGGCCGCCACGGAACGCAAGATTGAAATCCGCAAGAACAGCCAGGCCGTTGAACTCATCAAGAACGCCAAAGGCGTCATCAGCGGCGTGAAGGTCAAAGGCAAGGACGGCAAGGTCTACACGATCGACACGAAGGCTGTGGTGCTTGCCACGGGCGGCTTCGGTGCCAACCCGAAGATGGTTGAGCAGTACAAGGCCTCGCTAAAAGGCTACGCCACGACGAACCAGCCGGGCGCCACGGGTGACGGCATCACGCTCGCCACCAAGGTCGGTGCCGGTCTTGTGGACATGGACCAGATTCAGGCGCATCCGACTGCCACGCCTGACGGTGTGCTCATCTCTGAATCCGTGCGCGGTGACGGCGCGGTGCTCGTTAACAGCAACGGTGTGCGCTTTACGAACGAACTGCTCACCCGTGACGTCGTCTCCAACAACGAACTCAAGCAGCCCGGCCGCTTTGCCTGGATTGTCTGGGACGACAAGGTTGCCAAGTCCGCCAAGCTTATTCAGGAATACATCCACATGGGCCTGGCTGTGACGGCTGACAACTATGCCGATCTTGCCAAAAAGATGAATGTGCCCGCCGACGCACTCGTTGCAACGATGAAGCACTACACGGAAATGCAGGCCAAGGGTAAGGACGATGATTTCGGTCGCGCCCAGATGCCTGAAGCGCTCACGACGGCTCCTTTCTACGCGGTGAAGGTTCAGCCTGCCATCCATCACACGATGGGCGGGCTGCACATCAACACCAAGGCGGAAGTGATCAGCACCAAAGGTGAACCCATCCCCGGCCTCTTTGCCGCGGGTGAAGTCACGGGCGGCGTACACGGCGGTAACCGTCTCGGCGCCAACGCCCAGGCTGACATCATCACGTTCGGCCGCATCTCCGGCCAGAGCGCGGATGCCTACGTGAAGGCCATGAAGTAACCTTCCCCCCGAGATCAGTGTCTCTGCCAGAAGTTTCCTCCTTGAGTCTCAACTGTCCGAGGAAACGCCCGGCGCCTCCTGCCGCCAGCAGTTATCCGTACTGTTGCGGCGGCAGTGAGGCGCCGTTTTGCTTTTCTCCCCGCCTCCCCGCCTCCCCTTTTGCCTCTGCTCGAGAGGCACGGACACTTTTTGCGCACACTTTTCAAAAAGTCCGTATTCTGCTAATCTCCTAAGCTTTCCGACATTAATATTCGCAGATTCTGCCGCGCGACCCCTGCCCGATGAGGGGGCAGAGCCGCGGGCAGTCAGCCACAAAAAGAAAGATAACCGCTTATGCAGACGCTCTCCCTCAGGTCCCGGTTTCTGATCGGGCTCACACTTTTTTCCATGTTTTTCGGTGCGGGCAATCTGATTTTCCCGCCTTTTCTCGGTTTTCTCGCGGGGGAATCCACCCCTGCCGCCATGGCGGGCTTTGCGCTCACCGCCATCTGCTTTCCGGTGCTGGGCGTGATTGCGGTGGCCCGAAGCGGCGGCCTCACGAATCTCGCGAGCCGCGTGCATCCCGCCTTTGCCGCCGTCTTCACGCTGCTCATCTATCTCTCGATCGGTCCGTGCCTGGCGATTCCGCGCACAGCGAGCACCTCGTTTGAGATGGCGGTAACGCCGCTGCTCAAAAGCGACCTGCTCACGGGCACGGTGATGGGGCTCTCCTGGTCAACGGCGCTTCAGGCGCTCTACTCGGCAGGCTTTTTCATTCTTGCCGGCCTCATTGCACTTGATCCCGCAAAACTCACCGAGCGGCTCGGCAAAATTCTCTCGCCGATGCTCCTCACGCTCATTGCCGTGCTCTTCGGGGCGACGCTTTTCAACCCCATCGCCACCTCGCTCACCCCGGCGCTCGATCCGTACCGCACGAGCGCCTTTTTCCGCGGCTTTATCGAAGGCTATCAGACGATGGACACCATCGCCGCGCTCAACTTCGGACTCATTATCGCGATGAACATCCGCGCGTTTGGTGTTACCGAGGAGCGTGGCGTAGTCGCCGAGACAATGAAAGCGGGTCTCATGGCAGGCGTGCTCTTTTTCATCGTTTACGGTGCCCTCGCATGGCTTGGCACGCAGACGGCCGGTGCGGGTTACACTGCCGAAAACGGCGCACAGACCCTCTCGGCGCTCGGCGCCGCGCAGTTCGGCACCTTCGGGAGCGTGATTCTGGGGGCGTGCTTTTTTATTGCGTGTCTTAACACCTGTATCGGCCTGCTCTCGTGCTGCTCGAACTACTTCCGCGAAATCCTGCCGGTGCTGGGCTATCGCGGGTGGCTGCTGGTGTTTGTAGTGACGAGCATGGTGATCAGTAACGCAGGGCTCACCATGATTCTCAAACTCTCGATTCCGGTGCTCGTGGCGATCTATCCGGTGAGTCTGGTGCTGATCGTGCTCGCGCTCACGCACCGGCTCCATGCCGCCCACCCCGCCGTCTACCCGGCGGCGATTCTGCTCACGGGGCTCACGAGTGTGGCGGGGGCGCTCAAAATGGCTGCTCTCTCGCCCGCCTGGCTCGATGCGGCACTCGCCGCCCTTCCGCTCTCCTCAGTGGGGCTTGAGTGGGTTGTGCCTGCCGCGGCCGGGATCTTCCTCGGTCGTTTTATCCCGCAGGTGAATAAGCGTGCGGCTTAAGAGCACCTCTTAAACACAAAGCCGGCCCGCAGGTTCGAGTCCTGCGGCCGGCTTTGTTTTTTGCTCGTCTCTTGCCCGGGCGTCTTCGGCTTAAAGCGCTAGAGCACTTTTAAAACCTGAGCGGCAAAAAGCCCCGCGACAAGAAGAAAAAGAATCACGGGAAGGCGGTTTTTCTCCACATAAGTGTCCGACGTGCGACTTCCGGCAAAAACGAGCCAGACGAGCAGTGCGAAGTTTGCCAGCGGCACGAAGAGCAGCAGCATCAGATATTTGCTCGCCGCCAGGTCGTTAAGGCGCCGGCTCACCGCACAGAGAAAAATCCAGAACACGACAAAATACGCGACAAGCGTCGCGAGAAACGGCATGAGCAGATCGTCTGCGTGCAGTGTCTGCGTGAGAAAGCTCATCAGAGCGACAAGAAACGTGAAACCCAGCAGCGAGAGGCCGCCCGCTGCGAGAAAACCGCCGCGCGTGAGGCGTCCGGCCGGTGAAAGAAGTGACATGGCCATCAGTGTGTTGTCTCCTTAAAGTGCTTCCCCGCCCGGGCGCTCGCCCCGGCGGTGACTCTTTCATTTTACGGCAAAGCGCGGCCGGAAAACGCCTTCGAAAAGCGGCATTGCGAGCATTACGGGCCATTACGGGCATTATGCACACGGAGAGCGTCGTGCTGAGGCGATGCGCTAAGCACAAAAAACGGCGACGCCCGCCAGTCTTGCCAAACAAGAACTGAACGGGCACCGCCGCGTTTAACCTGATCCCGGAGAGATCCCCTGCGGGCGTCTCTCCGGAATTGGGAAGTGTTTTAGTTCTTTGCCGGAACGGCAGCCTTCCAGACGAGGCCGACAATGTAGCCCGCGACCGCGAAGCTGATCCAGCCCAGACCCTGCGCCCAGAAGGGCACGTTGTCAGCGAGGAACTTACCGAAGGCGCCAAGGTTGACACCGGCGGTTTCAAGACCGTTCACAGCAGCGACCACGAAGGTGAACGCCGTTGCCCAGGCATACACGCACTGACGGCCGCCAAAGAGCTTGTCCGTAAAGAGCAGGATGACAAGGATAATGGCGAGCGGGTACGTGAACATCAGCACCGGGATGGTCGAGACGATGATCGTCTTCAGGCCAAACTGCGCCACGAGGAACGAGACCACGGTAAAGAGCACGCACCAGGAGAGGTAGCTGCCCTTCTTCGTGAGGTTCATGAAGTACACCGAGCAGCTCGTGATGAGGCCCACAGCCGTCGTGATACAGGCAAGCAGCACGATCACGGAGAGCACGATGGCGCCGAAGTTGCCAAAGAGGATCTTGGCGGAGTTGGCGAGCACCGAGGCGCCGGTTTCCTGCATGCCGATGGCGGCAACGCTGTCAGCACCGATCTTGGCGATGAAGAAATAGATCACAGCCAGGAGCGACACGGCGATGATACCCGTGAGGTAGATCTGACGGGTGACTTCTCTGGGATCGGTCACACCGCCCTCGCGCACGAAGTTCGTCACGAGCGTGGCAAAGACCACCGAGGCGAGAAGGTCAAGCGTGTTGTAGCCGTCAAGCACACCCTGGGTCGCAGCGACCATGGCAGTGGCGTAGGCCTTGCCCGGCGTCTGCGGTTCGCCCAGCGGATTGACAAAGCTCTGCACAACGAGTGCGGCGATGGCAAGCAGGAGCAGCGGGGTGAGCACCTTACCCACGCGGTCCACAATCTTGTTGGGCTTGGCGGAGAGCCAGAAGCTCACCAGGAAGAAGACCACAAGGAAGGCGACCTGGGCCATACCGCCGTCGATCGACCCGAGGAAGGGACGCACACCGATTTCAAAGGCCACCGTGCCGGTACGCGGAATCGCGAAGCACGGACCGATCGAGAGATAGGTGACGACCGTGAAAAAGAGCCCGTAGAGCGGATGAGCGCGGCCGGCAGCCTCCTGCAGGTCGCGGGCACCCGAGTAGCCCATGGCCATAATGCCCAGGAGCGGCATGCCGACACCGGTCACGCAAAAGCCCAGGAATGCCCAGGTGTAGTTGGAGCCGGCGGCCTGTCCCATCGCCGACGGGAAGATGAGGTTGCCTGCGCCGAAGAAGATGGCAAAGAGCATGAGGCCGATTGCCACAAAGCGCGAATTATTCTGTTGAGTCATGGGTGGGTTCCCCAAATTGTTAGTGCTTGGCAAAACGATTCTTCTGCAGGAAGTCTGTTTTTGCATCCTCCGGGGATCGGTTTTTCACGTCTCCGGAAGCCAGACAGTCACTAAAAAGCGTGACAGACTGCGTCAGAATACAGTTGGATTATAGGCAGATTAACGCGAAAGAAACATAGGGAGAATAGCCTACAAAATTTTCCCTACGCCTTCTGGGCATTTTTGCAATTTTCCTTGTATTGCAAAAATTCCCGAAATAAGTGACCTGAAAGTTACATTCGTCCGGTGCATTTTCAGGGGACGTTTTCCAACGTCGCCTGCGAACGGGTGTGAACATTAAAGCGGTATAGTTTCCGGACGTAAGAGGTAAGAGGCGCCAGGGCGGGAATTGCCGCCAGGCCGTCCTCCCCCTCCTCCCCTCTCGCCCGCATCGGGACGGGGTTTGGGAGGGCGCTCTGCAGACTGGACCCCGGGGAGATTCTCCGGAGCGCGAGAGCGAACGCTCCCGCAACCAACTCACGGCGCCGTTTCGGGCACACTTCTCCCGCGCCGGGACGCTGCAACCTGAGCCGAAAAGGTCATCAGTCGCCCGCGGCGGTGAGTCGTGTCAGTTTACGAAACGGGAGACGCTCTACGTCTTAAGGTGGAAGTGGATGGGGGACCGAAGCCCCCCTTTCGGGCTTTACCGCTCTCAGGCCATGGGCGACTGGGAAGCCGCGTTGGCAAAGAGCTTGCTGTCCTTGTCCGCATCGTCACGGCTGGCGAAGTACGTCGCGAGCAGCGGGCCCGTGATGTTGTGCCAGAGGGCGGCAATGGCGCAGGGCAGCGCGGTGAGCGGCGCAGCGGCAAAGTGCAGGCCGGCGAGTGCAACACCGAGACCGGAGTTCTGCATACCGACCTCAAAGGTCATGCACTTGGCCTTGGCGTAGCTCATGCCGGTCATACGGGCAAGGAGGTAACCGAAGCCCATACCGAGCGCATTGTGCAGCGCCACCGCGGCAAAGACCACAAAGCCGGCGGAAACGAGCGAGTTCTTCGTGGCGGCCACGATCGAGGCGGCAATGAGCATCACGGTGAGCGTGGAGAACGCCGGGAGCATCACGACCACTTTTTCGACAGTGCGGAAGAAGAATTTGTTGATCATCACACCGGCGACGATGGGCACGAGCACGATCTTGACGATGGAGAGAACCATGGCCATGGGATCGATCTGCAGCCAGGCGCTGGCAAACACATACATGAGTGCAGGCGTGAGCACCGGGGCGAGCAGCGTCGTGCAGCTGGTGACCGTCACCGAGAGGGCGACGTCACCGCGGGCGAGGAACGTGACCACGTTGCTGGCGGTACCCCCCGGGCAGCAGCCCAGAAGGATGAGACCGACAGCGACTTCGGGCGGCAGGTCAAAGACCTTGCACACGAGCCAGGCACCGAGCGGCATGATGGTGTACTGACCGAGGATGCCGAGGAAGACATCCTTGGGGCGGCGAAACACTTCACGGAAATCAGCCGGCGAGAGCGTAAGGCCCATACCGAACATGATCACACCGAGCAGGTAAGGGATCCAGGGGCCAATCTGCTTGAAAATCTCCGGAAAAATGAACCCTAGAATAGCGAATACAACAACCCACAAAGCGAAGGTCTTACTGAAGAAGCGGCTCACGTTTTCAAGAAATTTCATCATTTTGATTGTTCCCTGTCAGCTTATTGTTCTGACGGGCTCCATTGTTTGCGGTTAAAGAAGTGTTTCATAGGAATACCGGCAGTGTGTTTATCCCCGTTAAGTCCCGGGGCACACACGCCCTCCATTTGAGAGATTGAAAAAGGCCGCAGCGGACTGCGACGCGCACGGTGAATAAAACGGTTTATTTGAATTAAAAGGTGAAATACAAACAGTCGTATGCACTGTGCGTTACTCTACTGTACAGGGTTTTCAGGGGAAAAACACAGTGTCTGCGCGCCCCGGAGCGACTATTTCGAGAGACTCTGCCGCGACACAATCTTTATGCGAGATTCCGCCTACGATATTTCTGCTAGAGCGCGAGCCGCCCGGTGCCGTCCGTGCCCCGGGGCGCCCGGCGGCAGAGAGTCAAAACGCCTGTCGCCCCGCTCTTTTGCGGCGTTATCCGCCCTCTGCCGCCCGCGGCAGGCGGCGCTCTCACACAACGCGCTCACATTCGCTACAATGCTTCTCAGGCGCGCTCTGCTGCCGAGGCGGCACACGCCCGCCGCCATCCACACACGTCCCTGCAACCGATACTGATGTCCGTTACCGCTGATTTTGCCGTGCGCTTCGGCACGATTCTCTTTGACACACTGCTGCCCATTACCGTGGGCTATGTGCTGCACCGCCGAAATCTGATTACCCGTGAAGGGGTGGACTGGATTATCAAACTTAACGTGCGCGGCGTCTTTACCGTGCTCTCGATTCTCTCGTTCTGGAAACTCTCACTCACCTGGGAGCTGGTGATGCTGCCTGTGGCGGGGCTCCTCATGATGATGGTCCCCTTTGCGCTCATGACCTGGCTCACGCGCAACAATCCCGACCCTGCCGAGCGCGGCGCCCTTATCACCGCGGGGATGCTCGGGAACGTGGGGACGCTGGGCGGCGTCGTGGCCTTCCTGCTCAAGGGGCCGATTGCCTTTGGCTACGTGCAGATTCTCGCCACGCTCTCGAACCTTGTGCTCATTCTTTTTAATTTCCCGCTCTGCCAGAAGTACCGTGACGAGGCCATTGCCAAATCGGCCTGCTCGCGCTCGACGTGTCTTGCACAAAAGCGCAGCTTCGCCTCGCTCTTTTTCACCTGGAATCAGGTGGCGCTCCTCGGGATGCTCGCCGGTATTCTCCTCTCGGCCTTTCATGTGCCGCAGCCCGGGTGGCTCGCTGACATTTTCACGCCCATGGTGCACGTCTCGGCCTGGATCGCCTTCCTGCCCGTGGGGCTTCTGCTCAATTTCAAGGCCGCCGCGAAAGAGATGCGAAAGACCGTGATCATTCTGCCGATGAAATTCATCGTGGTGCCCGCGCTGATGTGGGCCTTCTGCGCGGCAACGGTAAATGACCCGGTCATGCTCTCGGCGATCGTGATCAGCTCGGCAGCGCCCACGGCCATCAACGCGGTGCTCGCCACTGCGCTCTACGGGCTCAAAACCGACATTGCGGTCTCCTCGCTCATGACAAGCACCCTTGTGTTTGCCGTACTCGTCTGCCCTATTCTCGTGACGTTTTTCTCGTAAAAGAAAACGGCCCGCCTTTCTTGATGTCGTGATTTCGAAAGACGGGCCGTTTTTGCTGAGCGTTGCCTGCGCTTTTGCGCAGAGCCGTTTACTTGTGCCAGGGGGCTTTTTCTTCAAGAATCAGACCGTCCTCATGCGTAAAACCTTCCAGGCTCCCGGCCTTGGTCTGAATGCAGAGGTAACGCAGGTCACTCTCTGCCGCGGCACGGATGGCACGGTGGCCGGCCGGATCAATGCGAAACGCGTCCCCCGCCTTGAGCGGCACAACGTCGCCATCGATAAAAAGTTCCCCCGCCCCTTCGAGCACAAAGTAGAGCTCCTCGTTTTGCTTGTGCGCATGCACAAAAGGCACCGCCGCACCGGCAGGGAGATGGTTCACAGACATCTCACAGCCGGTGAGCGAGAGCGCATTGTGCAGTTCCGTACGCGGCGCATCCGCGATATTGATGAGTTTGTAATTAGCCATTTTCTGTTGTCCTATAAAAACGTTCGTTACCGAACGACTTGTTTCTGAAAAAAGCGACGCCTGCGTCGCCTTTTTCCGGTTTATTCCTTGACTGCGCGTACCACTTTTTCAAGCAGCACTTCAAGTGCGGCCGCCTCCTCCTGCGTGAGGGTGGCGGTCAGTTTGTCGTTGAGCGTGACAGAGACCGCCTGCATCACCGCTTCCAGGCTTTTGCCTTTTTCAGTGAGACGCACGAACGTAACGCGCGAGTCCTCCGTGCTCTTTTCCTTGCAGACGTAGCCGGCCTTTACGAGCTTTTCAACGAGGACTGAAACCGTTGACTTCGTGCGGCGGGTGCGCTGCGCAAGATCCGAGACACTGATGCGCTCCGTGGAGAGGAGCACCTGCAGCAGATCGCCGTGGCACGGAAGAATATCTTCAATGCCGTGGCGCTTGAGCTCACTGAGAATAATGCCGTTGGCGCCTTCCACAATGAGTGACGAGTAGTACACAAACGGATAGACGCGACGGGGTTTGTTTCCGGTATCTGTCATGGGGAGTATTTTAGTTCGTCATCGAACAGTTTGTCAAACCGGCGAACAGTGCGCCGGTCAACCTGCTCGCTTTCCCTGACCGCTCTCACACGGCCACCTGCTGCTTCGGGCGCTTGACGTCCGGCGAAAACGGCGTAATCAGATCCCAGGTGGAATGAATCACCTCCCAGCCGTCCGCCTTGCGACGGAAGACTTCAATCACGTTGTAGTGCATCTCGATAAAGTTTGTGTCGGCGTGAAGCTGATACGTGAGCACGGCCGTGTCTGCGCCAAACTGCACACGCGACGCATGAAAGTCGTATGTGTCAGCGTGCATTCTGCCTTCGACAAACTTTTTAAAGAACGCGGCAATCTCCTCGAGCCGGTCAATGCGCTCTTTGCAGTTGGCATCAAAGTAGGAAAAATCGTCCTTGCTCCAGAGCTCAAGATAGCCGGACACATCACCGGCAAAAAATTTGTCAAGTGCAGCCTTTTCGAGTGCAATAACCTCGCGGGCGGCGGCTTCACGGTCGGTAATTATTTCCATTGTGTCTCCTTCACAAAAATAGTTAGACGTCGAACGAATTAGATTCTATCAGAAAAATCCGACGACGGTTTCCGGATGCCATCGGGCAAACTCTTCTCTGCGCCCTGGCCGGTATTTTTCCTGCTCATACCGAAATCCCGAATAGCCCCGGCTGTGCTCCGGTGGCATACTTTTCTGAACCACCCACCACTTACCGCAAGGAGAATGCCTATGTTCAGAAAACTGCTTGTCGCAGCCGCACTCACAGCCGCCTTTTCTGCCGCTGCCGAGGATGTCGTTGTCATCGGCTCGGGTGGCGCCGGGCTCTCGGCCGCCATTACGGCAGCTGAAGCCGGCGCTTCTGTCGTCGTTTTTGAGAAAATGAGCTACATCGGCGGCAACACCAATTTCGCCTCGGGCGGCATGAATGCTGCCGGCACCAAAGACCAGATTGCCGCCGGTGTGACCAACGACTCGCCGGAGATTTTCTACGAGGACACCTTAAAAGGCGGCCACAACCTCAATGACCCGGCACTCCTGCACACGCTCACCGACAACGCACGCTATGCCGAAGAGTGGCTCCAGAAGCTCGGTGCCGGTTTCTGCTTCAGCAACCGCTTTGCGGGCGGCGCTACCCGGGCCCGTTCTCACGGTCCGTGTGACGGCTCGGCTGTCGGACCGGTCGTGATCCGCGTGCTTAAGAAAGCCGCGACGGAGCACAATATTCCGATCCGCACCCGCTCTCAGGTCACCAAAATCATCATGAAAGACGGCCGTGCCGCGGGTGTGGAGGTGAAGACACCCGACGGCATGAAGACCGTTGACGCCAAAGCGGTGATTATTGCCACGGGCGGCTTCGGTGCCAACAGTGCCATGGTGGAAAAGTACCGACCTGAACTCAAAGGCTTTTCCACCACGAACCATGCCGGTGCGCTCGGTGAAGGCATTACACTCGGTCTGGACGCAGGAGCCGGTCTGACCGACATTGAACAGATTCAGATCCATCCGACCGTGATTAAAAAGGACGGTCACCTGATTTCAGAATCGATGCGAAGCCGCGGCAGTATTCTGGTCAACCAGAAAGGTGAGCGCTTCACCAACGAACTCCTCACACGCGACGCCGTTTCCAAAAATGTCCTCAGTCAGCCGGGCGGCTACGCGTGGCTGATCTGGGACGAAGGTATCGCGCAGAAATCCAAACTTGCACAAGGCTACCTCGAGAGCGGCTACGCCGTGCGTGCCGACAGTATTGAAGCGCTCGCAGGCAAAATCAATGTCCCGCCCGCGACGCTCTCGGCCACGCTCACCGCCTACCGCGGTTTTGTGAAAGCTGGAAAAGACACAGCCTTTGAGAAGGCGAGCCTGCCGTCCGCACTTGACAAGGCACCGTTTTACGCCGCACAGATCACGCCCGGTATTCACCACACCATGGGTGGCCTGAAAATCAACACGAAGGCCGAAGTGCAGACCGCAGCCAAAGTGAGCATCCCGGGCCTGTACGCCGCGGGTGAAGTCACGGGCGGTGTGCATGGCGGCAACCGTATCGGCGGCAATGCCGTGGCGGATATCGTGACGTTCGGACGCATTGCCGGAGAAAATGCGGCGGCGTTTGCCAGGTCGCACTGAGTCTGCTGTCATTCAGAAGGCTGCCTGCGGGCAGCCTTCTGTTTACAGGATAACCGTATCTTGCAGAAACACAAACTGCGTACGTAGTGTGCTGCAGTAGCATTTTTCTGTATATCAAAGACCAAAAGGAGGATACGATGCCTTTTCAGAAACAGCTTTTTATCCAGACCGCCATTCTGGCACTGAGCCTGCCGGTATCAGCCCAGCCGCTGCTCAAAGACGGCACCTGTCAGGCCGAGGTGATCGGTCACAATGCGCCGATGACCGTGAAGGTGCAGGTTTCAGGCGGCCGGCTTAGCATGATTGACACGTCAAAAAATCTGGAAACAGATAATGTCGGCAGAAAAGCGCTGCAGATTCTCAGTGACCGCATTCTGGCCACACAGTCTGTCGGTGTTGACAGCGTCTCAGGTGCCACCTTCTCCTCGATGGCTCTCAAAAAAGCGGTGCTCGACTGTGTGAAGCAGGCCGGCGGTGACGAAAGCCGGTGGAAAAAATCACCTGAATACACTCCCACAGAACCGCTCGAATTCAAAAGTTCGGTCATTGTTGTCGGCGGTGGCGGCGCAGGTCTTGCTGCTGCGGTCTCCGCTTTGCAAAACGGCGCACGGGATGTGCTGATTATCGAGAAACTCGGCTATCTTGGCGGCAGCACAAATGTCTCTGGCGGCGCCTTTAACGCAGCGGATCCTGTTCGTCAGAAAAAACAGGGCATCGAAGACAGCATAGAGAAACACTATCAGCAGACGCTCAAAGGCGGTCACGACAAAGGGAATCCCGAACTGGTGCGCTATCTGACAGAAAACGCACTGCCGACGATACAGTGGCTCGAATCCATGGGCATGCGCTTCAAAGAGAAAATCGGCACGGCAACCGGTGCACTCTGGCAGAGAAGCCATTATCCGGTAGCAGTGGCCGGCACCGGTTATGTGAATACGCTGGAAAACGCGCTCAAACAGTATCCCGGTCAGGTACAGATTCTGACGGATACGAAAGCTGTGTCGCTCATCACGCAAAACGGCAGAGTCACCGGTGTCAAAGCGTTTAAGAAAAAGCAGCCTGTCACCGCCTACGGAAAATCGGTCATCATTGCCACGGGCGGCTTCGGAGCAAACATCGGTTTCAGACAGAAAGTCAATACCGGCGTCTGGAAAGAGGTCAACCTTGACAGCCGGATCGGCAGCTCCAACATTGCGCCCGCAGCTCAGGGGGACGGTCTGGTGCTCGCAGAAAAAGCCGGTGCTGAGCTGATCGGTCTCTCCGATATTCAGCTCCATCCGAACGGAACACCCGGCACCGGGCTCTTTCAGGACATTGCCACTTCCGGGCGCAACCGGCTCTTTATCAATACCAAAGGTGACCGCTTTGTAAACGAAGGCGCCGCTCGCGATACGCTCTGCAAAGCCATCTTTGCGCAAGGCGGCGAATACTGGCTCCTGATGAATCACCTGCGCTACCCGGACAAAGCGGCAATCGACAAATACGGCATCTCGATGAACGATATGCTCAAACTCGGCCGCGTGAAGGAAGCAGCCACGCTCGAGGAGGCGGCAAAACTCATGGGCGTTGAGTACAGCCGTCTGAGCGAGGCCGTTGAGGAGTACAACAGAGCAGCCCGGCACGAGGTTAAAAAGGATAAATTCGGCTTTGTTGCCAATAACACCGAGGATAAACCGCTCACCGAAGGTCCCTGGTATCTGTGCAAAAAAGTGCCGAGCGTGCATCACACGATGGGCGGCATCCGCATCAATACCAGAGCACAGGTGCTCAAAAGCGACGGCACACCGCTCGAAGGACTGTTTGCGGCCGGTGAGGTTACCGGTGGTATCCACGGCTCAAACCGCCTCGGCGGCAATGCGGTCGCTGACATTATGACGTTTGGTCGCGCTGCCGGCAGAAATGCCGCACGCTATGCTGAAGGAAAATTCTGAGGCTGCATTATTCTGTTGGAGGCTGCCCGCAGGCAGCCTCCCTTTTTTCTTACTTTCTCCTATTTCCAGAGCCAGGTCCAGCCTGCTCTCACGCTCCAGATATTCATGTCGGACGACCCAATCGTGCGCTCGGCGTCGAGGAAAAAGAGCTGATCGCGCTTATATTTATGCGTGTATCCCGCACCAATGACGCCCCAGGTGCCGCGCGTAGTCACCTCGCCGCGGTAAAGACCTGCCGCCTGTCCGCCCGTCTCGAGGGTGACGCCGCTATCCCGGTTGAATTCGTGCAGCAGACTCGCCTTTGCGTAAAAGCGACGGTTGCGCTCCTCACCCCACTCACGGGCCACATCAAAACCGACGCGTCCGATCAGCGACCAGGTGTTATCGGCACGCGTGCTGATGCCGAAGCTGTCCTTCCAGCGCGCCTCGGAAATCCAGGAAAACGCCAGCTGCATCTGCGGCAGCAGTGACCAGGTTTGCGAGAGCGGCTTTTTCCAGCCTGTTTCCGTACTGAGATTGACACTCCAGCGGTGGTAGCGGGCACGGTCATTGATCGTGCTCGCAGAATCCGTGCCGTTGAGATTCGCTCTCAGGTAATGCACTCTTGCGTACGAATCGTGCCAGCGGTACTGCTCGCGCTTATAAGGCTCGAGTTTTTCGAGCGCATCGAGTCCCGGCCGGATTTCACGCGTGTCGTAGTACGTCACAAAGAAGTCCTGCAGTTTGGAGGTGCCGGTGAGCGCATCGTTGCGGCCGCGGAATTCGCCGTAGCCTGCGGCGAGTGTGCGGTAGCGGTGGACATTTTCCTCATGCGTAAATTCGTGCGAGGCTTCCGAGCGGCGGCCGAATTCAAAAATCCCGCCCGAGAGATGACCGGCATCCTCAAAGTTCGAGCGCTGATAAGTGGCCCGTCCCCAGACGGCCTTTTCCGCATCGCGCTCCATGTACTGCATCTGACCGGAGCGCTTGGTGAATGTATCCAGCGTGGTGAGCACACGACGGCCTGCCGCTGCAGCGCGGATGTTGCCGACGGCAAAACCGTTGAGCTCCTCAGTCTTCTCAGGGGCCTCCGGCTCCTCGTGTTTCTTCAGCACCAGATACACATTCTGCGGCTCACGGGCCGTCCCGGCCGGCTTCGGGCTACCGTAAAGCAGACTGTCACGGTACAGTGCGCCGATCGGTGCACCGGCCTTGGCCATCGTCACCTGAAGGCCGCCGTCGTACTGAATATTCACCGCGTTGGTGTTGAGCTCGTCGGTGGTCACGTCGCGCGACTCGATGACGATATCGCCCGTAAAAAGTCCGAGCGGCACGCTTGCAAGCACCGTTCCTGAGCCGAAGGCGTCCTCACCGTTAAGAATCGTGGCAAAGCGCACCGCATCACCGACCTGCATCGAGCTGTAGAGCTCGGCAGCATTTTTCACCACGAGCTTCTGTCCGCTGCCTTCCGCCTTTTCCACAAAAAGCATATCGCCGTGCTCGCCGTCAGGATCAAGTCGCATCAGGAAGCGGTTTGAACCGGTGAGATTTTCGACATAAAGCGCTTTGCCGAGTCCGTCGGCACGTGTGCCAAAATCCACGATACCGTCCTCACCCGTGAGCGTGGCCACCGAGCTGATGTTCTCAAAGTGCCATCGTGCATCCTTTGCGAGATGTAGACGCATCGCCCCCGGCGCACCCAGGACACCCAGCAGCGAGTTGTCTAGTGCCATACCGTCCAGAAGGCTTCCGGACGTAAGCAGTATATCCGCCTGTGCCCCTTCTCTTACCATCACGTTGCTTCGCATGGTCATCGTGCCTTCTCCGGGGCCCGGCGCTATTTTCAGGATTGAATTATTGCTGACATCAATCTGTCCGGTGATGGCGCTGCTGCCGCGGTAGTTAAGCAGGATGCTGCCGCGGTCAGCGGAGCGCATACTGCTGTATATGGCGTACGACGATCCGCGAATATCCATGGCGCCGTCAATCTGCACCAGCGCTTCAAACGGCTTGCCGGAAACGGGCTCATGACCCATGCTGATGGCTTCGGAACCTGCGTATAGGCGGTTCACACCGGTATCGGTTTTCAGATAAACGCTGCCGCTGTTCACATCGATCGCGAGCTGTCCGGCAAGATGGTTGTCGCCGGCGCCTTGTGCTGTCAGACGTACCGTGGTATCAGAGGCAGGGCGAGCTTTACTTGCGTTTGATGTGATCTGCAGAGCGACTGTCTTTACACCATCCTTTTGTGTCACGAGGCGGTTGCCCTGCGAATGCGCGAGCAGTGAGAGACTGCTGCCGTTACTTGCGCTCAGCGCAACTGTCGGCACATACGTGTTTTTTACTTCCGAACGGACCTCAACACTGTTGCCTTCAGCTTCAAGAAGCGCAGATGAGCCCTCCGCATAAAGGCCATAAAGTCCGGCACCGGCTCCGGCCGGTTTACCTAGCAGCGAGCTTCGCTCTTCGGGCGAGAGCCTGATCCGGTTTTCACCGGACGCTTTAAGCGAGACGTCGGAGCCGTTCGTCGCCGTGATGCCGTAGCCGGAATTGCGCTCTCCCTCTGGCGCCATGCTGACACTGATGGCATTGTCACCGGCGCTGGCGTTGAGCTCAATCCGGGAGCGGTGCTGAGCCAGCAGTCCGGAAACATACATTGAGGCACCGGCAACGTCAATCCGGTTGGCCTGTGCATTGAGTCTCACCGTATTTGGTGTGATACTCCCGGCGGCGAGCGCATCCGCTGCAGAAGCAAAGGTTGACACGTACACGCCGGTTGTCTCGGTGAGCAGTTTTGTCCGGCTCGCGGCGATCTCAGCGTTGAGCACCGGATGGACCGTGATCACGTTTTCGCCTTTTGGCGCGAGCATTTCAATCAGGCTCTCACCACCAAAAGGTGACGAGGAAACGCCGTGCACATAGCTGGCAGGACGGTCAAGGAATACCGAATTGCTGCCGCCGGTGGCAGTAAGCCGTATGCTGCCGCGGTTGTGCGTCTCCAGCCCGTCCATGAACACATACCAGGCAGATGGGTTGTACAGAGGTGTGCCGGTCGCGGCGGTGCTCTCAAATCCGATACGGTTTTCCCGGCCGCTCACAGTAAGCGAACCGTAAGAGGCGCCGAGCACACTGGCAAGAAAGCCGCGCCGCACGTTTGGCACAGTGCCGCTTTTCAGATCGTAAAGGCTGAAGGTGTTTGCACCGGCATTGCTGATATCAAGCGCTGCACGCTGATCGACTGCAGGACCTCTGACGGCCGCCACCACCACATCGGTATTCGAGGAGCGTGCCAGTCCGCTGATGCTTCCGGCACTGTCAAGCGGCATCGACGTAAAGCCGATATCCATATTCATGAGGTAGCGCGCATCCGAGGCGGTATTGAGCGTGAGCTGTCCTTCGCTCAAGAGACCAAAAAAAGCGGTGGCCGCGCTGTAGTTACACGCCGGCGTACAGTTTTCAGGCGCATAGAGCACATCGAGCGAAAACGCTCCGGCATCAATCGTGACATCCGAGCCGGCAAGCACAAGAAAACCGCCTGTCTCGTACGACGTCGGCGTCTGCACCTGCGCACTGACACGCACGTCCTGAGCGTTCGCCGAATAATCCGATTGACTGACATACTGTGTGGCACTGTAGGTCACCTGCTTCGTATCACGAATATCAACCCGGGATTCCGGATTGCCGGTCGCTCCCAAAGCCATCAGTCCGCCAAACTAAAGGCTGCCGGCGCCGGAGACATCGAGCCCGGCACCCTGAAGAACGAGCACCCCCTGAGGCTGCGGATCGAACAAAACCTGATTGTCACCGGTTCCACTGATCGTCAGTTTGCCGCCATACCGCAGAAAGGTATTAGGATTTGCTGTCCCGGTAACGTTAAAATCACCCTGCTCGAGCTCAACGGTAAGCGGGACCTGATCAACCCACAGTCCCGGCATACGAAACGAATTCGCCCGGACCGTGAGCCCGTCAGGCATTGTGCTTTCGGGCAGATGGAGCAGATTTGAAAGTGTCACATCCTCACCCGGCCGGTCCCAGACAGTCGGGGCGGCACCGGCTGCCGCCGGGAGCGTGCCAAGGAGCGCAAGAAAGAGAATCGAACGGGCAAAACGGGCGCCAGGCTTAGGAGCTTTCCTGCCGGCGGCGTGCGCTGTCTGTCGGGATTTAGTGTGGATTTGCATGAGGGCTATTCTGTTTTTCTCAGTCAACGGGCCGGCAGAACGGCGAAAAAGACTGTGCCGGTATAGTTTTTTCTGCTGCCGTGAACCATAGGCAAATACCGGCGTCTCTATGCCGGAGCGTTTATACAATTTTATTCTCAGAACACACAATTAACAGAATTTAAACTATTAAACATTGATTTTTAGGCTCTTGAGGCATACATGTGGAAGAAAATTCTGATTGAGAATTCCTAACCAGT
>CAJJRX010000009.1 GCA_905194315.1 uncultured Sutterella sp. | reverse complement strand
TAACTTCTATCACTTAAATACTTAATAATCAACTGGTTAGGAATTCTCAATCAGAATTTTCTTCCACATGTATGCCTCAAGAGCCGTTTTTGCTACTCTATTTGATTTAGATTAAATATCCCGGTTCTCTTCGTTATTCACAGAAAGAATAACGAAATAATACCTGAGTACATTCTTAGGAAATACTGTAAATAATTGTTTTGACTCGTTTTTGACGGTTTTCGCTGTCAGCAGGCATCAGCAAGCCGCGGCGATTTATATCATCCCGGACCGGATTTTGAAGTACATCCACCGGAGAGCATCCTCCTGAGTAGTGGTTAACCATAAAGGTTATTACTTAGGGATTACCTTATCCTGACGGTAGCTGGAAGGAGCACCTCCAACAGACCCCCGCTCTTTCCAGTAAATCATCATTAGGAGACTCATACGATGAAAGACACAGATAAGATGGGCGTAGATATTACGCTCACCCGTCGCCAGATGCTGGGCACCGTTGGTGCAGCTGCCGGCGCGGCGACCGTGCTTTCTGCCGCCCCCTGGGCCAGCGTTCAGGCCGAGGTGGACAAATTAAAAGAAGAAGGCTGGGAGGCACATCCTTGTGCTTGTAACGTCTGCGGCGGGTACTGCGGTCTGCTTGCTCTTCACAAGAAGGGTACTGCGGTTTCCCGTGAAACTGTCCGCATCATGCCGAATCCCTCTCATCCCCAGCGCGGCTGCTGCGCCCGCGGTGCAGGTGCCATGTGGACCTGGGATCATCCGCTGCGTCTGCGCAAGCCGATGAAGCGCGTGGGTGAACGCGGGGAAGGCAAGTTTGAAGAAATTTCCTGGGATCAGGCGCTCACCGAAATCGCCCAGAAGGTTAAGGCGATTGTGGAAAAAGACGGCGAACGCGCTGTGTCCATGACCACTCACAACTTCAAGAGCAAGCTCGCCTGGCTGCAGGCCGGTATCGGTACTCCCAACCTGATCATGCACTCCTCAACGTGCAACTCCGCCTCCATCATGGGGCGCCGTTCCGTTTTTGGTAAAGGTTTTGACGGTGCCGGTAAGCTCGAGCCCGACTACGAAAACTGCCACTTCCTGCTCATGATCGGCCGCACGCTCAACTGCGCCATCGGTGTACACAGCGTGGTGGCCCGCGCACGTGCCGAAAAGGGCACCCGCGTGGTGTTTGTTGACCCGCGCATGCCCGAAGGAGCGCTCACCGGCGCCAAGTGGCTGCCGATCCGCCCGGGTACCGACGCGGCTCTGATTCAGGCAATGCTCAATATTGCGATTGCCGATAATCTTGCTGACTTTGACTTCCTTGCGAAGTACACCAACGCCGGCTATCTGGTCACTGCTGATCAGATGCCTGTGACCGAAGCCATGCTGCGCTCTGGCGGCCGCGACAACTACTACGCGGTTCGTGACAGTGTTACCGGTGAAATCCGTTTCCAGGGCATGAAGATGAATGATGCCGGCGAGTTTGCCGGTTTCGATGAGGATCCGGCCACCAAGCCCGATCTCAACTTCACGGGTATGGTTGCCGATGCGATGGGTAACCAGATCGAAGTGAAGACCTGCTACTCGATCCTCGCAGCGCAGGTGATGGAATTCACGCCTGAAAAGGCCGCATCGATCACCGGTATTCCTGCCGGAGATATTGTTCAGCTCGCCCACGACTTCTTCACGCAGGGCGGTGTGGCTGACGACGGATGGTACTCCGCCCGTAACGGCAATGACTCCGATGTGTATGCGCTCATCTGCATCCTCAACGTCTTTACCGGTGCGGTTGACCGCAAGGGCGGCTTCATTGTCACTCAGGGTGCCGGCATGAAGGGTGTCGGTGTGAGTTTTGACCCTGCCAAGGGCCAGGGCAAGAACCCCATGGGTAAGACCTGGAAACAGGAAATCGGTGAAAAGAAGGCGCTCGACAAGGTGCTCTTCCCTGAAAGCTCCGGTACGTATTCCGCAATCTTTGAGGCGATTCATACCGGCAAGCCCTATCCGATCCGCGCTACGTTCATCACCGGTACCACGATGTTCCACCGTGAAGCGAACTCCGACCGGCTGGCCAAGGCTCTCAAGGCACTTGACCTGGTGGTGGTTCAGGACATCCTGCCGCATGAAGTGATGGATTATGCCGATTATGTGCTGCCCTGCACATTCTTCCTTGAATGGCATGAATATGCCGGTGTGAAGTGGCATATCAACGGTAACGTTCAGCTTAACAGCGCCGGGCTTGAACCGCCCAAGGACTGCGATGCCCGTGAGGAAATCTGGCAGTTCTGCGAAATCATCCGCCGCGCCTGGCCCGAACGTGCCGCCGAACGTCTGGGGTACGACCATGAAATCAAGACCCGTGACGAATTCAAGAAGTGGTACAACGGCATGGTTGATGCCGCCTGGGACAAGTTCATTGCCGGTCTGAATGAAAAGAAACCCGGTGAAGGTGACCGTGTTCAGGAAGAAATCAAAAAGCAGGGCTGGTCCTGCATCAAGAAGAAGGCCTTCGATGTGTATCCGTACAAGAAAGCCTTCGGCACGATGACCGGTAAACCCGAACTGCTTTCCTTCTATGTGGCAACGAAGTACAAGGACAAGGGTCTCAACCCGGTTCCGAAGTATTTCATTACCGAAAAGGCTTATACGCTTCCGAAGCCCAACTCCAACGAGTTCTACCTCGTCAGCGGCAAGGATTCCTCCTCGTGCTCCGGTGTGGCTATTTTTGCCCGTCCGACTCAGTTCGTCGGCGACCGCTCGGTCTGGATGAATCCGGCTGACGGTGAACGCCTCGGTCTGAAGACCGGCGACATGATCGAACTCGAAGGTATCGATAACGGCGTGAAGGGTCAGGCCCGTGTCAAACTCACCAACCGTGTGATGGCCGGCTCCCTGTTCGCCTACGGCTTCTCCGGCGGTGTGCGCACCAAGAACATCAAGGATGCCCGTTACAACTGGGTTCGTGAAGGGATTAACTCCCACTGGTTCTGCACCGGCTACCGTGAACCGGTTGTCGGCGGTGTGACCAACAACACGTCCGTGCGTGTGAAACGAGTCTAAGAGGAAAATGCCATGAAAGGAAATCAGAAAAAACTGGCACACCTTTTTGATGTCACACAGTGCATCGGGTGTTCCGCATGTATCGTTGCCTGTGCCGAAACGAACTACCCTGAAATGATGGAACGTACCAATGAAGGGTGGAACTGGCTGGCCTCCAACATTCGTAAAGTAACGCTTGACAGAGCCCGCAATCCTGTTCAGCTGCTGGTTCAGTGCCAGCAGTGCGAAGAGGCGCCCTGCGTGCGTACCTGCCCGTTCGGTGCCAACTTCCATGATCCGGAAACGGGTCAGGTGAAAACCGATCCGGCCCGCTGCATCGGCTGCAGCTACTGCGTGGCCTCCTGCCCGTACGACTGCCGCTGGACACACCCGGATACCGGGCTGCCCATGAAGTGCATGGGCAAGGGCTGCGAAGCGCTTGTGCGTTCGGGTCAGAACCCGGCCTGTGTACAGGTCTGTCCTGCTAGTGCCCGCATGTTCGGGGACGTGAACGATCCCAAGAGTGAAATCTCTCAGAAGATTGCGCATTCTCGTACTGAAAAACTTCTCCCGCATAAGGGAACGAAGCCTAACTTCTTTGTGGTGGTAGCAAAATGACATACGAATTTGTAACTCTGACAAATCAGGTCGCCACTGCACAGTGGGGCTGGACGATTGCGTTATTCCTTTGGTTTATCGGTCTTGCGGGCATGAGCCTTGTTCTGAACGTCTGGCTGCGTTCTAAACTGGTGCTCGTTATTTCCGCAGTCTCCGCGATTGTCGGGACGCTGTTCGTGCTCTCGCACCTGCACCGTCTCACCAATCTGCCGATGGCCGCAATCAATTCGCTGCTTGACTGGAAGTTCAACTTCTCAAGCTGGATGTTCATCGGTATCTGCATTCTTGCAGTGCTCTGCGTGGTGACCGTGTTCGAATCGTTCAGAACATGGCAGGGCCATAACGGTGCGCTTGAATGCAAGTACTCTCTGTGGTTCAACGCTGTGCTGGGCGTGGCTGCCACGGCCTACTCCGGTTTCCTGCTCACGCAGGCTGTCGGTGTGCCGCTCTGGACGACCGCCTCTTTGCCGGTGCTCTGGATTTTCTCCGGTCTTGCCTGCGCGGTCGGTCTGGTTGAAATCCTCGCTTCGACCAACCGTCTGAGCCATGAAGGGCTGGGCTGGCTGCCGACGACGGCCAATCTGGTTCACGTTGCTGAAGCGATTGTGCTCTTCGCGTTTGTGCAGGTGGCGCTTTCCGGCACACCCGGTGCACAGGCCGGTGCGCAGTACATGCTCGGTGACATGATGTTCTGGGCCGGCGCGGTCGGTCTCGGCATCGTGGTGCCGGTCATCCTCGGCAATATCAAGGGCGCTTCGGCTCTGAAGCTCGCCGGCGGTGTCTGCGCCATTATCGGTGCACTCTGCCTGCGTGCCACGGTTCTGTTTGCCGGTGCCTTTGACCCGGTGATCTTCTAAACACACTCTGACACAGCCAGTCAGAGACTTTCAGCAGGGCCTTCCACGCCAGTGGCGTGGAAGGCCTTTAAGTTGGCGTGTGAGCAAAGGAGCTGTCCTGCCGCGGTGCTACAATGCGGCATTTGCTTCTGCCTAGAGATATTCCGGAGATTGAGTTTTGTCCGCAACGCTACAACGCAAGCCCGTTGACACCAGGGCGTTCCTGATCTGTGTGGTGCTGTGCTTTATCTGGGGACTTCAGCAGGTCGCCATCAAAGCCGCGGCCGATGATTTCTCGACGCTCCTGCAGGTTGGCGTCCGCTCGGGCATCTCCTTTGTTCTGCTCTACCTCTACAACCATTTCTTCCTGCACGAGAAGATGAACCCCGATGTGAAGTGGGTTCACGGTCTGCTCGTCGGACTCTGTTTCAGTGCCGAGTTTGTTTTTGTCGCCGAGGGTATCCGCTACACCTCGGTGGCGCATATGTCGGTGCTCCTTTATACGGCTCCGCTTTTTGCCGCCATCGGTCTTTCCATCCGATTGCCTGAAGAACGTCTTTCGGCAGTTCAGTGGGGCGGTCTGCTGTTCGCGTTTTTCGGGCTCGCCATCGCATTTCTGCTGCCGGTGTTTCTCTCCGGGACTTCGCATGGCGCCACCGACCTCTGGTGGTTTGGCGACCTGCTCGGACTGCTCTCAGGGGTTGCCTGGGGGATGACGACTGTTTTTCTGAGAACAACCAGTATGACTGATGCCGTTCCGACGCAGATGCTCTACTGGCAGCTCGGGGTCGCCTTCCTCACGCTCACGCCGCTTTCCTTTCTGATGGGGGAAGCGCATTTTGAAAGCACAACGATCGCCTGGAGCAGTCTGCTTTTTCAGGCGGTGATCGTCTCGTTTGCCAGTTATCTGATCTGGTGCGGTCTGCTGCGTCGCTACCTTGCCGCGCGGCTCGGGGTTATTGTTTTTCTGTCTCCGCTCTTCGGGGTGATTCTTTCCATTGTGCTGCTTGGCGAGACGGTGGGACTGCCCTTTGTGGTCGGCTCGCTTTGTGTGCTCCTCGGGCTGATAGCTGTGCAGGGGGATGGGCATTTCAGAAAGCTCTTTTCCTGGCGGCGTATCGGCATCGGCCGGACAACACCCTGACAGTTAAATGCGGCCACACAAGGCGTATTTCGCCCGGAAAACTACTCTGACAAGCACTTCAATTGACACAGAGAGTCAAAACTGCGCCGCTGTGTGAGCTCAAAAAATCTGCCCCGCTAAGTAAAACATTGCAGTACAATCGCAGGGTATCGCTTCAAACAATCCTGTGGCTTTACGCTTATGCATGACAGATAGAGGAGCGGTTTTCTAAGAGTACGTTTGCGAAGGGGGCACCCGGAGGAGCTTACCGAAAGGAGAAACCGCCGAAACCCGGTTCTTGGCAAAGAGCCGCGGTTGGGGACAGCTACTAAGAGGGCTGTCACTCCCGGGGAAAGATGAGGTCCCCGGAGGCGCTATCGATCTGAACATTGGCCTATTCCAAGGAGCTGTATCAGCTTTCAGGTCAAAACCGAAAATCGAACGTTGCTGAGTTTGTCCTAGAACAACTACTGAACACATCCGTTAAATGGAGACAAACACGATGACCGAGTCGGCTGAAACCGGGTTACGACGTAACCTGAAAGCTCGCCATCTCACCATGATTGCCATCGGAGGGTCCATCGGCACGGGACTCTTCGTCGCTTCCGGCGCGACCATCGCGATGGCCGGCCCCGGCGGGGCACTTCTTTCCTACGGCCTGATCGGGCTGATGGTGTATTTTCTGATGACGAGCCTGGGCGAACTTGCCGCCTTTATGCCTGAGTCAGGCTCATTTGCCACTTACGGCTCGCGCTATGTTGATCCCGCCTTCGGGTTTGCACTTGGCTGGAACTACTGGTACAACTGGGCAATCACGATTGCGGTGGACCTTGTGGCTGCTCAGCTGGTCATGAGCTGGTGGCTGCCGGACGTGCCGGGCTGGATATGGAGTTCGCTCTTTCTTGGTGTGCTCTTTGTCCTCAACTCTGTATCTGTGAAGGTTTTCGGTGAGGCGGAGTACTGGTTCTCGCTCATCAAAGTCATCACCGTTATTGTGCTGATTGTCACCGGTCTGCTGATGATTGTGGGGATTTTCCATGATCAGACACCGGCGGGCTGGGCCAACTGGACGATTGGTGAGGCGCCTTTCGTGGGCGGCTTCCCGGCGCTCATCGGCGTTTCGCTCATTGTCGGGTTCTCCTTTCAGGGCACTGAACTCATCGGCATTGCCGCCGGTGAATCAAAGGATCCGGCCACCAATATTCCCAAAGCGGTGCGTCAGGTCTTCTGGCGTATTCTCCTTTTTTATGTGCTGGCGATTTTTGTGATCGGACTGATTATTCCGTATACCGATCCCAATCTGCTGAAAAATGATGTCACGGACATCAGTGTCTCGCCCTTTACGCTGCTTTTCCAGAAGGCGGGCCTGCTGTCGGCGGCGACGGTGATGAACGCTGTGATTCTCACCTCGATTCTCTCAGCAGGCAACTCCGGCATGTATGCCTCCACCCGCATGCTCTTTACGCTTGCGCTCAAAGGGCAGGCACCGAAGATTTTCGGCCGCCTCACCCGTCAGGGGGTGCCGGTCTACGCACTGCTTGCGACCACACTGATCGCGGGTCTGTGTTTCCTCACCTCGCTCTTTAAGAACCAGACGGTTTATCTGTGGCTTCTGAACACCTCCGGGATGAGCGGTTTTATCGCCTGGCTCGGGATTGCGATCAGTCACTACCGCTTCCGCAGAGGGTTTGTGCATCAGGGATATTCCCTCTCAGAGCTGCCTTACCGCTCGAAGTTTTTCCCCTACGGGCCGCTCTTTGCATTCACGCTGTGCATGCTGATCATGCTCGGGCAGAACTATCAGGCCTTTATGGCTGATCAGATTGAGTGGAAGAGCGTGGTGGCCACCTACATCAGTATCCCGATTTTCCTCGCGATCTGGATAGGCTACCGGATTAAAAACAAAACGCATTTCATCACTTATGATGAAATGGATTTCACCTCGGGCAGACACCACTGATTAGGGGGCGGGTTATTTTGAGGAAGCCATTACGGGCTTCCTCAAATTATTTCCACCTGCCCGTTTTGCAATCTTTGTAAGTGTTTTGGTGATAGTGTGATTATTTGTCTCGCTGATGATTAAAATATTATCAATACAGGTGGATTCCTTCTTAAACAGGCGGTTTTGCAGGAACAATAATGGTAAAGGTTTTCAATATAGCAGTCATCACCGCAGCTGTCGGTACGGCGCTTTATGCCGCCGCGGGATACATGGCTGTTCCTTATGTTGTCAAGACGGCGCTTGAACGCGGGGTAGGGCACTCGCTCAACCGCAGTGTGCGAACCCAGGGTGTGAGTTTTGATCCCTGGAGCGGTCTGCTGGAAATTCAGGGGCTTGAAGTGGCGGGAAAATCTCCGGATGCGCCTGCACTTTTATCTGTTCCTCTGCTGCGTCTGGATTTTTCAAATTATTCGATCCGGCATTTCGCCCCTGTTCTTGATGAGGTGACTGTTGAAAATCTCAAAGGGGAAATTAATCTTGCCGATCCGGATATCCGCCGCTTTTTTAAGATCGATGCAAATCAGGAGGAGAAACTGCCCGGTTCGCATGAGGAAAACTCAGGCGGTATTCCCGATTTTGCGATCTATAACATAGCCGTCAAAAATGCCAGTGTGCATATCGTGGATACGGCCAGAACGATTGACCAGTCCATTACGGACTTCAATCTGAGCCTGCCTTTTGTGAGCACGCTGCCCGGCGCGCAGGAAAGCCTGGTGACGCCATCGCTCTCGTTTAATCTCAACGGGAGCACGATTTACGCCACCGGTTCCACCAGACCGTTCGGCACGACGCTTGAGGCCAAACTGAATTTCCGTATTTCGGACCTGGACATCACGTCGCTTACAAAGCTCTTTCCCTCGCTCAACTCGCCGCAGCTGCAGTTCACGCAGGGACGTCTCTCGACGAACATGACGTTTGTGTTCCGTAATCCGACCGGCGGCAATCCCGGAAAACTCCTTCTGAACGGGACGGCTCAGCTTAAAAACATTGCCACCACCCAGACGAACGCCAACCGTGTGGATCCTTTTGTCTCCACCGGTTCTGCCGTACTGAAGATCCGTCAGCTGGACCTGATTGAACGCACTGCGGAAATCGAATCGGTGAGCGTGGAAAACGTGAAAGTCAATGTTCCCACCGACAGTGCGCTGTTTACCGGAGCCGCTCCGGTGCCGGCCGCCGGCCCGGCTCAGAGCGGACAGAGCGCCGCTGCGGGTCCGTGGGCCTGGCATGTGGACGAGGTGACGCTCGGCAATGCACAGGTCGATCTGGTCAATATGGGTATCCGCAAGCAGCCCGGCATTACCCTCTCGGATATCCAGGCGTCGGTGACGGGACTCACTAATCAGAGCGGCGCCCCGGATGCGACACTCACATTCTCCTCAAAGATTCTCGGCGGCAGCGTGAGCGCAAAGGGCTCTCTGTCAGGAGAGACCTGGAACGGGGAGGCCACAGTGAATGCGGACAAAATCAATCTTGCCGCCATCAGCCCGCTGATCCAGACAACAATCCGCGGTGCGGTCACGGGTGTGCTCAGCTCGGATATGAAGGTGAGACTGAGTGCAGGCAAGCCTGAAATTTCCGGCAAGGCGCAGCTCAACGGATTCAATGTCCGCCAGGGCCGTGAGAACATCCTGACGACTAAGTCAATTGAGTTAGCGCTCACTTCGCTCAAACCGACTGAAAAAGAGGCGTCTGTGAAAGAGATCCGTATCACAGAGCCCTCTGTGTCAGTGGTGAACTACCGCAGCGGGCACAATGTGGAGTCGCTGCTTTCTCCGGTGCTCAATCAGGAGGGGACTGAAGGTGCCAGACCGGCACAGGCCGCTGAGCCGGCAGCCGGCAGCGGCTGGTCCTGGCAGGTTGAGAGTTTCAATATTCTCAAGGGGTCTGCGCGCTATGCCGACCAGTCCCAGCGGCCGGTCTATGCGGTCACGCTCTCGCCCGTGGATTTCACTCTCCGGAATCTGAGCAGTGCTGGAGCAGCCTCGCCGTATAAACTCACAGCCGCACTCGGTCAGGGAAAACTGTCCTCAGAGGGTGAGCTGAGTCTGAAGGACAAAAATCTGAAGGGCAAGTATGAACTTGAAAACCTTCAGCTGAGGGATATTTCCACTTTCCTCTCGCGTAAAGCAGGTTTCGGCGCCCGTTCCGGTGTGCTCACCTCAATCGGCGAGCTGAGCTATCAGGGCGCTGAGACGGCTGCCATGACCGCCCTCAAGGGTGATATCGCGCTTAACAACCTGATGCTCTTCACCGGCCGCAACACAACGCTCGGCGGCTGGGAAACGGGTATTTTCAAGGGAGTGGACTTCAGCTCCCGGGGAGAAGAGCCCTCTATCAGTATCGCGCGGCTTGAGATTGATCAGCCTCAGGTGAAGCAGTCAAAGCGTGTGCAGCAGGCTGCAGGGCTTGCAAGCCTTATCGCCAGAGTGACCGGTCACGACAAGACCGCTGAACGTCTGCAGAAGGTGGATAACGCCTTTAACCAGCACCTGATTCTCGAGAATGTGACCTACGAGAAAGGACGCTTCTCCGCTAAGGGGCTTGATTCCCAGTCGGTTGCAGGCAGGGTGCTGGACTATATTGCCAGAGCCTTCAACCGTTAAAACACTGTTGCGCTTCAAACCTGAACAACACCTCTCACCGGAATGCCGGCGGGAGGTGTTTTACTTTTGCCGGCAGGCGAAACTCAGCCGGTGACAAAGAGGTTATCCCGCGGACTTTGTGTACTGTGTTGTGTACTGTGCGGCGGTGCACTGCCTCTGATTCCGGTGCCAACGGATACGTGGCGGAGAAAGGAGGCAAAGGGTGGAGTGCTCTGTAAAGCCTTGCCGGAGAGGGGTTTGCAGGAAACTTTGAGAAAATTCTGGAGGTAACGTGAGGCCGGAAGAAGGCCTGAAGAGAGGAAGTTGGTGGAGGCGGCGGGAGTTGAACCCGCGTCCGGAAACCTTTTTCTGTTCTATCTACATGCTTAGATGCTCTACTTGAGTTTCGCCACTGAGCGCGCCGAACATCAGGCATACTGAGTGACTAGTTGATGAAATTTTCAGTTCCGGCGTACCAACACCACAGGAACCTAGACTCCTAGATCGATGTTGCTGTCTGTTTTACCAGACCAAGCCCGGAGCCTGACTTGTGCAACATCCCGCTTTAAGCAGCGAGAGCAAAACGCTTATTGTTGGCGTCTATAAGTTTTGCAGCTGTTTTACGAGGTACCGCACCTCGACATGCAAGACACAGCGTCCGCGTCCCCGTCGAAACCAAGGCGCCCCCAACTCTGTGTAGTAGGTCAGTATATCACGATGCTACTGAAATTTGTCAACCCAGCGGACAAGGTCAGAGGGAGTCCGGGCGTGAAAATCCGCGCTCCAGGTGCTCATGTCCTCATTGCTGTACCCCCAGGCGACACTCGCGGCAGGCATACCGGCACGGTGAGCGGCTTCAATATCCCGGCGATCATCGCCGGCATAGAGTGCCTCCTGAGCTCTCACCCCGGTGCGTTCGAGCGCTGTCAGCAGCGACTGCGGATTGGGTTTCATGGCACCGCCCACGCTGTCCGAGCCCATGATGACACTGAAAAGCGGTGTTGCATTCAGTGCGTCGAGCAGCTGCAGCGTAAGGTACTCGGGTTTATTGGTGACAATCCCTGTTCTGATACCCCGGCTGTGCAGTGCATCAATCATCTCCCGAACTCCGTCAAAAAGTCCGGTACCGGTGATGATGTCCTCAGCGTAATAGCTGAGAAAGTCACGGCGAAGCGAGGGGAAGTCCTTATCCTCGGGGGTGATGCCCAGTCCGCGGCCAAGCAGTCCGGGGGCGCCTTTACTCACGTAGGGGCGCAGCTCCGAAACCGGCAGCGGTTCAAGTCCGCGGTCGGCGAGTACCCGGTTTGCGGCAGCAGCCAGGGTGGGAGCGGTATCGAGCAGCGTGCCGTCAAGGTCAAACAGAAACAGTTTCAGAGCGCTCATGCCAGGAAAACCTTCAAAGAGAGCAGGCCAATAAAAGTAAACCCCCGATTTCGTGATCGAGGGTTTAATCGTTGCATAGAGAAGCCGGCCGGCGAACCGGTCAGCTCGCACTATTACATGGCGGGACGGGAACCAACCACTTCAACAACGGCGCGACGGTTCGGTGCGAGGCACTGAACGAGTTCGCGGAAGTTCTTGATCTGACCCTTCTTGGTCGGGTTCGGGCAGTTCACAACCGGATCAGCCTTACCGTAACCAACAGTCTTGATCAGATTGGCGTTCACACCCTTGCTGACGAGGTAAGCCTTGACGGCTTCAGCACGACGCAGGGAGAGCTTCTGGTTGTAAGCATCCTTACCGATGCGGTCGGTGTAACCAGAGGAGAGGATGACTTCAACGTCAACACCGGCGAGGGCGGCAACGAGGTCATCGAGAACGCGCTTGCCTTCGGGCTTGAGATCAGCCTTGTCGAAGTTGAAGAGCGTGTCGGCAGCGAAGGTCACCTTTTCAGCGGCCTTGGCCTTGGGAGCCGGAGCAGCTTCAGGAGCGGGAGCGCAAACAGCGGCGGAGAGGATGTCAGCGTCGCAAGCACAGCCTTCACCATCGCGGCCCATGGCTTCAGCGAGAGCAGGCGTCCAGAAGCCGGTGCGCCAGCAGAGGCCAAACGGATCTTTCACAATCTGGCCATCCGTAGAGTGAACATACGGACTCGTGGCGTCGGCAGCGAAAGAAGCGCCCGACACCGTCAGCATCATGGCAGCAACGAGACCACCGAGCTTAAGAGAAGTTTTCATTGTTTTTATCCTCAAAAAGTATAGGAAGCTTTAACGGAAAGGACGATTTGTCGCCGACCTCATCAGTGCTACCACCAAGGCCAGCATCCAAATTTATCCAATTAACCTACAGCAGGCCCGCCAACCAATAAGTCAAGTACCCACAACCTAAGGAAACTGGCTGACCAATTCCATGAAGATATTATCACCATGGAATCTGATAAACAATTGATCGACGATAGCCACATTGTGGCAGATTCTGCTTCGATGTGCTACTGAAACAGTCGAATCAATGTTAATCACATTCTATTTTGCCACTTAATACAGAGTTCTTTGGCAGATTCGCACAATTTTTGACCTGAAATAGTATTTTTTTGTTGCTTATCTGCAATTAATTCACCTGCCACCCATGTGTGAGTGATGTTTTCACGATCTGCGGAGTAGAGAATTTGCGCCGCAGGATCACTCACGGGAAGGGTATTAATAGTTGCTAAATTAATTGCAATAATATCAGCCGCTTTTCCCTTTTCAAGAGAGCCGATTTCACTGTCCCATTTCAGTGCCCGTGCACCGCCGAGCGTGGCCGCCTCGAGCATGTCCGCTACGGTTGCACGGGTGGTGTCGCCGATGACCGCTTTGGCCAGCATGGCCGCGAGTCTGGTCTCGCCGAGCATGTCAAGTTTGTCGTTACTTGCCACCCCGTCGGTACCGATGCCTAAATTCACTCCAAGTTGTTGCGCTTTAGCAACAGGCGCGAATCCGCTGGCCAGTTTCAGGTTCGAACAGGGGCAGTGTGCCATCGAGGCACCCGCCTGTGCGAGGGCGGCAAGTTCCTCTTCTGTGGCATGCACATTGTGAACGGCAATAAGCCGGTCGGTGAGCAGACCGCAGTCACTCAGACGGGCAAGCGGACGTTTGCCGTGCTCTTTGAGTGAGCCCTCCACCTCGGCGAGGGTCTCGTTGAGATGAATGTGAACCGGCACACCGTAGCGATCACTGAGCTCAGCGCAGCGTTTGAGGCTCTCATCGCTCACCGTGTAGGGAGCGTGCGGACCGATGGTGGTGCGCACAAACTCATCGTTGAGATGTGCGCGGATAAGTTCCTCCCCTTTCGCGAGGTATTCATCGTCGGTTTTCGCCCAGGCGCTCGGGAAACCGATCACCATGGCTGAGACCGCACACCGGAGACCGGCCTTGCGCAGCCCTTCGGCGGCCGCCTCAGGGAAGAAGTAATGGTCGGAGGTACAGGTCACGCCGCCCGCGGCCATCTCGAGCCCGGCCAGATAGGAGCCGTCAGCGACAAACTCATGACTCATGAGTTTGCCTTCCACCGGCCAGATGGCCGTATTGAGCCAGTCCATCAGTGCAAGATCGGGACCGAGCCCGCGCAGCAGATTCATTGCCGCATGGCTGTGAAGATTCACAAAACCGGGCATGAGGGCGCTCTCGGGGAGGGTGTGCACCACATCGGCACTGTAGCGGCTGCGGCATTCATCCGTCGGAAGAATATCGATAATCCGGCCTTCGCGGATAACGACACTGTGATTCTCTAAAAGGGTGTTTCGGGGAACGATGGGATAAACCCAGCGAGCTTCAATAATCGTATCGGCGTGCATAGATTCTCTGAGGTGTTGCGTGAAAGAAAAAACGCATGAGCCTGCATTGCGGGAACCTGTGCGAGCCTGCCGGAGCAGGTGTGATTTTCCGGTGCTCAGGACACAAAGCCGCGCGCAGAGCTCATAAGTGCACTCGGGTGCAATTTTCCTCACATTGTACTTTGGAAGAGCGTGCTCATACCTGTTAGAATCAATAATTTAGTAGTTCAAGTTCCGCGATCAGAAAAGTTGCCCGACTGTGCAACAGTACTCCCTCCAGATTCATTTACCCGGGGCGGTTTTTGTATGCCGTCTAAACACGCGGGAGGTTGAGAGATCGCGCGACGCATGAAGGTTTTTAGAGTGGTGTGATCCGCAGAGGCTTACAGAGTTTCTGCGACTCATGCTATGCAACGCAAGGGGTCCTCGATGGACGAAAAAGAGAATAAAGAAGAGCTTAACGGCCAGGATGGCGTGTTTGAGGATACGGAAACAGACGGTTCTGATGATAACGACGGCTCTTCGCCGCTGACTATCGCACAGGAACTGCTTCCGATCTCTCTTGAAACCGAAATGAAGCGGTCCTACCTTGACTACGCCATGAGCGTGATTGTGGGTCGTGCACTGCCAGACGTTCGTGACGGTTTCAAGCCTGTGCACCGCCGTGTGCTCTTCGCTATGAACGAGCTGAAGAACACGCACAACAATCCCACCAAGAAATCCGCCCGTGTGGTCGGGGAAGTGCTCGGTAAGTATCACCCCCACGGTGACAGCGCCGCCTACATGACGGTGGTGCGTATGGCTCAGCCGTTCTCCCTGCGTTATCCGCTCATTTACGGTCAGGGCAACTTCGGCTCCATTGACGGCGACAGTCCTGCGGCTATGCGTTATACCGAAGTCCGTCTGATGAAGATTGCAAGTGAAATGCTTGCCGACATCAATGAAGAGACGGTTGACTTCGTGCCGAACTTCGATAACTCCGAACGTGAACCGACCGTGCTGCCGACCCGTCTGCCGCAGCTGCTCATCAACGGCTCCTCGGGTATTGCTGTCGGTATGGCCACGAATATTCCGCCGCACAACCTGCGCGAAACCATTGAGGCCTGTCTGCACTATCTGCATCATCCCGACTGCACGGTCGACGATCTGATCCGCTTTATGCCGGCACCGGATTTCCCCACCGGCGGGATTATTTTCGGTATTCACGATGTGCATGAGGGCTACCGCACCGGCCGCGGCCGTGTGGTGATGCGTGCGCGCACCCACTTTGAAGAGTTCGGCCGTGACCGCACCCGCATTGTGGTTGACGAAATTCCCTACATGGTCAACAAGCGCGTCATGTATGAAAAGATGCATGAGCTCATGCGCGAAAAGAAGATTGAAGGCATTGCGGAAATGCGTGACGAGTCGAGTCAGCAGATCCGTATCTGTATCGACCTCAAGCAGGGTGTCATGCCTGAAGTGGTGCTCAACAACCTCTTCAAGATGACTCAGATGCAGGAATCCTTCGGGATGAATATGGTGGCGCTGGTTGACGGTCAGCCCACGCTGCTCAACCTCAAGCAGATGATTCTGCACTTCATCGCCCACCGCCGTGAAGTGGTCACCCGCCGTACGGTTTTCCGCCTGCGCAAGTACCGCCAGCAGGGCCACCTCCTTGAAGGTCAGGCCGTGGCGCTCTCGAACCTGGACGAGTTCATCCGCATCATCCGTGCCGCAAGCACGCCGCAGGAGGCTGCCGACGAGCTCTACAGCCGCGGCTGGCCGATGTCGTTTGCCGACGAACTCCTTAACCGCAGTCAGGCTGAACTGCGCAAGTTCTATCCTGACGGCATGGACATGAGCCGCGGTATTCAGGCCGACGGCCTGTATTACCTCACCCGTCCCCAGATCGACAGCATCCTGCGTATGAATCTGCGCAGCCTGACCGGTCTTGAGCAGGATGCGGTGAAGGCTGAATATGCCAAGATGCTGCATCTGATTGCCGACTGTCTTGATATTCTTGACCGTCCGGAACGCGTCAACACCATCATCGGAGAGGAACTGGAAGCCATCCGTGATGAATACGGTGACGAACGCCGCTCCACGATCGACCCGATGGGCGATCCGAACTTTGACAAGCGCGATCTGATTCCGCGCCGCGACATGGTCGTGACGCTCTCGCGCGGCGGCTTCATCAAGAGCCAGGAACTCGGCGACTATAACGCCCAGGTTCGCGGCGGCAAGGGTCGCAAGGTTCAGGAAATGACGAAGGACGATGAAGTGGCCGAGCTCTTTATCGCCAATACGCACGACATTATTCTGTGTTTCTCGACGATGGGGCGCATGTATCCGATTGACGTCTTTGACCTGCCTGAAGGCAAGTCCAATGCGCGCGGCCGTCCGATTGTGAATCTGCTCCCGCTTGAAGCGGATGAACAGATTTCGTTCATCCTCCCGGTGCAGAGCCTTGACACCGAAAACCAGTATCTGCTCATGGCCACCGACCGCGGTGTGGTGAAGAAGACCGAACTGACGGCCTTCCGCAATGCCCGCGTGCGCGGTATCAACGCCATCAACCTCGAAGAGGGCGAACATCTGATCGGCGTGGCCATCACGCACGGTCACCATGATGTGATGCTCTTCAGTGACGCGGGCAAGTGCGTGCGCTTTGACGAGGACGATGTCCGCAGTATGGGCCGCACAGCACACGGTGTGCGCGGGATGCGTCTTGAGGACGGTCAGAAGGTTGTGTCGCTGCTTGTGAGCGAGGACGACTCTCACTATGTGCTCACCGTGACCGAAAACGGCTACGGCAAGCGCACCCTCATGAGCGAATATCCGCGTCACGGTCGCGGCGGCAAGGGTGTGGTGGCTATCTCCACGTCCGAACGAAACGGCCGTGTGGTCTCTGCCACTCTCGTGACCGAAGACGATGACATCATGATTCTGAGCACCGGCGGCAAGGTGATCCGTACCCGCGCCGCGGAAGTGTCGGTCTACAGCCGTGCCGCTCAGGGTGTGCGTCTGATTAACGTCGACGACAACGATACGGTTGCCTCTGTGCGCCGTGCGGAATGCACGGGTGAGGAGGAAGCCCCTGAGGAGGCGCAGGGCGAGGCTCAGCCTTCTGACGGTGAAGCGGCTGCCGGGGACGGTGCTCAGATGCCTGAGACCGAAGGCGCCGGCACAAGTGATGACGACAAGACTGAGTAAGTCCTGTCGCAAGGCGTGATCAGCGGGAGGTGAAAAACATGGATAATCCGGGATTTAATTTTTCCGCTGGTCCCGCCCTTTTACCGCAACCGGTGCTCGAGACGCTCCGGCAGGCCTGCTGCAACTGTGAAGGCAGCGGGTATTCGGTTTTCGAGCTCGGTCACCGCACCAAGATTTTCCGCACACTGCTCGAAGAGCTTCTCATGCGGGTGCGTTTCCTGCTGAACGTCCCTGAGGAGTTCGATATTCTTTTCTGTCCGGGTGGCGCGACCCTGCAGTTCTCGGCGCTGCCGCTCAATCTCTGCACGCAGGGCTACCGTGCCGCGTACATCATCACCGGACACTGGTCGCGTGCAGCCTACGAAGAGGCAGACCGCATCTCCAGAGCCTATCCGCTCTGGACCGGCGACGCGGGGAGCCTTCCCCGGTCCCGGCTCATCGCCTCGCGCGGGACAGACTACGTTTTTTACTGCGACAACGAAACCATCGACGGCAAGGAGTTCAGACAGACACCTGACGTGGAGCTTGGCGATGCCGTGCTCGTCTCGGATATGTCGTCGAATATCTTTACCCGTCCTGTGGACTGGTCACGCCACGGCGCGGTGTTTGCCTCACTGCAGAAAAACATCGGCACGGCCGGGGCGACACTGGTTATCGTACGCAGAGATCTTTACGGCTCGATCAATCTGAGAGTTCCCCAGCTGCTTGCCTGGCGAAGAATCGCCGAGGCGGGCAGTATGCTCAATACGCCCCCGGTGGTGCCGCTCTATACAGCGCTGCTTATGCTGCGCTGGGTGCAGGATCAGGGTGGCGTGAACGTGATGAGCGAACGCGCTGACAGGCGCTGTGCAACGGTCTACAGTGTGATCGACGAACTTGGCGGGTTTTACACCGGCGCCCCCGGAGCTGATGTCCGCAGCCGTGTCAATATTGTTTTCCGGCTCCCCAGTGAGACGCTTGAACAACTTTTTATCGCCGAAGCCATTCAGCGCGGGCTCTATAACCTCCAGGGACACCGCTCGCGCGGCGGTATCCGCGCATCGCTCTACAACGCGATGCCTCAGGAGGGCGCGCAGGCGCTGGCTTCCTACATGACAGACTTCTATCAACGCCATGCCTGAAATCAAGACTAGTCTTACCGGTCCCGTCTCCTTTCTCGGACCCGTCGGCACCTTTTCCGAAGAGGCCGTTTTAAAAGTTTTTCCTGAAAGTGTCCCCCGTCTGGCCTGCTCGAGTTTTGACGAGGTGCTCGGCGCTGTGACCGCAGGTCGTGCGCAGGCCGGGATGATTGCCATTGAGAACAACACAAACGGGACGGTGACGCATGCAATCGACCTGCTGCTCGATACGCCGTTGCAGATCGTGGGCGAGGTGACCGTGCCGGTGGTGCACAACCTGATGGGTAACGTCAGCTCGCTCGAGGAGGTGCGTACGGTGTACGCCCATGCACAGGGTCTTGCGCAGTGTGCGCAATGGCTCTCCCGGCATGTTCCGCAGGCCGTGCAGGTGCCGGTGAGTTCGAATGCCGAAGGTGCCCGGCGCGCCTCGGTCGAGCCCGGCGCTGCCGGTATCGCCGCACGCCGCGCTGCCGAACTCTATGGTGTGCGGCTGCTTGCCGAGTCGATTCAGGACGGTCTGAGTAACCAGACCCGCTTTCTCCTGATGGGTGAGGGCGGAGAGGTTTTTCCCGATTCGGGCGCCATGAAATGGAAGACCAGTATCGTGTTCTCGGTTCCGAACCGTCCGGGCTCGCTCTACGACGTGCTGTTTCACCTGGCCGATCACGGTGTGCAGATGGTTCGCATCGAGTCACGCCCTGCGAGAAACGGTGCCTGGGACTACAATTTCTACATTGACCTTGAGGGTAACGTGAAAGAGGAATCGGTACAGCTGGCGCTCTCCAAGGTTGAAAACACCGCCGACTTCTACCGCTGTTTCGGTTCGTATCCGATTCTGCAGTGAGCTTGAACCGCCGTTACAGGAGAAAATGATGACACCACTACCTGATGCTATTGAATACGTCAAACAGATCACCCCGTACGATCCGGGCAAACGCCTGGAGGATGTCTCCAAGGAAATCGGCATCAAACTCGAGCGTCTCATGATGCTCAATGCCAACGAGAACCCGCACGGGATGCCCTCGAGCGCCCGGGCTGCCGTGGAGGCGGAACTCGCCGGGGCGAACCGTTATCCGGACGGCGGTGCGTTTGCGCTGCGCGAAGCGATTGCTGCTCACTACGACATCGATCCCGATGAGGTGATCTGCGGGAACGGCTCGGACGAGATCCTCAGTATTGTGGCAGGGGCCTTTCTCGAACCCGGCAAGCGCTGTGTTTTCTCCCAGTACAGCTTCTCTGTTTATGCACTCGTTGCCGAGGCCCGCGGTGCCACGTGTGTGGAAGTGCCTGTGAAAGAGGACTTCGGCTACGATCTGGACCAGCTCCTCGAAGAGGCCAGAAAGCCTGCCACGAGCGTGCTCTTTCTCACCAACCCCAATAACCCGACCGGGCTTGTGCTCGACCGTGATGCGCTCGAGCGTGTTCTCAGGGAGGTTCCCGAATCGGTCTGTGTGGTGCTTGACGAGGCATACCGTGAATTTGCCGATCAGTCGCACTTTGAAGAGGTCTGCGAAGTGATCCGCCGTCACCCGAACGTGCTCGTCGCCCGCACATTCAGCAAGGCCTACGGTCTGGCCGGCATGCGTATCGGTTACGCCATGGGCAGCAAGGGGCTTATCGAGCTTCTGAACCGCCTGCGTGCCCCCTATAATGCCAACCGTCTTGCTCAGGCGGCCGCCACGGCAGCGATTGCAGACAATGCCTTCCTTGAGAAGACCGTGGCACACAACCGCCGCGAGCTCGAGAATCTGTATGCTGAACTTGATCACATGAAAGTGCGTTATCTGCCCACGCAGACCAACTTTCTGATGATCGAGGTTCCCAACGGGGCTGCGGTTGTGACCCGTCTGCGCGATGCCGGCATTATGGTCCGCTCGCTCAAGAGCTACGGTCTTGACAACTGGATCCGTGTGAGCATCGGCAAGAGCGAGGAAATGCTCTGCTTTATGGACGTCTTCAGAGTGGCGATCCGGATTCTGCGCCACGGCGACAAGGAACTTATCTAAAGGGAAATAATGGCTCAAAGCATTCCAGTGATTACCATCGACGGTCCTGCCGCGAGCGGCAAGGGAACCATTGCGGAACGTGTTGCCGCCGCCCTCGGGTTTCATTACCTCGACAGCGGCGCGCTCTACCGCATTGCCACCTATGCCGCTCTCAAACAGGGTGTCCCGCCTGATGACGCCGCAGCGCTCACCCGCGTGGCTCAGCAGCTTGCGCCGGTGTTCAGAGACGGGGAGATTTTTCTCGACGGTGAAAACATCACCCGGGCCATCCGCACCGAAGAGGTGAGTGCAGCCACGAGCCGCGTGGCCACCGTGCCCGGGGTGCGCACGGCGCTCACCAGCCTGCAGAAAAAGGCTGCACAGCTGCCGGGACTCGTTGCCGACGGGCGTGATATGGGAACGGTGATTTTCCCTGAGGCTACGCTCAAAGTCTTTATGACGGCCAGTGCGCGCGTGCGTGCACAGCGCCGCTATAAACAGCTTCTCGACCGCGGCGAGCAGGCCGACCTTGATGCCATCACCGCCGACCTTGAAGCCCGCGATCTGCGTGACTCGCAGCGTTCCACCGCCCCGTTGCGTCCGGCAGCCGATGCGCGGCTGCTCGACACCTCTGAGATGGGGATTGAAGAGGTTGTAAAAAAAATCTTGCTTTGGTGGACTGAAATTTCCTAATGTCGTAAGATATCAAGTCTATTTTTCCGTGCCGCCTCCTCACAGAGGGAGACGGCGTTTTTATCAACTCCGCCCAACAGAAATCTACCAAGTCTAGCGGGTGTGTATTTTTTACTTTTTACAATGACCATCGAATCCAATAAGCCCGAATCTTTCGCTGAACTCTTTGCCGAAAGCGAAAACAACCAGACGATGCGTCCTGGTTCCGTGATCACCGCTGAAGTTATCCGTGTTGAACACAACTTCGTGGTTGTTAACGCCGGCCTCAAGAGCGAAGCCTATGTGCCTGTCGACGAGTTCAAGAACGACCTCGGCGAAGTTGACGTTAACGTTGGCGACTTTGTTTCCGTCGCTATCGAAAGCGTTGAAAACGGCTACGGCGACACCATCCTCAGCCGTGAAAAGGCCAAGCGCCTTGCCGCCTGGATGAACCTCGAACAGGCCCTCGAATCCGGCGAACTCGTCACCGGTACCGTTACGGGCAAGGTCAAGGGCGGTCTCACTGTCATGACCAATGGCATCCGTGCCTTCCTGCCGGGCTCCCTCGTGGATACCCGTCCTGTCAAGGACACGACCCCCTACGAAGGCAAGACCTTCGAATTCAAGGTTATCAAGCTCGACCGTAAGCGCAACAACGTTGTTGTTTCCCGCCGTGCCGTTATCGAAGCCAACATGGGCGAAGAACGCGCCAAGCTGCTCGAAACGCTCCAGGAAGGCGCTATCGTCAAGGGTATTGTTAAGAACATCACCGACTACGGTGCCTTCGTTGACCTCGGCGGCATCGATGGCCTGCTGCACATCACCGACCTCGCCTGGCGCCGTGTGCGTCACCCGAGCGAAGTCGTTCAGGTCGGTCAGGAACTCGACGCCAAGGTTCTCAAGTTCGACAAGGAAAAGAACCGCGTCAGCCTCGGCCTCAAGCAGCTCGGCGAAGATCCGTGGATCGGCATCTCCCGCCGCTACCCGCAGGGTACCCGCCTCTTCGGCAAGGTCACGAACATCACCGAATACGGTGCTTTCGTTGAAGTCGAAGCCGGTATCGAAGGTCTCGTTCACGTCTCCGAAATGGACTGGACGAACAAGAACGTGGATCCCCGCAAGGTTGTCCAGCTCGGCGATGAAGTCGAAGTCATGGTTCTCGATATCGACGAAGAACGTCGTCGTATCTCCCTCGGCATGAAGCAGTGCAAGCCCAATCCCTGGGAAGACTTTGCTCAGTCCCACAAGAAGGGTGACAAGGTCAGCGGCCAGATCAAGTCCATCACCGACTTCGGTGTGTTCATCGGTCTGCCCGGCGGTATTGACGGCCTCGTTCACCTCTCCGATCTGTCCTGGAACGAATCCGGCGAAGAAGCCGTCCGCCAGTACAAGAAGGGTGACGAAGTTGAAGCTGTCGTGCTCGGCATCGACACCGAACGTGAACGTATCTCCCTGGGCATCAAGCAGCTCTCCGGTGATCCGTTCAACAACTTCGCCAGCGAACACGACAAGCACAGCGTTGTGACCGGTACTGTCAAGTCCGTCGACGCCAAGGGTGCCGTGATCGATCTCGGCGATGACGTTGAAGGCTATCTGCGCGTGAGCGAAATCGCCTCCGAACGCGTTGAAGACGCTACGACCCGTCTGTCCGTCGGCCAGCAGGTTGAAGCTCTGGTGACCAACATCGATCGCAAGAACCGCAACATCCAGCTCTCCATCAAGGCTAAGGATGCTGCTGAAGCCCGCGACGCTCTTGATCGCCTCAACAGCGAAGAAGAAGCCGCTTCTGGTACGACCAGCCTCGGTGCTTTGCTCAAGGCCAAGCTCGAACAGAAGTAATCAACGTAAAGAAGGTACACAATGGGCGAAATCTTGATTAGAGCACAGCTTGTGGCAAGCGTCTCGGAACGCCTGATGCTCCGTGAGAAACTCGTGCAGGATGCGTTTGCTTCCATCCTCTCGGACATCCGCGGTGCGCTGGTGAGCGGTTGCCGTGTTGAAATTCGTGGCTTCGGTGTTTTCACATCGAAGTTCCGTGAAGGTCGCCAAGCTCGCAATCCCAGCAATGGCGAACTAGTCACGGTTCGACCCCGTTACATCATTCAATTTCGCGCAGGCAAATTGATGCGTGAAACGGTGGACTTTCATCGCTACGTTGAAAGCGCTGATAGTGCTCACTAATGCGTTGAGACACTAATCGCTAGAAGGCTGCGGACATGCATCCCGATGTGTGTTTGCAGCCTTTTTTACTATTGTTGAATTTCGCAATTGATCGGTTATGGAAAGCGAACTCTGGTATCTGGTATTTATTCCTCTTTTGTTTGTTGCCGGCTGGTGGGCCAAGGGACTTGATAATCGCGAGCGCGACCGCTCTGCGAAGAATCTCCCGGAGGTGTATGCCCGCTCGGTGACACTGCTTGCAGGAGAACACCCTGAGAGGGCTGCTGACTCTCTCATTGAAGCCATTCGTCTGGACCCCGATCTGATTGAACTGCATCATGTGCTCGGTGCGCTGTTCCGTCGCCGCGGCGAGTTTGAACGCGCCATCCGGCTGCACAGCCACCTGGTGGCCCGTGAGGACATTCCGGATGCCGACCGCGTGCGCGCGCTGAAGGAACTCGGTCAGGACTATATGCAGGCCGGTCTGTTTGACCGCGCCGAAGAAACCTACCGCAAGCTCATGGAAAACCCGTCCGAGCATCTGGCGGCGCTCAATGCGCTGCTCTCCATTTACTGCATCGAGCATGAATGGACGTCGGCCATCGACATTTCGCACCGTCTTGAGGTGCAGGCGGGACTGGATCTGTCCCAGCCGATTTCTCACTACTACTGTGAACTTGCCCAGCTTGCTGTCACGCAGAAGGATTTCCCGCTTGCCCAGGAGCACCTCTCCCGGGCACTGGAAAAGTGGCCGCTTTCGCCGCGCGCCAACATTGCCATGGGCGTGCTGCAGCTCGGTATGGGCAATGATGATGCGGCGCTTGAGCGCTGGGAAGGTGTGGCGCGACAGACGCCAGAATATCTGCCGCTTGTGATCGGTCAGATTGCCGATCTGCTTGATAAGCGCGGTCAGCGCGCAAAAGCCCTCGGTATCCTGCATCAGGCCCTGGTGGGGTCGACTCAGGCCGATGTGGTTCAGGCCGTCATTAAACGTCTTGCCCAGTGGGAAGGACGTGACGCTGCGCTCTCGCAGGTGATTACGCTTTTGAAAGAGCGTCCCTCGCTGTCGACCTTTGCGCAGATGATCGCCCTGCGTGAGCAGGATAATCCGGGCGATGAGGAAATGGCACTGCTCCTGAAACTGCTCGAAAAGCAGGCCAAAAAAGAGGCACGTTATCAGTGTGCCCGGTGCGGGTTTATGGCCTCCTCCTTCTCCTGGCACTGCCTTGGATGCGGCAGCTGGGACAGTTTCCCGCCGCGCCGTGTGACGGACGCGAAACCTGTGGAAAAGGCAATGTGACGTTGCGTCCGGGACACTGTATAAAGTTCCGGCTTTACAACAGGTTTTGTTACAATGACCTAACCCGTAAGGATTGTTATTTGACGATCCGCTACCCTACAATTTTCTTTACGGATTCCGTTAACAAACGGCAGCGGAATCACTTGCAAATGGTCCGGCTGTGAGCGCGAGACGCTGCGCCGGCCAGTAGCGAAAGAGACAATCGCCGACTACACTTCTTGAATATTGCTATTTCTTTTTTTCAGAGAATAACAACAAGGATATCTGACTCTATATGTTAAAACGTTTCGGTTTTCTTCTTTTAGCCAACCTGGCGGTCTTTGTCGTCCTGTCTGTGGTGCTTACCATCGTGCAGATGGTCTTCGGCATCAACTTCTCGACAATGGCAGGCTCTTCGCTCAACCTCACCACGCTCTTCATCTTCTCGATGGTGGTCGGGTTCACCGGGTCCGTCATCTCGCTTCTGATGAGCAAGACGATGGCCAAGATGAGCATGGGTCTGCATATGATTGACACGAACAATCCCCGTCCCGGCCTTGAAGCCTATCTCGTGGATGTGATCCGCCGTCAGTCTGCCACCGCCGGCATCCCCATGCCGGAAGTCGGTATTTATGAAGGCGAACCTAATGCATTTGCCACGGGCCCGTCCCAGTCGAGCGCTCTTGTGGCGGTCTCTACCGGTCTTCTTGATCTGATGAACAAGGAGGAAGTGGAGGCTGTGATCGGTCATGAGCTCTCGCACGTGAAAAACGGCGACATGGTCACGCAGACGCTTCTGCAGGGTGTTGTGAACACGTTCGTGTTCTTCTTCGCCCGTGTGATCGGCTGGGCTGTGGACCGTGTCATTCTCAAGAATGAAAGCGACCACGCCGGTGCCGGCTACTACATCACGGCACTCGTGCTTGATATCTGCCTGGGCTTTCTCGCCTCGGCTGTGGTGGCTTACTTCTCGCGCTGGCGCGAATACCACGCTGACGCCGGTTCCGCCCAAATTATGGGTTCGAGCGAACCGATGATCCGTGCGCTTGAACGTCTCGGCAGCATCCAGCCCAACGAGCTGCCCGGCCCCGTGAAGGGCTTCGGCATCTCCGGTGGTATCGGCTCGCTCTTTGCGACCCACCCGCCGCTTGAAGACCGCATCCGTGCGCTTCAGGAACGCCGCTACTGATCTGAGCTGAGAGGCCCCGATCCCGGCCAATAAAAATAAACCCCGGTTCTCTTCTGGAGACCGGGGTTTTGCTTGTCTGTGCGTGCGTGATCAGTAACTCACCGAAACCTCAAGGCCGAGCGCACGGATACGCTCGGCAATGGCATCGAGCTCCTCATGCGTGGCTTTCGCCAGGGTATGACGCGGGGTTTCCCGGTCAATGGTGTAGATGGTCACCAGTTTGGGTTTGATTTTTCTGACTGCTTCAAGCCAGGGACCGACAAAGCGCTCGTCAAGATTGCTCACATCCTTACCCTGCCAGGTGCCTTTGAGGAACATGGTCTGGATGATGGCTTTAGGACCGAGTTTTTCCATCAGACCGATCAGTTTCGGGAGATCATAGCGGCTTGTGGGGCGGTCCACGCTGTGGATATAGTCCGGATCGACCGTATCGAGCTTCAGAAGGGGGTTATCGACTTTCTCAAGCGCCTTGAAGACATGCTCACGGTCAATGTGCGTGGCATTGGTGAGAACGCTGATAGCCGCCTCTGGCGCATAGCGGTCGCGCAGCGCGACGGTAGCATCGATGATTTCTGCAAATTTCGGATGCAGCGTCGGTTCTCCGTTACCTGCAAAGGTAATGGTGTTGGGCAGTTTTCCTTCAGCCTGCATCGCCTTGAGTTTGTCCTCCAGGGTGCTCAGAACCAGTTCCATCGAGGGCATTCTGGAGTCCGGACGATGTTCCTCATTAAGACCGCACTCACAGTAGATGCAGTCGAAATTACAGAGTTTCCCGTCTCCCGGGAGCAGATTCACCCCCAGAGAGATGCCCAGACGGCGGCTGATGATAGGACCAAAGACAGGGCTGGGATAAAGTATCGTCGACATGAATTCGTCTCACAAAAATTTCACTCAAAGCAAAATTGTACCTCCAAATACCGGCGCTCAGGCTTAAGGCACGCTGGAAGGCGTCTCTCAGAAAGGAAAAGCCCGCGCACAGGGCACGGGCTCAGAAAGGCATAAAAACGCTTCCGGTCAGATAGCCGGTACGCGTCCGGCTTTACTGTCAGCGAGTGCCTGCGAGATTTCCTCGGGCGTATGTTCATCCTCAAGGGCAATGCGCTTGCCGACAATCACGGCCATGATCGAGAGGCAGATGCCGGTGAGAATCAGACCGAGTGCGGTGGCACCCCAGAAACCGTAAGCGCCGTACGGGCCGCCGAAAATCTCGCCCTTAAAGCACATGTAGTAGCCGCCGATGAAACCGACACCCCAGAGCATCACACCGTAGATGATCATCGGGAGTTTGGTGACGCGGTAGCCTCTGAGGGCAAAAGAGCTCACACACTGCAGAGCATCAAAGAGATGGTAGCAGCAGCCGAAAATCAGGATGTTCACACCGAGATGAATCACCATGGGATCGGTCGAGTAGAGCTCGAGAATAGCCCGGCGTCCGAAGAAAAGCCCCGTGACCACAATCAGCGCGAGGATCAGCGAGATTTCGAGCGAGCGCTTGAGGACAGAGTAGGCAACCGACTGCCAGCGGGCACCCAGTGACTGTGAAACCAGCACCGTGGAGGCAATACCGAGCGAGAGCGGCACCATGTAGCACATGCTCGTGATGTTGGCCACAATCTGGTGAGCGGAAATGGTTTCCGCACCCAGACGGGACACCAGAATGGCCATCCCGGTAAAGCTGGAGACTTCGAAGAATGTGGAGAGCCCGATCGGAATCCCGATACGCAGCTGCTCACGGATGAGCGGCCAGCTGGGCGGACTGATTTTCGGCGCACGATACTTGTCATAGAACCGGTCAAAACGCCAGATCAGGTAGAACGCGATAAACGTGAAGACATTCATCAGCGCGAAGCTCAGACCGGCACCCATACCGCCCATGGCCGGGAAACCGAGCCAGCCGTACATGAAGATTCCGTTCATCGGCGCTTTAAGCGCAAGCATCAGAAGAGAAATCCACATCGTGATGTTCGGGCGCGACAGGGCCGCGTTGAGCGAGACAAAACTGCGGGCAAACAGCGCAAAGGGCTGGCTGAGTGCGGTAAAGATCAGATAGCCGGCGGCCATCTTTGCAACATTGCCTTCCACGCCCCCGAGCGACGTCCAGAGGTCTGTCCACATCAGCAGCGGTACGCCGATGAGCGAGAGGAAGATGGCGAGCCAGAAGTTCTGCTGCAGCTCCACACCGATCTGACTGAACTGACGGGCACCGTAGTGATGTCCGGCAATCGGCGAGAGACTCTGCAGAATGCCGATAATCGCCATGTTGACGCAGATTGTTGTGGCAAGCCCCAGGGCGATGGCGGCCAGATGTTCTGTGCCGAGACGCCCGGCCATGATCGTATCGATCGTACCGGAGCCGATAATCGAAATATTGGCGATAAAAATCGGTCCGGCCAGTTTAGCCAGCGCCTTGAGCGAGGTGTCTGGCGGCGGTAAGGACTGAATTGTCATAAAAACACCTTACGGCGTATAACGATTAACAAGAGAAGGTTGCGACTGATTAAACTCGCTGCGTTCAATCACAGTAAACGCATTCCCGGAGCTGTTTCTGCCCGCGGACGGCGCGAAACCGGCAACCTTCGCCTTTTCCGAGGGACTCAGTTTAAGCATGACAAAGCGGCAGGCGGCGTCATTGCTGAGTGACTGCAGCGGAGTGCCGCCGTGGTAGCGCAGTACCGCCACCGTTTCGGGCGAAATTCTGACAGGCTGCACGCAGTCGCCGGCATTCCAGCCGCTGCGCACAATCAGATTGTCAAGGGTACCGGCCACATGCGAGAGTGAACGGTATTCGGTGGTGGCCGTGCTGAAGAGCCCGAAACCGGCCACAACCACGAAAGTCATCCCGGCTGCATTAATCCAGGGACCGCGCCAGATGGCGACAGGACGGTGAGTCAGACGCCATACAAGCAGAGCCGCCCAGCAGACAGTCATCGCCAGTGCGAGGATAAGGCCTGTGTCAAAGGCCGGTCGCACGGTCGGCGCCAGGTGCACAATCGACTGGTGCATTTTAGGCGGAATACCGGTGAGCCAGGCAATCCAGTAAAGCCAGATGGTCAGGCCGGCCAGTGTGAAAATGGTCAGTCCGAACCAGTCAAGGGTGTTTTCCCAGCCCTGTTTGATGGTGAGCAGACTGAAGGCGGCGAACACCGCCAGTGCAGGCAGACAGGCAAGGAATACGCTGTCGGTTGACTGACGCGAGGAGAAGATCACGCCAAGCAGCGTCACAGCAAACACCACCACCGGCAGGAAGAGAAACGGCTGCGTGAGGCGCTTGCCCCAGCGCACCAGCCCCATGACCACCAGCGGCCAGATGGGCAGCAGGAACCAGAGCGAATGCTTCGCAAACCAGAGATAGGTGCTCAGCCCCGCGGGACCGAAATAATCCGTCTGAGTGAGTGCCCACTCAGAGAACCAGTCGGCGGCACGGCCGGCGTCAGCCATCCAGGAAAGCAGCGGCCAGAGACAGAAACTCAGACCGGCAGTGAGTACTAACACCACCAGACACACATCGCGTTTGCGGGGCCGGTTGGTGAGTGTGCTCACGACAATCACGGATTGCGCCAGAAGCCAGACCCCGGCGAAAAGCGTCGAGGCCAGAATGGAGGCGCAAACAGTCATCCCCGTAAGCACGCACCCGAGAAGCGGGCGGCGGATCGTGTAGGTGAGACCGAGCAGATTGAGCGCGGCAATACTGAGCAGCGCCGTGTCAGGCACCGCCTCATGCTGGCGCGTGAGAATGCCGAAGGTGGCCACAAAGAGCAGAACCGCACAGTCGGCAATGGAGCGGGCAAAATCTCTGGGCTTGGCTTCGCCGCCGAATGCGAAGGCGATCGGCTGGGCTTCAGGACGGCGGGCGAGGCGGTAGGCACTCTCCCAGATGGCAAAGGTGGTGAGCGTAAACCAGAAAACGGCAGCCAGACGCAGACAGGAGACCTCGGAAATCAGTCCGAATCCCTGCTCGCCGAGTGTTTTCATCAGCACAGCAGTCAGCCAGATGGTCAGCGGACCGGTACGGGTGAGCGACTCCCCGTAGGCCGAGGGTGTCAGCCACGCGCTCAGCGGCTGCTGTGCGAGCAGCCATGCATCACCAAAACTGTCAATGTCACGCGGCGTCCACAGATCCTGGGCAAAAAGGCCCACAAGAGAGAAGATGGCCAGAAGGGACCAGAAACCGATTCGCGGCAGTTTGGCGGCGGCTTCCTGAGACAGTTTAATGGTGGTAGAGCGCTGGGCTAGCACGACAACAGATCCTTAACACATCCCCTCGCAGAGGAGGGTTATAGACAGCAAAAAGGACAGTCCGACAGGGTCGGGAACTGTCCTTTAGCCAATCTGCGGGCGTTTTCGACGACCGCGCAGAGGAAAATACGTTCCTGATTACTTGGCCTTGGCAGCTTCGGCAGCGGCGTCGAGAGCCTGCTTCTTGGCGGCGAACTTGGCGCGGAACTTTTCCACACGACCGGCTTCAACGATACGCGTCTGAGCACCGGTGTAGAAGGGGTGGCTTTCGGAGGACGTATCAAGCTTGTAGAGCGGATAGGTCACGCCGTCGATTTCGATCGTTTCCTTCGTCTGAGCAGCAGAGCGGATGATGAAGGTCTTGTTGATGGACAAGTCGACGAAAGCGACTTCACGGTACTCAGGGTGAATATTCTTTTTCATTTTTGAAAGGGTTCCTAGTTATGATGTCGGTCGCCCTGGCGGCCTTGCGAGTTCGCCCGAAATGTCGGGTCTTACAACAGACATGCCAGCCCACGTGCCAACTGGGAAAGCGGAATTATCCCAGATTACAGAAGGGCTTGCAAGTCTTTATGGCGGGAATTTCTTTCCGCTCACGCCGAAGGCGTGCCGGCGCGGCTGCCCGGGCGCACCGGCAGAGCCCGGAAGAAAGTCTCTCAAACGCACACACTGCCGGCGTTTGAGGAAATGCTGTCCGTGCCCCGGACACATCGCACTGGAAAACCCTTAAGCGAAAAAGAAGTCAGCCTTGGTAAAATCGATAACTGTCTGAGTATTCTGCTCACTCTGTTAGACCCTAATTTTTCTCAGTTTCAAAGAGATTTTTCTATGACGACTCTTACGCGTTGTGTCATTGCGACACGAGAAAGTCCCCTCGCCATGTGGCAGGCTCTTCATATTCAGCGTGTTTTGCGCGAACGTTACCCTGGTTTAGACGTGCAGCTGCTGGGTATGACAACGCGGGGAGACCAGATTCTTGACAAGACCCTTTCCAAAGTGGGCGGCAAAGGTCTGTTTGTGAAGGAGCTCGAGGCTGCCATGCAGCAGGGTGCCGCGGATCTTGCCGTGCACTCGCTCAAGGACGTGCCGATGGAGCTCCCGGAAGGTTTTGAACTTGTGGCAGTGAGTGAGCGTGAAGACCCGCGTGACGCTTTTGTCTCTCCGAAATACGCGAGCCTTGACGAAATGCCCGAGGGCGCTATTGTGGGAACGGCGAGTCTGCGCCGCGAACTGATGCTTCGCATGAATTATCCCCACCTTGATGTGCGTCCCATCCGCGGTAATGTCGGCACCCGTCTTCGCAAGCTCGATGAGGGACAGTTCGATGCGCTCGTGATGGCGGCTGCCGGTCTCAAGCGCCTGGAGCTTGAAGACCGCATCCGTATGATTATTCCTGATTCGGTCAGCCTACCGAGTCCGGGGCAGGGCGCACTCGGTATTGAAATTCCCGAGGGTCGCCCCGAGCTCAGAGAGCTTCTTGGCTTTATCAATGATGAGGACACGCGTGCGTGCTGCCTCGCGGAACGTGCAGTCTCCCGCGCGCTCGGCGGATCCTGTCAGGTGCCGCTTGCCGCGTACGCCATTATCGATGGGGGTGAACTGTGGCTGCGTGCGCTCGTGGGCAACCATCACACCGGTGAGGCCATTCGTGCGGAAGTCCGCGGCCCGAAGGCTGATTCGCTCAAACTCGCCGCAGAGGTGGTGAGCGCGCTGCGTGCTCAGGGTGCGGACGATATCCTCAAGGCTGTGTTAGGCTAAAAAGACAGCCGGAGTGCAGGGCTCCGGCGGATAACTGATTCACTGACCGGGAAGGGACTGTGTGTCCTTTCCCGCAGCCGGCAAATTAAGAGGACTTGATTTCATGTCTCCAATCATTCCCATTATTCTGACGCGACCCGGTGAGGCCAATAATCAGCTGGCCGATGCCATTGAAGAGCGGCGTCTGGCGGAAACCGAAATCTGGCGCTGGCCCGCATTCAAAATTGAACTCCCTTCTGCCGAGGAACAGCAGGCGCTCGAAGCGCGTCTGAAAAATCTCGATGACGTGGAGATGGTTGTGCTGCCGAGTCCCTCGGCGGTGACTGCTGTTGCTCACTGGGTCGATGAGTGGCCCGCTCACGTTGTGCTTGCCACCGTGGGTGAGGGGACCGCCCGGGCGATCCGTACCGCCTTTGGCGAAAACGCCAATGTGCTTGCTCCCGAGGGTGATGCGGAACACTCCGGCAGTGAAGCGCTCTGGGAGCTGGTGAAAAAGCGCGGTGCGCCCTCACGTGTGCTAGTGCTTCGCGGTCAGACCGGACGTGAGTGGCTGCCCCGGCAGTTCAAGAGTATCGGCTCGGATGTGGTGACAATGTGCGCGTATGTGCGTGTTCCGCTTGAACTCGGTGTCTGGCAGCAGCGACAGCTCCAGAACGCCATTTCAACCTACGAGCCGCCTGTGATGTACATCACCTCGACTGACGCGGTGGATGCGATGGTGCTCGCGCTGCATTCGGTGGAAGGTGCACTGGAGTGGGCGACAAAGGGTGAGGTGATCACACTGCATCCGCGTGTCGTACGCCGTCTGCGTGAAGCAGGTTTCCAGAAGATTTCCGTCACGAGTACGGATACGGCGCAGGTCGCCGACATGGTGGCCGGCTTCTGTCAGGACCGCCGGCGTTCTGTGCGCGCAAAAGGCGCCTTTGTCTGAGAACGGCGCCGGCAGCCGCCCCGTAAACAAACAGCCCGGAAGCATCACACTTCCGGGCTGTACTGTTTCTGGCTTGAGCGTTTAGCGCTTCATCAGCTCGAAGAACTCGTCGTTGTTCTTCGTCTGCTTCATCTTGTCGAGCAGGAATTCCATGGCTTCGAGTTCATCCATGTCATAGAGGAACTTGCGCAGAATCCAGACCTTCTGAAGGACATCAGGCTTGAGAAGCAGCTCTTCACGGCGGGTGCCGGAGCGGTTGAGGTTAATGGCAGGGTAGACGCGCTTTTCAGCAAGGCGGCGTTCGAGATGAATTTCGTTATTGCCGGTACCCTTGAATTCTTCATAGATCACGTCGTCCATACGCGAACCGGTATCAACAAGCGCTGTACCGATGATCGTCAGAGAGCCGCCTTCCTCGAGGTTACGGGCGGCACCGAAAATGCGCTTGGGACGCTGCAGCGCGTTGGCATCCACACCGCCGGTGAGCACCTTGCCCGAAGAGGGAATCACGGTGTTGTAGGCGCGGGCAAGACGCGTAATGGAGTCAAGCAGAATCACAACGTCACGCTTGCTCTCAGCAAGGCGCTTGGCTTTTTCAATCACCATTTCGGCGACCTGCACATGGCGGGCGGCGGGTTCGTCAAAGGTGGAGGCAACCACTTCGCCCTTGACCGAGCGCTGCATTTCAGTCACTTCTTCCGGACGTTCGTCGATGAGCAGCACAAAGAGGGTGCAGTCGGGGTGGTTGGTGGTAATGGCGTGGGCGATGTGCTGCATGAGCACGGTTTTACCGGATTTCGGCGGTGCCACGAGAAGGGCACGCTGACCTTTACCGATAGGGGCGATCATGTCGATGATACGGCCCGTGATGTTTTCATCCCCGCGCATGTCGCGTTCAAGCACAAGCGGTTCATCCGGAAAGAGCGGAGTGAGGTTTTCAAAGAGCATGCGGTGCTTGACGCTCTCGGGCGGAAGGCCGTTGACGGAGTCCACACGCACGAGTGCAAAATAGCGCTCCCCATCTTTCGGTGTGCGCACTTCCCCTTCAATCGAGTCGCCGGTGTGCAGGTTGAAGCGGCGGATCTGGGACGGCGAGATGTAAATGTCGTCCGTGCTTGCCAGATAGGAGGTGTCGGGACTGCGAAGGAAGCCGAACCCGTCGGGCAGCACTTCGAGCGTACCGTCGCCGAAGATCTGCTCTCCGCTTTTTGCTTTCTTTTTAAGGATGGCGAACATGAGTTCCTGCTTGCGCATACGCTGAGCGTTGTCAATCTCTAACGCGTAAGCCATGTCCAGCAGCTCGGAAATGTGCAACGATTTGAGGTCTGAAAGATGCATAGGAGGTAAAGGGTGTATGGAGGGTGCAGTGCCAGAGCGGGTTCTGCGTGGAGCTATCAGCCGGTCTGACAGATCCGGCCCGGGCAGTGAAAATAAAAATCGGTTATCTGATTCGGATGCCGGTTCCGCAGGGGGAACCGGCATCCGTGCGATTACATATTGCTGGAGATAAAGTCGTTGAGCGCGGCAGCGTCAAGCAGGCCGACACGACGGTCCACAGGGCGGCCGCCCTTGTAGATCACAAGGGTGGGGATGCTCTGAATGCCGAGTTCGACGGCGATGCCGGAGCTGTTGTCGCAGTTGTAGGCAACAAACTTGACCTTGCCTTCGAGCTGGGCGGCAGCCTGCTCGACACGCGGGGTCATCATGCGGCAGGGACCGCACCAGGGCGCCCAGAAATCAACAACCACGGGCAGTTCCGACTTGAGAACGACTTCGTCAAAATTTTCGTCAGTGACTTGGAAAAGATCACTCATTTTTCACTCCATTGGAGATAAGGCTGTTTTGCACATGACCCGGCTGTCTCAGACCGGCTTGTGGCAGGTCAGAGAAGGGGTACGCGCAAAGCTGCGATAGAAAGGGATGATATCCAAACAGAAAGCAATCCGGAGATGCTCAGGATGGTTAACCGCGATTGGTTTGAGAGTCCGTTCAAGAAAAACGGGTGGCGGTTAACTGTGATGGGGTAATACTAGCACTGTTGACCAAATTAAAAAAGAGGTAATGAAACAATTTGTTGGGCAGGTTTTGCACACATGTGTGCAGCCGGGGCGGGTATACGGCGTATTTTCCGGAAAAACCGGAAACGGGGTTTTCGCCTCAAAAGGCTAGTGCCGCAGCCGGAGAGACTGAATTTCGGAAGTTTCCCGGAGAAACAGTTTGCAACACACATTTTTTGCCGGACACATTCTGCCGGTGCGCCGCGTGCGTCGCGGCACCTTCGGGCGGGTTTTTGCAAAAACGTGCCGGATCCTATATTATTAAGCCTTGGCGGGTCCCCTCGCATGCTGTCCCCAGGAACCTGGTCAGGTCGGGAACGAAGCAGCCATACTGGTGTACAGTAGTGCCGAGGATAAGGCTCGCCATTTTTGCTGATCTCTCTGGAGAGAGGAGAGCGGCAACCTCGACCTCAGGCCAACACTGCTATGAATCAATCGCTTTTTTGGCTGTTCCTGCTGACCGCCTCGACCACGGTGGCAACGCCCGGTCCGGGTGTGCTGATGACACTGATGAAGTCCGTCCGTTACGGTTATACCGGGGCAAAGTGGACCATCATGGGAACAGCGACCGGAACCATCATCATGGGGCTCTTTTCCGCGACGAGCCTCGGTATTCTCCTTTCCAACTCTCCAGCTGCCTACAACGCGATGCGTATCATCGGTGCCATGTACATGGTATGGCTGGGCATTAAAAATTTCCGTGTGCAGGCGATGGATCTCGATGCGGTGATCAAGAAAAAGGAAAAGGATCATCAGCCCGTCGACAGAAACGACCCGAATGCGATCCGCCCGTTTCCTTTTTTCATGGAAGGCATCACGCTGCAGATGACCAATCCGCTGCTGATCATGTTTTTCCTGTCGCTGTTTCCGCAGTTTATTGACACGGCACTGCCTTACGTGCCGCAGTTCTGCATTCTCACCTTCACGTATTTTGCGCTGGTGCTTGCCATTCACACCGGCTACAGTCTGGTGACCTCGCACTACCGTGTGCTGCTCAAAAGCAGAACCATGACACAGCTCATCTACCGTCTCGGCGGCAGCCTCTTTATTCTTCTTGCCGCAATGGTGCTACGATCCGTATGGCTGGATGTTATGGCGTAACGCCCGTTTTTTTCAGGAGTCAAACGAAAATGCCGCAGATTGCAATCCGTCCCGCGCGTCCCGAGGACTGCGCTGCTATCCGTGAACTGATTTTTGCGCTGGCCCGATACGAAAAACTTGAGGATCAGTGCCACGCCAGTGTGGAGCTGCTCGAAAAGGAGCTCTTTGGCGAGAATCCGGTGATCCGCTGTGTACTAGCCTGGGAAACCGGTGAAGACGGCGCAGAGCGCGCGGTGGGTTTTGCCCTGTACTTCTTCAATTTCTCGACCTTCCTTACCCGTCGCGGTCTTTACCTCGAGGATCTCTATGTGCGTGAGGATGCACGCGGCAAAGGTTACGGCAAGGCGCTGATCAAGTATCTTGCGGCTGAGGCGGTCCGTCTCGGATGCGGCCGTTTTGACTGGGTGGTGCTTGACTGGAATCAGCCCGCTATCGATTTTTATGAACGCATGGGCGCACAGGTTCTGCCCGACTGGCGCATCTGCCGTGTTGAGGGAGAGGCGTTGAAAACGCTCGCAGGCTGAGTCCTGCTGCCGGCCTTTTCCAGAGCGCTGACCGGATCACGGTGGCGCTCTTTGTTATTGCGGCCGGAGAATCAAGTACAATGGAGAAATCTGTCGGGGTGGCTGCAGCCGGTTTCGCGCTGAAGCCTCTCTTAGATACTTTCTCCTGTAGGAATGATTGATGAGTAGCAACTACCAAGTGCTTGCCAGGAAGTGGCGACCGCATGATTTTGAAAGCCTTGTCGGGCAGGATCACGTGGTTACCGCTCTGACGCGCGCACTCACTGAGAAGCGTCTGCATCATGCGTACCTCTTTACCGGTACGCGCGGTGTGGGGAAGACAACAATCGCCCGTATTTTCGCCAAGGCACTCAACTGCCAGGGCGCGGACGGTCACGGTGACATCACGGCACACCCCTGCGGTGTGTGTCCCGCCTGCCGGGCAATTGATGAGGGACGCTACCCCGACTACATCGAAATGGACGCGGCAAGCAACCGTTCCGTCGAGGACATCACCGCACTGCTTGACAAGGCGATGTATGCGCCGACACAGGGTCGCTTCAAGGTCTACATGATCGACGAAGTGCACATGATGACGACCACCGCCTTCAACGCGATGCTCAAGACGCTTGAAGAGCCGCCCGAGTACATCAAATTCATTCTTGCGACAACCGATCCGCAGAAGGTGCCCATCACGGTGCTTTCGCGCTGTCTGCAGTTCAATCTGCGCAATATGACGCCCAAGGGCATCGTCTCGCACATGGAACATATCCTCACCGAGGAGAAAATCGGTTACGAGGAAGGCGCGCTGAGGCTGCTCGCCAATGGGGCCCGCGGCTCCATGCGTGACGGGCTGTCGCTGCTCGATCAGGCCATCGCGTTCTGCGGGAGCAGTATCGAGACGGAACCGGTCCGTCAGATGCTCGGCATGAGCAGTGAAGAGAGCCTGGTCGGGATTCTCGATGCGCTGATTGCCGGTGACGGCGCGAAGATGATTCAGATTGCCGATACGATGTCCCTGCAGGGGGTGTCGTTTGCTCAGGCACTGCGTGATCTGGCCGGTCTTCTGCACCGTGTGGCGCTTCTGCAGCGTGTGCAGGGCGTCAGACTCGAGGACGAGATGGACGGCGAGCTGCTCAAGCATCTGCTCGAGGCATTCACCCCTGAAGAGGTGCAACTCTACTATCAGATTGTCATTCACGGCCGTAACGATCTGAGCCTTGCGCCCGATGAGTACGCCGGTTTTACCATGACACTTCTGCGTCTGCTCGCTTTCAAGCCCTCCGGGGTGAGACTGCCGCGCGAGGTGCCAGCCCGTGATGCAGCGTCGGTCACCGAAAAGGGACTGGCTAAGGATGTCGGCCACAAGGCGGCGCCTGCTGCCGCTGCGGCCAGCTCTGCGGCAGAAGCGCCGACGCCAGCCCCGGCCCCAGTACGGGCGCCGGAACCGGTTCCCGAGAGCAGTGACGGGGACGATGAGGAAGATTCTCCACCCTGGGGAGAACCTGCCGCCAGTTGAGCTGGCTCCGGAGGATCTGCCCCCTCCCGATTACCCGGATGAACCGGTTGACGGTGAGGAGCAGGACTCGCTCAATTGGCGGAGCATTATTGTTGGAGCACGTCTGAGCGGACTGATGAAAAATCTGGCCGCACAGGCACAGGTACTTGAACTCACCGAAGAGGGTGTCTCGCTGCGGCTTAACGTTGCGGCGTTTGCCACCGAGGCAAACCGCCAGCTGCTGGCCGGGCAGATTTCAACCTACTTCGGCAGACCGTTCAGAGTGCACTTTGAAGTGGGTGAACTCACTTCGAGCACCGTGAGCGACGAGGTCGCTCGGGAACGGGCTGAAAAACTGCGCGAGCGGGTTTCCCGGTTCAGGGACAAACCGCTTGTTAAACTGTTTATGAATGATCTGGGAGCCTTGATTGAAGAAAACACGGTCAAGGATCTACATTAACCACTCGACAAGATAAAGGAAGCTTTATGCGTGGATTTACTCGCGGTAACGGCGGCATGATGGGTCAGGCCATGAAAATGCAGGCCATGATTGAAGACCTCCGCAAACAGGCCGCTGAAATGCAGTTTACCGGTGAGGCCGGCAACGGCGCCGTCAAGGTTACCGTCTCCGGTGACAACAAGGTGCTTGCTGTTCACATTGATCCTGCCGTTGTGGATCCTGAAGATCCCGCCATGCTTGAAGACCTGGTGCTGCTTGCCACCAACAACGCCTTCAAGATCGCTCAGGATGAAACCAACAAGCTGTTCAGCTCCAAGGTGGCACTGCCGCCGGGATTCAGCCTCTAAGAGGTGTTGTTCCGTGTGTCTCGGCACACGGTCTGTCTGGAGCGGGTTCTGAGAGCCCGCTTCTTTCCGTGCCCTTGTTTAGAGGTCTGTACACAGCTATGGCGATTCGACCGGTACCTTCAGTGGCTCAGCTGATTGCTGAACTGGAAAAACTCCCTGGTCTGGGGCCGCTCTCGGCCCAGCGCGTTGCCTACTGGCTCCTGAAGGAGCCCGAAGGACGCATCAGACCGCTCGCACATGCGCTTATGAATGCGTCCGAAAAAGTCGGCCGCTGCCCGAAGTGCAACACCTTTACTGAAGGCGGTCTGTGTGCGATCTGTCAGGATGAAAGCCGTGACAGATCTGTGCTCTGTGTGGTGGAGAGTGTGGCCGATCAGCAGGCACTCGAATCCTCGCTCTCCTGGCCGGGTCTGTATTTTGTGCTCACCGGACGGCTCAGTCCGATTGAGGGCAGCGGTCCGGGCGAGATCGGTCTTCCCGCTCTCATTGAGCGGGTGGAGGAAGGTCTGAATGCAGGCGAGCTCTCGGAGGTGGTGATCGCCACGAGCTACACCCCGGAGGGTGATGCGACGGCGTACTATATTATCGATCTGCTGCAGACCCGCTATCCGGCGCTGCGCGTGACACGGCTTGCACGCGGTCTGCCCACCGGCATTGAGATCAAATACACGGATCTCAACACCATTGCCAATGCGGTGTTTGCACGAAAAGATGTCTGAACGGGAAAAGAAAATTATGTCGATTAGTCATGTACAGAATGCCTTAACAGAAGCGCGCTGGGCGCTCGATGCGCTGATTGCCAACGAAAGCGCGATGCAGGCGGTTGCCGATGCCGGTCATCTGATGGCTCAGACGATTGCCGCCGGCGGCAAGATCATGAGCTGCGGCAATGGCGGCAGTCTCTGTGATGCGATGCACTTTGCCGAGGAAATGACCGGCCGCTACCGGCAGAACCGCCGCGCCTATGCCGCGGTTGCCATTGCGGACGCCTCGCATCTGGCCTGTGTGGGCAATGACTACGGCTATGACTATGTGTTCTCGCGCTATGTGGAGGCGCACGGCCGCCCGGGTGATGTGCTGCTTGCAATCACGACCTCGGGGACGAGCCGCAATGTGCTCAAGGCTGTTGAGGCGGCCAGAGAGCGCGGCGTGAAGGTGGTGGCCATGACAGGCCGCGCCGGCTCGCCTGTGACCGAGGCGGCGGACATCAGCATTGTCACGCCGGCGGGTAAATGGGCCGACCGCGTTCAGGAGCTCCACATCAAGTGCATTCACATCATGATTGAACTGGTGGAAAGAGAGCTCGATCCGCAGAACTACACGGTCGAGTAAAGTCGCGGGCGGAAAAAAGATCCCCCCGTGCGGTGTACCGCCAGGCGGATTCCTGTTAAACTACGCACCCACAGAGAGGGGGCGGATTCGAATCGTCCCTGGTTTTTACTGTGCGCAATCCCCCTGGCGGATGCACAGCAAAGACATCCGATAAACGCCTCCCTCAGAACCCGCAGGGAGGAATGAACAGTTTTAATTCAACGTCCGGATCGAGCAGGACTCTCCGGGCGTTCTTATTTGTTGAAAGAGAAAACACCAATGATCAACTCCCGTATTCCTATTACCGCACGCGGCGCTCAGAAACTCAAGGCCGAACTCGAGCATCTCAAGAAAGTGGCCCGTCCGGCGGTGGTTGCTGCTATTGCTGAAGCCCGTGAAAAGGGTGACCTCTCGGAAAATGCCGAATATGATGCCGCCCGTGAAGAGCAGGGTCATATCGAAGGCCGTATCGCTGAACTGGAAGGAAAAATTCCCGCTCTGCAGATTATTGATCCCGCAACGCTTGATGCGGGCGAGCGTATTGTCTTTGGCGCCACGGTGACGCTTTATGACGAAGAGGATGACAACTCCGTGACCTACCAGATCGTGGGTGATGATGAGGCTGACATCAAGGAAAACCGTATTTCGGTTTCCTCTCCGATCGCCCGTGCCCTGATCGGCAAGAATGAGGGTGACATGGTTCAGTTCCGCGCCCCCAAGGGTCTGGTGAGCTTTGAAATCGAATCGGTTGAATACAAGTAAGAGCGGCTGTGCCGGCAGTGAGGCCGGCACCTGCCGGGTGCACTAAAAAAGCCGATTGCCAGATGCAATCGGCTTTTTTCGGACTCAGGCGTCCTCTGTGTGCCGCTTAGGCCATGGCGGCCTTCTTGGTGACACGAGAGCGCTTGGGACGAGCGCGGCGGGGCGCAGGTTCTGCGCGCTTTTTCTTTTCACCGGGCTTTTTGGAGGCGACTTTTTTCGTCGCTGCGGCGGTTTTCGGTGTACGCTTGGGAGACTTTTCCCCGACGGGCTGTTTCTGGCCGGCAACCGTCATCTTACCCATGGTAAGGGCGGCGAGACGGGCGGCCGCCTCGGTATCCTCAACCTCCTCAGCTTCGGCCGGACGCCAGAAAATCAGCAGCTTGCCGATCATCTGAACACGGGCGGCGCCGAGTTTCTGGGCGACTTCAGAGAAAATGGACTCGCGTTCTTCGCGGTCGTCCGTGGGCACGCGAACTTTGATGAGCTCATGAGCCTTGAGTTCGCGGTCGATTTCGCGCAGAACCGCTTCCGTAAGGCCGTTCGCCCCGAGCAGCACCACAGGATCGAGGTGATGCGCTTTCGAACGAAGCGCGAGTCGCGTGTCGCGAGCAAGAATGATTTCTTTCATAATGTTGTCAATGAATATCTAAGGGGATTTTTTTAAATCCGGAAATTTTATGCCTGTAGCAACTAAAAAATTACGATCAAACCGTGCCTGGATCGAACGGCATATCAACGATCCGTTCGTGAAGCGTTCCAAGTCAGAGGGTTATCGTGCGCGTTCCGTCTACAAACTGACGGAGCTTGACGATCGGGAAAAACTGCTGCGGCCGGGAATGACCGTGGTGGACCTGGGTGCCGCCCCGGGGAGCTGGACGCAGATTGTTCGCGAACGTCTTGTTGATAAAGAGGGGCATCTCCACGGCCGCATCATTGCTATGGATATCTTGCCGATGGACCCGATTGACGGGGTCATTTTCCTGCAGGGGGATTTCCGCGAGCAGGAAGTAGCAGACAAATTATCAGAAATTTTGGACGGCGGCAAGGTTGATGTTGTTTTAAGTGACATGGCCCCGAATCTTTCCGGGATTCCGGCTGCCGATGCGGCCCGTTCGCTGCTGCTCAATGAGCTTGCCCACGAATTCTGCCTCGAACACCTCGCCCGGAACGGCGTTTTTGTCACCAAGGCCTTCCAAGGCTCAGGCTTTTCGCAGTTCGTGGAGGCGCTCAAGAAAACCTTCCGCAAAGTCGATATCCGCAAGCCGGCGGCCTCCCGGGACACCTCTGCCGAGGTTTATCTGGTCGCCCGCGGCCTCAAAGGCTGAGGTGACCGAAACTTTTTGGTGCATATTTATCCCGTGCCGCTGAACTAAAGAGACTGCTCTGGGCGCTATGCAACGGCGGTTTTCTGTAGAATGTATCTACTTGGGCCTTGCCCGGCGCAGTTTCCGACACTGACATAAGATGCACCGCAAGGCCGTTATATCGATTAGAGGGTAAGAGAGGAACACCCGGGCCGGCTTCCGGCAGAGGCGGCTTCTCTTACTGCTGGAGAAGAAGATTGAACTCGAAGACAATCGCCCGGTACATATTGTGGGCAATTTTCGTGCTTGCCCTTTTTGCGTTATTCCGACAGTTTGACACTACCGACAAAGGGCAGGATACCGTCAGCTATACGCAGTTTATGCAGGATGCCAAGGACGGCAAGATCCGCCGTGTGGATATCCAGGGGCATACACTCACGGTAACGCCGAACTCCGGGTCTGCGTATGTGATTACGAGCCCGAGCGATATCTGGATGGTTGATGAGCTGCGCAAGAGCGGCGTGCAGGTATTCGGCAAGGCCGAAGAGGAACCCTCATTCCTTGCAACCCTCTTTGTGTCCTGGTTCCCGATGCTGCTGCTTATCGGTGTCTGGATTTTCTTCCTGCGCAACATGCAGGGCGGCGGAGGTTCCTCCGGCGCATTTTCCTTCGGCAAGTCCAAGGCCAAGATGCTCGATGAGACGGCCAACAAAGTCCGTTTTAAAGACGTTGCCGGCTGTGATGAGGCCAAGCAGGAAGTGCAGGAGATCGTGGACTTTTTGAGCGATCCGAACCGCTTCCAGCGTCTGGGCGGCCGTATTCCGCGCGGTGTGCTGCTTGTCGGCAGCCCCGGTACCGGTAAGACACTGCTCGCCAAGGCGATTGCCGGTGAGGCCGGTGTGCCGTTTTATACCATCTCCGGTTCGGACTTCGTGGAAATGTTCGTCGGTGTGGGTGCCGCCCGTGTGCGTGACATGTTCGAAAACGCCAAGAAGAATGCGCCCTGCATCGTCTTTATTGACGAAATTGATGCGGTCGGCCGTCACCGCGGCGCCGGTATCGGCGGCGGTAATGACGAACGTGAACAGACACTCAACCAGATGCTCGTTGAAATGGACGGCTTCGACTCCGGTGCAACCGTGATCGTGATTGCCGCCACGAACCGTCCTGACGTGCTTGACCCGGCGTTGCTGCGTCCGGGCCGCTTTGACCGTCAGGTTGTTGTGCCGCTGCCCGATATCCGCGGTCGCGAACAGATTATCAATGTGCATATGCGCAAGATCCCTGTGGGGGCTGATGTCGATACGAACGTCATCGCCCGCGGCACGCCGGGCTTCTCGGGTGCCGATCTGGCCAACCTCGTTAACGAAGCCGCGCTGTTTGCCGCACGGCGCAACGCCCGCGTTGTGAGCATGCGCGACTTTGAAAACGCCAAGGACAAGATCATGATGGGGGCGGAACGCCGCGCCATGGTCATGTCCGAAGAGGAACGCCGCAACACGGCCTATCATGAATCCGGTCACGCCGTTGTGGCCCGCCTGATGCCGAAGTCCGATCCTGTGCACAAGGTCACGATCATTCCCCGCGGCCGTGCGCTCGGTGTGACGATGCAGCTCCCGCAGGAGGACCATTACGCCTATGACCGTCAGTACCTCCTCACGCGTATCGCCATTCTCTTTGGCGGGCGAATCGCTGAAGAGCTCTTCATGAATCAGATGACCACCGGCGCCTCGAATGACTTTGAACGCGCCACGCAGCTTGCCCGCGACATGGTCACGCGCTACGGTATGAGTGACAAGATGGGCGTGATGGTCTACTCGGAAAGCGACAGCTCTGATGAGTACCTCGGTGTAGCCCGCAAGTCGACGAGCATCTCCGAACATACGCAGCGTGAAGTCGACGCCGAAGTGCGCCGCATCCTTGACGAGCAGTATCAGATTGCCCGCAAGATCCTTGAGGACAATCGCGACAAGATGCACCGCATGGCCAAGGCGCTGCTGGACTGGGAAACGATTGATGCCGATCAGATTGATGACATCATGGCCGGGCGTGAACCCCGTGCTCCCAAGACCTATGCCGATACGCCCGATATGACGGGCACCTCCGGCAGCACGGGCGAGAAGGCCGCCGCTGAGGCTGCTCAGCCGGCTGCTGCCACCGATAGCCCTGCCGCTGCGGACAACCCTGCTCCCGCAGAGCCTGCTGCTGAGCCGCAGCAGGATGAGGCACCGGTGCAGGAGAAGCCTTCTGAAGAGCCCCGTCGCGAGGATTCTGAACAGAAGTAACTCCCTGCCGGGGACTGATACAACTGCCGGGAAAGGAGAACCGGGCTACGGAGAACAGACACTGGAGACTCTTCGTAGCCCGTTTTTATGCGTACGGACACCGCTGCCGGGCGCCCCGGGACTGACCAATCTGACACACGCACTGCGCGTGCATACAACACAGAGCACAAATGGCAGACAAACCTAGCGCACAGAGCTGGCACTGCGCCGGCAGCAATTTTGATTTCAGCACCACCGGGCCTCTGATCATGGGGATTCTCAATGTCACGCCTGACTCTTTTTCCGACGGCGGTCAGCATAACCGTCCTCAGGAGGCGCTCGCATGGGCCCGCAGAATGCGTGATGAAGGGGCGCATATCATTGACGTGGGTGGTGAATCCACCCGCCCCGGATTTGACGAAACCGGTGTGAGTCTCGAAGAGGAGCGCCGCCGTGTGCTGCCCGTTGTGGAAGCCCTCGTGCAGGAAGGCTTTATCGTGAGTGTGGACACCTCCAAAGCGGAGATCATGACGGAGGTCGCCTCGCTCGGCGCACACATCCTCAACGACATCCGCGGCTTTACCCAGCCCGGTGCCATGGCCGCTGCAGCTGAGACCGACTGCGGTCTTGTCATCATGCACCGCGCAGCCGGTACGCACTACAGCAATCTCATTGCCGAGGTGACGGCTTTTCTTGAGGAGCAGACCCGGGCGCTTGAAGCGCTGGGGGTCGACCCGGCACGCATCTGCTGGGATCCCGGGTTCTGTTTCGGGAAAACAGTGGAACAGAATTTTGAACTGCTTGCGGCAACAGACAGATTTGTCGCTTCGGGGTACCCCTTCCTGATGGGACTCTCGCGCAAATCCTCCATCGGTGCGGTCACGAATACCGCACAGCCCGCAGATCGTGTCACCGGCAGTGTTGCCGGTGCCCTGATGGCCGTCGAACGCGGCGCACAGATTGTGCGCGTTCACGATTGCAAAGCAACCGCTGACGGTATTAATGTCTGGAAAGCTACAATGGCGGCACAGATAAGAACAAAAGGAAAATAGACATGAGTCGACGTTATTTCGGTACCGACGGCGTTCGCGGTAAAGTGGGCGCTTTTCCCATCACACCGGAATTTGTGATGAAACTGGGTCAGGCTGCAGGCCGTGTTTTCAGCCGGCACAACCCGGGCCGGCGCGTGAGTGTGCTCATCGGCAAGGACACGCGTATTTCCGGTTATATGCTTGAGGCGGCCCTTCAGGCCGGCTTTTCCTCCGCAGGGGTGGATATCGTTCTGTGCGGTCCCATTCCGACACCGGCCGTGGCCTATCTCACCCGCGCCCTGCGCCTTGAGGCCGGGGTGGTGATCTCCGCCTCTCACAATCCCTTTTACGATAACGGCATCAAGTTTTTCAGTGCCCAGGGCACGAAGCTCCCGGATGCGGTGGAACTTGAGATCGAGGAGGAGCTCGACCGCGGCTTTGCCTGCGTGGAGTCGAAGGATCTCGGCAAGGCCCGCCGTCTTGATGACGCCTCCGGCCGCTATATTGAGTTCTGCAAGTCGACCTTCCGCTCGAACCTTGACCTCAAGGGCATGAAGATTTTTGTCGACTGCGCCCACGGCGCGGCCTACCATGTGGCGCCGGATGTGTTTCATGAACTCGGCGCCGATGTGGTCGTTGTCGGCAACCGCCCTAACGGTCTCAATATCAATGACGGGGTCGGAGCCACGCATACGGAAAAACTCTCCGAGTGGACAGCGGAAAACGGCTGTGATGTCGGGATCAGTCTCGACGGCGATGCCGACCGCCTGATCATGGCCGATAACGAGGGGCACGTCTATAACGGTGACGCGCTTCTTTATGTGATGGTCAGAGACCGTCTGCTCGACGGTCCGGTTGCCGGTGTGGCCGGTACGCTGATGACCAATTTCGCGCTGGAGAAAAAATTTGCCGAGACGGGGATTGATTTTGTCCGCGCCAAGGTCGGTGACCGCTACGTGCTCGAGCAGCTCCTTGAAAAGGGCTGGCTTCTCGGCGGGGAATCCTCCGGTCATCTGCTTGCCCTTGACAAGCAGACCACCGGTGACGGTATCGTGAGCGCCCTGCAGGTTCTCGGTGCGATGCGCCGTCAGGGCCGCACACTCAGGGAGCTCACCGAGGACTGCCCGCTCATGCCGCAGGTGCTCATCAACAAGCGTATTCCCGCGAATTACCCCTGGAAGGAAAATGCACAGTTCATGGCCAGAGTTGCCGAGGCTGAGGCTGCACTCAAGGGGCGGGGCCGCGTGCTGATCCGTCCTTCGGGTACCGAGCCGCTGCTTCGCATCATGGTCGAGACGGCTGATGCGCAGGAAGCGCAAACGATGGCCGGTATGCTCGCTGATGCGCTGGTGATCTGAGAGCCGGATCAGAGGGCGAAAAAAAACGCCGCCAGTCCGCTATATTGGTACACTTGAGGTATGGCGGCTGCACTCAGAACCGCCCTCAGAAGAACGGCGAATCCGCTTCCCGTGAAACAGACTGCAAGCGAAAGCCGTTCAGGAAAACAGTTAAATTTAATCGCTTAGGAGAGCGTAATGGCCGAAGAAAAAAAAGTGAATGAAACTCAGGAACAGCCCAAGCAGGGTGGTGAAACCGCGGTGACCATCGCCAATGCCGACAGCGCCAAGGAAACATTTGTTCATTCCCTGCGTGTGCATCTGGTTGGCGGCCAGCAGTTTACGCTCAACGAGATCACCAACTCCAACAAGGCGCCTGAAAATGTTGTCGCCTTTATCAACGCCTGGCGCGAAATGCGTGATGTCTGGCACAGCCCCAACAACGACCCGCACTTCGGTGTGCGCGTGCGTGACGTTTCGATGTACGAGTACCAGGTTGCCCGTGCCGAACCGAAGAAGGAGGCTGACAAGCCTGTTGAAGCCAAGTAATCGCTTCCGCTGCAGTTGATCTCGAAAGGCAGATCCGCCCGGTTGTGCAGGAGCACCGTCTGGCGGTCTGCCTTTTGTTTTTTCTCCGCCGCGGGTCTAAGTGGGCGGCCGGCGTTGTATACTGACGGAGTCGCACCGATGGCACAGCACTGGTGACCATCGCTCAATCAACCAATCTGAGGCGCGCAGTTTCCCCTTTGAGCCTGGGGCTGTGCAGAAAAATTCTATGAAGCAAATCGTTGCCGTAATCAAACCCTTCAAGCTCGATGAAGTTCGGGAGGCACTTGCCGATGTCGGCGTTCACGGGCTGACTGTGACTGAAGTCAAGGGCTTTGGACGACAGAAAGGCCATACTGAACTCTACCGCGGTGCTGAATATGTGGTGGACTTTCTGCCGAAGCTGAAAATTGAAACCGTGGTCTCTGACGAGATCACCGACCAGGTGATTGAAGCCATCCGTCAGGCCGCCTATACCGGCAAGATCGGCGACGGCAAGATCTTTATTTTTGATGTTGAGCAGGTGATTCGCATCCGCACCGGTGAAACGGGCGACGATGCCATCTGAGTTCACGGCGTCCAGAGCGCCGAAACAAAACACAAACCCCGGATGCGTGCCCGCAGACCGGGGTTTTCTGTTTCTCGAAAAAAACCGTCAAAAATAATAGGAATAAATTATCTAACCGTTTAAATCGATTACCTTCTCTTAATTTTCCGGTTTTTCACCGGTCTCGCCCGGTGCCGACGACGGGGCTTGAGAGGCAGATCCTGGGCAGCAGGGCTCAAACCGGTGAATTTTCCCTCTCAGTGGCATTAGTGCGACAGGCTTAGGACAAGATCAGTAAAAGCCTGAAATATTGACATTTTTCAAAAACCACTCTTTCCAATGAGGGGGTGGTATATCCCTAACGGGAGAGCGTGCTCTCTCCCTTACACGGCGCATAGGACTTAAGTCCGCGACCGGAAAAAGCACACTCTGCCTACGTCTTTTCATCAGTGACTCAGCCGCCGGGCCTAGATGGATCACAGCCGGCTGAGTCCTTTCTTTACGCTTTTCCCCTCTGCCTCAGGCAGGGAAAAGGCTTAAGTCTCCTGCAACACCCCTGTCCGAACAGAGCATACGCTGTAACTAGTCCGCAATGGAGGAGGGGGAAAACCTCCCAACGGGGAGTGTAGGCAAAAGGCCACCCTCTACTTAGACTGCAGAGCTGATTAAAGCGCCCCCTCGGAGACCCCCGCTCCCCCCAAGAGCCTTCCGTTGAGAGGCATTTTCTGTTTCTTTCCCTTTGCAGGACTGATTTCCCATGAATAGTTCTTTCAAGCTGCAAGGTTCAAAAACCCGTAGTCTAACTGCTGCCACGCTCGGCTTCTTTTTCGGTGCGATGGCCATTTCCCTGTTTGGTCCGACGGCAAAAGCCCTTTCCGGCGCCATGAGTCTGTCTCCCTTTGAAGTGGGACTGCTTGTGGCCGTACCCTCACTGTCGGGCTCACTGCTGCGTATTCCCTACGGCGCAAGTGTTGATGTCAACGGCGGAAGCCGTTCGCTGAAATTCCTGCTCATCTGTGCCTGTCTGGGGCTTATCGGATTGAGCGCGCTGTTCGCGTTCGGCTACCCCGACAACATGTCCGGCCTGTATCCGGCCGTCCTTGCACTCGGCTGCCTTGCCGGCTGCGGGATTGCCACGTTCAGCGTCGGGGCCACGCAGGTCTCGTACTGGTTTCCGAAAAAGGAGCAGGGCTTTGCACTGGGGCTTTTTGGCGGGTTCGCCACGACCTCTGCCGGGCTGATGTGTGTTTTACTGCCGGTTCTGCTGAGCGGTCTCGGACTCCAGGGCGCGTACTACACCCTCACCGCTGTGATGATTGCGGGAACGGTTCTGTATTTTCTTCTTTGTGCCAACGCCCCGTATTTTCAGCTCAGAGACGCAGGCCGCAGCGAACAGCAGGCCCGTCAGGAGGCAGCCCGCTACGGTCAGGAACTTTTCCCGAGCGGCTCCGTGATGAAGTCGTTGAAAAGTTCTGCTGCCATTGTGCAGACCTGGTTTCTTGTGGGAACCTACTTCACCACCTTCGGCGGCTTTATGGCGCTGACAGCATGGTTCCCGACCTACTGGCGCGAGGCGCATGCACTCGAACCGCTCACGGCCGGCATCTTCGCCGCGATTTTCTCCATTACCGCTGCTGTCATGCGTATCCCGGGCGGGAAGGCGGCAGACCGTTTCGGCGGAGTGAAAACCTCGATGGCCGCACTTTTCCTCACGAGTGCCTCTGCTGTTGTGGTGGCTCTTAACCTGCACTGGGTGATCACTTTTGCCGCCAGCATTGTCCTTGCCGTAGCAATGGGCTTTAACAATGCCGCCGTCATGAAGCTCATCCCTGTCTATGTTCCTCAGGCAGTGGGTGGCGCTTCCGGCTGGGTCGGCGGTCTGGGCGCGTTCGGCGGTTTTGTTCTGCCGCCGGTGCTCGGCGCGATTGTCTCGCATTACCCGGAGAACGGCTTCAATCTCGGCTTTCTCGTTTTCACCGTGCTCGCCACGGCCAACGCTCTGGTGAACTACTTCGGGATGGTGCTGCCCGAGAAGCGGGCCGCCGTTACCGCCTGATAACAGACACCGAATTTTCCGACTATTGACGATATTTCAGAAACTTAGGAGCAGCAATGACAGATCCCTTCAAGACAAACAGGTACTTTTCCAGAGGCGATACAGAAAACCGCGCCTGGGAAAAGTTCTACCGCAACCGCTGGCAGCACGACAAGATCGTGCGCTCCACGCACGGCGTGAACTGCACGGGCTCCTGCTCGTGGCAGATTTTTGTGAAAAACGGCGTGGTGACCTGGGAGCTTCAGCAGACGGACTATCCGCGCAACCGTCCGGGCTGTCCTGATCATGAACCCCGCGGCTGCCCGCGCGGTGCCTCCTACTCCTGGTACCTCTACAATTCGGGTCGCATCAAGCACCCGATGATCCGCCGCGAGCTCCTCGATCTGTGGGAAGCCGAGCGAAAAGTCGAGGCTGACCCTGTCAAGGCCTGGGGCAATATCGCCTCGAGCCGGGAAAAAATGCGCACCTATAAGGATGTGCGCGGTCTGGGCGGCATGGTCCGCACGACCTGGGAGACGGCCGAGGAAATCATTGCTGCTGCCAATATCTGGACGGCCAAGACCTACGGTCCCGACCGTAACGCCGGCTTTACGCCGATTCCCGCGTTCTCTCAGATCTCGTACGCCTCCGGCACACGCTACCTCTCGCTCATCGGCGGGACAACGCTCTCGTTTTATGACTTTTACTGCGATCTGCCGCCCGCCTCGCCTCAGACCTGGGGTGAACAGACGGACGTGCCCGAGTCTGCCGACTGGTACAACTCCTCGTTCCTGATGCTCTGGGGCTCGAACGTGCCGGTGACCCGTACGCCGGACTCGCCCTTTATGACGCAGGCCCGCTACAAGGGGACGCAGGTCACGGTGATTTCGCCTGACTTCAGTGACGCGGCCAAGTTTGCCGACGTCTGGCTTGCGCCCAAGCAGGGGACGGACTCCGCGCTTGGTATGGCTATGGGGCATGTGATTCTCAAGGAGTTCTTCGTTGAACGCACGACGCCGTATTTTGACGAGTATGTGCGCAAGTACACCGACCTGCCCTTTATGGTGAAGCTTGAGAAAACCGAGCACGGTTACACCGCCGGTCGCGTTGTGCGCGCCTCGGACTTCGAAGGGGATCTCGGTATTGATGCCAAGGCTGACTTCTATCCGGTGCTCATCGATGATGTGAGCGGAGAGCTGGTGGTGCCCAACGGCTCGATCGGAGCACGCTGGAACAAGGAAGGCAAGTGGAATCTGAAAAACGAGGATGTCCGCACGGGCAAGCCCTTTACGCCGCGTCTGTCCCAGAAGGGGCATCAGGATGCGGTTGTTGAAGTTGCCTTCCCGTACTTTGGCGGGGAAACGTTCAAGAACCCGCACTTTGCCGCCACGGAACATGCGGATATTCAGGTCCGCCGCGTGCCGGTGAAAAAACTCCCGGGTCGTGACGGAGAATTCCTTGCGGTCAACATTTTCGACCTGATGCTTGCCCAGTACGGCGTGGATAACGGCTGGGACGATCCCAATACGGCGAAGTCCTTTGAGGACAATATTCCCTACACACCCCGCTGGCAGGAAACCGTCACGGGTGTGCCCGCTGAACGCGTGATCAAAGTCGCCCGTCAGTTTGCTGAAACCGCCGAGAAGACCCGCGGCAAGTCGATGATCATCATCGGCGCGGGGGTCAACCAGTGGTACAACACCGACATGATCTACCGCTCCGCCATCAACCTGCTGATGCTCTGCGGCACGATCGGTGTCAACGGTGGCGGCTGGGCGCACTATGTGGGTCAGGAAAAGGTTCGTCCGCAGGCCGGCTGGGCTCAGCTCGCGTTCGCGCTTGACTGGAGCCGTCCGCCGCGTCAGATGAATACGACAAGCTGGGTGTATATGCACTCGGATCAGTGGCGCTATGAAAAGGTGAAGGTTGATTCGCTGCTCTCGCCGCTCGCTCCCAACAGCAAGGAGTTTGCCGACCTGACACTGGTCGACTGCAACATCCGCTCCCAGCGTCTGGGATGGCTGCCGACCGAGCCCGAGCTCTCGCGCAATCCGCTCGTGCTCGCCCGCGAGGCCGAACAGAAGGGACTCACGCCCGAGAAGTATGTGACGACTGAACTGCAGTCGGGCCGCCTCGGTCTGGCAAGCGAGGACATTGACGGGCTGGGCAACTCCCCGAAAACCCTCTTTATCTGGCGTGCCAATCTCGTGGGCTGCTCGGCCAAGGGGATGGAGTACTTCATGAAGCATATGCTCGGCGCGCAGAATGCCGTGCTCGGGCGCAATCTTGAAGAGGAAGGTCTTGCGCTGCCCAAATACACGAAGTGGCAGACCGAGGATGCCGTGGGCAAGCTTGACCTTGTGACCACGATCGACTTCCGCATGACGACTTCCGCGCTGCACTCCGATCTGGTGCTGCCGGCGGCAACCTGGTATGAGAAGACGGATATCAGCACGACTGACATGCATCCGTTCATCCATCCGTTCTCTCCGGCGGTGGATCCCGTGTGGGAGTCCCGTACGGACTGGGATGTGTTCAAGGGAATCGCCAGACGCTTCTCCGAGCTCACGGCCGGCCACCTCGGTGTGGAAAAGGACATCGTGATGACGCCGCTCATGCACGATTCGCCCATGGAAACCGCAGCGCCGATGCTCGCGAATGACTGGCGCGAAACCGGTGAGGAACCGGTGCCGGGCGTGACGATGGGCAAACTGACCGTGGTCGAGCGCAACTTCCCGGAAACCTATCGCCGCTTTACGGCTGTCGGCCCGAATCTGAAGAATCTGGGTATCTCTCAGAAAGGGATCACCTGGTCGACCGAACACGCCTTTGAAAGCCTCAAGGGCATTAACGGGGTGGTGCTCGAGGAGGGCAGCACGAAGGGGCTGCCGAAGATCGAAACCGATCTGCAGGCCGTGGAAATGATTCTCGAGTTTGACCCGGTCTCTTCAGGACGCGCGTCGAAGAAAGCCTGGACGGCGCTCGAAAAGCCCACGGGGCTCAAACTTGCCGAACCGCTCACGGAAGAGGGCGGCGAGACGCAGCTGCGCTACCGCGATCTGCAGGAGCAGCCGCGCCGCGTGCTCAACTCGCCGGTCTGGTCGGGTATTGAAAGCCACGAGGTGAACTACACCGCGAACTACACCAACATCAACTATCTGATTCCCTGGCGTACGCTCACGGGCCGTCAGAGTTTCTATCAGGACCATCCCTGGATGATCGCTTTCGGTGAAGGTCTCGTGGGGTACAAGCCGCCGCTGTCCAAGCGTGAGATTGAAACCACGAAGGAACGTCTCAATATCAAGGACGACACGATCGCGGTCAATATCCTGACGCCGCACAACAAGTGGACGACGCACTCGACCTGGAGTGACAACCTGGTGATGCTGACGCTCTCGCGCGGCGGTCCGGTGATCTGGGTGAGTGAAACGGACGCGGCGAAACTCAATATTGCCGACAACGACTGGATTGAGGTGATCAACGATAACGGCTCGACCATTGCACGCGCCTGTGTGTCGCAGCGTATTCAGGCCGGTTCCGTGTTCATGTACCACAACCAGGGCCGTACGGTGAATGTGCCGCTCTCGCCCACAACCGGCAACCGCGGCGGGCTGCATAACTCGATTTCGCGTATCTGCCCGAAACCGACCCATATGATCGGCGGCTATGCCCAGCTCTCCTGGGGGATGAACTACTACGGCACGATCGGTGCAAACCGTGACGAATTCGTGCTGCTGCGCCGTCTTGACAAGGTCGAATGGGAATAAGGCGATCGAACTGAAAGGAATGAAGTGAAATGAAAGTTACCGCACAAATCTGCATGGTGTTGAATCTGGACAAGTGCATCGGCTGCCATACCTGCTCGGTCACCTGCAAGAATGTCTGGACCTCGCATGAGGGCACCGAATACATGTGGTTCAATAACGTGGAAACCAAGCCCGGTACAGGCTACCCCGAGCGCTGGGAAGACCAGGAGAAGTGGGGCGGCGGCTGGAAGAAAAAGCTCAACGGCCGTCTCGAGCTGCGCCACGGGGACCGTACGAAGACGATGTTCAAAATCTTCAGCAACCCCAGGCAGCCGGAAGTCACGGACTACTACGAACCGTATACGTTTGATTTTCAGCGCCTGCAGACGACGGGCCGCACCCGTACGCCGCCCTCTGCACGTCCGTACTCGCTGGTCACGGGCAAGCTGATGGACAAGGTTGAAAACGGTCCGAACTGGGAGGACAACCTTGCCGGTCCCTTTGCCAAGCGCAAGGCCGACCCCAACCTCATCAACGAGGATGTGGCCGGATACGAACGCTTTGAGGCAAGCTTCATGCTGTACCTGCCGCGTCTGTGCGAGCACTGCCTCAATCCGGCCTGTGCCGCCTCCTGCCCCTCGGGCGCCATCTACAAGCGCAAAGAGGATGGCGTGGTGCTGATCAACCAGGACAAGTGCCGCGGCTGGCGCCAGTGCATCTCGGCCTGCCCGTACAAGAAGATCTATTTCAATCCGAAGCGCAACAAGAGCGAAAAGTGCGTCTTCTGCTACCCGCGTCTTGAAAACGGGGAACCCACCCTGTGCGGCGAAAGCTGCGTGGGCCGTATCCGTTACATCGGCGTGGTGCTCTATGACGCGGACAAAATCGAGGAATATGCCGCCGCTGACGAGCAGGATCTCTACCAGCGTCAGCTCGATCTGATGCTCGATCCGCATGACCCGGACGTTATCCGTGCCGCCCGTGAAAACGGGATTACGGAAAACTTCCTCAAGGCCGCACAGAACTCGCCCGTCTACAAGATGATGAAGGAGTGGAAGATCGCCTTCCCGCTGCATCCGGAATACCGCACGATGCCGATGGTCTGGTACGTGCCGCCGCTCTCGCCGCTCGGCAACCAGGACGTGAGTGAAGATTTCTTTGCCCGTCTCGACGAGATGCGCATTCCGGTGCGCTACCTCGCGCGACTGCTCACCGCCGGTAACGAGGAGCTCATCCGCGAAGCGCTTCTCAAGCTCATGACGCTGCGCAGCTACATGCGTAAGAAGACGGTTGACGGTATCGCTGATCCGATGAAGGAACCCGCCTGGGGGCTGAGCGCCGCGCAGTACGATGAAATGTACCGCTACCTTGCCATTGCCGCCTACGAGGACCGCTTTGTCATCCCGACAAAACCCGCGATCCACGAGGAGGAAACCGACATGTTCCTGCTGCGTGCAGGGCTCGGTTTTGAAGAGGCAGCCGGCGAGAAGTCGCTTTTTGGCGGTATCCGTGAAACCGGCCGCTGATACGGGAGAGAAACATGATTGCCACATTCAGAATCTTGAGTGCGCTGCTTGACTATCCCGATGAGACTCTGCTTGAAAATCTCGGGCGCATCAGCGCACTGGTGAAAGAGGAGGGGATCCTCAACGCGAAGGAAACCGCCCTGCTCGGGACGTTTCTGGAGAGCGTGCCGAAAAAGGACGACCTGCGCGGCTGGCAGGCGCAGTATTCGGGGCTCTTTGACACGTCCACGCATGAGAATCTCTACCTCTTTGACTTTGTCTACGGCGAGAGCCGTGACAGAGGGCAGGCCATGGTGGATCTGAAGGATGCGTACAGCAAAACGGGACTGGTGCTCGGTAATGACGAGCTGCCGGACTATCTTCCGGTGTTTCTCGAATTCGCAGCCATGCAGCCCGCGCCTGAGGACGCGTTCCGGCTTCTTCGCGAGGTCGAAGGCGTGCTCTCGGCAATGGCCAACAAGTTCGAGTTCCGCAGCCATCCCTATGCGCCGCTCATCCGTCTGCTTCATTCACTCTCAGCGAGAAAGGAATAAAAAATGTCGTTTGATTTTCAGGTCTGGGCGGATACGATGCTCTTTGCTTACTTCCCCTATATCGCCCTGGGGGTGTTTCTGGCGGGGTTCTACTGGCGGATGACGCATGCGAATAAAACCGTGCAGGCGCTCTCGACGCAGTACCTCTCCAATGACAAAGATATCCGGCTCGGCAGCAATCTCTTTCACTTTGCCATTGTCGGCGTCTTTTTCGGTCATATTTTCGGGCTGCTCGCACCCGAGCCGCTTTACATCTGGCTTATTTCGAACGAGACCAAGCGCATTCTCGCCATTATCGGCGGGGGTGCGGCAGGGCTTGTCGCACTGGCCGGCATTCTGATCATGGCGCGTCGGCGTTTTACCAATCCGCGAGTGCTCGCCAACAGCAGCTTTGCCGACAAAGCCATTGTGGTGCTCATCGCCGTGCAGATTTTCACCGGACTTCTCGGGACGGTGGTGACCGCTTTTTCACCGCTCTCAGCCTATCTCACGATCGATCACTGGGCGCAGGGACTGTTCATCTTCCGTCCTGAAGCGGCACACTATCTGGCGGATACAAGCTTTATTCACAAATTCCACATGTTCCTCGGGTTTGTGATCTTCTGTATCTTCCCGTTCACGAAGCTCATGCACATGGTGGTCGTGCCTGTGCACTATCTCTTGCGCCGTAACCGTGTGGTGAACGCGGGCGGGCGCTGAGCGTCATATACCGGCGTCGCGGCGCCGGACATAAAAAAGGTCCCGGGCAGCGGTCAAACCGCCTGCCCGGGACCTTTTGTCTGTGTGCAGTCTTATTTTTTCCTGCCTTCGAGCAGCACCAGCAGTGCCCCCTGGTCACCCTGTTCCACAGGCGAGCGGACAAACGCCATCACATCGGGGCGCTGTTTAAGCCAGCGCGGCACGAGCACCTTGAGCTTGCCCTGACCCTGCGCGCTGTTGTAGCCCACACCGTGGACGATGCGCAGACAGCGGTAACCGCGGCGGGCGCTCTCGGTGAGAAAATCCACCAGATGCTGACGTGCCTCGTCAGCAGCATACCCGTGCAGATCGAGCCAGGCCTGAACGGTCCAGAAACCGCGGTAGAGCTTGCGGGGAATGTCCGGCGAGACATCCTTGCGCCAGTTGTAGAGCTCATTGCCATCGGTGAGGAACGTATCCGGATCCGCCTCGTCCGAGAGCGTATCGCGTGCAGCGGGCCTGACCGCCTGAGACGGATTTTTGAGCACAGGCTGGGGCTTGGGACGTTTGACATCAGCCAGATTTTTCTGAGCCATCCGCTCCACACCGGCCTCACGCATGGCGTGAGCAAAGAAATTGGCATCCTGCTCCTGCTTTTTCCTGCGTTCGAGCTCGCGTTTTCTGGCTTCTTCCTGTTTTTTTGCTTCGGCCTTGAGCGTCTTGCTGACGTTCTTGAGGTCCGACAGATTATTGACGACGATCATTGTTTTTTCAGCCTAAAAAGAAAAACGGAGTGCCCGGCCAGAGCACTCCTCAGCGGGTTACCCCTCAGACTCAGCCTTTGAGTGTTTCAAGATAGCGCTGTGCGTCGAGTGCGGCCATACAGCCGGTGGCGGCACTGGTGACAGCCTGACGGTAGATCTGGTCCTGCACGTCACCGGCAGCGAACACGCCGGGTACAGACGTGGCGGTAGCCGCATGGCTGCCGAAACCGGCAGTTTTGATGTACCCGTTGTCGAGCTCGAGCTGATCCTTGAAGAGATCGGTATTGGGACGGTGACCGATGGCAACGAAGAAGCCGTCCACATCGATTGTGTGTTCAGCATCGTCGAGCGTCGAAGCAAGACGCAGGCCCGTGACCTTGTCAGTGCCGAGCACTTCCTTGACCGTGTGATTGAGCTCGAGCGTGATGCGGCCGGCCTTCACAGCCTCCATGAGCTTGTCGACCATGATCGGTTCGGCACGGAAGCGGTCACGACGATGCACCAGTGTCACTGAAGAGCAGATGTTGGAGAGGTAGAGCGCCTCTTCAACAGCGGCATTGCCGCCGCCCACCACGGCGACGGGTTTGCCGCGGTAGAAAAAGCCGTCACAGGTGGCGCAGCCCGAAACACCCCGGCCTTTGAGGCGGGTTTCACTTTCCAGACCGAGGTACATCGCAGAGGCGCCGGTGGCGATGATCAGCGCATCAGCGGTGAGCGTTTCACCCATATCGGTGCGAATCACAAACGGACGCACACTGAGGTCAACCGAGTTGACCATGTCGAGAAGAATTTCGGTACCGAAACGGGTGGCATGCTGTTCAAAACGGGTCATCAGATCAGGCCCCTGAATGCCTTCGACGGCGGCAGGCCAGTTATCCACTTCGGTGGTGGTCATCAGCTGACCGCCCTGTTCCATACCGGTGATAAGAACCGGTTTGAGATTGGCGCGGGCCGCATAGACAGCGGCTGTATAGCCGGCCGGACCGGAGCCGATGATGATGAGTTGATGGTGTTTTGCGTTCATGAGATTATTCCTTAGGCAGGATCCTGCGGACCCTGCAGCTGTATGTTCGGTTTATGTGTGCGTTTATTTTACTATGAGCTCGGGCTCCAGAATAGTTTTTGTGAATCACGTCCTGTAGCAAAGTGTTGCGCTTCGGTGTAGAGTCTACAAACAGCAAGACATTTTTTCAGGTTCCTGAAATGGTCCGATTACGCAATTAGGTACAATTGAAAGAATTCATTTGATATTAATTGCGCGTAAAACCTCAATTTCTGAGGTTCCGAGACCACGGAAGTAAAAACAGGCGTATGGCAAGAAATACTTACAACACCACCAGACACAGCTCACAGAGACTTCCCAGAGGGGACCGCGGCGGCTCCTCCTCACGGATAGGTGCCGCTTTAGGAAATTGGTTTATGGGCGTTGTGCGGGTGCTGTGGGCCTGGAGCTGGGTGATTTATATCCCCATTGCGGTGTTCCTTGCCGTTGCGCTTTCCACCTACTCCCCCGCTGACGCCTCTTTCTCCGTGAGCACCACGGAGCCGATCCGGAACTGGGCCGGCGTGTATGGCGCCTATGTTGCCGATGCTGCGCTGCTTGCCTTCGGCCGCTCCGCCTGGTGGTTTGTGCTCGGCTCGGCCATGATTGCCGTGTTTGCCATCCGCTCCATGGTCCGGCGTGTGCACGGTGAAACCGACCCGCTTCGCATCAATCCGCCCAAGCTGACAGCCGCGGTGGGCTTTCTGGCTCTGCTGATCGGCTCGACCTGTCTGGAGGCCCTGCGTCTGCGACGTTTCAAGGCCGTACTGCCCGGTGAACCCGGCGGCATTCTCGGTGACAAGCTCGCTTTTGGCCTGTACCACTATGTCGGGCTCGGACTGGCCACGGTACTCTTTTTCTCGCTCATTGTGATCGGTCTCTCGCTGCTGATGGACTTTCAGTGGCAGGATGTCGCCGAAAAAGTGGGTGAGTGGCTTGACCGCTGGATCTTCAGCCGCATCCGCCGGGTCCGCCAGCGTAAAGAGGAGGCCAGAATCACCAGTGAGGCCGGTCAGGTCAAGAGTGAGGAATTCCGAAAGACGGTTCTTGAGGCCAATGAGCAGACGCCGCTCTATATCATGAAGGCGCAGGAGCGCACCGAACCGGTGATGGAGCAGGCTGACACGCCCGAGCCCGTGAGCGGCCCTGCCGCTGTGGCCGCCTCAGCCGGGCTTGGAAACTCTTCCGCGACGGCTGCCGCACGTCCTGCGGCAGGTGTGAGCAAAATTTCGACGAGTACGCTCGGCACGGTGCGTCCTGTGACGCAGCAGCCCGCGTCGCCCCGCCCGAGCCTCGAGCTGCTCGATGAGCCGCCTGCCGGCGGAAAATTCAACGATGAGGAGGCACTCGCGCTGACGAGCCGTCTGATCGTCTCCAAACTCAAGAGCTACAACATTGAAGCAGCTGTTCGCGGCGCCCAGACCGGTCCGGTGATTACGCAGTACTGGCTCGAACCGGGCCCCGGCGTGAAGGGCTCGCAGATTGAAAACGTGCAGGATGACCTGCGTCGTGCGCTCGGTGTGCAGGCTGTGCGTGTCGTGCCGAGTATTCCCGGGACAACCTACATCGGCCTTGAAGTGCCGAACCCGGTCAGAGAAACCGTCCGCCTCAAAGAGCTGCTCTCGAGCGAGGCGTACCGCCAGAGCAAGGCGCCGCTCACGCTCAGTCTCGGCAAGGACATTGCCGGCAAGCCTTTTGTGGTTGATCTTGCGAAAATGCCTCACCTGCTTGTGGCCGGTACCACCGGTTCAGGCAAGTCTGTCGGCATTAACGCGATGATTCTGTCCATGCTCTTTCGCAATGATCCCTCGCAGCTGCGACTGGTGCTCATTGACCCGAAGATGCTTGAGTTCTCGCTCTACAACGGCATTCCGCATCTGCTCTGTCCGGTTGTGACCGATATGGCCAAGGCGAGTATGGCGCTCAAGTGGCTTACCCGTGAAATGGACCGCCGCTATGAGGTGATGAGCCGGGTGGGGGTGCGCCACTTCACGACGTACAACGAAAAAGTGCGCGAGGCCAACGCCCGCGGTGAACCGATCATGGATCCGACGGTGCCGCCCGAAGAGGCTGAACCGCTGGAAACCTGGCCCTACATTGTGTGCATCATCGACGAGCTTGCCGACCTGATGCTGACCAATCGTAAAGAAGTCGAAGGGGAGATTACACGTCTCACCCAGAAGGCGCGTGCGGCCGGTATCCATCTTATTATCGCCACCCAGCGCCCGAGCGTTGACGTGGTCACCTCGCTCATCAAGGCCAATGTGCCGACCCGCATCTCCTTCCAGGTTGCCTCGAGTATTGACTCGCGAGTGATTCTCGGTGAATCCGGGGCCGAGTCGCTGCTCGGCTGGGGGGATATGCTGCTGCGCCGTCCGGGGCAGTCCCAGGCAGTCCGCATTCAGGGCTGTTTCGTGCAGGACGATGAGGTTATCCGTGTTGTGGAAGAACTGCAGAAGTACGGTGAACCTGACTACATCGATGCGGTGACGGAACCCGATGACGCCGGTGACAGTGATGATACGGGCGGCGCGGGCCGCCGGGCCGGTGAATCTGATCCGCTCTACGACAAGGCGGTGGATATTGTGCTCAGCGAACGGCGCGCTTCGATTTCGTTTGTCCAGCGCCATCTGGGCATCGGCTACAACCGGGCTGCCAATATTCTGGAAGCGATGGAAAATGCCGGTGTGGTCAGTAAAGCGAATTCGTCCGGTAAACGTGAGATTCTGGTTCCCACGCGTGACCGCTAAATGAGGAGAGTGTTATGTCTGTGGGTCAGCCCCAAGCCTGCCCGGAAAATGCCGGTGAACCGTCTGCGGACGGAAAAATCAAAGTAAACCCGGATCTTGTGCTCTGCTGGGGCAGGGGGTCTGACGACAGATCCTGCGTGACGGATCTTGCCGCCATGCCTTACCTGCTTGTGAGCGGCGGCAGCGAGTCGCAGAGGGCTGCGTACCTTCACGCAATGATTCTGCCGATGCTGGAGCGGTACACTCCCGAAGCGCTGCGTCTGGTGATCTTTTGTCTCAGAGAGACGCCTTTGGCCTACAGCGGCATTGCGCATCTGCTCTGCCCGGCAGTGAGTGATCAGGCCGGGGCGGAAACGGCACTTCAGTGGCTTATTCGTGAAATGGAACGCCGCTGTGCGCTGATCAGCAGCGCAGAGGTGTCGGGCCTGACCTCCTATAACAGGCAGGCGCAGGAACCCCTGCCCAGAATTATCTGTGTTATTACAGAACTGTTCGAACTGATAACCAGCGGTAAAGAAATCCGCCCGGAGGTTTCACAGCTGCTTGAGAAGGCCAGCACTGTCGGGATTCACTTTATTATTGCCACCGGGCACCCGGCTGACGATGCGTTTGTCTCGCTCGGTCAGGTCGCCTCGCCCGCACACCTGTTCATTCCGGATGCCACGGAGAGTTCCGGTGAAGCCGCTGACGGGGAGCCGTCCGGATGCGAAGCGCTGCTGAGCTTTCCGGTTCGTGTTCCGAACTGTTTCGTGCAGGACGATGCGGTTACCCGGATTGTGGAAGAACTGCAGAAGTACGGTGAACCTGAGTACATTGATATGGTGGCTCAACCCGACGATACCGGTGAACCTGTGATCACTGATATGGCGGATCAGCCCGACGATACCGGGGAACCTGAGAACACTGATGAGGTGACTCAACCCGACGATTCCGGTGACAGTGAGGGTGGCGCTGATGCGGAGGTGCCTACCGGTGCATCGGACCCGCTCTACAGCAAGGCGGTGGAAATTGTGCTCAGCAAACGGCGCGCTTCGATTTTGTCTGTCCAGCGACATCTGGGCGTGCCCTACGGCCGTGCAGCCGATCTTCTGTCAGCGATGGAGGATGCCGGTGTGGTCAGTAAAGTTAATTCGTCCGGCAGGCGTGAGATTCTGGTTCCCACACCCGACCGGTAAATGAGGATTCAGTTATGTCCGTGAGTCGCCGCACAGTGCTCCTTGCACTGAGCTCTCTGTTTGCTGTGCCTGCCGTGCGCGCTGCCGGCACCTCTGAAGCCGACGCGCTCAGAAAGATGCACGCTTTTATTGAGGCCACCCCCTACGCTCAGGGGCGTTTCCGTCAGACCTCTGTTGACAGGGAGGGACGTGAAACCGCAGCGCCTTCTGAAGGGATTTTCCGTTTTCTGCGTCCGGGCTTCTTTGAGTGGTCCACGCAGAAACCCTATGAGCAGAAGATTTTCAGCAATGCGCGTCAGCTCTGGATCTATGATCCTGATCTTGCACAGGTGACCGTGCGCAGGATCACGCAGGAGATGACCAACAGCCCCGCCGGTCTGCTCTTCGGGACAGATAATCTGGAAAAAGTTGCCAGACTCAGTATGGCTGATCCTGATACGGTGGCGGCTGACTTTTTCAATAAAGGCGGAACATTCTCCTCTGCGCTTGTCCGCTTTAAGGGTAACGAACTTGCCTCTCTCACACTCAAAGACAACTTCGGACAGACAGTGACGGTTGAATTTCTCGAGTTCACACTCAGCGAGCAGAACAAAGGCTCTTTCGAGTTCAGAATTCCCAGGGGCGCAGACGTCCTTGAGATGTAGGAATTACCCTAATAAAAGATCAATCAGCCGGTTTTAACGGACTATTTTGAATCAGCAGGTTAGTTTACTGATACAATTGATCTAAAGGCGAAGTCGCTCCGGGCGCTTCGCGTAGTTATTTCAATATGTGGAGTAGAGAGGACGCCTATGCATGATGGGATGAGACGGTTACTGATTGATCGATTACTGACAGAACGAAAAATCGTCACGTTTAACGAGCTGATGTCCGTGCTTCAGGCCAGTGCTCCGACTGTGAAACGCGATCTGCGTTTCATGCGTGAAGTTCTGGGCGCCCCCATCATCTATTCGCGTGCTGCCGGTGGTTACAGTTACGATCCTGCAGGCAGAACCAGAAAAACCCATACGAGTACGGTGGGGGTCAGTGCCGGTCGCGGTGCTTTCCGCAAAACCTGGTACAGTCCTCAGGAACTGTACATTCTTGTAAAGACAGCCGATCTGCTCGCAGAGCTTTCCAAGGATGAAAGCTCGGCTTTGTATAAAGACCTGGAACCGCTGCGCTCGCGCGTGATTTCTCTGCTGACCCTTGGCGGAAAGCTGCCGATGGATCTTCTGCCTCATATCAAAATTGTGGATGAGTTCTCAGATGGTCTGAACGGCGAACCTGAATCCTTTGCTACGGTCGGTGCCGCTCTGTCGGCCAAGTGCCGCCTGCAGATTCACTATGAAAAGCCGAAGTCTCAGGCGTCAGTCCGTGAAATCTCGCCCCTGCGTCTGGTTCACTACCGCAACCGCTGGTATGTGGATGCCTTCTGTCACACGGCAGAGGAGTTCCGCACGTTTGCTATCGAAAATATCAAGCATGCCGAACTGCTTATGACGCCTGCGAAGATTTGCTCTGCTCGCGAAATTTCGGCCAACCTTGACAGCAGCTACGGACTGTTCCGCGGCTCTGATGTCAAGCAGGCCGTTATCCGTTTCGACGAGGAGGCAGCTGTCTACATCCGTCGCCAGACCTGGCATCCCAAGCAGCGCCTTGCCCATGAGGCCGGTGGCGGCTGCCGTCTGACACTGCCGTACGCGGATCCGACCGAGCTCGTCGGTGAGATCATGCGCTGGGGCAGTCACGCTCAGGTCGTTGAACCCGCTGAACTACGCGAAACCGTCCGTGAACGTCTTCAGGAAACGTTAAATCAGTACCAGTCCAAGGAGTAAGTCATAATCCGTCCTTGGTACTGGACGTTCACTGGAAGGACTTTTTGTCATGACACAAGAGCAGACAAAAAATCGACGGCACCGATCTCGGCACGGCCGCCGGTCTATGCATGCTCGTGAATTGCCAAATATCTTCTTCTGCGGTGATCCTCACGGTGGATTTGATCAGATCAACGAGGCTGCTCGACTCTATCATCCTGATGCAATGGTGATTCTGGGGGACCTACAGCCCCCCGCTCCTCTTGAAGAAGTTCTGGAGGAGGCACTCTCCTGCACAGAAATATGGTGGATACCTGGGAATCACGATACAGATACGGATGAGTTCTATGACCGCCTCTGGCGAGGCTCGTTAAGAGATCACAATCTGCATGGAAGAAGCGTGATGATTCACGGGGTTCGCATTGCGGGCCTGGGCGGGGTATTCCGCGGCCAGGTCTGGATGCCTGACGACCCGCCCAACTATTTCAGCCCCTCGTCGTTCATGCGCCGGGTGGGTGCGTCGAATATCTGGCGTGGGGGCGTTCCGCGCCGTCACCGTTCGACGATTTTTCCGTCGGTGTATAACAATCTTCTGCATCAGAAAGCGGACATTCTGGTGACTCATGAGGCCCCGGGATGCCACACCAAAGGGTTCTGCGCGCTCGACAAGCTTGCGAAATCCCTTTCCGCAAGATGGATTTTCCACGGTCATCAGCATGAGGACCGGGAGTACTGCAGGGAAAACAACGTCAATATCCGGGCCGTCGGTTATCGCGGCGTGGTGAACCTGCAGGGTGAGGTTGTCATCGAGGCTCAGCTTGATCCCCGTGAGGTTTTTGCCCTTTGCGGACAGAACCTTACCCGGGTGCCCTGCGACGAGCACGAGATTGTGGTGCGCGATGAAGAGGGCCGGATTCATGTGGTTCCCAAGGCGGACGGCATTGTGCCGGCAATTCTGCCCTGCTGCAAACACCTTGTTCCTCTCACCGAGGTGGTTCAGGCACGGCGGCTCAAACGTCAGCACGGCTGCCGATGCCGTGAGATGAACCGCAGGGAGCCCCCGGAGGCCTCTGCTGAGGAAGCGGCTCAAGCGGCAACGCCAGGCACCGAACCTCAGGCGGAACAGGAGCAGGCTGCCGCCGGGAAACCGGCGCGCGAAATGCGTAACCGCCGCTGCCGGCATGCCCGCCGCCCGCACCGCTCACGTCAGGGCGCTCCGGGCGCGGAAGAGAACTCTGAGAAGTAAAAACAAAAGCCGGATAACCTTCAAGTCAGGTTATCCGGCTTTTTTGCGCCTGTGAAAATCAGCCCAGCCAGTGAATACGGACGGTCTCGCCCTGGCGGACTTCCGTCACCTCGTCGCCGAGCTCGATAATGGCATTGCTGTGAGCGCAGCCGAACAGTGAGGCAGAACTCTGCATCGGATGAGCAACGACATGCCAGCGACCTTCGCCATCGGGGCTGGCAGTCCCCCGGATGAAGTCGGTACGTCCGGCTTTGCTGCGCAGCACGGGGGTGTCAAGAACAGCACGCATGACAGGGCGGTTAGGCTCTGTGCCCATCAGGCGGCAGAGCACCTTCTGCAGGAAAAAGCGTCCCGTGGTGTTGGTTGCGACAGGGTTGCCGGGCAGACCGAGGAAAAAGACCGGATGAGCGCCTTCGAGTCGGGCATAGGTAAAGGGTTTTCCGGGTTTCATCGCCACGTGGTAGTGGTGCATGGTACCGAACTTTTCCAGAATTCTCGCGGTATAGTCACGATCTCCGGGCCCAACACCGCCCGAGCAGACGATGACGTCATAGTGAGGCAGGGCGGCGGAAAGTTGTTCCTCAATCGCCTCCGGTGCGTCCGGCAGAATGCCGAGGTAGTCTGCCTGTGCACCGGTTTCCCGTGCAAGCAGCGTCATCACGACCCCGTTGGCGTTGTAAATCTTAGAGGGATCCGGCATCACTCCGGCCTGCGGTTCGATCAGTTCATCACCGCTGGCAAACAGGGCTACTCTGAGCCGGTGGCAGGGCACATCGCCGCAGCCGTTGGAGGCCAGCAGCCCGATCGCGTCCGTACCGAGACGGGTGCCTGCTTTTAGAAGCGGGGAGCCTTTGGTGTAGAGTTCACCAAGGCGCCGGACATTCATGCCGGGGCGATAAGCTGACACATCGGTAACGAGTTTTTCCTCTCTGAGCACAGCTTTTTCAATCGGGAGTACAACATCGAATCCCTCCGGCAGCGGCGCACCGGTCATGATGCGGATGGCGCAGCCCTGAGGCAGGGGTTCCCGGACCGGATGCCCCGCCGTGACGGTCGCCGCAACGGGCAGCGTCTGTTCACCGGCGGCGCCGGCAAAATCAGTGCTGCGCCAGGCGTAGCCGTCCATGGCAGAATTAGTAAAGGGCGGCATATCGGTGATAGCCTCAATATCACGGGCCAGAATCCGGCCGAAGGCATCCGCCAGGGGCACGGTGTCCGTGCCGCCGGCAGGTGATGAGGTTTCCTGCTCCAGCTGCTTCAGTAAAGTTTCAAATGCAATAGCTGTGACGGTAGACATGTCTGCCTCCAAAAATATGTTAATTTCGATTTTACTGTCTGCAGACGCTTCGCGGTAGAACCTGAATAGGAGATAGCAAAATGGCAGAGGCACGATTCGCAGCGCCGGTTCCGGGAAATGTGCTCGGGTACATGATTGCCGGCGGGCGGGCAACCAGAATGGGTGGCGTGAACAAAGCGGCGGTGCTCTTTAACGGCACACCGATGGGTGCGCTCGTGGTTCGTGCCCTCAGCGGGCAGTGCGGCACGGTATGGGTGTCGGCCAACCGCGATCAGGCATTTTTTCTCTCACTTGGCGCAGCGCGGGTTCTCCCGGACAGACTCGGCGAATCGGCCGGACCGCTTGCTGCGCTGGAAGCGCTCGACGGGGAGCTGCCCGGGGAATTTGAATGGGTTCTGACAGCGCCCTGTGATGTGCCGTGTCTGCCGGCAGACATGCTGTCGTTTTTTGCCACGCAGTTCAGCCAGACACCGGCGCCGCTGCTTACCGTGCGCGCCGGCGGACATTCCCATAACACTATTGCTCTCATCCACCGCTCGGTACTCGGCACAATCCGCGCACGGCTTCTTGCCGGTGACCGGAAGGTGGGGATCTGGATGCAGTCACAGGGAATGGTTGCAGCGGACTGGCCTGGGGATCCAGAGGTTTTTTGTAACGTCAATGACCCCGGGGAGCTTAAAAAACTGGAGGGAGCCTCGCATTGAGAGAGAAAAATACCATATTCATGGTATTTTTAGGGATAACCTTGACAGGTGCCGAAAAAGAGTGTTTAATTCGTATCCACGTTGATCGCAACGCGGTCGACAATAAAAAAAAGATTGCGAAAGCAATCTTTTTAATTTGACAAACAGATTTTAGTCTGATAAGATTAACAATCTGCGCCTCTGAGAGGCGATGCTCTAAAACAATTTGAATTCAACGAACCGATAAGTGTGAACATCGGCAAGTGAGATCCGGTTAGAGGACTCAAAAAACTTACGAAGTTCGCACTTTTCAAAGCCGAAAGAAAAACTACAAGTTTCTCTTTCAATTCCGGCGAAAAGAGCGAAAAAACAGAGATTAAACTCAAGAGTTTGATCCTGGCTCAGATTGAACGCTGGCGGCATGCTTTACACATGCAAGTCGAACGGCAGCACAGGGAGCTTGCTCCCGGGTGGCGAGTGGCGCACGGGTGAGTAATACATCGGAACGTGTCCTGTCGTGGGGGATAACTGACCGAAAGGTTGGCTAATACCGCATAAGACCTGAGGGTGAAAGTGGGGGATCGAAAGACCTCATGCGACTGGAGCGGCCGATGCCCGATTAGCTGGTTGGTGAGGTAAAGGCTCACCAAGGCGACGATCGGTAGCTGGTCTGAGAGGACGACCAGCCACACTGGGACTGAGACACGGCCCAGACTCCTACGGGAGGCAGCAGTGGGGAATTTTGGACAATGGGGGCAACCCTGATCCAGCCATGCCGCGTGCAGGATGAAGGTCTTCGGATTGTAAACTGCTTTTGTCAGGGAAGAAAAGGTTCATGCTAATACCATGAACTGCTGACGGTACCTGAAGAATAAGCACCGGCTAACTACGTGCCAGCAGCCGCGGTAATACGTAGGGTGCAAGCGTTAATCGGAATTACTGGGCGTAAAGCGTGCGCAGGCGGTTCTGTAAGACAGGTGTGAAATCCCAGGGCTTAACCTTGGAATTGCATTTGTGACTGCAGGACTAGAGTTCATCAGAGGGGGGTGGAATTCCAAGTGTAGCAGTGAAATGCGTAGATATTTGGAAGAACACCAATGGCGAAGGCAGCCCCCTGGGATGCGACTGACGCTCATGCACGAAAGCGTGGGGAGCAAACAGGATTAGATACCCTGGTAGTCCACGCCCTAAACGATGTCTACTGGTTGTTGGGGATTTAATATCCTTGGTAACGAAGCTAACGCGTGAAGTAGACCGCCTGGGGAGTACGGTCGCAAGATTAAAACTCAAAGGAATTGACGGGGACCCGCACAAGCGGTGGATGATGTGGATTAATTCGATGCAACGCGAAAAACCTTACCTAGCCTTGACATGCCAGGAATCCTGAAGAGATTCGGGAGTGCCCGCAAGGGAATCTGGACACAGGTGCTGCATGGCTGTCGTCAGCTCGTGTCGTGAGATGTTGGGTTAAGTCCCGCAACGAGCGCAACCCTTGTCACTAGTTGCTACGCAAGAGCACTCTAGTGAGACTGCCGATGATAAATCGGAGGAAGGTGGGGATGACGTCAAGTCCTCATGGCCCTTATGGCTAGGGCCTCACACGTCATACAATGGTCGGAACAGAGGGCAGCGAAGCCGCGAGGTGGAGCAAATCCCAGAAAACCGATCGTAGTCCGGATTGCAGTCTGCAACTCGACTGCATGAAGTCGGAATCGCTAGTAATCGCGGATCAGCATGCCGCGGTGAATACGTTCCCGGGTCTTGTACACACCGCCCGTCAAACAATGGGAGTGGTGTTTACCAGAAGTCGTTAGCCTAACCGCAAGGAGGGCGGCGACCACGGTGAGCACCGTGACTAATGTTAAGTCGTAACAAGGTAGCCGTACCGGAAGGTGCGGCTGGATCACCTCCTTTCAAGTAAAGCAGTATGAGCTCAGAAGTTCTGAGTGTCCGCTCTTATCGGAAGTCGATAGAAATTTAAGGACGCAATAGTTCTTTAACAATTCGGAATAATCAATCTAACGTTTAAGCTGATTTGATGAGAGTCAGCGAGAACGGGTAGTGATAAGAAATCTTTACAAAGAGAGAAACTTTGAGATTTCTCAAGCAAAGACATACAAGCATATGGCATGAGAACGAGAGTTGCTTGTGACCCGGCCGGGCAATAGGCGGCAGGGTTATAGGATCAAGTGACTAAGTGCATGTGGCGGATGCCTTGGCGATCACAGGCGAAGAAAGACGCGGCAGCCTGCGAAAAGCTGCGGGGAGCTGGCAAACGAGCTTTGATCCGCAGATATCTGAATGGGGGAACCCACACCGCAAGGTGTATCCGTAGCTGAATACATAGGTTACGGAGGCGAACGAGGAGAACTGAAACATCTAAGTATCCTCAGGAAAAGAAATCAACCGAGATTCCGGCAGTAGCGGCGAGCGAACCCGGAGGAGCCTAGCTTTTGATAGTACGAACTTTAGCCGAAAGGTCCTGGAAAGGCCTGCTATAGTGGGTGATAGCCCCGTAGGCGAAAGAGTTGGTACGGTACTAAGGAAGCGAGAAGTAGAGCGGGACACGTGGAATCCTGTTCGAAGACGGGGGGACCATCCTCCAAGGCTAAATACTCGTGATCGACCGATAGTGAACCAGTACCGTGAGGGAAAGGCGAAAAGAACCCCGGGAGGGGAGTGAAATAGAACCTGAAACCGCATGCATACAAACAGTAGGAGCCTCATCAGAGGTGACTGCGTACCTTTTGCATAATGGGTCAGCGACTTACATTCTGTGGCGAGCTTAACCGAATAGGGGAGGCGCAGCGAAAGCGAGTTCGAAATGAGCGTCCAGTCGCAGGGTGTAGACCCGAAACCAGATGAGCTATCCATGGCCAGGTTGAAGGTGTGGTAACACACACTGGAGGACCGAACCGACTAGTGTTGCAAAATTAGCGGATGAGCTGTGGATAGGGGTGAAAGGCCAAACAAATCTGGAGATAGCTGGTTCTCCCCGAAAACTATTGAGGTAGTGCCTCGTGTATAACTCCAGGGGGTAGAGCACTGTTATGGCTAGGGGGACATGGCGTCTTACCAAACCATGGCAAACTCCGAATACTTGGAAGTTGAGCACGGGAGACAGAGCACCGGGTGCTAACGTCCGGACTCAAAAGGGAAACAACCCAGACCGCCGGCTAAGGTCCCAAATAACAGCTAAGTGGAAAACGAAGTGGAAAGGCCGTGACAACCAGGAAGTTGGCTTAGAAGCAGCCATCCTTCAAAGAAAGCGTAATAGCTCACTGGTCGAGTCCTTCTGCGCGGAAGATGTAACGGGGCTAAGCTGTTAACCGAAGCCGCGGATGCACTGGTTATCCAGTGCGTGGTAGGGGAGCGTTCTGTAAGTCTGCGAAGGCGGTTCGAGAGGACTGCTGGAGATATCAGAAGTGCGAATGCTGACATGAGTAACGTTAAAGCAGGTGAAAAGCCTGCTCGCCGTAAGCCCAAGGATTCCTGCTCTACGTTCATCGGAGCAGGGTGAGTCGGCTCCTAAGGTCAGGCCGAAAGGCGTAGCCGATGGGAATCAGGTTAATATTCCTGAACCTGCGTCAGATGCGATGGGGGGACGGAGCATGGAAGATCATCCGGGTGTTGGAAGTCCCGGTTGTTGAGCGTAGGAGGTCTGCAGGCAAATCCGCAGACGCATCTCCAAGGCAAAGACACGTGCCGCCACGGCGGCGAAGTGATCGGAAGTGCTTCCAAGAAAAGCCTCTAAGCACCAGTCTGATGCGGACCGTACCGCAAACCGACACTGGTGGGCGAGCTGAATATGCTCAGGCGCTTGA
>CAJJRX010000008.1 GCA_905194315.1 uncultured Sutterella sp. | reverse complement strand
CCGGCTCCTCTCGGGACTTTCACCCGTTAACACATGCTCATGCCGAGCACACAAAAAATGCGCACCGGAAGGCTTTTCCGGTGCGCGACGCGCAAGCGCGTCTGCTGCTAGCCTAGCATCATCTTGTCGGAGACCTCGCCTGCGGCCTTCTCGAAGTAGCTGAGCAGGTCCTGCGGCGTGAGACGGGCCTTTTCCTCACCGGCAACGTCCACGATCGGCGCGCCGTTATGCATCATGATGAGGCGGTTCCCGAAGCGCAGCGCGTCACGCATGTTGTGCGTGATCATGAGCGTGGTGAGCTGCTGCTCAGTCACGATACGGTTCGTGATCTCGAGCACCTTCTCGGCCGTTTTCGGGTCGAGCGCAGCCGTGTGCTCGTCAAGGAGCAGCAGCTGCGGGCGCACGAGGGTGGCCATCAGCAGCGTGATTGCCTGACGCTGACCGCCCGAGAGCAGTCCCACATGCGCCGTGAGACGGTCTTCGAGACCGAGGCCGAGCTGCGCGACGAGTTCGCGAAACTGTTCCGTCTCGCTCTTTTTCTCACTCCAGGCAAGCCCCGGGCGTTTGCCGCGGCGCAGCGCAATGGCGAGATTCTCAATAATCATCATCCCGCCGGCGGTTCCCTTCATCGGATCCTGAAACACGCGGCCGATAAACTTCGCACGCTTGTATTCGGGCATCTTCGTGACGTTCACGCCGTCAATCTCGATCGTTCCCTCATCGACAGGAAACGCACCGGCGATGGCGTTCAGAAGGGTGGATTTGCCTGCACCGTTCGAGCCGATCACGGTGACGAAATCGCCGTCGTTGAGCGTCAGGTTGACCCCTGAGAGCGCAACCTTCTCATTGGCCGTGCCGGCAAAGAATGTCTTGTGAACATTTTCAATCTTGAGCATGCCTGACCTCACGAAGCGTTGGATTTGAAGAGCCGGTTGACTTTGCTCTTAAAGAGCGGCAGCGAGAGCGCAATCGCGACGAGCACCGCGGTAAAGAGCTTCAGGTCGTTTGGCGGCATACCGAGTTCGAGCACAAGCGCAATCACCAGACGGTAGATGATCGAGCCCATCACCACGGCGATAAGGTAGTGCTTGAAGCTTGAATTGCCGATGATCACCTCACCGATAATCACGCTTGCGAGCCCGATCACGATCGTGCCCACGCCCATGCCCACATCAGCAAAGCCGTTGCTCTGCGCGACCACGGCGCCCGAGAGCGCCACGAGGGCGTTGGAGATCACAAGGCCAAGGACCACCATCACATTGGTGTTGATCCCCTGCGCACGGGCCATCTGCGGATTGAACCCTGTCGCACGGATGGCCGTGCCGAGTTCGGTGCCGAAGAACCAGTAGATGATCATCACGACGATGAGCATCACGATGCCGCCGATCGCAGCCGAGACCCAGACCGGGGGAAGCCCCGTGAGCTGCTCGAGCCACGTAAAGAGGGTCTCATCCTGCAGCAGCGAAATGTTCGCCTTGCCCATCACATGCAGGTTCACCGAGTAGAGCCCGATCATGGTGAGAATCCCGGCGAGCAGGGCGGGGATGCGCAGTTTGGTGGTGAGAAAACCGGTCACGGCACCGGCGAGGCCCCCGGCGACAATCGCCAGCGCGACGGCCACGGGAATACCGGCACCCGAAGAAATGGCGGATGCCGCAACAGCGGCACCGAGCGGAAAACTGCCTTCAACCGAGAGGTCGGCGATGTCGAGCACCCGGAAGGTAAGAAACACGCCCAGGGCCAGAACAGACCACTGCAGGCCCTGAGCGATTGTTGAAATGAGGAGTTCTGTCATCGTAGAAACCTTTTCTTGTAGTTGGTACCCGGCAGCGCACGGTCACTCAATAGCGCGCTGCTGGTTTTGTTAACGCTGTCTGTACGATGGGTGGAGGATTGCTGTTTCTCTTCAGTTGTGTGCACCAGGATCCGGAGCCGGAGCCCCGGATCCGGTGCAACGCTTCTCACCCAATTGAGAGCGTTAGTTTTACGATGAGATTATTCCACCTTCGTGGCTTTGGCAAGCACATCTTCCGGAATGGCAAGACCGATTGCCTTGGCCGTCTTCATGTTGATGATGATGTTGTCGGCATGCTGCGTCTGAATCGGCATGTCGGCAGGCTTGGCTTTGCCTTCAAGAATGTCGGCGCCCATCTGGCCGGTCATCTTGCCGAGGGTGTAGTAGTCAATGGCGATCGAGGCAAGGGCGCCTTCGCGAACCATGCCGCCTTCAGCAGCGATGACGGGAAGCTTGGCGGGGAGCGCGGCCTTCATGAGCACAGGCAGTGCGCTTGCCACGACGTTGTCGGTCGGCAGGTACACGGCGTCAACCTTGCCCTTGATGCTGTTGACGGCCTGCTGGAGGTCGTTCACGCTCGAGACCGTGGAGGTGAGCACCTGGAGCTGGCGCTTTTCAGCAGCAGCCTTGAGCAGGGTGACCTGGTATTCGGAATTGATTTCGGAGGAGTTGTAGATCACGCCGACCGTCTTGGTGCCCGGGACGAGCTTGACGAGCAGATCGAGCTGTTCAGCCACGGGGTTGATGTCAGAGACACCGGTGACGTTGCCGCCCGGCTTTTCGTTCGAGGCGACGAGCTTGGCGATTTCAAAGTTCGTCACAGCGGTGGCGACAATCGGGATGTCCTTGGTGGCACCGGCCACAGACTGCGCAGCAGGCGTGGCGATGGCGAAGATGATCTTGTCCTTGTTGGAGACAAAGCGCTGGGCGATGTTGTGCAGGTTGGACTGGTCGGCCTGAGCGTTCTGACGGTCAAGCTTGATGTTCACACCGTCCTTGAAGCCGCGTTCGGCAAGGCCGTCAACGATACCGCGGTTGGCCGCGTCAAGCGCATCGTGTTCAACGAGCTGCACGATACCCACCGGGGTGAGTTCCTTCTGGGCGGCTGCCTGTTTCGGGGCTTCCTTGTCGCCGCAGCCGGCGAGTGTCAGAGCCAGAGCACCGGTAATAGCCAGAGCCAGCGCTTTAATCATCGGTTTAGACATAGGTTTTTCTCCATTGGGTGAGAAGATGGTTAAAAAGGAGCGCCGCACAGACGGAAGCTGCCGCAGGGACAGTCCTCTGGCGGACACCTAGAAGGCATTATGCCTTCTTGAGCGCGGCTCTTTGTCCGTATATTCTCCAAAGTCTTGGGGGATTCTGCCTAGTGTTGGTGAGCAGGCGCAAATAACCGTGAAAAGTATTCGAAAATCCGCTTTTTCTGCGGCTTCTTCGTCGATCGTACACTTCGCTCAGGCGTGAAGCTCGCCGCGCGCAATCCGCGCCCGGAGCGCCAGTACTTTTCCGCGAATGGTCCTGATCGTTTCAAGAAACACCGCATCCGTCGCGCCCGTGGGATCCGTCAGACCCCAGTCCTCACGGTGCGAGGCCGGCAGAAACGGACACTCGACGCCGCAGCCCATCGTGATGACGATGTCAACTGGAGGAAGCGCTTCGAGCGCTTTGCAGCGCTGATTCGAGAGGTCAAGACCGCAGTGAGCGGCCATGAGCCGGATCGCATCAGGATTGACAGCGTCGCCTGGCACAGTGCCCGCCGAGTAGCACTCAAAAGTGTCTGCGGCAAGCGCACGGCCGAAGGCTTCGGCAATCTGACTGCGGCAGGCGTTGTGCGTGCAGATAAAGGCAACGCGCGGAAGTCTTTTTTCCATACGGGACTCCTTACCGGTTTTCCGCCCGGAAATGTCCGGCCATACGGTTGGCAAAGGCAACGAGTGTGAGCATCACAGGCACCTCCACCAGGACGCCGACAACGGTGGTGAGTGTGGCGCCCGAGGCCAGACCGAAAAGCGAAATCGCCACGGCCACTGCGAGTTCGAAAAAGTTGGAGGCGCCGATCATCGCGCAGGGCGCGGCGATAGAAAAGGGCAGCCTCGCGCGCCAGGCGGCAAAAAACGTGATCGCAAAAATAAAGAGCGTCTGCAGGATAAGCGGCACGGCGATGAGCAGGATATCGGCGGGTGCCGAGAGAATTTTCTCGCCCTGAAACGAAAAGATGATCACAAGCGTGAGAAGCAGACCTGCCATGGTATAGCGGTCAAAGGCAGGAATAAAGCGGCTGTTGAGGTAATCGAGCCCGCGGCGGCGGATCACCGCGGCGCGGGTGATAACCGAGAGCGTGAGCGGCACCACAATGTAGAGCACAATCGAAAGAAATAGCGTCTCCCAAGGAATGCTGATCCGCCCGACTTTGAGCAGAAAACTCACGATCGGAATAAACGCGACCAGGATAATCAGGTCGTTGGTGGCCACCTGTACGAGTGTGTAGGCGGGATTGCCCCGCGTAAGTTTGCTCCAGACAAAAACCATGGCCGTGCAGGGCGCCGCGCCAAGGAGCACGGCCCCGGCAAGGTACTCGGCAGCCAGATCCGGCTCGATAAAGGGCGAAAACACCAGAAAGAAAAACACCCAGGCAAAGGCGTACATGCTCAGCGGTTTGATGACCCAGTTCACCACCCACGTGATGACCAGACCTTTGGGGTTACGGCCGATATCGCGGATGCTCGCAAAGTCGATTTTGAGCATCATCGGGAAAATCATAATCCAGAGCAGAATCGTGGTCGGCACCGAGACGCGATAGATTTCAAGAGCGCCGAGGACAGCCGGCACCTGCGGAAACAGTTTTCCGATGGCGACGCCCGCCGCCATGCAGAGGAGCACCCAGAGGGTGAGATTTTTTTCAAAAAACGAGATCGCCTGTGTCGGCATGGTGATGAGTCCTTAAATCAAGAATTTTTGATATATTGAGCAAAAACAGACCGCAGGGGCACTGCGGGACATATCAAAATTATTTGATTTGATTGTAGCGACGTCGCCGCTTTAATGCAAGACTGCAGAGCAGCAAAACAGAGAGAAAAATGTCCGGCAGCACGAACTGCCGGACATTTCAAAAGAGAGAAGCGCTCAGTTTAGAGGCCGCGTGCCTTTTCAGTGCTCTTGGCCGTCTCGACCACCTTGCGCGCGAGCGCAGCGGTCGGGTCCGTGATGCGCACCGGCTGCCCGGCGATCTCAAACGCCTCGGCCTCCTCCAGGATGAGCGGCAGTTCGGTGCAGCCGAGAATAAGACAGTTGCAGCCGAAATTCTTCACAAGGTATTCGGCCGCCTTGAGCAGGTCCTCGCGGCACTGCCCTTCGGTAAAGCCCGCCTTGACGCCGAGCGGACCGTAGATGGCGTTCATCACGAGCGCCTGGTGCTCATCGTCGGGCGTAAAGAGCGGCATCCCCAGTGCACGGGCCTTGTCCGCGTAGAGCTCCGTCTTGACGGTGCCCGTGGTGGCAAGCAGCCCGATGACGGCTTTCTCACCCATGGCGGCGTGGATTTCCTCCATCGTCGTCTGCTGCATGTTGATGAAGGGCACGTTCACATGCCGCTCAAGGAACGGCAAAAAGGCGTGTGCAGTATTGCAGGGGATGACGATCACGTCGCAGCCGTCGCGCTCAAGGCGGCGGGCGCTGGCAAAAAGCGCCAGGCTCGGGTCGTCACCGTTTTCAAGCAGACACTTCGTGCGGTCGGGTGTCTTCGGATTCTGTTCAACCACCAGACGGAAATGCTCCTGGTCGTTTTTCGCGGGCGTAAAGCGCACGATCTTGTCATAGAGGTCAACCGTTGCCGCCGGTCCGAGACCGCCGAGCAGCCCGACCTTGAAGGGCTTGGGCAGACGGGCGGGCGGATTTCTGAGCAGGCTTTCCGCCGTGAGATGGAAAAGATCAATAAACGGATAGCCGTATTCCACCAGTTTGGGCACCACACCGGCCAGGCGGCCGCAGTTCGGGAAGAGTGCGTCGCAGTCTTTGCTATCGAGCTTTGCGCAGTAGTTGCGGATGATGGTGATGTCGTCCGTGTTCACGCACGGATCCTCGGGCTCAGCCTCGACAAAGTCCACCCCAGGGAGCATGGCGCGGAAGTTTTCCACCGGGATCACGTTCCCGACGAGGCCGATGCGCTTGTAGTTGTGATGCGCCATGAATTTCTTCGCTTCCTCGAGGAAGGAGACGATCGGGGTCTGCACCTCTTTGCGCAGTTCTCCGATAAAGGGTTCGCTGCGGTAGTCGCCCAGCACGATCACGTCAACCTTCTCCTGCTCCTCGAGACGCATGATCGCTTCAAGCGCGGTCAGCTTGCGGTCCGCCCAGGCGTGGCGCGAGGAGGGGGGATTGAGCGGCATGGGCCAGTCGCATTCAACCAGGCGGATATCCCTGCCCAGTTCGCGTCCTGCAGCCAGCAGAGCGCTTTTAATGTACGTCGCGACGATGCCGTGAATACCCGTGACGAGTCCGATAGTGAGTTGATTGGCCATTCGTTTGACTCCAGTATATGGTCGGTGCACGGTACTTTTTTTAAAGGGGTACCGTGCTGTTTGTAAACCGGTTGCCTGCCGCAGCGGCTCATGCCGGCCGTGCGGCTTTAAGCTGCAACTAAACTGTAGCGCAAACCGGAGAAGGCGGCAAGGTCTGTACACATCCGGAAAAGCAACAGGCCGTACGGCACAAAAGATAAGGCCTGCCGTGTGGTGCCGGCAGGCCTTGAAGAGAAGAAAAAACAGTCGTACTCAGACAAGCTTCCAGGCACGCTTTGTTTTTTCATTTTCCCCGCACGAGCAGCCGCCCGAGCAGCAGGAAGATTTGCCAACCATGAAGGACTTGAGCTGACCTTTGGCCTCAAGGCGTTCGGCCATCATGCCGATCATCGCGGGCGTCGTGTCAAAATGACGGGCGAGTTCCTCCTCGGTCATTGTGCCGTTTTCCTTCAGATAGGCTTTGAGTTCCATAGACGTCACCATCGTCTGTTCCTCCCGTTGTGAAATTTACTGTTGATAGAAGCAACCGGCCCTTCGGCCGGTTGCGGTTTGTGTGCAATGCGCTTTAGCGCTTGGCGGCAATCGGAATGACCTTCGGTCCCTTGCCGCGGTTGGCCTTCGCGAAGCTGCGCATCCAGGCGAGCATACCGCCCAGGATCAGCAGGCTCACAACGATCGAAACAAGCGCATAGGTCGGGTTTTCAGAGAACGTGCCGATGCGGTAGACGAGCGTGGCGGAGCAGTACCCCAGAGAGGTCGTCCAGGCCGCCAGGAAGAGCGTCCAGCGCGCACCCGCTTCGTGGTAGACCGCAGAGACGGCGGCCACGCAGGGCATGTAGAGCAGCACCATCAGCAGGTAGCTGAACGCGGCCAGCTGGCTGCCGAAGAGCTTCTGCATCATCGTCACCGTGTCAAGCGCAACTTCCTGTTCTTCAGCCGCAGCAGCGGTGTCTTCAAGGTTGTCACTGATGTCGATGCCGATCGGGTCAAGGAGCGCACCGCCGAGATCCTTGAGGTTGGCCACGGTCGTGTCCACCGCCTCACTGAAGGTGGCGGCAAGGCTGAAGCCAGCCTCTTCCTCTTCAGGCGCAGCTTCAGGCTTTTCACCCGCAGCAGCGGCAGCGGCTTCATTTTCCTGACGGGCCATGTTTTCGTAGAGCGAATTCATCGTACCGATCACGGCTTCCTTGGCGAAGATACCCGTGAAGATACCCACGGCGGCAGGCCAGTTTTCCTGTGTCACACCCATCGGGGTGAGTGCCGGGGCGACAGTCTGACCGATCGCGGAGAGGACCGAGTCCTGCGAGTCTTCATGGTCGAAGCTGCCGTCGGTACCCCAGGAGTTGAGGAACGCGAGGATGGCAACGATCACGACGATCACACGGCCCGCGCGCATCAGAAAGCCCTTGAGGCGGTCCCAGGTGCGCGAGAGCACGCCCGAGACAGTCGGAATATGGTAGGGCGGAATTTCCATCACAAAGGCGCTTGCCTCACCGGGCAGCGCGATCTTCTTGAGCAGGAAGCCCGTGATGATGGCGGCGAGAATACCCACGATGTAGAGCGCGAACACGAGATTCTGACCGTTGGTGGGGAAGAACGCCGTCGCAAAGAGCACGTACACCGGCAGTCGGGCGCCGCAGCTCATGAACGGGGCCATCATGATCGTGATGATACGGTCAGAGGCGCGATCCATCGTACGGGTGGCCATAATGGCGGGCACGTTGCAGCCAAAGCCCACAATCAGCGGCACGAATGCCTTGCCGGGCAGACCGAGCGCACGCATGATGCGGTCCATCACGAAGGCGGCACGGGCCATGTAGCCGGAGTCTTCGAGCACCGCGAGGAACAGGTACAGGAAGAAGATCACCGGAATAAAGGTCGAGACGGTCTGAATACCGCCGCCAAGACCGTTGGCGATAAACACGCGCAGCCAGTCCGGTGTGCCGATGCTCGTGAGGAATTCACCGAGCCCGTCAACCAGCACGCCGCCCACGAGAATATCAAAGAAGTCAATAAAGGCGGCCCCCAGGTTCTGCGTAAAGAGGAACATGAGGTACATGATGAAGAGGAAGATCGGCAGACCGAGCCAGCGGTTGAGCACAACGCGGTCAATGCGGTCGGTCATCGTCGTGGAGACTTCACCCACACGGGTGAGGCACTTCTCGACAGCACCGGCCACAAACGTGTAGCGCGCGTCAGCGATGGCGATGTCAAGGTCGCCGTCCATTTCCTCGTTCACAGGGGCGATGATCGGCGCAACAGCCTCGGGCGCACCATGGGGGAGCTTGTCCTCAATGCCGGGGGCACCTTCCATGAGCTGCAGCGCGAACCACTTCGGACGTTCCACACCGAGCTCGGCGAGTTTGCTCTCGACCTGAGTGGCGCATGCCGTCACGCGCGGATCGTATTCGATCGCCATCGGCGGGGTGACGGGGCGGGCGAGATTCGCCATGACCGCGTCCTTGAGTTCGGCAATGCCGGTCTTGCGGGCGGCCACAATCCCCACCACCGGGCAGCCGAGGGCGGCTTCGAGGTCGTTGAGACGGATCTGCAGGCGGTGTGCCTTGGCGATGTCGAGCATGTTGACGACAACGATCATCGGCACGCGCATTTCAATGAGCTGGCTCGTGAGGTAGAGATTGCGCTCGAGGTTGGAGGCATCGATGATGTTGATCACGAGCGAGCTTTCGTTCGTGAGGATGTAGTCGCGGGCCACGCGCTCATCCTCGCCCGAGGTCGAGGACGGGGTGATCGAGTAGATACCCGGAAGGTCGACGATTTCAATCTCTTCACCCTTGTGGGTGTAGTAGCCGACTTTCTTTTCCACGGTCACGCCGGGCCAGTTGCCGACGTCCTGCCGGGAGCCCGTGAGCGCATTGAAAAGCGTTGTTTTACCGCAGTTCGGGTTACCGACAACGCAGACTGTGTATTTATTTGCCATGTTCAGTACTTCGTTTTTTCAGGCAAAAAGAGGGCAGGGAAGGGCTGAATCAGTCCTTCCAGAGGAGCTCTTTTTGGTTTTAGAGGGAAACGTCAGGTGCTGCTGCGAGGAGTCTCACCGCAGTCCGGTCAGAGCTTTTCGACTTCCAGAAGTTTCGCTTCGTCCTTGCGAACGCTGATGAAACTGCCGCGTACGCGGATTTCAACGGGGTCCCCGAGAGGGGCGATGCGCACCACTTCAAACTGGGCGCCGGGTGTGGCGCCGAGCATCAGAAGACGGCGGCGGTATTCGGGATGTTCTTTTCCGTAGGAGACGATTTTGCCTTTGTCCCCGGGATTAAGATCTTTGAGAAACATGTTTGATTCCTATCGACGTGCGCACTCAGAAAACATAAATCTGGCGTGCAACATCAAAGTTCACACCAATGCGACCATCACCGACAGCGAGCAGAATGGCTTCATTCTTCTCACCATGAAGGATGCGAACACTGCTGCCGCGGTGAAGGCCGAGTTCATTGAGACGGGCTTCTTCGGTAGCAGGAACCTTAAGTTTGGCGACCGTTGCATTATGTCCTACCTGGAGGTCTGTCAGACGGCGCATGCTTTTGTTTTCGAGTGCCATAGTGAATCTTCTTTATGCATAAGAGATTAAGCGGGAGAGGGTTGACAGTCCTCTCCCCCCTGTACAGGAACAATATTAATGAGAATCGTTCGCAAATTCAACAGGTCAAATGACGTCACAAATTTATCAGCAAAAACGTGAAAAATGCTCTAGATCACTGATAAATAAGGCGTTTGAGGCGAATTTCCTTAAACAGGGTAAGCTTAGGAATGTAAAGCGTGATAGAAAAACTTGATATATCTCAATGAGATTGGTTCTCATTTATCTATGAACGGCAGATTTTCAATAGAGGCTGTTTATATGGTCGAATTGCCTCGAGGACTGTGAGACGCAAAAAAATCCCGCCCGGGCGTCAGAAACTCAGGGCGGGATCGGGGTTACCTCTCAGCGGCCTCAGGCAAGACCGGTGATCTTGCCGTCAACGACGTCGATACTCATTGCAGCGGGCTGCTTCGGGAGCCCCGGCATACGCATGATGGCACCGGTGGTGACGACCACAAAGCCAGCGCCCGCGTTGAGAATCAGGCGCTGCACGGGCAGCGTGAAGCCCTCGGGGGAGCCGAGCAGAGCCGGATCGTGCGAGAGCGAGAACGGGGTCTTCGCTACACACACGGGCAGCTTGTCAAAGCCGAGTTCGACAAGGCGCTTGTAATCCTTCATCGCGGCGGGCGAGAAGTCCACTTTGCCGGCGCGGTAGATCTGACTGGCGAGTGCTTCAACCTTCTCAAGAACGGTCATTTCGGGTTCGTACGAGAATTTGAGCGGTTTCATTTCCGCCGCGGCGTCAACGACCTGACGGGCGAGCTCTTCAGCACCGGCGCCGCCCTTGGCAAAACCGTCGCTCACCGCCACACGCACGCCCATCTCACGGCAGTGCGCCACGAGGGCGTTGATTTCCTCATCCGTGTCGGTGTGGAAGTGGTTGATCGAGACAACGATATTCGGACCGAAGGCCTTGAGGTTGTCAATATGGCGGTCGAGGTTGGAAAAGCCCTTGACCATTGCCTCGAGGTTGGGCTTGCCGATATCGGCGAGCGGCACACCGCCGTGCCACTTGAGCGCCTTCGTCGAGGTGACGAGCACCACAGCGGCCGGATTAAGACCGGCGGCGCGGCACTTGATGTTGTAGAACTTCTCGGCACCGAGGTCCGAGCCGAAGCCAGCCTCCGTGACGGTGTATTCGCCGAGTTTCATGGCGGTCTTCGTGGCGACAACGGAGTTGCAGCCGTGCGCAATGTTCGCAAACGGGCCGCCGTGGACAAAGGCGAGATTGCCTTCGATCGTCTGCACGAGGTTGGGCTTCATCGCTTCTTTAAGCAGCGCGAGAAGCGAACCCGTGGCACCGAGCTCCTTCACGGTGAAGGCAGTGCCGTCGGGGCGCGTGCCCACCACGATGCGGTCGATTCGCGCACGCAGGTCTTCCATGTCGGTTGCCAGACACAGCACGGCCATGAGTTCGCTCGCCACCGTGATGTCAAAGCCGGTTTCGGTCGGAATGCCGTTGGCTGTGCCGCCCAGACCCGTGACGATATTGCGCAGCATGCGGTCGTTGACGTCCATCACACGGCGCCAGAACACTTCCTTGAGAACGATCTGTCCCTGATGGCGCGCGTTGTCAATGAGGGCGGCAAGGAGGTTGTTTGCCGAGGTGATCGCATGGAAGTCGCCCGTAAAGTGCAGGTTGATGGCTTCCATCGGGAGCACCTGGGAGTAGCCGCCGCCGGCGGCGCCGCCCTTCATGCCGAAGACCGGGCCGAGCGAGGGTTCACGCAGCGCGATGGTCGTTTCGTGACCGATGCGCTTCAAGCCCTGCGCGAGGGCAATCGACGTGGTGGTTTTGCCCGAGCCCGCCGGCATGCCCGAGGTGGCAGTGACGAGAATGAGTTTGGCGCGCATCTTGCGCTCGGGGTTGAGTTCAACTTTGGCTTTATCACGCCCGTAGGGTTCAAACTCGCATTCTTCAAGGCCTGCATCGCGGGCAAGCTTTTCAATCGGAATGAGTTTTGTCGCCTGGGCGATCTCGATATCGCTAAGCATGAAGGACTCCTCTAAAAAGAAAAACAAAAAACACAAAATAAAAAACGGTTTCTTCTGCGGCGCGGCGCGCTTTGCCGGATGGTCTCGACTCGATGCCGCAGGGCAGAGGAGACGCAAAGGGCGCATCAGGCGGGCAGTCTGTAGAGGGTCTGTGGCTGCCGCCTGCCGCAGGCCGGCACTCCTGCCGGCTGCTTTATGCCATATGCTACCGAAAAAGACAGCGTCGGGGCGCGCTTTGGCACGGCTTTTTGCGTAAGCGGAGGCTTACCTAAGGAAATCCACTAGGAAACCGCTGCAGGTTTTGCAGGGCGGGCGGATTACAGCCAAAAAGAATGCCCGGACCAGCTCCCCCGATGGAAGAGACTGACCCGGGCACCCGTCCTCAATAGACTGTACCTAGTGTTGAACTAGAAATCAGAGACTGGGCTGTTCACCTTCTTTGGTCATCGAGCCCTGGGCGATACCGAAGATCGTCCAGCCGATGAAGGTCACGATGGAGCCCCAGAGCATGGCTTCAAAGCCGGCGGCATACAGAGCGTAGAAGCTGTAGACCGAGCCGATGAAGGCGGCAAGCTTGATCATGCTGGCCTGACCCTGAGCAACCTTTTCAACCTTGACCATCACGAAGACGGCGGCCATGGAGAGGATGTAGGGCATCACGTTCGTCACCACAGCAAGGTCAACGAGCTTGTTGAACTGCTTGTAGAGCGAGGGGCTGATCGTCATCAGGCTCATGAGGGTCTGCAGGATCGTGATCACGATCATACCAGCCACAGGCGCATTGTCCTTCGTGAGCTTGGAGAAGACCTTCGGGAAGTAACCTTCGTCAGACACAGCCTTGAACACGTTGGCAATCGTGAACTGCCAGGAGAGCAGGGAGCCGGCGCAGGAGAGAACCATCAGACCCATAACGATCTGACCGGCGGTGCCGTTGAACATCTTGGAGAACACCAGACCGAACGGGGCGGTGGACTTCACGAGGTCGGCGTTTTCAACAATACCGGCAGCGATGTTGGTCGAGACAATGTAGATGATGGCGACACCGATCGTGGCCCACATAACAGCCTTCGGCACGTTCTTTTCAGGATTGTCCACGGCGTCAGCGTTGGCGCAGGCACTTTCCAGACCGAGGAAAGCCCACAGGGTCATGGAGATGGAGGCGCTGATGGCGTCAAACGTCGGGATGTTGTTCGGATTCCAGCTTCTGATATAGAGATCAGGCGAGAACCAGAACCAGCCGAACACGGAGAGCAGACCCACAGGGAGAATCACACCCCAGCAGGTGAAGGAGGAAATCATACCGGTGATCTTGGCGCCCTTGAAGTTGAGCACCGTGCACAGCCACAGCGTGAAGATCGTGGCGCCGCAGGTGGCAACCGGCGAGAGATCGAGGCCGAGGAATGCAACGGCGTAACCCACGGCGGAAATGGCGATAGCGATATTGGCAATCAGAAGCGAAACGGCGTAGGTGTAGCCCGCAAGGAAGTAGCCGGACTTGCCGAAAGCGTACTGGGAGTAGCCGCCCATACCGCCGTGATTGCGTGAGAGCATGCCGCATTTGGCAAACGCATACGCAAGAGCGGTGGATCCGGTGGCCGTCACCAGCCAGGAGATCACGGAGAAGGTACCGACTTCAGCGAGTTTGGTCGGGAGCATGATGATGCCGGAGCCCATCATGTTGATGGCCGTAAGAAGCGTCAGCTGGTAGACGCTCATTTTGCTGTTGTTCGTAGACATAGGATAGGTTTTCCATCGGTTTGAACGGGGCATAACGCCGCGGGCATCCGGGAGAGATGAGCTGTAGATGTCCGCGGGTTATGAGTTTTTAACTGCTGAGCAGATTAGCAGCCGAGCTCAGCGGCACGTTCCTTCGTGAGAACGTAGCCGTAGGCGCGCTTGCGGCCGTCAGCATCCTTGTTGATGTACACGCCCTGAAGTTCAGGAGCGAAGCCCGGGAAGCGGTTGATACCTTCTTCCAGAGCGAGGAAGTACTTGAGCACAGACTTGCCCCAGACTTCGCCCGGCACCACGCAGAGAACTCCCGGCGGGTAGGGCAGAGCACCTTCCGTAGCGATACGGCCGGCGGCGTTTTCAAGCGCAACAAGTTCAACGTTGCCGCGGATGAATTCGAAGTGGGCAGCCTGCGGTTCAAGCGCGCGATCCGGGAAGTGGGCCTTGCGGAACATTTCCTTCTGCAGCTGCTTGACGTTCAGGCTCTTGTAGAAGTCATGCATTTCCTGGCAGAGCTGGCGGATCGTGTAACCCTTGTAGCGTTCTTCGTTGGCGTAGTAGATGCTCGGGAGCACTTCAGAGAGCGGTGCGTCGGCATCAAGGTACGCTTCGAAGCGGTTGATCTGAGCGATCAGGTGATCCATCTTGGCGGCGTCTTCAGCAGGCGTCATCAGGAACAGGATCGAGTTCAGGTCGCACTTTTCGGGAACCACGCCGTTTTCACGCAGGAAGTTGGCGAGAATCGTGGCGGGAACGCCGAAGTCGTCATAAGCGCCCGTGTCAACGTTAATACCCGGGGTCGTCAGCAGGAACTTGCACGGGTCAACGAAGTACTGGTGATCGCCGTAGCCTTCGAAGTTGTGCCACTTGGCACCGGGTTCGAAAGCGAAGAAGCGCAGATCGTTGGCGATAACGTCGGTGCTGTAGGAAGCCCAGGGCTTGCCGTCAACCATCGGCGGAATGAAGGGCTTGATGTACTTGCAGGAGGCGAGCAGCTTCTTGCGGGCATCAATCGTCACACGCACGCAGTCGTCCCAGAGACGGCGGCCTGCTTCGCCTTCGTGCATCTTGGCGTTGACGTCAAGTGCGGCAAAGAGCGGGTAGAAAGGCGAGGTGGAAGCGTGCATCATGAACGCGTTGTTCATGCGCTTGTGCGGGCAGTAGCGCTTCTGACCCTTGATGTGGGAGTCCTTCTTGTGAATCTGCGAGGTCTGGGAGAAACCGGCCTGCTGCTTGTGCACGGACTGCGTCACGATGATGCCCGGATCTTCAGGTCCGAGATCAAGGAGCAGCGGCGAGCAGTCTTTCATCATCGGGATGAACTGTTCATAGCCGACCCAGGCGGAGTCAAAGAGGATGTAGTCGCACAGATGACCGATGCGGTCGACAACCTGGCGGGCATTGTAGATCGTGCCGTCATAGGTGCCGAGCTGGATGATGAAGAGGCGGAACGGACGCTTTGCGTCAGCCTTTTCCGGGCAGACTTCGCGAACGAGGTCACGCAGGTACTTTTCATCGAAGCAGTGATCATCGATACCGCCGATGAAGCCGTAGCCGTTACGGGCGGTTTCAAGGTACACCGGGGTGGCACCGGCCTGAAGCAGGGCACCGTGGTGGTTGGACTTGTGGTTGTTGCGGTCAAAGAGCACCAGGTCGCCCGGGGCGAGCAGGGCGTTGAGCACAACCTTGTTGGCGGAAGACGTGCCGTTGAGAACGAAGTACGTCTTGTCGGCGTTGTAAATGCGGGCAGCTTCCTGCTGGGCGGCGCAAGGCGCACCTTCGTGAATCAGAAGGTCACCCATGCTCACGTCGGCGTTGCAGAGGTCGGCGCGGAAAACGTTTTCACCAAAGAACTGCGTGAATTCGCGGCCGGCGGGGTGACGGCGGTAGAAGGCACCGCCCTGATGGCCCGGGCAGTCAAACTGGGCATAACCCTGTTCGACATACTTTTCAAGGCTGCCGAAGAACGGCGGCAGGATGCTGTCTTCATACTTCTGGGCGGCAGCGTCAACCTGACGGCCGTACAGACCGGCGTCGGTGGCCTTGTCGTCGATGACGGAGACAACTTCCTTGAAGAGTTCGGTCGGGAGCGTTTCCATGTCGTTCTTGACGATCACGGGAATGCCGAAGGCGGACTTCTTCACCTGCTCAAGCTTGCCGTTAACGGCCTCGGATGCGGTCATCACAACAGCGGAGACTTCAGTCAGATCCGCACCATCAAGATCCACAACTTTGCGCGTGCTGCAGAATGCACCACGGGCACAAGGCGTAGCGGCGATATTGAGTTTTCTCATTGGTTTTACCTCATCTAATATGTCCGTCCCGAAATTCAGGGCGAATATTATCCTGGCCTTTATTTAAATACATTTAGGCCATTGTTTAAAAATCAAATTAAATTAGCTAGGGTTGCAGAAAACGGACATTTAAACCCGAAAGGGAAATGAGGCCAAATAACGGGATTATTCACTGTGCGCGTGCGGCACGATACCGGCGCGTGCAGTGACCCGATGTCAGGCATCAGATCGGACCTTACGAGGCTCAGACTGTTCTGTAACGGAAGCGGGAGAGGAAGAGCCGTAAGCGCGCGAGGATGCGGCCCCGGAGCCCTTCTAGACGGCTGAATGACAGATGTTCAGACGAGTCTGTACATCCCCATCCAGCTTAGGAAAGCGATGCGGGGGCGAAGAGGTTGTAGTTAAAGCAACTGCGTTTGCAGAAGCACATAAGATGACGGGTACGTCTTAATCCTATATTGTTGACTGCCATGATTAAAAACCTCCCCTACACAGTGACTGTAGGAAATGCCTTTTTTTATCTGGAACGGATTGGTTCTTTATTTAATTTCGTTCCGTGTACGGGCTGAAATAAATCTTTTCCAGCTCTTCTGTACTGTGGAAATAATAGACCCCGTGGCATCAAATGTCAAGCATAAGACATTCCACTTAGAAATTAATGTAACGCAAAATAGGGGTATAAGAAAATATGTTTTTTCGTAAGACGGTCCGAAAAACCCCAAGACTATGCGGTTTTCCACTAGTGGTATCCTGAAAGAAACCAAACTGACGAAAGGTTTAGATTAAACTGAAAATACCAAAAAAAGGGGATACCATCTGAGGTATCCCCTTCGGGAGACTGATCGCTAAAACGACTGCCGCTTAGACGAAATCGCCGGACTTCATCAGCAGACGCGCGATTTCCGCAGCGTTGTGCAGGTCGAGTTTGCGGTAGGCGGCACCACGGTGAACCTGGACGGTTTTTTCAGAGATGCCGAATTCGCGGGCCACTTCCTTGTTGGCGTAGCCGCGGGCAACCATGCGGATCACTTCACGTTCGCGCTGCGTGAGCTGCTCGAAGCGGCTCTTGAAGTCGGAGACTTCGGCAAAGTTGCGGCGCTCGGAGAGGTTCTTCGCGACGGCGTTCTCAATCGTGTCGAGCAGGCGCTGGTCATCGACGGGCTTCTGCAGGAAGTCGATGACACCGGCTTTGAGAGTGTTCACAGCCATATCGATATCCCCGTGGCCGGAGACAAAGATGATCGGCAGATCGCAGCCGACTTCACGCAGCTTCGTCTGCAGTTCGAGCCCGGACATGTGTGGCATGCGCACGTCAAGGAGCAGGCAGCCCGGACGGATGAAGTCGTTGGAGGAGAGAAAGGTGAGGGCATCGGAGTACGTCACCACTTCCCAGCCTTCGTCTTCAATTAAAAAAGCCCAGGATTTGCGCATCGCATCATCGTCGTCAATGATGCGGATGACAGGACTGTTCTGCAGGGCTTCGTTCTGGCTATACTTGTTGAGCATTTCTTGAGCACTCCGGTAGAGTAACGCGTCAGAGGTTGATTGGTAGGGTTTAACCTTACCTAGTGTACACTTTTTCCGTCAGCATAAAAAGCAAAAGCAGCGGATATCGTCAAATTTCCGCCTGCGGCTGTCGCGCCGATGCAACAAAGCAGAGGACGGCGGAGAAGAAAACGCCTAAAGTTAAGAGCTGACGGAAGTCTCAACCGAGCGCTCCGACCCTTATTTATATTCGCTATCCCGACAGAGGCCCACGCATGCAAAACCCGCTCTTTCGCGCTGCTCTTCTCACGAGCCTTGTGCTGCTTGCCGGCTGCGCCACCAGACCGCTGCCGCCCGGGCCCTATCATATTCCGCGTGATGCACTCCAGCGCAGGGTGAATTTTGATCAGGTCTGTGTGCTGGAGAATCCGGCGGTGAAAACCGACATTCTCATTGAGGCGATTCAGGACGGCATTGCCGCCGTCGGCGCGCACTATGTGCCGCTGCCCGCCGGCGCGGGGCCTCAGGTGTGCTCCTACACGATCACCTACGAGGTCGAGTTTGAAGGCAAACATCTCAAAAGCGTCACCTTCCACACCTTTGAAAACGGGATCCCCATCTACAGCGCCCGCGGAACAGCGAGCGCCACAACGGGCATCACCTTTGACATGGTGAGTCAGTATGTGCAGCTCGTCATCGCCCGTTCGCGTCAGGGTCGCTCGCGCGTACCGGCGCCCGCGCCCGAAAGTGCCCCGCAGAGCAGTGCACCCGCACACAGTGTGCCGGTGAAAGCCGTTGCCGCAGAGAGAGAATAGGTGGTTTGCGAGTCCGGATAAGTGAGAATCATTCTCATTAAAAAGTAGTACCCGATACTACCTCCAAATCGTAGATTATTAAACCAAATGGTCTGTTGTTTTCCGGCGTCAGTGAAAGTAAAATTCACTCATAACAAATAGTGCTTTGTGCAGACAGCTTTTTGTGTGTGCTAACACCATCAGGCAGGGCGTTTGCTCAGTCAGCGCTGTCCGCTGCACAGGCGCTTATGTCACTGAATTTACTGACAACCTAAAAGTTGTTTTTCTGCTTAACAACGCTGGAGATACTGCATCATGAACGAAACAACCAAGTACGGCCTCTTCTTCCTCGGCGGTCTTGTGGTCGGCGCACTCGGCGCCGTTGCCGTCACGCGCGGCAAGCTTGAACTCAAGCCTCTCGCCACCGATCTGCTCGCAAGCGGCATTGACCTCAAGGACAAAGCCATGGGCGTGGTGGAAAGCTGCAAAGAGGATATTGCTGACGCTGTGGCCGAAGCCCAGTTGAAGAGCCAGGAAAAGAAGGTCAAGGCGGAAGCCAGGGCTGAGGCCAAGGCTGAAGAATGTGCCGCCTGCACGAAGGAACAGGCCGCCTGAGGCGCTGCCTGACGCCCGTGCACTGTTTCTGACGGTGAGTGCTGTCACACAAAGCTCTGATGCGGCCGGCCGCGTGGCCGGCTGACCCCGAAGAACAGTTATTCCTTATGGTGTTCACGCCCCCGAGGCCAAGCCGGGGGTGCGCACACCGGGCTCAGAAGTCAGACTGTCAGTTACCGCTGCGCACACGGCGCTTTACCCCGAAGCGCGGGCGCGGTCCGGAGACGGCTGACTTCTTCAATAATGTGTAAATCAAATGAAATTTCAGTTAATTCATGAAGTTGGCAATCGTCAGCGCTGGCGTACCCGTACGCCGCTGTCGGCTGCTTCAGCCTCTCTGATGGCCGATGAAATCAGCGCCATCGAGGACGTCACCGGTGTGGTGGTCAACCCCCGAACCGGCAGTGTTATCGTGACCTACAACACGATTGCCGCCCGTGCGAAAGTGGCAGGCTACTTGGCTGGCCTTGAAACCGATCCGCCGATCCGCCGTGCGGCCCGCGCACAGTATGCGGGGTCCCAGCGCAACAAAGCCGCACTGCGCGCCTTTAAGGCGGCACGCGAGCATGAGGCGATTGAAATTTTCCGTGACAACCGTCTGGTGGGCGGCGTGCGAGACGCGATCGATTCGGGCGTGCGCAACATGCCGATTCTCACCAACATTCTCTATCCGGTGCTGCGCTTTTTCGGCTTCCGTCTTGAGGAGCGTCAGCGCCCGGCACTGGCCGCCCCGGCGGCGGGCAGCGCCGGCAAGCATGAACTCGTCGAGCAGCATTTCGAGCTGCCCGACTCGCAGCTTGACTTCGGGCCGCTTGCGCGCCATGTGCTCGTCAACCCGTTCCTGCCTGCGCTTGCCACCACCGTTAACACGGTGCTCGCCGGCATTCCGATCATCATCGACGGCATCAGGGAGCTCTTTAAGGGCAGACTCAATGTGGCCGTGCTCGATGCGGCCGCGGTGGCGCTCTGTCTGCTGCGCCGCGACTTCAAGAGCGCGGGGCTCCTGATCCTGCTCCTTGGCATGGGTGAGATGCTCGAAAACTATGCCCGCAAAAAGAGCATGGCAAGTCTTGCCGAACAGCTCTCCGTGAAGTGCGACGAGGTGTGGGTGCGCCGCGAGCAGGGGCTCGAGAAGATTGCGCTCTCGGATCTCACCGCCGACGATGTGGTGGTGGTCCGTACCGGCAGCGTGATTCCGGTCGACGGTGTGGTGCTCGACGGTGTGGCCGAAGTCAATCAGGCCACGATGACGGGCGAGGCTGTGGCGGTCCACCGCGGGGTGGGCGGCTCGGTCTTTGCCGGTACCGTTGTTGAAGACGGTGAAATCGGCATCCGTCCGACGCATATCGGTGATGCGACCCGTCTGGCGAAGATTATTCAGTTTGTTGAGGACAGCGAACAGGCCAAGGCCAGTATCGAGAGCAAGGCACTTAAGATCGCCGATGCGATCGTGCCCTTTAACTTCGCGCTTGCCGCTCTGGTGTGGTTCTTCACGCGGGATCTGACCCGCACGGCCTCGGTGCTTCTCGTGGACTACAGCTGCGCGCTGCGTCTGGCCACGCCGCTCGCGATTCTCTCCGCGATGAAGGAAGGCACGGCCCGCGGTGTTGTTGTCAAGGGCGGCCGCTACCTTGAAGCGCTCGCCGAGGTTGACACGGTGGTGTTTGATAAAACCGGCACCCTCACCAACGCCACGCCGAAGCTCTCTGACGTCGTTTCGCTCTCGAAGCACTGGAGCGAGGATGATGTGCTGCGTCTCTCGGCCTGTCTAGAAGAACATTTCCCGCACCCGGTGTCGCGTGCGGTGGTTCGTGCAGCCGATGATCGCGGTCTTGAGCACTACGACGAGTGCCATGACACGTCCGTGCAGTATGTCGTTGCTCACGGCATCTGCTCGAAGGTTGACGGCCAGAAGGTGGTGCTCGGCTCGCGTCACTTTGTCGAGGATGACGAAGGCGTGGATGTGAGCTTTGCCCGCGAAGCGATTCACGGGCTGCTCGATCAGGGCAAGACGGTACTCTTTCTCGCCCACGGCGGCGAGCTCATCGGTCTGCTCGGCATTGAGGATCCGCTGCGTGAGGAATCCCGTGAAGTGATCAGCCAGCTCAAGGCGCGCGGCAAGCGTGTCGTGATGCTCACCGGTGACGATGAGCGCACGGCAAAGGCGGTGGCAGACCGTCTCGGCATTACCGAATTCCGTGCCCAGGTGCTCCCGCAGGACAAGGCCGGCGAAGTCAAGCGCCTGCAGGCGGGCGGCGCGCGCGTGCTGATGATCGGTGACGGCATTAACGATTCGCCTGCGCTCAGCTGCGCTGACGTCGGTGTGACGCTGCGCGACTCGACCGATATCGCCCAGGAGGTGGCTGACGTGGTGCTCACAGAGAGCCTGCACAACCTGCTCGTGGCGCTTGATCTCGGCGAGGCGACGATGCGCCGTATCAAACAGAATGTCCGCTACGCTGTGGGGCTCAATACGGGCTTTCTCGCAGGGGGTCTCTCGGGAATTCTCACCCCGATGCTCTCGGCGCTGCTGCACAATGCCACCACGGTCGGTGTGTGCCTTAACGCCATGCGTCCGCAGCTCGGTCACTACGAGGGTGAGTCGCACTACCTCAACGATGCCCGTGAGGACATCCTTGACATGGTTCAGAAACTCAAAGCCTTTATGGACGGGGATCACGGTCAGGCGGGTGTGGTGCCGCGCATTGCGCTTACCGCCGTTCAGGCCACGGGCGTGGAAAAAGAGACCGCACCGCGACTGAGCTGAGCATCTGTGCCTTTTATATAAAGGGGGCCGCCTCTGAGCAGACGGCCCCCTATCTGAGAAAGACGAAACTGAAGGAAAAGTGATGAGTGAATTCAAAGACTGCATCCGCAGCATTGTCCCGGGCCGTGTGCGTCTGCGTCACCCCATGATCAGAACAATGACTGCGGAGGACCGCGAAACCGCCCGTCAGTGGCTGATGAGCATTGAGAGCGTGTTCGGTGTGGATTTCAATCCGGCCGTGGGCTCTGCGCTCATTCTCTGGGACGCGGAGAAGCTCTCGACTGACGCGTTTCTCGAGCAGCTTGAAAATCTCATCATGATGGCTGCAGGCATGATGGGGGGTGAGGCGCAGGGGACTGAAGCCGACGGTTACACGCTCGCCCGGAAAGCGCTCCTTGCCGGGGACCGTCTCACGCAGAGCGCGAGCAGGGGGCTCGGTAATGTGGCCGTGATGATTGCGGGCGGCCCCGGGAAACAGCACTCCGTGCAGCGCGTCAAGCGTATGGCCGTCAACCGCACGATGCTCGCCTCGCTCATTCTCAGCATGGGCGGCATCGCGCTGAAAAACACCGGTGTGCACGTGGCCGCGGGCGTAACCTTCCTCGGTCTGCTCGGTCTGCATCTTCTGGAAAACCGCCGTTTGCTCTAGAATAGGCGTGTGTAAATCTTTTTTAGAGAGTCTCCGGCATGTTTGACAAGGCCATCCGCGCGCTACTGACCCTTCTGATGACCGTCATTGCCCTCTCGGTGCTCGCCGGTCTGGCGGCGGTGCTCGCCTTTGCGCTGGTGCTCGCTCTCGTGGCAGTGATCACCGCTTACTGCCTGGCGCCCGATGAGGCAAAACGCTTCTGGTCAAATCTGCGCGCACAGCTTGACGGCTGGATTGCACGGCTCGAGAAACTGGTCGCGGAAGTGCGTGAGATCGCCGCGCGTTTTTGTGCGCAAAAAACCTCAGAAGAGGCGCCGGATGCTGAGGCCCAAACCACGGCACCGGCAACGCCGAAGGGTGAAAATGCCGACGCCGCGGACGCCGGGCGCGCTTCGCCCTCTGGTAATACCTCAAGTAACTAACACTTTTTTTCAGGTTTTAGCAAGTTGTATTTGCGATACCGGTAATTTGCGCTATAGTTAATCTCAATCCGTACAGCACCCGCGGGGCGCTGTCCGCCTTTTCTTCAATGAAGTCCGCCGACACCGCCGGATCCTCTTCCGGCAGTCTGCCACGGCTTATCAGCCGGCAGCGGTGCGGCATGTGACCGGAAAAGGCGTCCGCTTAGCACGTAAAACACATTCTCTCTTTTTCCCGACGAAAAAAGTTAAGGAACAAAAAAATGCAATTGAAGAAATGGACATCTGCTGTTGTTGCCGCCGGCCTCGCTCTCGCCCTTGCCGGCTGTGGTGAAGACAAGAAGGAAACGGCTGCCGCTCAGGCGCCCGCCCCCGCAACCGAAGCTGTTGAACTCAAGGTCGGTGCCAGCCCCGTGCCGCACGCCGACATTCTGAAGTTCGTGGCCCCCTCGCTCGAAAAGCAGGGTGTGAAGGTTAAAGTGATCGAGTTCAGCGACTACGTTCAGCCCAACCTCGCTCTCGCGAGCAAGGATCTCGACGCGAACTTCTTCCAGCACAAGCCCTACCTTGACAGCTTTGCCAAGGACCACAACCTGAAGCTCTCGAGCCTCGTGGCGGTGCATCTTGAACCGATGGGTGTCTATTCGAAGAAGGTCAAGGACCTCAAGGATCTGCCCGATGGTGCCAAGGTTGCCATCCCGAACGACCCGACCAACGGCGGTCGCGCTCTCAAAGTGCTTGAAAGCGCCGGTCTGATCAAGGTCAAGCCCGAAGCCGGCGTGCTCGCCACGGTGGCTGACGTGACCGACAATCCCAAGCACGTGAGCTTTGTGGAAACCGAAGCCGCTCAGGTGCCCCGTGCACTCGACGACGTTGACGCCGCTGTGATCAACTCCAACTTTGCGCTCGGTGTGAACCTCAACCCCGCCAAGGACGCCATCGCGATCGAAAGCAAGGAAAGCCCCTATGCCAATATCGTCGTTGTGCGTGAAGGTGACAACCGCGAAGCGCTCAACAAGCTCAAGGCTGCTCTGACGACGCCTGAAGTGAAGAAGTTCCTCGAGGACACCTACAAGGGTGCCGTGCTTCCGGCCTTCTAAATCGCTCTCACAAGCGTTAACCTGACTTCTGCTGCCTTCTCTGCCGTCTGTGCCGGGAAGGCAGTTTTTTTTCTGCGTGCGCTTACGCTTCTGGCAGCGCTCGCGGCACGGTGCCGCACGCCACGCGCTGTTAGCAATACAGATGACATCTGTACCGCATAGGCGGGATAGCGTCTGATTACTGTCAATTCTTCACTTGTCAGAAAAGCGATACCCGACTTAATTGATCGGGCATGTGTTACAATTTCAGAATCTGTAAGAAAACTAACACATCCGCATCATGCAAAAATGTGAACTCAATGTGACAGGCATGAGCTGCTCGGCCTGCTCGGCCAGAGTGGAAAAGGTTGTCAACGGCCTTGAGGGCGTTGACACGGCCAGTGTGAATCTGCTCAAGAACACGCTCACGCTCAACTACGACGAGTCCGTTCTGGGACTCACGGACGTGAAAAAAGCGGTGGAGGAGGCGGGCTACGGCCTGGTGCTCCCCGAGGCGGCAGAGAGCGGGAAGAAAGTCACCCGAAAAGCGGTCGCCCCCGAGACGGGCGACGAGGCGCTTGCTGCCGAGCGCCGCAATCTTCTCTGGGCTTTTGCCTTCCTGATTGTGCTCTGCACCATCTCCATGGGTCCGATGCTCGGCATCTCCCTGCCGTCATTTCTCTCGGGCACCCGCGGCGCCACCTCCAATGCGCTCGCGCAGCTCCTCCTGCTTGTGCCCATTCTCTTTCTGCGCCGCGTCACCTTTATCCGCGGCTTCAAGAGCATCTGGCATCGTGCGCCCACCATGGACGCGCTTGTGGCGATCGGCGCCGGCGCGAGTGTGGTCTACGGCGTCTGGTCGCTCTTTATGATGAATCTCTCGCAGGCCGACGGCGATATGGCCGCCTTTATGCGCTACTCGCACGGTCTGTATTTTGAAGGCGCCGGCATGATCGTCACGCTCGTCGCGCTCGGAAAGTATTTCGAGGCACGCGCGAAAAAGCGTACCACCGATGCGATGACCGCACTGCTTGCGCTTGCACCGCAGCGTGCCACGGTGCTCCGTGACGGCAAGGAAGTGGGCGTGGCCCGCGAGGACGTTGTCGCCGGGGACCTGCTCGTGGTGAAGACGGGCGAAACCATTCCGGTTGACGGTGTGGTCGTTGAAGGCTACGCCTCGGTTAACGAGGCGACGATCACGGGCGAGAGCGTTCCGGTGAGCAAAAAAGTCGATGACACGGTCACCGGCGCGACCCACCTCGAGGGCGGCCGCATCGTGATGCGGGCAACCCGTGTGGGCGATGATACCGTTCTTGCACAGATTATCCGCCTCGTTGATGAGGCCACCAGCTCCAAGGCCCCGGTCTCACGGCTTGCCGACCGGGTGAGCGGTGTGTTTGTGCCGGTTGTGATCGCGATTGCCGTCGTCACGGCACTCGTCTGGCTCGCACTCGGGAAGGATATTGAATTTGCGCTCTCCTGCGCCATTGCCGTACTGGTGATCTCGTGCCCGTGTGCGCTCGGTCTGGCCACGCCGACGGCGGTGATGGTCGGTACCGGTGCGGGGGCTAAACTCGGGCTTCTCTTCAAGTCCGCCACGGCTCTCGAGCAGCTCTCAAAGGTGAAAACCGTTGTGATGGATAAAACGGGTACCCTCACGCAGGGCGAACCCGTGGTGATCCGCGTGGTGAGCGCCGTGCCCAAACTCGAAACCATCGTGCTGATGGTTGCGGGCGCCCTGGAGAATCTCTCCGAGCATCCGCTCTCGCGCGCTGTGATGCGCGAGGTGAAGGCTAAGGGGCTTGCGCTGCAAAAGGGTGAGGACTTCGAGCAGATCCCGGGTGAGGGGATTACGGCCAGAGTGGCCGGTGCGCTCTGCGCGGCGGGCAACCCCGAGCTGATGGCACGGCTCTCGCTGGAGATTCCCGAGACACTCACGGTGCAGGCCGCACAGCTTTCAAAAGCCGGTGCCACGGTGCTCTACATCGCCTCCAACGGCAGGGTGATCGGCTTTATCGCGGTGCGCGATGAGCTCAAACCCGATGCGAAGGCCGCTGTGGCTGAACTGCAGTCGATGGGCACCCGTGTGGTGATGCTTACCGGAGACAATCCCGCGACGGCCCGTGCGATTGCCCGTGAGGCGGGCATTGCCGAAGAGTATGTCGTCGCCGGTGTCAAGCCCGCGGAAAAAGCCGAGCATGTTGAGCGGCTGCGCAAAGACGGTCTCGTTGCCATGGTCGGTGACGGCGTTAACGATGCGCCCGCGCTCGCGCTCGCTGATGTGGGGCTTGCGATCGGTGCCGGCACTGAGGTCGCCCGTGCAAGCGCCGATGTGGTGCTGATGCGCAGTACGATTGAAAGCGTGGCTGACGCGGTGCATCTCTCGCGCGCCGTGATGCGCAACATCCGCCAGAATCTCTTCTGGGCCTTTATTTACAACACAATCGGTATTCCGGTTGCGGCCGGGGTTTTCTTCCCCGCTTTCGGGCTGACGCTCAATCCGATGATTGCGGCAGCCGCTATGAGCTTAAGTTCGGTGAGCGTCGTGAGCAACGCACTCCGACTCCGTCTGTTCAAACCGTTTCACCGCGCCCCTGTTGCAGGCGCAACGGCCGAAGCGGCTGCTCACACACAAGAGAAAGGAAAAATCATGGATAAGGTTATTCATATTGAAGGTATGCACTGCGGTCACTGCACCAAGTCGGTTACGGATGCGCTCTCCGCGCTGCCCGGCGTGAAGATGGTGATGGTGAGCCTCGAGAAGAAGCTCGCTGCGGTGAGCGTTGAAGAGAGCGTCGCCGACGATATGCTCAAGGCTGTCGTTGAAGGGGCCGGCTTTAAGGTTACCGGAATCGAAGCGCAGTAAACTCTTCACTGAATGAGGAGAGAGCCGGGAGGTCTGTCCCGCTCTCTCCTTACGTGTATCCGGAGAGTGCGTTTCTCCGGCTTTTTCGCGTCTTCCCGCACCCGACACTCAAGGAGAGCCCCGTGCAGCGCTTTCTCGAATGGTTCCGGTCTTCGATCATCCGGCGCTTTTTTATCGTCTTTTTCGGCATCGTTGTTTCTGTCGCGCTTGTCGCCATTCCCGCAATTCTGCTCACAAGCTCCATGGGCAGCTCCGGGGGCGCCATCAACGTCTCGGGCAGTATGCGTATGCAAAGCTACAAGCTTGCCATGGCCGTGCTCAACCCGTATCAGACCGACAGTGCCAGACGCACCAATACCGAGGGCGCCCTGCGTGACTTCGGCAATAAGCTGAGTGACGCGTCACTGCACGACGCGATGTCCTCCGACCCGGCGGATCCCATCCGCGCACGCTGGGAAAAACTCTACAAACGCTTTAACACCGAAATCACGCCGCTCGCGATGGCAAGCCTCACCAGTGACGCGGACCGGGAGAAGTTTGTCTGGGCGATTCCGAGTTTTGTTGAGGATGTGAATCTTTATGTGAAAGTGCTCGAAGAGTCACTCAACGAGCGGCTGATGCTCCTGAAGTGGCTCCTTATCGGCATTCTGCTCGGTTCGTTAATACTCACTTACGGCATGCTCATCGTGATGCGCCGGCGCATCTTCAACCCGCTGCTCGATATCGGCGCGGTGGCCGAGGCGGTGCGAAAGGGGGATCTGAGCGTGCGTGCGCCGGTGAGCACCCGCGACGAGATCGGGCGGCTCGCCTCGGGCTTTAACTACATGCTCGATGAGCTCAGCCGGCTCTACGGCAACCTCGAGGCGGAGGTCGCCCGCAAGACGGTTGACCTTAACCGCCGTAACGCGGGCCTTGAGCTCATCGGCCGGATTGCCGAGAATGTGACCTTTGAAGAGGGCCACACCACCCGGGAGCTCACCCCGTTTCTCAATGAAATTGCCAAACTCGTGGGCGCAAGAGCCTGTGCGCTCACCGCGGGGGAAAAAGACAAGGCGCTCATGCTCGCGAAGTCCGATGCCTGGCGCGGCGACGATGAACTGCCCACCAACCGCGTGACGCTCTCCTCGGGGGAAACCGAGGTGGGCGAGCTGCTGGCGGTTTTTGAGCAGCCCGTCGAGCCCTGGCAGGCTGACCTTCTCAAGGCGTTTGCCCAGACGCTCGGCCGCGCGATGGACCGCGCGACGCGTCAGATCGATGACCGGCGTCTGGCGGTGCTCGAAGAGCGCTCGACCATTGCACGCGAGCTGCACGACTCGATTGCGCAGTCGCTCTCCTTTGCGCGAATCCAGCTCCACCGCCTCAAACTCTTTATTGAACGCAATGCCGATCACGAGACGGTGCTCAAAACCGTGGGGGAACTCAATGAGGGGCTCTCGGGCGCGTACTCGCAGCTGCGCGAGGTGCTCACCGCGTTCCGTCTTCAGATTGGCGGCAGTGGTCTCACCGGTGCGCTTGAAGAGTCGATTGACGAATTCCGCAACCGCACGGGCCTGCCGGTGAGCTTTACCTGCAATCTGCTCGGCTTTGAACTCAACCCCAACGCGCAGGTGCATCTGGTGAGCATTGTGCGTGAGGGGCTCTCCAACATTGAAAAGCATGCCCGCGCGAGCAGCGTCTCGGTACGCGTTGAGCGCGAGAACGCCAACACAGGGAGCGCAATGGTGCTCGTGATTGAGGACGACGGGGTGGGACTGCCGGAAAAACCCGGCAAACCCAATCACTACGGCCTCACGATCATGAATGAGCGCGCCGAGGCCATCGGCGGAGAACTCAGCATCAGCCGCCGCACGGACGCTTCCGGCACCCGTCTTGTGCTGAGAATTCCAGAAAAAACGCAAAGCCCGGCACAATCAGACCGTGCAGTCCGTTAAAATCAGACTATTGAACACAAAGAGCAAACTGAACATGACGACGAAAGATACATACAGCATTGTGGTGATCGACGACCATCCGCTTTTCCGCCGGGGCGTTCGTGAACTGCTTGATATGGAACCTTCTATTGAGGTGGTGGGTGAAGCCGGCAACCGCGAGCAGGCGCTCGAGGTGGTCCGTGAGCACGAACCCGATCTGATTGTTCTTGACCTTAATATCAAAGGCTCCTCGGGCCTGGAGATTCTCTCTGCGCTCAAGGACGAGGATCCGAGCCGCCGCATCGTGATTCTGACGGTGAGTGATTCGGGCAAGGACCTCACCGCCTGCATCCAGGCCGGTGCCGACGGGTACTTCCTCAAGGACTCCGATCCGGACCAGTTCCTCGCGAACATCCGTCAGACGCTCGAAGGGCGCCTGATTGTGGAACCCTCCATGCTCGTGTACCTCACGGAGTCGCTGCGCCACAAGGCCACGCCCGCCGAGGCCGCTCCGCAGCTCACCGGCCGCGAGCATGACGTGCTCGTGCTCATCGCCGAAGGGCAGACCAACAAGATGATCGCCCGCGAACTCAACATCTCTGACGGTACCGTCAAGGGTCACGTCAAGCATCTGCTCAACAAGCTCGGTTTCAAGAGCCGTGTGGAGGCCGCTGTCTGGGCCACCCAGAACGGCTACCGCCGCGGTTCGGGCGCTGACGGCGCCTCGATCTGAGAGTGAGGTGCCTGCCACACAAGGCTGCACCGGCCTGATGCCGGCGCGGCCTTTTGCGTATTCGGACCGGGCAAACGCAAAAATTTGTAAAAATCCCTGAATCTTTTTTGCGTTAAGCCTCCATTCAGACTCCCCTGATACTCTATACACAACAAGGCAGGATACAGCAGTAACCCAGCGGTCCGCCGAAGCGTTTGGGGCGCAGAGGATTGGCTGGAAGGTTGGAGTCCGTGCCTGTCTGAACACTTGGTTCTCCTTGGAGTGTTTGTCAGGACAGCCTATTGAAATTAACCGGTTAAGAGACAGCTTGGGAGTCGATTTTCCGGGAATCCACTCGAGCAGCAGAATACTTGGACTCTGATGCTCACAAAACTAAAGAGCCGGACACTCGAAACAGAGTGTCCGGCTCTAACTTTATCTGCCGGCGCCGCATTGCCTCCGTCCCCGGCACCCCGCCCGCAAACGCCCGCGTTTTCTGCGGTTTTCTCCGGTTAAGCGGCACTTCAGAATGCCCGGGTATAGTTAATCCCAACAACGCGCTGAGAGCCTCAGCCGCTTTGTGAACAACGGGCGCCGGCCGCCTGAGAGGTTATTTCGCAACTGACGCATTGGGGGCGTCGGGAAACTGCCTTTCTCCCGGTTAACCTGCTCGATCGCTTCTTTCTCCTTGGTGGCGAGTCGACTGAGTCCGGTTGTGAACAGAGGAGCTTTGTGTGCGCGAGGCAAAAGAAATTTGGGGCTTTTGCTGGAGCTGCCGTCTCTCAGACACAAAAACTGAAAAAGGTCAAAGCTTACGGGCTTTGACCTTTTCTTTTGCCCGCCCTGTGCGCCGGAAGGCCGGTACCGGGCGGACATCTCAGATATGCGTGTCAGAAAGAATTACTTCTTTTCAACGTGGCACATCACGCAGTTGAAGTGAGAGCCAGCAACCTTGCCGTCTTTCTGGTGGGAAAGCGGAATCTGGGTCTTCTGGCCGGGTGTGGCCGTCGCGAGCTGATGGCACATCTGGCAGGGATTGTTGCCTTCCGTGATCTTGTAGCTGTCGATCGGATGGGGAATCTGCGGGGGCATATTAGCGGCCTGAGCAATAGCCATGGCAGACAACATCGCCACAGAGGCGAGCACTTTGGTAAAGACGTTCATGATGATCTCCTTGATTCTTATTAAACGTCGGATTTGTGTAGTTTTCCCGCAAGATTAAACTGTAGTGAGTCCTCAGGACAGACCTCTATACAACGTCCACACTGGATGCAGTCACCAATAGGGATCCGGCCTGTGCGGTCAAGTTCATTGAACCTGATAATCTGCGGTTCGGGGCATACACGCAAGCAATCCCCGCAATGGGTACAGGTATTACTTGCAAAATTTATTCTAATACAGGCTTTGGGATTTATGCGGGAAATTGCTCCCCAAAATCCGCCAAGCGGACAAAGATGCGAACACCACCCGTTTTTTGCGACCGCCAGATCGAACGAAAAAACGGTAAGCGAAATGGCCGCCGCCCAGAGCCCTGTGCCGAAAATGGCGTCTCTCCAGAGAAGTGCCTGGGGGCTCACGAGTTCAAAAGCGGCCACGCCGGTGAGAAAACTCACCAGAAGCGTTGCGCCGGAAAAAATGTAACGAAGTTTTTTATCCGGCCTGATCAGGTCAGCCGGAAGTCCAAGTCTGCGTCGCAGGGCATCCGCCGCTTCGGTCACCAGATTCATCGGACAGACCCAGCCGCAGAAAAGCCGGGAGCCCGCGAGCACGTAAAAGAGCACGGTGATGAGCGCACCGGCAGCAGCGGTGGCGATCGGCAGATGCCCTGCCGCCAGGCGTTGCAGCAGGGCGAACGGGTCGGTTAGAGGGATGGCGCCCAGAACGGTGGAGTTCGAGAGGGTGCCATCGAGAAGAGGACGGTCCCAGAGCGTCCAGCCCCACTTTGCAGTGCCTGTAAAGAGAAGAAGAATAAGAAGCTGCACCGCGTGTCGCGCGATGCCGTAACGGTTGCGCCGCACCCATTCGGCAGGGGTTCTGGGCGGCGGAAGATGCCGCACGGGGCGTTTGACTGACTGTGTTTCACTCATGGTGTATTCCCCGCAAGCACTCAGAATTTAAAGGCTTTGAGCGAGTCGAGCGCATTTTGCGTACTCTCGTCCTCAGTCACGGCAGGCTTTTGCTCCACCGTCTCGGGCCGGTTGTGAATATCGTCTTCGCCCAGCCAGCCGAGCCGGTAGTGCCGGCCGATTCTGCCGAGCACGGCGTCACGCTCTGCCACACGGATGGCGGCACTGTCCGTCGGACAGGCCTGCTCGCACAGGCCGCAGCCCGTGCAGTGTTCAGGTTTCACAACAGGGAGAAATTTCGCGTGCCTGCTCAGCTCTCTGGGCTGAGAGTCAATCACGATCGCCTTGTCGGTTTCGGGACAGGCGCGGTAGCACACCTCGCAGCGAAGCCCCTGAAACGACAGACACGAGTCCGGGTCAATAAGTGCCACACCCATGCGGGCTTTTTCGATTTCGGTGAGCGAATGATCAAGCGCGCCTGTCGGGCAGGCCTTCACACAGGGGATATCCACGCACATGTAGCAGGGCACCTTTCTCGGGACGAAAAAAGGCGTGCCCGCCGGGGCTGGATCCGAGGGGCTTGCCAGACTGAGCGTGTCGTACGGGCAGGCGGTAACGCACTGACCGCAGCGCGAGCAGGCGGCAAGAAACGCTTTCATGTCATCAATCGCTCCGGGCGGACGGGGCACCCACCGGGCACGGGCATCGCGTGCAGCGATAAACCCGAAACCCCAGGCGAGAACGACGCCCGCGGCGGATACTTCCACCGCGGCCGTCAGAACCTGCCGCCGGGAGAGTGATTGCGGTTTGGCTTTCGTCATATCGCAGTCTCCCGGTCGACTGGCGGGTTTACGCCTTCGTGACCTTCACCGCGGTCTTCTTGAAGTCAGGTTCAAGCGAGATCGGGTCGGCCGAGTCGATCACCACCGCATTGGTGCGGACCTTCGGATCGAAGAAGGCGAGCCAGGTCATGCCGCGCGGCATGATGTTGCGGTGACCGGTTTCAACCACCGCTTCGCACTCGCCGTGGCGGCTCGTCACTCTGGCCTTAGAGCCGCGCTTGAGACCGCGCGCCTCCGCGTCAGCCGGGTTCATGTAGAGCACGGCGTTCGGTTCGGAGCGGGCGAGCTCGGGCACGCGGCCGGTCATCGTGCCGGTATGCCAGTGCTCGAGAATACGACCCGTGGAGAGCCAGAGGTCATACTGCTGATCGGGCTGCTCAACCGGCGCGGCGTACGGACGGAAGAAGATCTTCGCCTTGCCGGGGAACTTCTGGGCCTCTTTGTTCGTCACGCCGTAGAGGTCGCCCGAGGGCATTTCCTTCATGAGCGGACCGTAGAAGAGGTTGTCCGGTTTGGCATAGGTGTCGTACTCGGGGTTGAAGCGGTACTCGGTTTCCTTGCCGTTGACGACCGGCCAGAGCAGACCGCGGGTCTTCGGATCCTGGTACGTGTCGAAGTCGGCGAGGTCATGCGCATGACCCACGGTGAACTCGCGGTACTCGTTAAAGAGCGCCTTTTCCGGGAAGTACGGCAGGTTGAGTGCCTTGCCGGTGGCGTTCTTTTCGCCCTTGTAGAGCGGATCGGGCCAGACGGCCTGACGCTTCGCGTTAGGCATAAAGAGCACGCTGGCGAGATCGGTGTCGGCCTTGATGCCCTTTTCGGCAGCAGCGGCAACGACGTCAGGGAGCATGTCACCGGGCACACCCTTGAGGGGCTGGGCCTTCCAGAGTTCACCCACTTTAAAGCGGCGGGCGAATTCCATCATCATCCACAGGTCGGTGCGTGCTTCACCCGGCGCGTCGAGGAGCTGATGCCAGCCCTGCGTGCGGCGTTCAGCATTGCCGTACAGACCCCACTTCTCGAAGTGGCCCGCAGCCGGCAGAATCAGGTCAGCCACAGCCGAGGAGAAGGTCGGGTAGATGTCCGAGACCACGACGAAGTTTTCCGGATCGCGGGCGGCCTTGATCCAGTGCGTGTTGTTGGGCGTGGACTGGAAGATATTGACGACCTGCGTCCAGAGGAAGTTGATCGACTTGTCTTCAAGGCCTTTGAGCATATCCATGAGGCTGGCGCCAACCTTCGGGTTGAGCGTGCCGGCGGGCATGCCCCAGATGCCTTCGGTGATTTCACGGTGCTTGGGATTGGCCACAAGCATGTCAGCGGGCAGACGGTGCGAGAAGGCACCGACTTCGCGGGCGGAACCGCAGGCAGAGGGCTGACCGGTGAGCGAGAAGGCGCCGTTGCCCGGTTTGGCGTGCTTGCCAAGGAGCAGGTGGATGGAGTACACGAGCTCATTGACCCAGACGCCGCGCTGATGCTGGTTAAAGCCCATGCACCAGTAGCTCATGAAGTTGCGCTTCCGGTCGCAGACAAGGTCGGCGAGATCCATGAGTTTTTTCTTGAACGTATCGAGCGACTCGTCAGCGTCACCCTTGGCGAGCTCGGCGACAAAGTCAAGATCGTAGGGCTCGACACCCTTGCGGAAATCCTCGAGCGTGATCTGCCAGTGCTTGCCGGCGGTCGCACCCGTGTTCTTCTGCTCAACCTCCTGACCTTCCTTGAGACCCATGCCGCGGGCTTCGTACTTGTCAAGCGTCACCTTGAGCTGGCGGGCCATGACGTCCTTTTCAGCCGGATAGGCGAATTTGTCCGTGTTGCGCAGACCGTAACCGATGTCGGTCACGCCGGCCGCAAACACGCAGTGGCGGTTCACGAAGTCCTGATCAACGACGTTGCGGCGCAGAATTTCGCGCAGCAGGAAGTTCGCGATCGCGAGGTCCGTATTGGGCTTGAAGATGATGGTGAGGTCGGCAAAGTCGCTGCTCATGTTGCGGAAGGTCGTCAGGTTGACGATCTTCGTGGCCTTGTGCGTGAGTTTGCGGTCCACAACGCGCGACCAGAGCACCGGATGGGCTTCGGCCATGTTGTTGCCCCAGAGCACCATCAGGTCGCTCTTTTCAATGTCGGAGTAGTTGTTGGCCGGCTCGTCAATACCGAAGACCTGATAAAAGCCCACCACGGCGCTGGCCATGCAAAGACGGGCATTCGGGTCGATGTTGTTCGAGCGGAAGGCACCCTTCCAGAGTTTGCTCGCGGCGTAGGCTTCGGGAATCGTGTACTGACCCGAGCCGATCAGACCGACCGCGGCCGGTCCCTTGGCTTCGTAGACACGGCGGAACTGACGTTCCATTTCATCAAACGCCTCTTTCCAGGAGACGGGCACGAATTCGCCTTCCTTGTCAAACTTGCCGTTCTTTTTACGCATCAGCGGACGGGTGAGACGGTCCTTGCCGTAGAGAATCTTGGCATTGAAGTAGCCCTTGACGCAGTTGAGCCCGCGGTTGACGGGCGCGTCCGGATCCCCCATGGTCGCCACAACGCGGCCGTTCTGCACACCGACCTGCAGACCGCAGCCGGTACCGCAGAAGCGGCAGACGCCCTTGTGCCAGGTGATGTCTTTGCTGACGGCTTCAGCCTGGGTCTTGGCGAGCGGAACGATGGGGATGCCGACAGACATGGCGGCGGAGGCCGCAAGGCCGGATTTGAGAAGGGTGCGACGTTCCTGATTGACAGGTTTGATTGTCATGGGGATCTCCTTCGTGCGTGTGGCACGTCTGGGTTGCTTGGCCTGTGACGGTCTGCTCTGAGCGGGCGGGTTTCAGATTCGGGGTCTTTCGCCTCTCGAGTGGGGTCAGCCGTCACACGGGCAGGATAAAAAAACGGGGCCGCCGTGAGTCCTCAGCTCTGCGAGGGGACTTCCTCGTCGGCGAAATAGTGGTTGATCAGACTCACGTCCACAACACCGTCGAGCTTCTGAACTGTTTCAAAGGCACTCACCTCGCGGCCGGTGGAGGGCGCCTCGATCACGGCGATGGCACGGTGATTGGGCTCGTCGATCTGAAAGACCTCCACACCTTCAATGCCGCCCACGCGTTCGAGTGTCTCGTTCATGCGGTCGGGGTCAAAGGCGATGAGAATGCTGGAGTAGTTCATGGTGCTTTAGTTAACCTCAATAGTGTGGTGGATGCCGTCCGCCCTTTCTGTCAGCCTAGGCCGGCGGGAGAGCGGACTTGATCATTCGGATGAGGGTCATTGTAGGAGCAGTGGAGGGGAGAGAAAACTACCGTAACGGGGGAGATCACCCCTCCCGTATGGGATGAGCAAAAACCCTTGAGTGAGCGTGGTATGCACCGCCAGGTCGGTTCGATGAAGACGTGAAAATTCAGCCCTATAAGGCGTTTTGCGCTATTCCTGAAAAGAATAGGGAGGGGAGAAAAAATGCGTTTTAAAATCCGCAAAACTGCCTGGGTGGTATTGGGACTTTCCCTAGGTGGCAGGACAGTGCGGAAATAGCGGCGTGAAAAAAGCCGGGCGCGCCGCTGCGCACCCGGCCCGAAGCGGTATGTCAGAACGTGACCGTGTCGGGATGCAGACCCGAATAGGCGGTCTGGGGCATGGCGTCAAGCTCGGCCATCGCTTCGGCGTCAAGCTTCATCTTGAACACGTCAAGGTTCTGGCGCTGGTGCGTCATCTCGAGCGCCTTGACGATCGGCATGAACCCGTGGTCGAGCGACCAGCGGATCGCCACCTGCGCGGGTGTCATCCCGAGGCGCTGGGCGATGCGGATCACGGTCGGGTTTCTCAGCAGCATGCCGCGGCCGAGCGGACTCCAGGCCTGAATCGCGATATTGTGCTTGAAGCAGAAGTTCACAGCCGCAAACTGCGGGTAGCCCGGGTGCAGCTCGAGCTGGTTGACCATCGGCGGGATGCTCGCGCGTGCCATCATCGGCACCAGATGGTGCGGGAGAAAGTTCGCGGTACCGATGGCGCGCAGACGTCCCTCGCGGTAGAGCTCCTCCATGGCGCGCCACGTGCCCACGTTCTGGCTCTGCCAGATCATGGGTTCACCCTGAGCAGCCGGCCAGTGAATAACCAGGAGGTCAAGGTAGGGGGTGCGCAGCTGCTCGAGCATCTCGGTCACTGCGGCACGCACGCCGTCGGGCGAGCGGTTGGTGACCCAGATCTTCGAGGTGATGAAGAATTCCTCACGCGCGATGGTGGACTCCCGGATGGCGTGTCCGATGGCGGCGGTGTTGCCGTAGATCTGCGCGGTGTCGAAGGAACGGTATCCGAGCTGGATGGCCTGACTGATGGCGTCCACGAGCTGTGTCTCGTTGGGAACCTGCCACGAGCCAAATGAAATGCAGGGCATCTGAACACCGTTGGCGAGTTCTAGCCTATCGAGAAAGGAATGGAACACTTTGCTTGACTCCTCGTCTTTTCGTTATATGCTGCGGGCGGGTTCGACAGGCCGCGCCGGCTGCTGTTATCTGCCTCGGGCCGGCGGAGTGCCTCCGGACATAAGGGGGAATCCTTTTTTTACTTGAGGGCCGCCGTCAGGTGCACCCGGGGTATGGGACCGGGCGCCGGAATTTTCTATATCATACCAACAGGACTGAATTTAGGTTTGATCTAAGTCGAGCCGCGTTCACTCTTTCGGGCAACACCGGGACGCGTGCGCGCGCCGTTGTGATAAGCTAAAACGCTCTCACAAGACCTACTCTGGAATATTTTTTAGCGTCATGCAACACGAGCTTTTCACCTGGGTTTTAACCATTGCCTGCCTGCTCTGTCTGGGGGCCGGTATCGGCTGGCAGGTCTACCGCCGCGTCTCGGGCGGCGCCCCTAAAAAGCAGCCTCGCCGTGTCGAGCGCGTCGGGCGGCGTCCTGAAAAACTCGTCACGCCGGCGAACGTGCGGATCCCGGAACCTGAACCCGAGCCGCCCGTCAGAGAGCGTCAGGGGGTCTCACGCCCGGTGATGCTTGCGGTGACGCAGCTCAACAATCACCCCGAGGTGGCCGATCTCTATATCCAGCGCGCCCTCGAGGTCGACGAACCCTTTTACCGCGAAATCCCCTCAACAAAGGCTGAACTCAAGTCGCTCGAGCCGCTCTTTGCCCGCAACGTGGCGCTCGCGAGAATTCCCGGCGACGGTCTGAGCCGTTTTGTCTACGCGATCAATTTCTCGCACATGATTCAGGAGGCGTACACGAACGGCTTTATGCCGCACCCGAACGCGACTGCGGCGGATCTCTCGATCATCGCGCTTGACGAGAAAGTGCGCCCGCTCGGCGATGCGATGCCCGTTGAAGACTATGACTTCGGCAGCGAGGCGCACGTGCAGAACCTCTGGCTCATGTGCAATCCGGTGGACAAAAAGCATGAACTCGATGAGCTTCTTGAAGAGGAGCTCGCACTTGTGCGAAATCTGATGCCGCGCGCCAAGCTGCTTGTTGCCGCCGTGCAGGGGGTGGCCTGGACGAGCTACTGGGACGAACTCTTTGATCTCGTGCGCGATGTGCGCCGCCTGGGTGCCCAGCCCGGCAAGGCGCAGGAGCGCTGCGAGCGTATTGACCGGCTCGCGCACAAACTCTATGCGATCAATGCCCGTATCGATGCGACCGTACAGACGATGGTGAGAAACATCCGCACCGTGCAGGAGGCCGACATGGCGCTCACTAATGCCGTGGCGTACATGATCGAGCGGGAGCTTTCGGTGCTCTTTCTGCGCGCGCTCGCCCTTATCCGTGTCATGAGCGGGGATACGTATCTGCACGGTATTCACTGCTCGCACAACATTGAGCGCAACGTCGCGCTCTTCCCGGACTTCAAGGCGCTGCTCAAAAAGTCTCAGGACATCGCGTTCGAAGCCATGGAAAACCACTCCCGCGGCTTCTCCGAAGAGGTGATGTCGATGGTGGGACAGCTCAACCGCGATATCAAAACGCTCGAAGCCGAGCACGAAAAGGCCATGGCCTGCCTCAAGGCGGATATGCGCCGTGTGCAGGCGAGCGTTGATCAGTTCCTCATTCTGCAGGGACGTCCCCGCCGCTTTGCCGTGAAGCTCAACCCGGACAACAGCGTTGCGGCACTCATGATTCTGGAGCACTGAGCGGTGACGGAAAAGTTCCTCTCTGAGAGCGTGCGCAACCGGCTGAGCGAAGCGACTGTTGAAGAGATTGTGCGCTTTCGTGATGCGCGTCACTGGCGACCCTTTCACAACCTGAAGGATCTCTCGCTCTCGCTCACGCTCGAGGCGGCCGAGCTGCTCGAGTGTTTTCAGTGGACGGGTGAGAAAACCGACAATCCCGCTGAGCGTGAACACATGGCCGAGGAGCTCGCCGATGTGCTCATTTATGCCGTGCTCTTTGCCGACCGGGCGGGGTTTGATCTCGATGAGATCGTGAAGAAAAAACTTCAGAAAAACCTGCGTAAATACCCGGCGCCTGAGCCCGCAGCCTCTGCGGCAGCAGCCTCCGGGAAGCACTCCCTGGCGCTTCCCGCCGTGCGAATCGCACCCGAGACGGCCCGCGCGTTTTACGACTTTCTCACGACGCATCCGGTGGGGGAGTGGACCGCGGACCCGGAAGGTCGCTTTGTCTACGTGGCCTACGCACGCGAGACACTCGACTTCTGGAAGGCGCTCGAAGCGGTGAGTGTCACCGCAGAGGAAACTCCGGAGACCGTCAACCGGCTCTTTGCCGAGGGAAGAGACAACCTCACGCCTCAGGCGGCCGGCCTGCTTCTTGCACGCCTTCTGCGGCTGGAAAGAATGCGCGACGGACTTTTTCTTGAGGCGCAAAGCCGCGGTGTGCTCGCCCGCTGGGTGGCAGCGCTTCTCTGAGCGGGTGTAACGCCAGACAAAAACAAGCCGCGGCCCGTGCCGCGGCTTATGTTTGTCAGTTAAGCGTCGCAGTTTACTTTGTACTCTTGAGTGCCACAAAAACTCCGACCGGAATCATGAGAAACGGCATCGGGAAGATGTCCCGGGCATCCGCCCCCGTTGCCACCATCAGCAGGCTGGCCACGGTGCCGAACACGGTCAGGGCGGCGCCGAAAAACTGTCCGGCGGTGGAGCTGCCGCGCGGATTGATGCGACGCACTCTGCGCGGGGCGGGGGAGGTGGTCTGCGTTTGCGGCGCGCTCTGCGCGCTGCTGCTTCCCCAGCCAAGCTGTGAGAGCACACTGCGGGCCGCTTCACGCGTGTCGGCTCGGCTGAGCTCTCTCCTGTTTCCGGCTGTTCCGGCAAACGGATCGCGTTTTGCCCGTGCGGGCTTTGCCGGCGGCATGCCGGTGAGCGTTTCCTCGTCAAGTGTGCCGAGCCCCGCTTCCTGAAGGCGGCGCAGCGTTTGCGCTTCAATCGCCCTGATATAGCTTTCAAAGTCACCATTTCTGGGTTCTTCTACCATGGTCTCACTCCTTGACGTCAGCACGAGCGGGAGGAAAAATCTCCCTTCTCTATTGATTGTAGCGAAAGCGCTCTCAAGTGGGTCAGTTTTTTCCGGATACGAAAAAGCCGTCCGGCGCGCAACGCCGGACGGCAGACTGTCAGCTGAGTGAGACTCAGTGCGCGGCCGCCTGAGCGGCCATGCGCTCAAGGCGCGGCTTCATCCGGAGCATGCGCATCCCGTTGGCAACCACGATCAGGCACGTGCCCGTATCGGCAAAGACGGCCATCCACATTGTGGCCATACCGGCGAGGGCGAGCGCCATGAAGACGAGTTTGACCGCAATCGCAAAGGCGATATTCTGCACGAGCACGCTGTGCGTGATGCGCGAGAGTCGCACGAGGGTGGCGATCGAACCGATGTTGTCGTCCATCACGGCCACATGCGCAGCCTCAATGGCACTGTCGGTGCCGCGGATCCCCATGGCGATGCCGATATCGGAGGCGGCAAGGGCAGGGGCGTCGTTGATGCCGTCACCGACCATGGCCGTGACGCCTTTTTTCTGCAGCGCTTCAATGGCGGAGAGTTTATCCGCGGGCAGCAGATTGGCGCGCACATCCGTGATGCCCACACTGGCGGCGAGATGCTCGGCCGCCTGCAGATTGTCCCCGGTGAGAAGCACCGGTTCAATCCCCGCCGCGCGGATCTGACGGATGTCGGCATCGACCCCGGGCTTCATTTCGTCGGCAAAGGCAAAGATCATTTGTGCGCCGAGAATATCGGTGAGCACCACCGAACTCATCCCCTGGCGCTGGAACGCTTCGGCCTGTGCGATGACGTCAGCGTCGCCGGTCGCCGAGGGTTTCAGGAGCGAGTACTGCGCATTGTGAATGCGCCCTGTGACGCCGCTCCCCGCAAGGGCCGTGAAGTCCGCCACATCATGGGTTTTTGTGTGGTGCTCAGCGGCAAAGCGGACAATCGCCTCCGAGAGCGGGTGCTTGTTCATGCGGGCAAGCGAGGCGGCCATGGAGAGTGCCTTGTCAAAGTCGACCTTCGCGAGCGTCTGCGCCTCTTCGACACGGGGTTCCCCGCGGGTGAGGGTGCCCGTCTTGTCCAGTGCGACAAAGCGCAGGTGACGCGCCTGTTCGAGGTACAGTCCCCCTTTGATGAGAAGGCCGCAGCGCGTGGCCGTGCCGAGCGCGGAGACAATCGTCACCGGGGTGGAGATCACGAGGGCACACGGGCAGGCGATCACCATCAGGGCGAAGGCCTTGTAGAGCCAGCCCATGAAGTCGCCGAAAATGAGCGGCGGAATCACCGCGACGGCAATGGCGAGGATAAAGACGATCGGTGTGTAGACCGCGGCGAATTTATCCACGAAGCGCTGCACGGGGGATTTGCTCGCCTGCGCGTTTTCCACCGCCTCGATAATGCGGGCGGTGAGCGAATCGGCCTCGGCGGCGGTCACGGTCACGTCGACCGTCCCCGTCAGATTGACGGTGCCGCTCCAGACGTTGTCGCCCGCCGTTTTGTCCACGGGCAGACTTTCGCCCGTCACGTTGGCCTGGTCGGCGGTCGTCGAGCCGATGAGAATTTTGCCGTCAAGCGGAAACCGCTCGCCCGGCGAGACACGAATCACGGCGCCCGGCGCCACTTCGCCCACCGGCACGGTTTCGGTTCCCGAGAGCGTGACAAGCTGTACGGTGGCAGGGGTGAAGCTCATCAGATCGCGGATCGAGCGGCGTGCCTTTGTCATGCACAGATCCTCGATCGTCTCCGAGATCTCAAAGAGCACCATCACCATGGCCGCCTCCGGCCAGGCCCCGATCAGTACCGCACCGGTGACGGCCACGGCCATGAGTGTGGCCATATTGAATTCAAAGTGCAGCAGGTTTCTGAGTCCCTCGCGCAGGGTGCCGAAACCGGCCATGACAATCGCCACAAGCGCAAGACCGAGCGAGAGATAACCCGTCATGCCGGCAGACCAGGGCAGGGAGATGCCGCCGTACTCGCCGATCAGGTCAAAGGCCTCGGCGGCAAGCGCAACCGCGAGCGCAATGCCGTAGCGCCAGTAGGGCACCTCCACATCCGCCACCTCGGCGGTGCGCTTTGTGATCACCTGTGCGCTGTAGCCGGCGGCTTCAACCGCGGCGATGACCGCATCGCGTTTAGCCTCGTCGCCCTGAAACACGGCCGAGCGCGACATCACATTGAGTTCCACCCCCTCGATGCCGCGTTTGTCGAGTTCGCGGCGGATATCGGCCTCTTCGACCGGGCAGTCCATTTCAGGAATGGCGAGCGTGTGACGCGTCACTGCCCCCGCGCTTCGCACCGCCTCGTAACCTGCGGCTGCCACGGCACTGATGACGCGCTCCTCAAAGGCCCGGTCGCCAGAGAAAGTGGCCGTGCGGGTCACCACATTGAGGTTCACATCGCGGATGGCGCGTTTGTCGAGCTCGCGGCGGATATCACCTTCCTCGACCGGACAGTCCATCTCCGGAATCGAGAGCGTGACGGGAGCGACCGGCACCTCGGTGAGGGTGAGACTGTTTTTGGAGAACACCGACTCGATGTCACCGGTCGCCTCCCCGGGGACGATGAGCAGACCGGCGCCTTCATTGAGCTGCGCCTTGTGCGCGTGCCAGACCTCCGAGAGCGCGAGAAGTCGCTCCCGGTCGGCATCACTGAATCGGAAAGCCTTGCGTGAAGACATAGTTTTTCTGTCCTGTTCAAAAGTGCCCGGATCGTCGGGTAAAGCGGGGGTGACGGGGCACGGTACTGATAATTGTTTTTATTAAACACCTTGAAGTAACTACAAGGTCAAGACATTTCGCTAAAATAATTTTCACCTGAAGTGAGAATCACTTCCAAAGAGATTTCTGGAGGTTTTTTATGAAACCCGGTGAACTGGCAAAACATACCGGCGTCACAGCGGAGACGATCCGGTACTACGAGAAAATCGGGCTGCTGACGCCGCCCGTGCGCCTCGCGAACAATTTCCGCGAGTACGGTGAGATGCATATCCGGCAGCTTGAATTCATCCGGCGCTGCCGTGCGCTCGGGCTCGGCCTGGAGGATATCCGGCTGCTGCTCGCGAGTGTGAATGATCCGAGTGCTGAATGCGCCAATGAGGCACACCGCCTGATTCAGTCGCATCTGGTGACGGTCGAAGAGCAGATCCATGAGCTCACACAGCTGAGAAAAAGCCTCAACGAACTCTCGCATATCTGCCGCGGCGGACATGCCCGGGGGGAGTTCTGTCCGCTGCTTGACGCGCTGCGGCACGCACCCTGCGAGCAGTGCGGCGAGGTGTGCCGCTGCCCGCACGAGCACAAACCGGGAACACATAAGGCATAATTAGGCCTGTTTTTGATTTCCCCCGACACTCAGAAGGACAGTTATGGTTCAGTTTTCCTGGATGCAGATCAGCGTCGTGGTGCTGCTTGCCGCAGCGCTTGCCGCGGTGATTCTCTGGGCGGTTTCGCGTATTGCCCGGGCCGTGCCGCCTGCGCTTGAGAAACCCGGTTATGCGAGCGGCGTGAGCGGTGTGCTGCTCTTTGTGGTGCTCTTTATGTGGCTCACGGCCATTACGCCGCTGTTTCGCCTCGGCCGCGAGGCCGCCGAAGTCGCCCGCGTGATTATGCTCGATGCGCAGTACTGGGCTGCGGCGGTGCAGACTCTGATTCCGGATCTGGTGAGCGCAGTGCTGCTCACGATCGCCTCGTTTATGCTCACGCTCGGACGCACGCCCCGTGCGCTTTACGCGGCGGTGGTGCTCGGCTGGCTCGGCGGTCCGGCAAGCGCCTTCCTGCGCGCAGAGTTTCTCAACATTCCGCTCACACTCACCGGTGAGCCGAGCGCGTATGTGCTCGCCATGGTGGTCGTGACGCTCTACCTTGTCTTTGCCGACCGTGCGGCGCTCACTTACGGGCTTGCCCGTGCCGCGACGCTGCCCGAGCGGGCTTAGAGAGCTTCTCTCTTATTTTCCGGTGCGCTCACTGCGCGGGATTTCCGCCTTGTTGAAATCCTGCCGCAGGCGCACCGTTTTGTTTTGTGGCGTCCTTCAATCCGCTTTTTTCCTTCCTTTTCGCCGTTATCTGCGGGTTTCTTGACCTAGATTGAAAGTCTCTCTTCTTTTTCGGGCGACAAACCGCGCTTTTCACGGTCGCTTTCACTAAGATTCTCTCGCCGTCGCAGAAAACCGCGCGCCTGCGCGTGTGACGGCCGCAGACAGAGTACTTTTGCCGGGAGAAAGACCGTCAGGAAACCGCCGGCCGGTTTCCGGTTTCAGACACACAAAATGGATAACGTCGCACGCGCTACCGCCATCGGGATGATGGCCCCCATGCTCTGGGGAATGAGCGTCGGCATCACCAGAGGCATTGCCGAGAATTACGGTATTGCCGGCGGCTTTGCTGCACTCTATACACTCGCCTTTTTCGGGCTGCTTTTCACTGTCGGACGCCCTCAGCTCAGACGCTTCAACTGGAAGTATCTGGTCTTCGGGGTGGGGCTTGCGAACATCTCCGCGATGTGCTTTGTCTTCTCGCTCGCCCTCTCGCAGGGCGGACACCAGACCATGGAAGTCGGCATGGTGAACTACCTCTGGCCCTGCATCACCATCGTGCTCGGGATTATCTTCAACGGGCAGCGTGCCCGCTGGTGGATTGTCATCGGCATTGCGCTCTGTCTGATGGGGGTGGTGACGGTGCTCGCGGGAGACCGGGGCTTCGATGTGAACGTGCTCTACGCGCATATTCTCGAAAATCCGATGAGTTACGGCCTCGCGCTCCTGGGCGCGATCACGTGGTCGGGCTACAGCTCGATTACCCGTGCGCTCTCAAACGGGCAGAATCCGGTGGTGCTGATTTTCTTCGGCGACATGATCATCTTTTATGCGGTGTGGTTCCTGGGGCTCGGCACCCCGCCTGTTGAACACCCGCACGGCTACGGCTGGATCGGTATCGTCATGGGTGCCTTTGCCACGGGTGCGGGCTACAGCTGCTGGACCTACGGCATGATGAAAGGCAATATGACGCTGCTGGCGATCACGAGCTACTTCACGCCGGTGCTCTCCTGCCTCTTCGGTACGGTCTGGATCGGTGCCGAGCTCACCTTCGGGTTCTGGAAGGGCGTGATGATTCTTGTGGCCGGGTCGCTTATCTGCTACCTCTCCACCCGGGTGGGCATCGTGCCCGCACGCCCGGGCAAGGTGCTCTTTAAAGGCATCAATCCCTCGGCGAAAGTCCGCGTCAAACCGCGCCCGGTCAGCATTGAGAACCGGGAAACCGACGCCTGAGACGGGCGGCGCCTGCCGCCCGCGGCCGGTTTTCACACCTTTCCGAACAAAGTCCGTCCGTCAGGTGGAAGGACGGCAGAAAATTTTCGTATGATGGATTCAATTGTCCGGGCACACCGCATGGCGCGCCCGCCCGAATCAGTTTCGTGCAAGGAGAGGGAGAAAAATGTGCACCACCGTTATTGTCGGGAAGAATGTCTCAAAGACAGGCCGGGTGATTGTCGGTCATAACGAGGATATGGGCGGCAGAACCCTGCATCAGCAGTTTTTTGTGCCTGCCGCCCAGCATGCGCCAGGTGAGCGCATGCAGGGGGAACCCGGCCGCGCAGCGATTGCGCAGGTCCCCGAAACCCTTGCGCACTACTGGTCCAACATGCTGCAGCCCGCGCCGGGCTCCTCTTTTGATCAGGGCTTTTTCAACGAGGCCGGCGTGCTGATTCTCTCCAACGGGGGCGGCACGTCGTTTACCGGGGAGATGAGCGATGAGGCGCTCGGTCTGAAAGAGGGCGGTATCGGTTTTCTGCTTCGCCGTGCGGTCGCTGAGCGTGCCCGTTCGGCGCGTGAAGGGGTGGAGATTGCCGTGGCGCTTCTCACCGAGTACGGTTACTGGGGCGAGGCGCGCAACTACACCATTGCCGATCAGAACGAAGCCTGGATGCTCAACTGCGTCAAGGGCCGGCACTTTGTGGCCAAACGTATTCCTGACGATCAGGTGATGCTCATCTCGAACGCCCTTGCCATCCGCTCGGTTGACCTTGCCGATCCTGAACATGTCATCGCCTCGCCCGATCTCGTGAGCTATGCGATTGCCACGGGCCGCTACAGCCCGGCTAACCCCGGCGACTATTCCGACTTTGACTTTGCGCGGGCCTATCAGAGCGATGAGAACCGTACCGATCCCATGCGCGCGGACCGTATGCGTATCGGCTGGCGTGAGATCACCGGCGTGGAGTACACCGATGATCTGCACTATCCGGAGCTGCTCTCACCCAAAGCGCCCATGGGTGTGGAGGAGGTCAAGGCGGTGCTGCGGCTCACCAATCCCGAGACCTATGCACTGCGCGGCGACGGCAAGGCGGACGCGTTTCATGTGAGCGCACGCGATATTTCCCGCTCGCACACCCGCGAGAGCTATGTGATGGCCTTCAAGTCGACGCCGATGCGAAGCGTGCTCTGGCGCACGACCGGTCCGCAGGACACGGGCGTGTATGTGCCCTGGTTCCCGCTCACCGGGGTGATTCCCCCCGGCTACCAGTGGACCACACTCGAGACGGCCCGCGAGGTGCAGTTTGCCATGCGCCCTGAGCTGATTTCCCTTGACTACACCCGCGCGTACTGGTCCTGGGCCGTGATCTCGGAACTCGTGAATTTCAACCGCGGTCTGCTTGCCGGCGTCTACGGCGTGCAGCAGACGCTTGAGGCGCAGTTCCGCAGCATTGTCGACGAGCTTGAGGCAAGCCTCGCACAGGTGAGCGACGATGAGGCGCGCGAGACGCTCGCCGAGGCGATGCTCGGCATGGTCGCCACGGCTGATCGCGCCAGCCGCAAGCTTCTCAAAGGCATCAACCGCACCCAGATCATGGTCAAACCGAAGGTGGCCGCCGATGCCGAAACCGTGGAAATCGCCGTGCTGAGCCGCCCGGGATTTGACGCGACGGCGATTGATCCCGCAAGCGTGCTCTGGAGTCTGGGCTTCACCGGCTCCAAGCCCTCCATGCAGGCGCCGGCAAAACCTGTCGGACACCGCGTGAGCGATGCTGACGGGGACGGACTGCCGGATATGGTCTTCACGTTCCGCGCCGGTGACGTGCGGTCCTTTGCCGAGCCGGGGGTGAAGTACGACAGCTATCTGCGCGGCTTTGAGCACTATGTGCGCTTTGTCGGCGTGGCCGAGCTCACCTTCCTGCCGCCGCAGGCATGATGTCAGCCGCCGTCAGCCGCGAGCATAGACTCCCGCCGCCGGCGCCGTATCCCCGCTTATGCGGGAACGCGGCCGGCGGCTTTTTTGTGCGCACGTACGGTGTGCGCCATCTTTGAAAAGCCCTGCAGAGCGGGGTTTTCCCTAATTTTTAAAAGGCTTTTGACTTTTTTACTCTCGTTATCGCTTAGGACTTTTCGCTTACTTCACCCCTGAGAAAGTCAATAAAAAGTGAAATATTGATATTGACGCGCATCAGGGCATGACGGGCTCGGGAGCCCCCCGAAAACGCGTGGATACAATCAGTAGGAGAGTCGCGCACGGACGGCCTCAGGCACCCTGTGTCAGCCCGAGGGCTGAGCGTGGTGTGCCGGGCGGCGCGACGGCAGGTCACAGGGGCGGGCGGCAGGACTGCCACCCGTCGGCACAAAAGACAATAATAATCAGGCTGCCCGGTGCGGCGGCCCCATGTGGAGTTTTTTCAAAATGGCTGATGCACACTACGCTAAAGCTCACAGCGAGCTCGATGAGGACGAAGTTAGCGCGAAGCAGGATCGGCCTACGGATAAGACGGCAGAGCCGAGTGTGGTTGAAATCCGTGACCTCGAGGTGCAGTTTGCCACCGAGTCGGGTCTGGTGACGGCCGTTGACGGCATTTCGCTCACCGTGCACCGCGGCGAGACCGTGGCGCTGGTGGGCGAATCGGGCTCGGGCAAATCCGTCACGTCGCTGTCGGTGATGCGTCTTGTGGAGCACGGCGGCGGCAGAATCACGCGCGGCGAGATTCTGCTGCGTGACCGCGAGGGCGAGGTGCATGACCTCGCGCGCGAGTCCGACTACATGCTCCGTCGCATGCGCGGCGCCGATATGGCCATGATCTTTCAGGAACCGATGACGAGTCTCAACCCCGTTTTCACGGTGGGGGAACAGATCGCGGAAAGCCTGCGACTGCACAGGAAACTCTCGGAACACTCGGCGATGAAGGAAACGGTGAAGCTACTGAAGCTCGTTCGTATCCCGGACGCCCCGCGCATTGCCGCAAGCTACCCCCATCAGCTCTCGGGCGGGATGCGCCAGCGCGTGATGATTGCCATGGCACTCGCGTGCAAACCCGCGCTTCTCATTGCCGACGAACCCACCACTGCACTTGATGTGACGGTGCAGGCACAGATTCTTCTGCTGATCCGCTCTCTGCAGAAAAAAGCCAACACGGGCGTACTCTTTATCACGCACGACATGGGGGTGGTGGCCGAAGTGGCCGACCGCGTCTGTGTGATGCGCCACGGGAAAATCGTGGAAGAGGGGCCGGTGGAGGAGATTTTCAAAAATCCCAAACACCCCTACACGAAGTCGCTGCTCGCGGCGGTGCCGAATCTCGGTGCGATGAAGGGCACGGACGAGCCCGCACGCTTTAATCTGCTCGACCCGGAAAACGGCACGGCGATTGTGCCGGAGACGACCGCGGTGAGCCGCCCGGGCGAGGTGGTGCTCTCAGTGAAAAACATCACCAAGCGCTTCCCGGTGAGAACCGACTGGTTCGGGCGCACCACGCACCGCGTGCACGCCTGCGAGAACGTCTCCTTTGATCTGAGAAAGGGCGAAACGCTTGCCATCGTGGGTGAGTCGGGCTGCGGAAAGTCGACGACGGGGCGCGCGCTGCTGCGGCTCCTTGATGTTGACAGCGGCGAGATTCTCTACGGCGGGCGCGACATCACGAAGCTCTCCGCCTCGGACATGAAGGCGACGCGGCGCAACCTGCAGATGATTTTCCAGGACCCGTACGCCTCGCTGGATCCGCGCATGACCGTGGGCTTCTCAATTGCCGAGCCCCTTCTCATTCACGGCATCTCGGACCGCGCAACGGTGCAGGAGCGCGTGAGCTCGCTGCTCACACGCGTCGGGCTGCACCCCTCGATGGCCTCGCGCTATCCGCACGAGTTCTCCGGCGGGCAGCGCCAGCGAATCTGTATTGCGCGTGCGCTTGCGCTCAACCCCGAGGTGATCATCGCTGACGAATCCGTCGCGGCGCTTGACGTCTCGATCCGTGCGCAGGTCATCAACCTCATGCTCGATCTGCAGCATGAGCTCGGTCTCTCCTACATCTTCATCTCGCACGATATGGGGGTGGTCGAGCGCATCTCGCACCGCGTGGCTGTGATGTACCTCGGACAGATCGTTGAGATGGGCTCGCGGCGCGACATTTTTGAAAACCCGGTTCACCCCTACACGAGACGGCTCCTTGCCGCCGTGCCGGTGGCCGATCCGACGAGACGCCGTCCCATGGGGAACCTCTCGGCGCAGGATCTGCCGAGCCCGGTGCGAAGCGTTAAGGACGCCCCCGTGCCGCATCCGATGAAGGAAGTGAGTCCGGGACACCTGGTTGCCGAATTCTGACGTCTGCAGAGATTCGTACTGCAGACGGAAATCCTGCCGGGGCAATGACCCGCCCCGGTGACTTTAAGACCCCCGGGCGGGGCGGCCTGAGGCGCAGGGAGTAATCCCCCGCAGGGCGCCCGCAAGGGGACACTCATGAAACTACCGACGGGAGTTTGACATGCAAAAAACGTTTGTTAAGAGCGCTGCCGTGCTGGCCATGATGGCCGCGATGGCGGGCACCAGCTTTTCTGCCTGGGCCGCAGGGGATGTGAAAGTGGCGATTGCCTCGACTTTCACGACGATGGATCCGTGGGATGCCAATGACACGCTCTCTCAAAACGCCGTGCGTTCGTTCTACGAAGGGCTCTTCCGTCTTGACAAGGATATGAAGCTCAAAAACGTGCTCGCGCTCTCCTATGAGGCGAGCCCGGACGGTCTGGTGTATACGGTGAAGCTGCGTGAAGGCGTGAAGTTCCATGACGGCGAGCCCTTTAACGCCGCTGCCGTCAAGGCCAACTTTGACCGTGTGACGAACCCCGAGAACCATCTCAAGCGCTACAACCTGTACAAAAACATCGCCAAGACGGAAGTCGTTGACGAGTACACGGTGAAGTTTACGCTGCACGAACCGTTCTCCGCGTTCATCAACCAGCTCGCTCACCCGGCCGCCGCGATGATTTCGCCCAAGACCCTGGCCAAGGGCAAGCAGGAGGCCGCCTTCCATCCGGTGGGCACCGGCCCCTTTGTCTTTGAGGAATGGCGTCAGACCGACTACATGAAGGTGAAGAAGAACCCCGCCTACTGGCGTCAGGGTTATCCGAAGGTTGACTCCATCACCTGGATTCCGGTCGTGGAAAACTCCACCCGCGCCGCCATGATTCAGACGGGCGAAGTGCAGTTTGCCTCCTCGCTGCCGTTTGAACAGATCAAGGCCCTTGAAGGCAAACCCGGTGTGGTGATCTCCAAGAGCCCCTCGATTGTTCACCGCTACATGTCGATGAACATGAATGTCAAACCCTTTGACAATCTGAAGGTCCGTCAGGCCATCAACTACGCCATCAACAAGGAGGCGCTCGCCAAGGTGGCCTTTAACGGCTACGCGGTGCCCGCTGAAGGGCCGCTCCCGGCTGGTGTTGCCTACGCCGTCAAGCTCGGTCCCTGGCCCTATGATCCGGCCAAGGCCCGCGAGCTTCTCAAAGAGGCCGGCTATCCGAACGGCTTCCAGACCACGCTCTGGTCCGCCTACAACCACACCACCGCCCAGAAGGTGATTCAGTTCCTGCAGCAGCAGCTCGCACAGGTCGGCATCAAGGCCTCCGTGCAGGCGCTTGAAGCCGGTCAGCGCGTCGCGCAGGTCGAAAGCGTTCAGGATCCCAAGCAGGCCGGTGTGCGTCTGTACTACATCGGCTGGTCGAGCTCCACCGGTGAGGCCGACTGGGCTCTGCGTCCGCTGCTTGCCACGGAAAGCCATCCGCCGCGCCTGGCCAACACCGCCTACTATTCGAGCGAAGTGGTGGACAAGGCGCTGAAGGATGCGCTTAACACCACCGACGACAAGAAGAAGGCCGAGTACTACAAGGTTGCGCAGGAACAGATCTGGAAGGATGCCCCCTGGGCGTTCCTCGTGACCGAAGTGAATGTGGCCGCTTCGCGTGACAACCTCAAGGGCTTTTACATCATGCCGGACGCGGGTTACGATTTCGATGAACTCGAAATGAAGTAAACCCCGCCCGTTCGCTGCCGCGGCAGCCGGGGCGCTCCTCTCATAGCGGGGGAGTGTCCGCCGCGGCGGGCGGCCCCCGGCCGCAGTCCGGCTTTTCTGTGTGCTTTTAACCATAACGACAATAACTATGCTGCGCTACTTTATCAAACGAGTACTGGGGATGGTGCCCACGATGTTTTTCGTGGCCGTCTGCGTCTTTTTCTTTGTGCATATGCTCCCGGGCGATCCGGCGCGTCTGACGGCGGGCCCCGAGGCCGACGAGCAGACGGTGCAGCTCGTGCGCAAGGAACTCGGCCTTGACAAGCCCCTGCATGAACAGTTCGTGAACTTCGTCAAGGGCGCAGTCACCGGCAATCTGGGCAAGTCGCTCTCGAGCAAGCGGCCGGTCTCGCAGGAGATTGCCGAACGGTTTTTCCCCACCCTCTGGCTTACGGTGACGAGTATGGCCTGGTCGGTGCTCTTCGGGCTGCTCGCCGGGATTGTCGCCGCTGTCTGGCGCAACCGCTGGCCTGACAGACTCTGCATGACGGTGGCCGTCTCAGGGATCAGCTTCCCGGCGTTTGCGCTCGGGATGATCCTGATGGAATTCTTTTCGGTGCGACTCGGCTGGCTGCCCACGGTGGGGGCCTCGAGCTGGGAGCACTACATTCTCCCCTCGATCACGCTCGGTGCGGCGGTCGCGGCGGTGATGGCGCGCTTTACGCGCTCCTCGTTCGTGGAGGTTCTGGGCGAGGACTACATCCGCACGGCGCGCGCCAAGGGGGTGCATGAGGTGAGCGTTGTGCTCAAGCACTCCTTCCGCAACGCCATGATCCCGGTGGTGACGATGATGGGTCTGCAGTTCGGGTTCCTGCTCGGCGGCTCGATCGTTGTCGAGAAGGTGTTCAACTGGCCGGGGATGGGCCGGCTGCTGGTCGACGCGGTTGACATGCGTGACTACCCGGTGATTCAGGCCTGCGTGCTGCTCTTTTCCGTGGAATTTATTGTGATCAATCTGATCGTTGACGTGATTTACGGCTGGGTCAATCCGGCTATTCGCTACAAGTAATGAGAGGCCGATGATGAGTGAAGAAAAAACTGCAGTGCTCGATCCTCGCCTTGCCGGGCACGAGGAGCGCATCCGTACGCCGCTCTCGGAATTCTGGCGCAAGTTCCGCCGCCAGCCGCTCTCGATTGCGGCCGGCCTCTTTGTGATCTTTCTGATTGTCGTGGCGGTGTTCGGCCCCATGATGGTGCCCTACGACGCGGAAAACTACTTTGACTACGACTACCTCAACGAGGGGCCGAGCCTCGTGCACTGGTTCGGGGTGGACGCGCTCGGGCGTGACATCTTCAGCCGTATCGTGGTGGGCACCCGTATTTCGCTCGTCTCCGGCTTTGTCGCCGTTGGTATCGGCGCCTTCTTCGGCACCACGTTCGGGCTGCTTGCCGGGTACTACGGCGGGTGGATTGACCGCATCACGATGCGTGTGGCGGACGTGCTTTTCGCCTTCCCCGGCATTCTGCTTGCGATCGGTATCGTGGCGATTCTGGGCGGCGGGATGATCAACGTGGTCGCTGCCGTGGCGGTCTTCTCGGTGCCCGCCTTTGCCCGTCTTGTGCGCGGCAACGTGCTCGTGCTCAAGCAGGCCACCTACATTGAGGCCACACGAAGCCTCGGGGCGAGCGACTTTACGATTCTCTTCCGGCACATCCTTCCGGGGACGATCTCGGTGATCGTGATCTATCTGTCGATGCGTATCGGCACCTCGATCATCACCGCCGCCTCGCTCTCGTTCCTGGGCCTTGGCGCACAGCCGCCGATGCCCGAGTGGGGCGCGATGCTCAATGAGGCGCGTGCCGACCTCGTCACCGCGCCGCACGCGGTGTTCTTCCCGGTGATGGCGATTTTCCTCACCGTGCTCGCCTTCAACCTGCTCGGTGACGGCCTGCGCGATGCGCTCGATCCGAAACTTGATATGGACAAGAACTGAGTATGCTCAGCCGCAAAATGCCCCGTATCGGGGTGCTCCCGAGCGGTCCGCGTGACCTCATCAGTGACGTCGCTGGCGTCACGGTGGGGCACGCCACGCTCGCAGAGGGCGACATTCAGACCGGGGTGACGGTAATCAGGCCGCACCCCGGCAACGTTTACCGGCAGAAGGTCCCCGCCTGCACGCACGTGATCAACGGACACACCAAATCCTCGGGCAGCATTCAGATTGCCGAGCTTGGCGTCATCGAAACCACGATTGCACTCACCAACACGCTCTCGGTGGGCGAGGTGATGATGGCGCAGGTGAGGGAGACGATCCGCAACAACCCGGAAGTCTGCCGCACGACAAGTTCCGTGAACCCGGTCGTGGGTGAGTGCTCGGACGCAAGACTCAACGACATTCAGCGGCTCGCGGTGCGTGCAGAGCACTACGAGGCGGCACTCGCCAATGCGCGTGCCGATTTTGCGCTCGGCAGTGTGGGCGCCGGCCGCGGGATGGTGAATTTCGGCCTCAAGGGCGGCATCGGGAGCGCCTCGCGCGTCGTGGAGATAGCGGGCGAGGCGTACACCGTGGGCATTCTCGCGCTCACGAACTACGGTCAGCCCTATCAGCTTACCGTTGCGGGCGAACCGGTCGGACGGGCGCTCACGGCGCCGGCCGATCCGGCTCCTGAGAGCGGCTCGTGCATTTTCGTGCTCGCCACGGATGCGCCGCTCGAATACCGGCAGCTCCAACGCATTGCGCGCCGCGTCACCGCGGGACTTGCCAGAACCGGTTCGATTTTCGGGCACGGCAGCGGCGACGAGGTGATCGCCTTTACCACCGCCTACACCATCGACTGGCAGCAGGCGGGCGGCCGCCGTCCGCCGGTGAGCTTTCTCTACGACGAGAGCCTGGATCCGACATTTTTTGAGGCCGTCGCGGACGCGACCGAGCAGTCGGTTCTCAAAGCGCTCTGGGCCGCGGAGACGGTAACGGGTTACGAAGGCCGCGTGGTGAAAAACCTGCTCGAGGCGTGGGACGAGAAATTCGGCGCCTTTGCTAATTGAGCAGAGCAAAGACAGACACACATTTGAAACAGTTAATTAAAGAGAGAAAACAATGACTCAGAAGACCCCGGTAGTTGCCATTACGTCGCATTGGGACAGGGAGACGGACCGCTACGGTGTGCGCCGCCGCTATTTTGCAAGTCTTGCAGAGGCGGGCGCCGCGCCGCTGCTGCTTCCTGTGGGGATTGAACCCGGTGCCATGCTCGAGATTCTGCGCCGCGTCGACGGTGTGCTGCTCTCGGGCGGGGAGGATATCGAACCGTCGCTTTACGGCGAAGAGCGGGATCCGCGCTGCGGCGCAGCCTGCCCCGAGCGCGATGCGGCTGAAAAGCTCATCGTTGAGACCTGTCTTGCGGAAAATAAGCCCCTCTTCGGGATCTGCCGCGGGATGCAGGCGATGAATGTCTTCACGGGCGGCACGCTCATTCAGGACATTCCGAGTGCGGTCAACGGCGCACTCAACCATTCCCAGCCCGAACACTACACGAGCGAAGTGCATGCGGTGCGCGCCATCGACCCGCTCTTTGAGCGCATCACGGGCGCCAGGGAGATCATGGTCAACACGAGCCACCATCAGAGCTGCGCAAAACCGGGCCGGGGGGTGCGCTATCTTGCCGAGAGTGTGGAGGACGGCGTGATTGAATCCATGGTGATTGAAGGTCACCCCTATGCCATGGCCGTGCAGTGGCATCCGGAAATGATGGCCAATCTGTTCCCGGTGCATATGGCGCTCTTTACGCACTTTGTGGAAGGCTGCCGCGGTAACGAACGTATCGGCTGAAGTTGAAGGGATTCACCTGAGTAGGAGGAGGACAGCGCGCCTCCTCTTTTTTTGGGGACAAAAAAATCCTGACCGCAGTGCGTCTGCCGGTCAGGATCGGACGGGGGGAGGGGGCCCAACGCCTTATTTTCTCCCCGTACTCATCTTGTCGTCGTCCTCGTCATCGATACTGAAGATCGCCGAGAGTCCCTTGTATTCGGGCTGGTAGTTGAGCGGCTGCTGGCAGCGGAATTCCATCCAGCCGTCACGGCCGTCCGTCGTCACATTGCCGCGCACCGGGAGCATGGTCATCTCACGGCGTTCGCAGTGCTCGCGCGCACGATCCATCAGATGGTCGGTCACCGTCTCGGGGCGCACGTCCACAGGGCGTGTGGTGTGAATCTTCCAGACCTCACCCACCACATTGGTGATCTCGGGCGAGGTGAAGGCGTTGGCATCTTTCAGAGAGTTCACTGCTGCGCACCCCACAAGCGAGAGGGTGAGTGCCGCGAGCACGGTAACAGTTGTATGTCGCATGAAATGCTTTCCAATCAGAGTGGCCTGCAAAACCGCCGCCGGAAGGGCGGGTACAGACGCGTGAGAAACGAAAAACCGGTCAGTCGGCACGCATTGTAGCGCACATAAGCCTGAGTGCACAGCCTTCAGGCACGGCAAGTTGTGACAAAAGTGCCGCAGAGAGGCACAAAACGCCACACGGTATCCTTTTTGAGACTTTCTTTGACAGCCTTTTCGTGGCGAAAAGGCGAACTTTTCCCCGTCCGCCCAAAGGCTGGCATAATCTTGCGGGAAGCGCCGCCGTGCCTGAGGCTGCGGTGGCAGAGTAGGTAATTTCCCGAGTTTTAGGGGCACTTTCAGCCTGCTATAAGCCTGCCTTAATGCTTTAAACCTAAACTCCACTAAATTGGTCTAGGTGTGACATACGCTCTTAGGCTTAATACAGAGTCAACCATTCCCGGGAAAGGGATAATTATTCTGATATGACTGACCCCATTCTTGAAGTTCGCGGCCTCACCTGTGAGCGCGGTGAACGTGTGTTATTCAAAGGCATGAACTTTGCGGTGAGTGCAGGCACGCTTGTGCGCATCGCCGGTTCGAACGGTGCGGGCAAAACCACACTGCTGCGCCTGATGACGGGCCTGATGCGCCCGGTCGAGGGCGAGGTTCTCTGGCGTGGAACCCCGATCACCAAAGCTGCCCAGGACTTCTGGAAGGAGCTCTGTTATATCGGCCACCGCAACGGGGTCAAGGATGACCTCTCGGTGCTGGAAAACGTTCTCATCAATGCTGAAGTTGCCGATGTGCCCACCACCGAGGCGCGTGCCCTGGAGGCGCTTGACGCTGTGGGGCTCACGGACTTTGTGGATTCGCCTGCCGGTCAGCTCTCGCAGGGGCAGCGCCGCCGCGTGGCGCTCTCGCGTCTGTGGCTGAGCGAAGCGACACCGCTCTGGGTGCTCGATGAGCCCTTTACGGCGCTTGACGTCAAGGGCGTGGCACGCCTGGCGGATCTCATCAGCCGGCACGTGGCCGCCGGCGGCATTGTCATGCTCGTCACTCACCAGGAGGTGCCGCTTGCCGCCGGTGAAAAGATGGTGATTGAGCCCGAAAAATTCGCTCCCCGCCGCCGCAGCGCTGTCGAGCGCGCGCTCGATGATGCCGCGGCCCTCGAAGCACAGAACGCACCGCACGGTGCGGGTGAACAGTAAGGGGGGCGAGGTATGTGGAAACTCTTTCAGACAATTCTGCGCCGTGACCTGATGCTTGCGCTTCGCCGCAAGAGTGACCTCGCGCAGGTGATTTTCTTTTTTGCCGTCGTGGTGACGCTCGTGCCGCTTGGCGTCGGGGCGGAGACCAACACGCTTCGCGCGATTGCGCCCGGCGTGGTGTGGGTGGCCGCACTGCTTGCCGCGCTCCTGTCGCTGCCGCGCATGTTTGCCGCTGACTATGCCGACGGCACGCTTGAGCAGATGCTCCTTTCGAGCGAGCCGCTGCCGGTGATCGTCGTGGCGAAAGTGATCGCTCACTGGCTGGTGACCGGCGTTCCGATGACGGTGTTTGCCACGGTCTTCGGCGTGATGTTTGACCTCTCGCTCGAGGAGACGGCGGTGATGGTGGCGAGCCTTTTTGTCGGCACGCCCGTGCTCTCCTTTATCGGTGGTGTGGGTGCCGCGCTCACGCTCGGGCTTCGCTCGGGCGGTGTGCTCACGAGCCTGCTCGTGCTCCCGCTCTATATTCCTGTCCTGATTTTCGGTTCCGGCGCCTCGCAGGCCGTTGCTGTGGCAATGAGCCCGACGCCGCATTTCATGATTGTCGCCGGGCTCACGCTCGCGAGCGCCGCGCTCGCGCCGATGGCCATCGCGGCAGCCCTGAGAATTGCCGAAAACTGATTTTTCAGACCTCAGTGATAAAAACAGATAATTTTTATTTACCCCTCACTCGGAGATTGACCAGAAATGAGTTTCTTTGACCCTCAGTCCTTTTACCGCACGGCAGGCAGAATTGCCCCGATCGCGCTAGGCATAGCGGGCTTACTCTTTATTCTCGGCTTTTATATCGGGTTTTTCGAAGCCCCCATTGACGCGCGCCAGGGTAACTCCTACCGCATCATGTTCATTCACGTGGCGGCGGCCTGGCTCTCGATGTTTCTGTATGTGCTCATGGCGGTCTGCTCCGCGATCGGGCTGCTGAGAAACGCCAAGATGAGCTTCATTCTGGCGCAGTCCATGGCGCCCACGGGGGCACTCTTTGCCTTTGTGTGCCTTTTCTGCGGTGCCTTCTGGGGCCGTCCGACCTGGGGCACGTACTGGGTCTGGGATGCGCGTCTGACGAGTGAACTCATTCTCTTTTTCCTGTATCTGGGCTTTATCGCACTGCACTCCGCGATTGAAGACACGCGCCGCGCCGACCGCGCCTCGAGCGTGATCAGTCTCGTGGGGGTGGTCAATGTGCCGATCATCTATTTCTCGGTGCAGTGGTGGAACACCCTGCATCAGGGGGCGAGTATCACGAGCAAGGGGGCGAGTATGGCCCCGACGATGCTTGCCGCACTCTTTACGATGCTGCTCGCGGGCACGTTCTACGGTATTGGGATTGTGCTGGCGCGCTCGCGCTCGATCATTCTCGAGCGTGAACGCCGCGAGGACTGGACAAGAGAAGCTGCTTTGGAGGGCAAACTGTAATGTGGAATTCGTTTTCTGATTTTATTCACATGGGTGGTCACGGCTACTACGTGTGGTGCGCTTACGGTGCGCTCACCTGTGCGGTGATCTATGAAATTTTCGCGCTTCGCGCCCGCCGTCGCCGCATCTGTCAGCGGCTTCTGCGTGAAGCCCGTGCCATGAAGTCGACTATGGAGATCTGATGCCATGAATGCCAAGACGAAAAAATTCGCACTCATCGGTTTCGCTGTGGCCATCGTGGGCGTGGGGGCCACCCTCGCGCTGCAGGCCTTCAACGAAAACCTCGTGTTTTTCTTCTCGCCCTCGCAGGTCGCCGCCAATGAAGCCCCGCAGGGCCGCACCTTCCGTCTGGGCGGTGTGGTCGAACCGGGCTCTGTGCAGCGCATGGCCGACGGCGTGACGGTGCAGTTCAAGATTTCTGACACGGCGCAGCTCGTGCCCGTGCAGTTCAAGGGTATCCTGCCTGACCTCTTTGCCGAAGGGCAGGGTGTTGTGGCGCTCGGCAAGCTTGACGAGAAGGGGCTTTTCACCGCGAGTGAAGTCCTCGCCAAGCACGACGAGAACTACATGCCGCCCGAGGCCGCCAAGGCGCTTGAAGATGCCCACAAGAAGGGTGTGGCCAAAGCGCACAACGTGCACGGCGATATGCCGCCGGGCGCCAAGATGCCGGCCAATCATCCGATGTGATGCGCCTCTGCCGGGGGTAACGCTCACCTAAGAGGCGCACCCCGGGAAAAAATATTGTCTGCAGCCTGTCTGCAGACAGCCCCCGGCGGCAAGGAACTGGCCGCCGACAGTGCGGCGCAGACAATGCGCCGCTAAGCTCAACAAAAACGGAGAAATGAAGTGATTCCTGAGATTGGTCACTTTGCCCTGATACTGTGCCTTGCGCTCAGTTTTATTCAGGGTGTGCTGCCGCTTATCGGCGCGGCACGCGGAAACCAGGCGCTCATGGCAGTGTCCCGACCCGCAGCCGCAGGCAACGCCCTTTTCGGCACGATCGCCATCGGCTGCCTGGCCTATTCGTTCTACGCCTCAGACTTTACCGTGCTGAACGTGGCGAACAACTCGAATTCCCTCCTGCCCTGGTACTACAAGATTGCAGCGACCTGGGGCAGCCATGAGGGCTCGATTCTTTTCTGGACAGTGACCCTCGGGTGGTGGGGCGCTGCGCTCGCGTTCACCACACGGCGTCTTCCCAACGAGATGATCGCGCGCGTGGTCGGTACGATGGGCCTGGTGGGCACGGGTTTCGTGCTCTTCATGCTGCTCACCTCGGACCCGTTCCTGCGTCTTTTCCCGGCGCCCGCTGAAGGTGCGGACCTCAATCCCCTGCTGCAGGACCCGGGTATGGTGTTCCATCCGCCGCTTCTGTACCTCGGGTATGTGGGCTTCTCGGTCCCCTTTGCCTTCTCGATTGCCGCACTGATCTCCGGCCGTCTTGACGCGGCCTGGGCCCGCTGGATGCGTCCCTGGACGACGGCCGCGTGGGTGCTGCTCACGCTCGGGATTGCGCTCGGCTCGTACTGGGCCTACTACGAGCTCGGCTGGGGCGGCTGGTGGTTCTGGGACCCGGTGGAAAACTCCTCCTTTATGCCGTGGCTCACCGGTACCGCGCTGATGCACTCGCTTGCCGTGACGGAAAAGCGCGGGTGCTTTCGCATCTGGACAGTGCTGCTCGCGATTCTCACGTTCTCGCTCTCGCTTCTGGGCACATTCCTCGTGCGCTCCGGGGTGCTCACGAGCGTGCACGCGTTTGCCTCCGACCCTGAACGCGGTATCTTCATTCTCGCGTTCCTCATCATCGTGATCGGTCTCTCGTTCCTCCTCTTTGCCTGGCGTGCGCCGACCGTGGGTCTCGGGGGGAACTTCGGGCTCATTTCCCGCGAATCGATGCTGCTTGTCAACAACGTGCTTCTCGTGGTGGCGATGGGTGCGGTGCTCCTTGGCACGCTCTATCCGCTGTTCCTCGATGCGCTTAACGCAGGCAAGATTTCTGTCGGGCCCCCGTACTTTGACGCCGTCTTCGGCCCGCTCATGATTCCGCTGGTGTTCCTCGTCGGTATCGGGCCGCTCGCGCGCTGGAAGTCCGCCGACCCGAAGGATCTCACCCGCATGCTCTGGTGGTGTCTGCTCGTGGCGGTCGTGGGCGGCGTGGCCGTGCCCTTTGCCATGGGTGAATTCGGTGTGTGGGCCTTTGTGGGCATCACCTCCGCCGTCTTTGTGTTCTGCTGCGTGCTCGAAGGCTTCCGTCAGCAGATCCGCAACGCCCGCGGCAATATCGTTACGCGTCTTCTGAAGCAGCCCCGCGCCTTCTGGGGTATGCAGCTTGCTCACCTCGGCATCGCCGTCTTTATCATCGGCGTGGCACTGGTGAAGGGCTACTCCTCGGAGCGTGACGTGCATATGTTTACGGGCGAGCAGGTGACCGTTGACGGCTACACCTTCACGCTCAACGGCATCTCGAGCGTGCGCGGCGCCAACTACACGGCCGACCGCGGCGACTTCACGCTTTCGCGTGACGGCAAAGAGATTCAGCACCTCTATCCGGAAAAGCGCAAGTACTTCAGCTCCTCGAACTCCATGCCGATGACCGAAGCGGCCATCCGCCACTCGATTTCGGGTGACGTGTATGTGAGTCTCGGTGCACCCACCTCCGACGGCGGCTGGGTTGTGCGTGCGTACTCCAAGCCCTTTGTGACCTGGATCTGGTTCGGTGCACTGATTATGGCCTTCGGCGGCTTCTGGGCCGCAACCGACCGCCGCTACCGCCGCAAGGCGAAACGTCCGGCTGAAGCGGGCGAGGAGGTGAGTGCCTGAGTGAGCAGCGCCCGACGCAGGGGCTCGGGCGGCCCGGGGACTGAAGGCCGGATGCAGGGAGGCGTCCGGCGCGAAGACCCCAGGTCTGTGGCAGAGCCTCCGCCCCCGGGGCGCATCACCCGGATAACACTCACCGTGAGAGGGGAGACCGCCCTCAGGAGCAGCCCCTGCGCCAATGCCGCAGCACTGCCCTCACGGCGGTTTCTCAAGGGAGAATAGAAACAATGAAAGCAAAATTCCTGATTCCGTTTGCCGTCTTTATTGTGCTGGCGGGTTTTCTCTTCAAGGGCCTCTACCTTGACCCGAGAACGCTCCCGTCGGTTCTGATCGACAAGCCCATGCCCGAATGGCAGCTGCCGCTCATCTTTGACAAGGATAAGCAGTTTGACACCAAAGACATGATCGGCAAGGTCTGGCTTCTGAACGTCTGGGCCACGTGGTGCGTGCCCTGCAAGCAGGAGCACCCCTATATGGTGAACCTCAAGCGTATGGGCCTCAAGACCCCGATCGTGGGCTTCCTCTACAAGGACCAGACCTCGGCTGCCGAGCAGTGGCTGCGCACGATGGGCAACCCCTACGACATCGCCGTCTTTGAAATGAAGAACAAGGTCGGTATCGATCTTGGTGTCACAGGGGTGCCTGAAACCTTTGTCATCGACAAGAAGGGCGTGATCCGCGCGAAAGTGAGCTATCCGCTCAATGACCAGCTCTGGAACGAACAGATCAAGCCCCTTCTGAGCAAGCTGGAGGCTGAATAATGATGAAACGATTCACGCTCACACTCATGCTCGCCGCCTCGCTCGCCGGTCTGTCGGCCGGCGCCTGGGCCGCGAAGGAGGCTGCGCCGACAGCGTTTGACCCGGTGGCTCACCAGCGGGTGGTGGAGGTCTCCGAGCAGCTGCGCTGCCTCGTGTGTCAGAACCAGTCGATTGCGGAAAGTAATGCCGAGCTTGCCGTGGACCTGCGCAATCAGGTGATCGAACAGGTCAAGGCCGGCAAAACCAACAAGGAAATCGTCGACTACATGGTTGAGCGCTACGGTGACTTTGTGCTCTACAAGCCCCCCTTCAAGGCGAGCACCATGGTGCTGTGGCTCGGCCCGGTGGCGCTTTTCGTCGTGGGACTTGGTGCCTTCTTTGTGAACCTGCGCCGCCGCAAGAGCACGCTCTCGGCCGCACAGCAGCCGCTCACGAGTGAGGAAAAGGCCATGGCCCGGCGGATGCTCAATGCAGACAAGGAGTAAAGCGACGTGTTAGTGACATTCTCAATTATCTGTGCGATCTTCGTGATCGTGGCCATCCTCTTTGTCGGCATTCCGCTCTGGCGCGGCAAACCCATCGGCGGTGCGGTCAAGGCCGATCGCCGCGAGGCCATTCTTGCCGTGCTGCGTCAGCAGGCCGCCGACCTTGAACGCGACCGCGAAGCCGGCCGCATTGACAAGGACGAGTACGAGGAGAGCCGTCTCGAGCTTGAACACCGCGTGCTCGAAGAGACCCGCGCTGCGCAGAGCGAAGCGGCCGGGGAGAAATCCTCGCTCGGCAAAATCATGGCCGTGGTCTGCGCCGTGCTCATCCCGGCAGTGGCCGTCACAGGCTATCTGGCGCTTGGCCGCTACACCGCAATGGATCCCGAGTTCCTCAAAATGGTTCAGCAGGAGCGAAGCGGCGAGGGCGGGCACAGTCAGGCTGAAATGGAGCAGATGATCAATCAGCTTCAGGCACGGCTCAAGGAAAATCCCGAGGACCTCAACACCTGGTATATGCTCGCGCGCACCTGTGCAAGCGTGAACCGCTTTGACGATGCGTACAACGCGCTCAAAGAGCTCAACAAGCGTATGCCGGAGAATGCGGACATCGTCGCTGACATGGCCGACATGCTCTCGGCTGCCAACGGGAAGGTGATTACGCCCGATGCGGAAAAGCTGCTGCACGAGGCGCTCAAGCTTGACCCCGATCAGTGGAAGGCGCTCGCGCTCCTTGCCATTCACTCCTGGGACAAGGAGCGGTATGCGGATGCGGCGAAGTACTGGGAGCATCTGCTCACGGTCGTGCCGCCTGACTTCCCTGACCGCGAACAGATCCAGAGCAACATCAATGAGGCCCGCCGTCTCTCGGGCGCAGCCGACAGCAAGGCCGCGGTGAGCGGCAAGGCTGACGGTGCCGCCGCCTCGAAGTTCCCGGCCGCCAACAAGGCGCCCGAAGCGGTGACCGGCAAGGAGGCGATTCCGACCGTTCAGGAGGCCCCCAACGCCTTTATCAAAGGCACGGTGACGCTCGCCGAGGGCTTTAGGGACCGCGTTAAACCCACCGACGTGATCTTCGTGTACGCCCGTCCCGTGGAGGGCTCCAAGATGCCTGTGGCGTTTTTGAAGACCACCGTGGCGGAGCTGCCCTACACGTTTGATCTGCGCGACAACATGATGATGGCCACCGGCAAACGCCACCTCTCCGAAGAGAAGACCGTGATCATCGGCGCGCGACTCTCGCCCTCGGGCAACTTCATGAGTCAGCCCGGCGACATCGAAGGCGAACTCACCACGCCCGTCGCTGTCGGGAGCGAAGGCGTGAAGATCGAGCTCAATACGCTCAGAAAGTAAGCGCACGAGCGCAAAAACACAAAGCCCGGAAGGCACTGCCTTCCGGGCTTTTTTCAGTTTTGACCTCTCAGCCGAAAATCTTGAACCAGAGCTTCATCGGGATTCCCCAGATGATCAGGAACGTGATCACCATGGCAGCCCCCTGCACAATGTGGCTCTTGGAGAGGTTGAGCACGGCGGGACCGATTTTGTCCCATACCTTGAAAAGGAGCAGAAACGAAACGCCGGCCCACACCAGGCCGAAGACGATCGTAAAGAACGTAAACATGATCGGGGTCTCCAGGAACAGTTGCCTAATTAAGAGTGAGAAAGGCAGGCGTGCACTTTCTCCAGCACTTTCAGTCTAATCCTAAAGGTTTAATCGAAACTTAGCATCCGGCTTAGGGTAAATCCTAGGGAGAAAACGCTCTCCGCGCGGCGGCCTTTGCGGGCGGTGCGGCTCTTGCGCTACACTAGAAAGAATGCGGGTCGACGGCTGCGGGACTCTCCCTCTACGGCCCGGCGCCGCACCCGTTTTGCCTGAGTCGCCTCAGCCTGAGTAAGAGAAAGAAGGATTTTTCATGTCACGCTTTTCTGTCATCCTGCCTTCGGGCAGCGTTCTCCTGAAAAACGAGGAGACCGGTGAACTGCTGAGACTCTCCGCCGAAGAGGGGCCGCTCTGTCTGGGCGAGGTGGAACTCAATATGACGCTTGCCCCCAAACCCGTCTCGCACAGTGAGGTCTACGGCACCGGCGCTGCGACATCTGCTGCGCCTGCCGTGCCTGCCGCTTCCACCGGGCGCGCTGCCCCCGGGGAGGTCTCCCGCCCGGCTGAGCAGGCTCAGGGGCACCCCCCCGCTACTGTACATACCCCGGAGGCCGCCGCGGCCGCGCTTGCCGCACGCACCATGGGTTTTCCGGCTGCACCTGCCGCCGCAAGTCACCTGATCACGCCCGCGCCTGCCCTGCAGCCCGACGACCCGGCGCCGGCAGAGGATGCGCTCCTTGACGACATCGACAGTGAGATTCACGTCCCGGTGCCGGACGAGACGGACAACTGGGAGCGCGAGGCGATGCGCCGCTTTGGCACAGAGAGCCGCGCTGAGGCCGTCCCGGAGGAGGCGCCGGAAGCGGAGCCTGATAAGGCACCTCAAGCCGAGCCGCCGGTGCTCCCCGTGGCGGGGCTTGCCGCGGATCCCCGCACGCTTGACTCGCGCACGCTCACAGAGAAAATCAATGCGCTGCGCAATCTCCTCGAGCAGGATGCCGCACTGGAGGCAAAAGCGGGCAGCGAGGCTGACGGCGTGAGTGATGAGGAACAGGCTGATGACGGCTGGGAGGCCTGGGACCCGAGAGCCGCCGAAGAGCTTCGTGCCGCACAGCGCACGGGACTTGCGGTTGAAGGGGAAAACCGCCGCTATCTCCCTGTGCTGGATGCGCCGCTTGAGGCGCTCACGATTGAGGATTTCGACCGCACACTGGAGGCGCTCGCCTTAAAGCGCAACAACATCGAGGGCGAGCTTGAGTATCTCGAGGAAATTGAGGCTGATCAGATGGATCTTGACGAGCTCTCGGCCGATCTGGAGACGATTGACGAGACGTTTGCACAGATCATTGAGCGTAAGGAGGCCTTTGAGCGCGCGGGCCGCAAGGCCGCGGAGGAGGAGGACTGAGCCGTTTACCCGAAAAGCAAAACGCCCGGCACGGTGCCGGGCGTTTTTTGCTCGCAGATCAGACCTGCGTGAGAATGATCATCCACACGGGCAGCGCGACGAGGCAGCCGAGCGTTGTGCTTGCCACACAGGTGGTGGCAAACTGCGCATCGGCATGATGGAACTTGGCGAGCACCGCAATCTGCGTGATGCAGGGGAGCGCCGCCTGAATCACAAAGACTTTCGCAAAGTCTGCGCTCACCGGAAACACGAAGGAGAGCAGCAGACAGGTCGCGGGCATAATGAGAAAGCGCCCGGCAAAGACCCAGATCAGATCGCTGGTGAAGCGGATGTTGCGAATGCCGATCCGGTAGAGCATCAGACCGATGAAAATCAGCGCAAGCGGACTCGTGATGCCGCCCATGTAGCGCGCCGCCGTCATGATGAATTCGGGCGGGCGGAAGTCGAGCGTCACAAAGAGCATCGCGATCAGAAAGCCGCAGAAGGGCGGCGAGAAAACGCGTCTGAGGCTCTCCCAGGAGAAGAGCGGTTTGAGCGGCTCGTGCTGGGCAAGCGCCCCGTCACGGGCCTCAAGAAAGTTGCCGATCGTCCAGAAAAACGTCGTATTGGCGAAAAAGTAAAAGAGCGTCGGAATGAGGGCCGCCTCGCCAAAGAGCGAGAGCGAGACCGGCACGCCGATAAACATGTTGTTCGAGCAGGTGAAGGCCGAGGAGAAAATCCCGCGGTGAATCGAGTTAACGCGGCCGAATTTCACCACGGCAAGCGAAATGATAAACCCCGTGCTGATCACTGCAAAGGGCAGCACGACCTGCGGCAGCAGCCCGAGAAGTTCGTCATGCGTGAGGTTGCCCATCACGCTCGAGAAGAGGTAGGCGGGCAGCGAGAGAAAGGTCACAAGACGGGCGATGAGCCCGGAGCTTTTTTCGTCGTACCAGCCCAGATGTGCCGTGATGTACCCGGCCGAGCCGAGAATCACGAGAATGGCCACGCAGTTAAGCGAATGCAGAAACGCGTCAAGAATCATGATCGGTGCACCTGTCAGCCGAGCGCTTCTGAGGCAGGTGCCTCATCGTCGTCTTCTGCGGGCACGCCCGGCACAAAAGGGGGCTCGACGTCAGAGAGACATTCCACGCGCACACCGGCGTTTTTCAGGAAGCGGATCCCTTCGTCGGAGCGGTAGAGTTTGTGGTAGTACACCTCGGTGATGCCGCACTTCTGAATGAGCAGCGCGCAGTGAATGCAGGGCGAGTGGGTGATGAAAATCGCCGCCCCTTTGCTCGAGTAGCCGTTTTCGGCGAGCTTGGCGATGGCGTTGAGCTCCGCATGCTGCACCTCCGGGCGTGTCACGAGCCGGCCGTCAACCTCCATCTCGCAGCAGTTGTCGTACCCTGTGGGCATACCGTTCCAGCCGAAACTGATAATGGAGTGGTTTTTCACGATCACGCAGCCCACTTTGAGCCGGCGCGCATAACTGCGCCGCGAGGTGAGAAGCGCAATCTGCATATACATGCGGTTGTCTTTTGCGATATCCATGGTAAAAGAGATCCTGCAGCTCTGAAAACTGGCCTGAAAAAAGGGCAAGCGGCCCGGAAACTATTGTAGCCGCTCGCGTCGGGCGCTGTGTGCGACGGCGCCGGAGAATACGCAAGAAAAAACCCGACATCAACCGGTTGCGGAAGAGGTCGGGTTTTCGTGTCCCGGCAGCGGGACGCAGCGCCGGTGAATTACTTCACGCGGTTGCGGTATTCACCGGTGCGGGTGTCGATTTCGATCTTGTCGCCGGTTTCAACGAAAGCGGGGACAGAGAGTTCGTAACCCGTGGCGATCTTGGCGGGCTTCATGACCTTGCCGGAGGTGTCGCCCTTGACGGCGGGTTCGGTGTAGGTGACTTCGCGAACGAGCATCGTCGGGAGTTCGATCGAGATGGCACGGCCTTCGTAGAACACGCATTCAGCGGGCATGCCGTCTTCGAGGTACTTGAGGGCTTCGGACATGACGTCGGCGTCCACTTCGTACTGGTTGTATTCGCCGTCCATCCACACATAGTGCGGATCAGCGAAGTAGGAGTAGGTCACTTCCTTGCGTTCGAGGATGAGGTCTTCGAACTTGTCGTCAGCGCGGAAGACCGTTTCGGTCGAGGCGTTGGTGAGCAGGTTCTTCATCTTCATCTTCACGGTGGAGGCGCCGCGGCCACCCTTAGAGTATTCAGCCTTCACGACAACCATGGGGTCCTTGCCAACCATGAACACGTTGCCGATGCGCAGTTCCTGAGCGGTTTTCATTGATACTTATCCTTATGGACAGAGTTGCGAGAATTGGTCTCGCGCCCCTGTGTAAAGACCGGGCGCAAGAGTCAAAAAAATTCCAATAGCCCAAAATATTAGCAAATTCCGCGCTCATGCGCTCAGTTTCATCCGGGTTTCGTGTGCCGGCGGCGGGAAAATATTGCAAAAACTGCTCTTAGATCAAACTGTACCTGTCCGAAACGCTTCACCCGGCGCGAGCGGCACCTCGGCGAGAATCGCCCCGGCAAGGTCGCCGTGCGAGAGAAGCCGCTGCTGCCAGGTGCGACTGTGGTCTGTAAGACGCGTAAGCGACCCCATGAGCGCAGCAAACGCCTCTGTGAAGGCGGCCGTGTCGCCGGCGTCTCTTTGAAAGCGTGCCTTCTCACTTTCCATCCCGGGGAGCGTGACGCCATTGACCCAGAGCGTCTGGGCCCGCCTGAAAAGCTCTGCGTCCGCAGCGGGCCAGTCTGCGCTCGAGAGCCTCATCCACGCCTCGAGTTTCACCTCATGCGCCATATCCTCTGTCGGGTAGATCGACCAGAGGGCCGGCACACCCCCGATCTGCGCGCGCACAAAACTTTCTTCGCCCCGGATGAGCGCCAGATCGCTCGACCAGATCACGTCATCAAAATCCGCCTGACTGAGGTAGGGGAGACGGACGGTGCGGTGCACAGAGCCCGAGAGAAGCGCGGCGAGCTGCTCGCCGGCCGCCCCCGGGGCGAGCAGTACGCTGACCGGGCTGCTGAGCGCTCTGAGCGCAGCAGAGAGCCGCTCGAGCGGGTAGGCGGGGTAGGTGAAGACAAAAAGGGCGGGGATGAGCGGATTCGCACCATGCGCACGGAGCACCGCCTCCCGGAGATTACCCTCGCGCAGCGCCTTCACCCGCGCAATATCGGCGGGTGAGAAAAAGAGGCCGCCCGTCTCAGGGGTGAACCCCGGGTAGAACCAGAGTTTGCGGATGCCAAGCGTCGGGTGCAGCCCCCAGAGCCGGTGACACTCCCCGGCATAGGGCTCGGCGGTGAGGTATTCGAGATTCATCCAGAGCCGGGTTCTGCCGTCATCCATCCGCTGCTCAAACGCCTCGGGAAGGCGGCAGCCGAACGTTTCCATCACCAGGCGAGGGGGCGCGTCACCGAGCACGCCCTGCGGGTCACGCTCAAGGAGCGCCTCAAAGCGCTCCCAGTGCATCACAGCCACCCCGGCGGCGCTCTGCGTACCGGCACAGCCCCGGGCGTCCGCCTCGCCCAGCGAGGGGACCATTTTTGCGAGCACCTCCGGGTGATCGATCACAAGGAGTACCCGCAGACCGCGTTCGGTAAGCCGCCCGGCCAGACGCCAGCACACGCCCGCATCACCGAAATTATCGATAACGCGGCAGAAAATCATGGCGCCCCAGGGCGAGAGCGGGGCAAAGGGCGCACAGGGCGCACTGTCAGCAGGCGAGTCTGTCATGGAGTGGCAAAAAAGCAGAAGGAAAAAACGGTGTCTCCGACATGCTAGCAGAGCTGCAGAACGGCTGTGTGTAAATTCCTCGCCCGAGGCCGTGCACCGCGCTGCCGACTCTGTACAATAGCCGCTTGTATTGAGGCGCGTGGCTTATGCGGCGTGGCGTCCGGAAAGATGCGTTTTTGACGGTTTTTGTTTCGTTTTTTCGTTTTTCTTCTCGTCTTCGTTTCTTTTGGGCGTTTTACGCCGGAGGTATCCGTTATGTTTTCCTGCTCTGGCAGCCGTGCCGGCCGCCCCGCCCGGGGGCTGATGGCAGCGCTTGCGCTTTGTGCCCTCGCGCTTGGCCTTTCGGGCTGCACCACGGTCGATGCGGAGCCCGATGAGGCTCAATACGCGGGCGCACCCGCCACTCGCATTGCGCTTCGCGTCGGTGTCTATCCGAAGGATGCCGCACGCTTTGTGCGCCGGGTTCCCGACGCGCAGGCGCCGCTTGGCGCCGGTCCCTGCGCACTGGTGGCCGATACGGTTTTGAGTGCCTGGACAGCCGAGCTTCGCAGTGTTTTTACGGACGTGGTGGCCGTCAGAAGTCCCGAGGAGTGCCCTGATTGTGCGCTTTTTTCGCAGTTTGATGCGACTGTCGTCTTCGGGAGCGTGAGCGGCTACAGTGCCAGTGTCACGAGCGACTTCCTGGCGGCGGACGGAAAAAAGCGCCTCGCCACCCTCACGGCGGACGCCTCGGCTGCGTTTGATCAGACCAATGCCGGCAGCATCGGCATGACACTTTTAAACGGTGCCACGCTCGGCGTGCTCGCGCCGGTGGCCGCTCCGCTCTCGGAGCAGGTCCGCTGCTCGATGATGCAGTCGAGGGCGTCGGGCATTTTTGCGGGTCTCGTGCGGGAGCTCGTCGCGAAGACCCGGCGCTCGCCGGAGATCAGCGCACGGGCCGAGGCTGCGGCCGCTGAAAAAGCGGCGGCAGAAAAAGCTGCTGCCGAAAAAGCGGCTCAGGAAAAAGCGGCCGCTGAAAAGGTAGAAGCTGAGAAGGCTGCCGCCGGGGCAGCGCAGGCGGCGCCTGCCGGAACGCCGCCCGCGGGCGACGACTTTGCGAGAACCTACGAAAACCTGCTCAAACTCAAGGATCTTCTTGACAAAGGTATTCTGAGCGTGGAGGAGTTTGAGGCGCAAAAGGCAAAGCTCCTTGGCCGGTGAGCGCGTCAGGCTAAAAGGCAATAAGCCGCTGAGCGCGGCGCAGGCCCGGCCGCTTTGGCTTAATATTGTCGGAAGTATGCGTTTACTCTGAGGACTCTCTGTTGTCTACCGAAACCGAAAACAATACCGCTACCCCTGAACCCGCCGGCGAGATGCCGGAGGGTGTGCGCTTTGATCCGGAAACGGAACTCAAAACCCTGCCCAACCTGCCCGGGTGCTACCGCTACTTTGACCGCGACGGGCTGTGCCTGTACGTGGGCAAGGCCCGTGACCTCAAAAAGCGTGTCTCCTCGTACTTCAGAGGCTACGGGCTCTCGCCCCGAATCGCCATCATGGTCAGCCAGATCGCACGGCTTGAGACCACGGTCACGCGCAGCGAGGCCGAGGCGCTCCTGCTGGAAAACAACCTCATTAAAACGCTCAACCCGAAGTACAACATTCTCTTTCGCGACGACAAAAGCTACCCCTATGTGAGAATCGGCCCCGAGGAGTTTCCGAGGCTCTCCTACTACCGGGGCGGCGTGGACAGACGTTCGCGCTTTTTCGGGCCCTTTCCCAATTCGACCGCCGTGCGCGAGTCGATTCAGGTGATGCAGAAGGTTTTCGGTCTGCGCACCTGCGAGAATTCAGTCTTCCAGAACCGTGACCGCCCCTGTCTGTTAGGGCAGATCGGGCGCTGCACGGCGCCGTGCGTCGGCAGAATCAGCAGGGAGGACTACCAGCGTGACGTCGAGCGCGCGGTGGACTTTCTCGAAGGCAGAACACAGGACATTGTTGAGGTGTACCGCACAAAGATGCTCGAAGCCTCAGAGCGCTGGGCCTTTGAGGAGGCGGCGCTCTACCGCGACCGCATCGCGGCGCTCACCACCCTTCAGGAGCAGCAGGCCATTGAGACAACGGGCGGGGACACGGACGCGGATATTCTCTCCGTGGCAGTCTCGGGTGCCGTGGCGTGCGTGAATCTTGCCATGGTCCGCGGCGGACGCCACCTCGGTGACCGTCCGACGTTCCCGAAGATCGCACAGCGCACCGAAGCGCTCATGCCCACGGCAGAAGAACTTCTGGAGGCGTTTGCCGGACAGCATTACGAGACGATGAGCGTGCCGGCGGTGCTCATTGTTGACGCGTCCCAGATGGATGATGAAACGCGGCACGACTTTGTCAGCCGCATGACGGAGACGCTCAGCAATGTGGCCGGCCGGCGCATCACGGTGGTGACCGAACCGCGCGACGCGCGCCGGCGCTGGCTCGAGATGTGCCGCGAGGGGGCCCGTGTGGCACTCATGCGGCATCTGCAGGAGGAGGGTAATCAGCTCACGCGTCTGAGAGAACTCATCGAGGTGCTCGGGATCGAGCCCGAGGACGGCGATCCGATGAAGGTGAGCATCGAGTGCTTTGACATTTCGCACACGCAGGGTGAGGCCACACAGGCCTCCTGTGTGGTGTACCGTGAGGGGCGGATGCAGTCCTCGCTCTACCGGCGCTTTAACATCACGGGGATTGAACCCGGGGATGACTACGCCGCCATGCGGCAGGTTCTTGAGCGGCGCTACCGTCCGGTGACGCGCGGCGAGGCGCTGCTGCCCACGATTGTGCTCGTTGACGGCGGCAAGGGGCAGGTGGAGATGGCCCGTCAGGTTTTTGTCGAGCTCGGACTCGACCTGTCGGTGATTGTCGGCGTGGCCAAGGGTGAGGGCCGGAAGACCGGGCTCGAGACGCTGATATTCCCGGAAATCAACGGTGAGCGGCGTGAAGCACTGGTGCTCGGCACCATGAGCCGCGCGCTGATGCTCATTGCCGAGGTGCGCGACGAGGCGCACCGCTTTGCCATCACGGGGATGCGTGCAAAACGCGCCAAAACCCGCCACACTTCGCGCCTTGAGGATCTCGAGGGGGTGGGGCCGAAACGCCGCAGCAGACTGCTGACGCACTTCGGCGGCATGAAGCAGCTCAAAAACGCAAGTGCCGAACAGATTGCCCGTGTGGAGGGAATCTCTGCCGCGCTCGCAATGAAAATTTACGCGCAGCTGCACCAGAGCACAGACATCGACTGATCTCGGGTGTTAATATTGAAACACTTTCCCGCGGGAAAACTCAGTGTGAAGGTAAAAAACTAACCAATCTGCCTGAAAATGCCGAAACTCAAGCCCCCGTTTAAACTCAACATGCCGATGGTGCTCACCTGGGCACGCATCGCGATGATCCCCTTCATCATTGCGATTTTCTACCTCCCCGCCGCCTGGCTGACGATGTCCGAGAAGAATGTGCTTGCCTGCGTGCTTTTTGTGCTCGCCGCGATCACAGACGCCGTGGACGGCTTTCTTGCCCGCCGCTATGCGGGATGGGCCACCCCGATGGGGGCCTTTCTTGACCCGGTGGCCGATAAACTGATCGTCTCCGCCGCACTGGTGGCTCTTGTCGGACTCGGACGCTGCGACATGCTGCTCGCGATGATCATCATCGCGCGTGAGATCACCGTCTCGGCGCTGCGCGAATGGATGGCCAAAGTGGGCGAGAGCGGCAAAGTGAAAGTCAACTGGTTCGGGAAAATCAAAACGATCGCCCAGATGGTGGCCATTCCGAGTCTGCTCTGGTGGGATCCGATCATCATCAACACCTCGATATTCACCGGGGCGGTGAACATCTCCCTGATCGGCACGGTGCTCATGTACGTTGCCGCCGTGCTCACGATCTATTCGATGTACGTGTATCTGAGAGCCGCCCGTTCGGCTTTCTGACACAAAGCCCGGTTCACACAGCAGAAACGGTCGCCTGAGACTTTTCTCAGACGGCCGTTTTCAGTTTGCGGCGTGACCGCTCTCAGGCGCTCAGAACACCCAGCGCAGACCGGCCTGGATATCGTAGTCGCGCGTGTAGTTGTTGCCGCTCGAGCGTTCCGCCGCGGCATAGACGCGAAGCGAATCCGATACCGACCAGTTAAAGCCGAGACCGTAGTAAACATGCGGCGGGAGCATATCCTCGCTGAAGCGCTCGTTGTTGATAACGAGTTCGGATTTGCCGAGGAATTCACGGCTCAGGCCGAACCGCATAAACCACTCACCGCGTTTGACGCCGTCCACACGCAGTGTCTGACCGATAACCGCACCTGCACGGCCGATGAGCGAATCAAAGTTGCGCTCTCGCACTTCAAGCCCGTTGCTCAGGCGGTAATCGTCGCCAAAGATGTACGAGTAGATAAGCTCGGCGTTAGGCTCAACATACCAGGACTGCGCATCGCTCAGGTAGATCTTCTTGCCCGCCTGAGCCGAGAAGACAATCCCGGTGTTGCTCTTGGCGCCTGTGACAGGCACGCCGCCGAGTGTGTGCGTTTTCAGGTCGGCCGAATACCGGTCAAAGGAGAGCGTGAACATGCTGTAGAGTCCGCAGCAGTCTGTCCAGAGCGCATACAGATCCGCACCGTACGCATCCGCGTCGCCGCGCGCGTAGTACGCGCTGCGGTCCGCCTCGAGTCGCGTGTCGTAGTAGTGTGCGCCAGCACCGATGAGCCAGGCGCTGCCTTCGAGCTTGCGGTCCGCTCCGATGCTGATGCGGGTCGATTTCTGCTTGAGTCGTGTGCCGGCCATGCCAGGCATATGCGACTGATCAGCGTTCACGCTCACCCAGGCGCCGTCCTCGCTCACGCGGCGGATGGCGTTGCGGCAGTCCTCTTTGCTGCAGCCGGCAGCGTCAGCCTTTTCTTCGGTATAAATGCCGGAAAGTGTCAGACAGTTGTCGTAGGCCGGCTCGCGCAGCGTCTGCATACGCCGCTGCATGTCAGCGATCTGACCGGTAAAGAGCATATTAGGCAGATACAGGTTGCCGAGCGAAAGGACCACACTGCCGGCGGGCGAATACGCCGGTACGGGCGAGGGCGATGGCGAAGGCGCCGGCAGGACGCGCTTGAGATACCACTCTTTAGCGCTGCCGTCGGTTCTCGGTTCGGCAAGCTCGTAGACATAGGGGCCAAGGTCGATGTAGGGGCCGTACACCGTTTCGGCAAGCGTGAAAGCGTTGTCGGGCGTGGTGGTGTTGTCAACTTTGACCAGATAGCTGTTGTCCTGACTTTGGGCGGGTGTTCCGCCGGAAGGATTGCCGCCAGCCTTGACGTGGAGTGTGTAGGAGCCGTTAACCGCTCCCGTGACGTGCAGACTGTCCGAGCTGTCGCTGCCGTCTTCCATATAGGCACGCAGGTAGATGCTGCCAGAATCACTACCGGAGGCGCCAAGCGAGGTCACGGTGAGTTCGGTTGGCGTGCTGGTGGCGTGCAGTCGCTCTTGTGCGGCTGGATAGAGAACGCTCGTGTCTCTCCATTCACTTTCCGTTGTGCCGACAAAAATTCGGCCCTGATTCAGAGTAAGCGTATCGAGTGTGTTGATGTCACCCGACCACGGACTGGCGGGATTGTCTAGGTTTGAACTCACAACCTCCCAGCGGGCATTGTTTTGCAGCGTCAGAGAGCTGTGCGCACCGGCCATGTTAAGGTCCCGGAAAAAGCCGCGCAGATAGCTCTCTGCTCCATCAAAACTGAGCGTGACGGGATTATGGGGGGACTCATCGTTGAGAATATCGCCTTCCATCTTTGCACTTCGGATAGAAAGCGGCGAGTCGTCATTATACAGCTTGTTTCGAATGGCATAGCTTTCACCGTACTCATCGTCGGTGAGCACATCCGTCACATTAACAAGGCCTTCAAAAGTAATGCCCCCTCTGGGCTGGTAAATCTGGATACCGGTAGCCTGCTGCATCGAACCGCCTTTGACGTGTACACCGTTGACACTTACAGTGTCTTTGAATATGGTGTCCGGATTTGTGCCGGCGAGATACAGACCTGTGGCCTGTGGATTGGCATACGCACCGCGGGCAGTGGCCGTCAGACCGGAAATGCTCAGAGTGCTGTTAATGTGTGTCGAACTGTCCCAGTTATATAAACCGGTGACCGATGCAGAGCTGCCTTCACTTGTAAGATTGCGGATGCTGACCGGTTCTTCTGTAATAAGGAGTGTGGCGGCATCGGCTTTGAGACCGTAAATTGTGGCACTGCCTTCTGTGTTGACGATCGAGACGTCCGAGATATCGGCCGCCGCCCGGAGATGCGCCCCGGCCTGTGTGGCGCTAAGGACGTAGAGCACACCGGTGGAATTCGTAACCGTTGCCCTGACGTTGTTAACGGTCAGTGTGGAGCTGCCGTCCTCTTTGCCGACAGTAAGCCGGATGGTACTGGTGGCATTGTTTTCGGTGTCGTTGGCAGTGATAAGGTGTATCGAGGTCTGGCTGGTTAACCTGTGTTTCGGGATGGTGAAAGTGGAGTCTGTGAGACGGACGCTGCCGTTGATAATGGTGGTGCCGCGTGTGCGCACACCGCCAAACGTGAGCGGATATCCTGAGATGGGCGTAATCGTTTCTGTGATATTAAGGTCGCCGTTGAGGATAAGCGTCTGTGCGGCGCCGGCAGAGTCCTTCTGTGCGTCGTTGTAGATGGCGTAGAGACCGCGCTCATCCAGATCAGCTGTTGTTGTATTCGTGAGATTGATGGTGAGCGAACCGTTCACGGTAATTGTCCCGGTGCCTGACGGTGCAGACGAGCGTGCGAGATCGATGCCGCGCAGCGTGGCGTTGACGGTGGTGCCGCCATCGGGCAGCTTCACGGTAGCAGTGGCCGGGTCGGTGAATTTAATCAGCGTGTCGTCGACTGTGCTCTCTGTTACGGTGTGATCGCCGCCGGTGGTGATGAGTGCTGCGCCGGCCGTCATGCTGGCGGTGAGGAGTGCGGTGAGCATCACGCAGTACAGTGGTCTGAGAGTCGGAGTGCAGGTTGTATGTACTGACATCAGAAATCCTTCCTGAGACGGGTTTTGTTGATTTTTAAGAGTCTTCATGCATGTTTGTGGTAACAGCTGAGAAGATACTGCTTTCTTAAAT
>CAJJRX010000007.1 GCA_905194315.1 uncultured Sutterella sp. | reverse complement strand
GCGTTTAAGAAGGCAGTATCTTCTCAGCTGTTACCACAAACATGCATGAAGACTCGGTTTTCTTCATGGGAAGCTCTCCTCTGTAGTGTTAGTCCTGGCACAAAACGTGTTGCCAATTGAGGCATTGTACCTGAAGAGTCTCTCTGGGCGAAGTAAGTGTTTTCCCGTCAAAAACGGCCTTGCGTCGCCTTTGGGTTACCGCAGTGAAAAGTTCTGCTCTTCACGGCAGCCCTCTGCAAGAGACTTAAAGATCATTCATATGGCGCCGCTCATTCCATCTCACGAGAGAGGCAACGATAAATCCGCTGCCCAGTCCGACGATCAGCCCCGCCATCACATCTGTCGGATAATGCACAAAGAGCGCCATACGCGAGAGCCCCATCAGAAGGGCGGCAATAAGCACCGGCCAGAGCAGGCTCGATCGCATCATCCACACCACCCCCACAGTGGCAAACGCGGTGGTTGTGTGCCCCGAAGGGAAGGAAAAGCTGGGCGGACAGTACGAGAGAAAAGCCGGCAGCCAGATCGTGCAGGGGCGGGGGCGCTCGACAAGCGTCTTGAGCACACCGAGACTGATCAGCGAGGAGAGCACGAGCGCAAGCAGAATGGCCACCCCCATACAGCGGGTGCGCCTGAAAAACAGCAGAATGATACCGAGTGCAATCCAGCACTCGCCGTTGTCTCCGGCTCTGCTGAGCCACTGCAGCGCAGTTGTAAGTCCAAGCACATGCATCAGGTTGCTCACGCCCACTAGCGCTTGTGCATCCATGACCTTTAGTACTTCGAGCATCTGTCTTCCTTAGGATTAGTACTCAAGAATTATTCAGTTAGTTCAAGAGATTTACTACTTCATTATTTTCGCATACTGGCAGATTTTTTACTACTAAAAATCGCGTTTATCGAGTACTGGTACAGGTTTTGTAAGGTATTTTAGTTAGCGTGTCTGCGTGACGTTTATCGAAATACCGGCAGATAAAATGTGAAACCGTAATGTAATTTATTTCGTTTACAAATAAAGAAAATATCTTCTTATTTTTAACTGCAGGTCATGAACACCATGTCTCAGAGGAGTTGCGCATTTTAGCGAACTGACTGTCACTTGAGCTTATGGGGCGTTTTTCTACACCATTTTGTTACGTAAGAAATAATTTCCGCCACCTCCTCAAGGGGTGAAAATACCTGACTGCGACAGCTGAATTTTTTCTCATGGCGCAAAAAGATAACCCGGCGTGATCTGCTCACTCCGGGCTTCAGAAAACACAGGCCGCCAGTGGACTCAGGCGCTCAGCCGGCTGAAATGGTTCCCGCAAGATAGGCCATGGCCTCACGGTAGCCGTCAATGCCGTGACCGGCAATCTGTTTTTTCGCCACAAGACTCACATAACTCACCGCACGAAAATCCTCGCGCTGGTGAATATCCGTGATGTGCACCTCCACCGTGGGGATCGCCGTAGCCTTCAGTGCGTCAAGGATTGCAACACTGGTGTGGGTATAGGCCCCCGGGTTGATCACAATACCGTCAACCTTTTCAAAATAGGCCTCCTGAATTTTGTCCACAATGTCGCCCTCATGGTTCGACTGAAACTCTTCGGCCTCGACATTGAGCTCAAGGGCCCACTCTTTGATGAGTGCGCACAGCGAAGCATAGGTGTTCGCGCCGTAGAGCTGCGGCTCGCGAATGCCGAGCATATTGAGGTTGGGACCGTTAATAACCAGAATTTTCATCGCTTCTCCTTTTTCAGGCCTCTGCAGCACCGAGCCTGCAGACAATCTCCGCAGCCGTCGCCCTGGCCTGACCGCTCACACTGACCCTTAGATCAGCCGCCGCACGATAACGCGGCTCTCTTTGTTCATAAAGCGCCTCAACGCCCAGCTTCTTCGACAGCGGCCGGCCGCGGGAGCTCAGCTCCGAGAGTGCCCTCTCGAGCCAGACAATGCGCCCGTTCTGTTTCATCAGCCTGACGTTTTCCTCACGCAGAATCGTTCCGCCGCCGGTGGCAATCACAATGCCGTGACGCGCGACCACCTCGAGAAGCGCCCGGCTTTCAGTGTCGCGGAATACCGCTTCCCCTTCGGATTCAATCCATTCCGAGGGGCTTCTGCCGGTCGAGGCAAGGATGTATTCATCGAGGTCGACAAACTCTCTGCCGAGCGCTTTCGCAAGCTCACGGCCAATAGTCGTCTTGCCGGCGCCCGGCATCCCGATGAGCACAATGTTTTCAAAACCCGCCGCAATTGTTCTGCTGATTTTCTCCACCGCATCCGCACCGGCTCTCACGCCCGCAAACTGCTCAGCCGCCACCGCCGCCTGCTTGACGAGCATTTTCAGTCCGTTCATCGCCAGGATGCCACGGGCCTGAGCAAGCTGCATCAGGGCAGTGCTGGCAGGGTTGTAGATGAGATCAAGCACCCCCTCAAGCACGGGGAATCCGTCAAGCGAAGGGAGCGGACTCTTCTGCAGATCGGGATAGGTGCCCACCGGCGTGGCATTCACAATCAGCGCCGCATCAGCATAGTCCCCGAGATCCTCATAGGTTACAGGGCCCGAGCGCGAGACCACCGTCACCTGCGCTCCCATATCGCGCAGTACCACCTGAACGGTTTTCGAAGCGCCGCCGTTGCCAAGCACCAGTGCACGTTTGCCGGTAAGTGAGATACCCGACTCTTCAACCATCAGCCGGAATCCGTCATAGTCCGTGTTGTCGCCGCGCCAGCGGCCGGCCTCATCACGCACCATCGTATTCACTGCGCCGATGCGCTCTGCGCGCTCAGTAAGCGTGTCACAGAGCGCAATCACATCCTGCTTGTAGGGGATCGTGATATTGAAGCCGGCAAGATCGCCGTTTCTCACAAAATTCTCCACCTCCCCGGGCTCAAGCGGATAGAGCCTGTACTCGTAGTCCCCAAGCAGCGCATGGATCTGCGGTGAGAGTGAATGCGAGAGGCTGCGCCCGATAAGGCCGAACCGTTTTTTATGCATCATTCACCCCCGTTCTGCTCACCGATCAGAATAAAGCCGTGCTCGAGCATATCGTTGACAAAACCGCGGGGCAGGGAGCAGGAGACACTGAGCACGAGCTCGGTGCCGGAAAAACAGAACGAGGTGGGGGTGACATTATTGACCACCAGCATCAGCATAATGTCGGAAAGTCCGCGCTCGGTTTTCACCCGCACGGTGTAGGTGCCCGCAGGCAGTGTGCTGCAGCCGCCCCTGTAGGCGTTATGCTCTTCGGCACGGCTCACCGCCGTCATTGTCCGGTAGAGCATCTGCACCGAGGCAGCCTTGTCTCGCGCCAGCGCACCAATCTTCTCTGCGAGCGCCTCCTCACGGGCAGGGTCATAGATCTCACGCCCTTCGACCAGCTTTGTGTGGGCAATCTCACCGACCACCGCCAGACGCTTGACGACATGACGGACAATTTCAGCATCGAGCTGATCGATTTCCTCGCGAAGATCCTTCAGGGGCTTAACCATCAGCGCACTCCCTCTAAAAACAAAAGCGCATCCAAAAGAACAATTGCCACCACCGCCTCCACAACCGGGACGGCTCTGAGCACAATGCAGGGATCATGACGTCCGGGCACCCGGTACTGCGAAATCTCGCCGCTTGAGAGCGACACAGACTGCTGCAGCTTACCGATAGAAGGGGTGGGCTTCATTGCCACACGCACCGTGAGCGGCAGTCCGCTTGTCATCCCGCCGAGAACACCACCGGCACGGTTCGTAAGCGGGGTGATTTTCCCCTCACAAAGCCCGTAGGCATCGTTGTTTTCACTGCCGCGCAGCACGGATGCATGGAACCCTTCACCGAACTCCACCCCCTTCACACCGGGAATGGCAAAAAGCGCACGGGCAATCTCCCCGTCAATACCGTTAAAGAGTTCACCACCGAGTCCCACCGGCAGTCCGCAGGCCTGCGCCTCAACAACACCGCCCACACTGTCAGCCTCGAGTCTGGCCTCTTCGATCGCCTGCGCCATGGCATCCGCCACCGCCGCATCAAGCACCGGAATCTCACGCTCTGCCGCCAGGCACAGCGCCTCAACGTCAGCACCCATCGGGTCCAGAGGCCGGTCAGAGACAGTGGCAATGCTTGCCACATGCGCCCCCACATGCACTCCGCGCGCTGCAAGCATCTGTTTTGCAACGCCGCCCGCAATACAAAGCGGCGCAGTCAGACGCCCAGAGAACGCGCCTCCACCGCGCACATCCTGATGTCCCTCAAACTTCACCTGAGCAGGCCAGTCCGCATGAGACGGGCGGGGGAGATCCGCTATTTTCTTATAGTCCTGACTTCTTGCATCCGTGTTGTAGATCAGCCCTGTGAGCGGTGCTCCGCAGGTAACGCCGTCAACAATGCCGGCCACCCACTGAACCGCATCCGCCTCCTTGCGCTGCGTGCTCATACGATTGCGCCCCGGTGCACGGCGGCGCATGAATGCCGAGAGTGCATCCGCATCAACCGCCACACCGGCGGGAAGCCCTGAGAGCACAACACCGATTGCCTCTGAATGGCTCTGTCCGAAGACGTTCACCTCCAGAACCTTTCCTTTCCACGAACTCATTTTTTTCCTTTCTTCTCTTGCGAGAGCACCACAACGCGACCGCCCATTCCCTGCCAGTCCTCAAAAAACTGGGGATAGGATTTGTTGACCGCTGTCGGCGCAGTGATTGTCATTCCCTCGGGGGTGTTGAGCGAGGCAACCGCAGCCGCCATCACGATACGGTGATCGTTAAAACCCGAGATTTCACCGCTCAGAAAGCCGCCGCGCCCTTTCACCGTGAGCGTCGTCTCATCACTTGCGGCATTCACCCCCAGGCTGCGCAGAAGTGCGATCGTTGTTTCAACACGGTCGCTTTCCTTGATGCGCAGTCTCTGGATATTCTCAAAAACCGTTGTCCCGCACGCCGCACCGGCCACTACCGCCAGAACCGGCACCAGATCGGGAATATGTCTCGCGTCTATTCGCGTAGCCTTGAGCGTATCGGAGGTTACCTTCACCAGTCCGTCTTTACAGGTCACCTTTGCACCGAACGCGGAAAGAATCCTGAGCACGGCCTTGTCACCCTGTACGGAGTCAAGGTTAAGGTTCCCCACACGGCAGCCGCCGCCAAGTGCGCCGGCACAGAGCCAGAAGGCGGCATTGGACCAGTCTCCTTCAGCCACAACTGTTCCCGGACTTCTGAGCCTTGAAGCGCCTTCAATCTCAAAGCGGCGCATATCTTCAGAGGCGCTGATACGGGCGCCGAAGAGTTTCAGCACCTCGAGCGTCATCACGGTATAGGGGAGGGATTCAATCGTTTCAGTGAGCGTCAGTGTGCTTTTGCCTTCGAGCAGTGAGAGAGCAAACAGCAGCCCGCCCACAAACTGCGAACTCACATTTGCCGCGATCGTGTAATCCCCGCAGCTGAGTTTTCCGCGCACATCAAGCGGCACAGCGCCCTGTGCGGAAAGACGGATACCGTGCCGCTCGAGCTCCTCATAAAGCGGAGAGAGCGGTCGGGAGGGCAGGCGCCCGTGTGCCATAAAGGAGGAGTTGCTGCCAAGGGCGGCAACAATCGGGAGCATAAACCGGAGAGTGGTGCCGGACTCCGAGCAGTCCAGAGTGCTTTCACGCACGAGCTCTCTGACCGGCATCACCTCAATGGCCCCCGGAGTGACCCGGAACGTCGCACCGAGCGCGGCGAGCACATTGCGGGTGGCTTCAATATCCGCACTCGTCGTACGGCATCGGATGACAGTGGGCGAATCAGAGAGCGCCGCCGCCATCAGGAGGCGGTGCACATGGGATTTGGAGGCAATCGCATCAATTGTGCCCGAGACCGGGCCCGACACTGTCAGTGCAGTCACAGACCTGTCCATTTACTCAATCTCCCTGCCAAGCGCCATCATGCCGGCTAATTCTTCGTAAGAGAGACTGCGCAACTCGCAGTTTCCCAGGGCCCGCGGTACGATCACGGTAATTTTCTTCCCGGTCGACTTCTTGTCATGCGCTGAGGCGCTGATCAGATCCGGAATGCCGAGTGCTGTTGTGCTCTCCAGACCGAATCGGGTGAGAAGCGCCAGGAGCACATCGAGTGTGTCCCTGCTGCAGAGTCCGGATTGCACAGCAGCACGTGTCATCATCGCCATTCCAACACCGACGGCACGGCCATGCGGAATGGAGAAATCGGTGAGCCGTTCGATGGCATGACCCATGGTATGCCCGAAATTGAGCAGTGCACGGTTACCGCGATCGAATTCATCTTCGGCAACGAGCGCCTCCTTGATGCGGACACACTCCGCGATAATCGGGCTCAGGTCCGCACCCGGCGTGACGCCGCGGAGCATATCGTACAGAGGATCACGCTTGAGGAAGGCGTACTTGATGATTTCCGCCCATCCGTTGGCGAGCTCTTCGGGCGGCAGTGTCCCGAGCACCGTCGGATCACAAAGGACAAGATCGGGCTGGAAAAATGTCCCCAGCAGATTTTTCCCGGCCTCGAGATTCACCGCGGTTTTCCCGCCCACACTCGAGTCAACCATGGCAAGCAGACTGGTGGGGATCTGAACGCAGTGAATCCCCCGCAGGTAGAGCGAGGCGGCCAGTCCGCCAAGGTCACCTGTCACACCGCCACCGAGCGCCACAAGCACATCCGCTCTGGTGAGCGAGAGTGCTGCAAGCTCATTGATGACCCGCAGAAGGGTGTCGGGGTTTTTGGATGCCTCCCCGGCGGGGAACGTGATTGTGGCCACAGAGAAGCCTTCAGCGATGAGCTGCCGGGAAAGCGCTTGAGCGTACAGCGGCATCACATTGGAGTCACTCAGAATCGCCGCTCTGCGCCCCGGGACAACCTTCGCGATTTCCTTTCCCGCATTGTCGAGAACACCCGTGCCAACCTGCACTGTGTACCCCGGATCGGTGCGGACCACAATTCGTTCCATGCCCTGTCTCCTTTTCCTGTGCCCGGTTAGAGTCGGCCGGCGACTGCGCCGCGCACCAGATTAACAAGTTCAGACGTTTCTGCGAACTGTTCCGGCGTGAGGGACTGCGCACCGTCACAGAGCGCATTCTTCGGGTCGTTATGCACTTCAATGAGCAGACCGTCGGCTCCGCAGGCCGCTGCTGCGGCAGCCATAGGCTTCACAAGACGTGCCACACCGGTTGCATGGCTCGGGTCAATCACCACCGGCAGGTGCGTCATTTCGTGGAGCACCGGCACCGCCGAGAGATCAAGCGTGTTGCGGGTGACTGTTTCGAACGTGCGGATACCGCGTTCACACAGAATCACCTGCGCTTCACCGGTGCTCATGATGTATTCGGCAGCCATGAGCAGTTCCTTGAGGGTGTTGGCAAGACCGCGCTTGAGAAGGATGGGCTTGTTGGTGCGGCCGAGTTCCTTGAGCAGTTCGAAATTCTGCATGCTGCGGGCACCGACCTGAATTACATCCACTTCTTCGAACATGGGGATGTGGTTGATATTCATGATTTCGGTCACGATCGGCAGCCCGGTTTCAGCCTTGGCCTCAAGAAGGAGCTCAAGACCGTCAGCCTGAAGACCCTGGAAGTCGTACGGAGACGTACGGGGCTTGAAGGCACCGCCACGCAGCATCGTGGCACCGGCGGCCTTGACGGCCTTGGCCACGGTAATGATCTGTTCACGGGTTTCCACAGAGCAGGGGCCCGCAATCATTGCGAAGTGACCGCCGCCGATCCTGGTATTACCCACATTCACCACGGTGTCGTCCGGATGGAAATCGCGGCTCACACGCTTGTAGGGGGCGGTAATCACCTTCACTTCTTTGACAATCGGGTTGGCCAGAAGGCGGTTCTGGTCAATGCGTCGGGTATCCCCGACCAGACCGATAATGGTGGACTCCGTGCCCACGGACACGTGGGTCTTGACACCCTGCGCTTCAAGATCAGCGATCAGATCACGAACGAGGGACTCTTCGGTATGGGGCTTGAGAATGACGACCATGATGTGTTTCCTTTATTTCAGTTTTTTGGTGCGGATACACATCGCGGGTAGGATGTTTGATGGTTTTGCGGCCCGGGACGGCCTTACAAAAAAACCTGCGGTGTGTATTTACCGCAGGTTTCGTTGGAATTTCTTTTAACAAGCAGCAAATACTTTTATCTCTGATACCACCAGAAATAAAAGTAGCTAAATCGCTGAACGTTAAGAGAAATCATTTTTCCTTCCTTTCTATGAGACCGGTCTGCGAGAGAGAGACCGGATTCACTTAATTGGTATGAATAATCCTACAGATTTTCAGCGCGAATGCAAGAGGCGGAAAAAGGAAAAGCGACTTTTTCACACAAGACCCGACCGTTATCAAGTCTCACTGGGATTTATGCCTAGAGGCTTTCTCCTAAAGTGCCCCATACAACTCCCCGGAGAAATCCCTCCGTCATTGCTGAGGAACGCAGCACGGCGGCGTAGAATCAAATCTGACTATCCTGATCTTTAAAAAAACTTATCACTCACCATGACTCAAACACAAGACTACGACTCCACCGCCTACCTCATCTACGGCCGGAAAGAAATGCGTATTAAAGCGCTGCTCGATCTCTCCGGATTCCTTCATGGAATCATTGCCGACGGCTGTGTCGACGAGGAGGAGATGGCCGAACTCGAGCGTCTTGTCGCACTCACGAAAGAATTCTGCAGCAAGCCTCCGTTCAGTACAGTTATCAGCACACTGGAGGACATGCTCTCAGAGCATGCTATTGACAAAGACGAAATAGAGGATATCGCCTGGCTTGCCGATCATCTCTCGTGCTGGACCGAAACCGATGACCTGATCAAGAGCAGTCTTCAGCTCCTCGATGGCTATATCCATGGGATTCTCGCGGACAACACGCTTGAGGAGCAGGAGATTCTGGCGCTCCAGCGCTGGCTCAGTGACCACCGTTTCCTTGCGGGCTATTTTCCGTACGATGAGCTGATCGACCTCGTGGAGGAGGTGCTCCGGGACGGTGTGATCACAGCAGAGCGCAAAGAAAAGCTTGCCGGGTTCATCTCCCAGTTTGTCGATTTCTCGCAGTCCGCCACACTGTCTGAAGAGCACTACAGAGCACTGCGTGAAAAATACGACATCAGCGCCATTGAGGCAAAAAACCCGGCCGTCCGGCTTTCCGGTCAGTGCTTTGCGCTCACCGGTGAGTTTTCCTCCGGCAGCCGCGCTGAGATTGAAAACCTGATCACCTCTTCGGGCGGCATTGTGAAAAAAGGCATCTCGAAAAAAATCGACTATCTGGTCGTTGGCGAACTCGGCAATCCGTGCTGGTCCTTCACAACCTACGGCAGAAAAATCGAGCAGGCTCTGAATCTGCGAAAAGCAGGACATCCAATCCTTATTATCGGCGAAAGCACGCTGCTGCAGGCTTTGAACGCCCCGGTGCAACCGGAGACAGAAGGCACCGGCGCATAGACACAAAAACGGGTTTCAGTTTTTTCCGACTGAAACCCGTTTAGCCTTAACTGAGCACTTTAGGCATCCGCCCAGATTTCTTTGGCAATTTCCACACAAAGACTGACCTTGGCCCACTGGTTGGCTTCTGTGAGCAGATTACCTTCCTCCGTGGAGGAGAAACCGCACTGCGGAGAGAGCGCCAGCTGCTCAAGCGGAACATATCTGGTCGCCTCCTGCACACGCGCCTTCACTTCCTCTTTTGCTTCAAGCGCGGGGAACTTGGACGTGATCAGCCCGAGCACAACCGTCTGGTTCTTAATGAAACGCAGCGGTTCAAAGGTACCGGCACGTTCGGAGTCATACTCCAGGAAGAAACCGTCCACATTGCAGTGACCGAACAGGATTTCCGCCACGGGCTCATAGCCGCCCGAAGAGAACCAGGTGGAGCGGAAATTACCGCGGCAGATATGCATCGTGACGGTCAGATCTTCAGGCTTTTGCGCCAGAATCTTATTGAGCACCCGAACATAGTTGCGGGCAAGCTGATCAACGTCAATGCCGCGGGCAGTGTAAGCAGCACGCTTTTCAGCCGAGCAGAGTTCACCCCAGCTGGTGTCGTCAAACTGCAGATAACGGCAGCCGCGGGCATAGAGAGCCTTCATCGCATCGATCCAGGTCTGAGCGATGTCCTCAAAGAGCGCCTCTTCGTTATCCTTGTAAAGATCAACAGGCTGATAGTTGGCCTCACGCACGCAGCAGATCAGATGCAGCATGGACGGAGAGGGGATGGTGAACTTCACCGGCGTATCCCCGGCGAGCGCCTTCACACGGTCAAAGGCATCGAGGAAGGGATGGTTTTCAGGGAAATGCACCTTCCCGTTAATCACCACCGTTTCAGCCTTGGGCTGAACGCCTTCAAATTTAACCGACCAGGCTTCAGCCTTGATATGACGGATGCCACCGAGAACCGCCAGAAAGTCAAGGTGCCAGAACGCGCGGCGGAATTCACCGTCGGTCACTGCACGCAGACCGTTGGCTTTTTCCTTTTCAATAAGCGCCTTAATTTCGCGGTCCTCAACAGCAGTCAGCTCTTCACGGGTGATTTCACCGGCGGCAAATGCACGGCGGGCATCCTGAAGGGCCTTAGGACGGAGAAAGCTGCCGACAACGTCAGCACGATAGGGGGGATTGACTCGAGACATATTCTGTTCCTGTTGATGTTTAAAGCACGTTTTCCACGTGAGGATGGGTCTTATTTTGCCTGAGCAACAGCTCTGCTACAAAGTAATACCTCAAAAGAAATTCAATTAAGCGCTCTGCGCAATACCGACGGTTCCGGTTTCAGCTAACATTTCTGCTGAATTCACCGCTGAGATTACTCCATGCTGACACTCCCTGATAATGCACGCATTCTGATTTATGGCGACTCCAACACCTTCGGCTGGCATGAGCTGCCTGACGGTAAAGTCATCCGGTACCGGGTTGAAGACATCTGGCCGTACCGGCTCGCCGGCGCACTCGGAAAGAGGGCGGTCGTGGAAGTCGACGGATTGAGCGGACGAACCAGCGCATTTGATCGGCCCGGGGCTGACGGCAACGGCACAGGGAGTATTCCCGGCATGCTTCTCAACGGCGCAACCTGGCTTCCCGCGGCGCTCTCCAAAGCCATGCCGCTTGATCTGGTCATCATCATGCTCGGCACCAATGATTTCAATGCCCAGCTGCAGAAATCGCCCCAGGAGGCGGCTCAGGGCGTCGTCAGACTGATCGATATCGTGAGGGATTGCTCATGGAGAAGTGCCACCGGCTATAAAACACCGGATATTCTCGTTCTGGCACCGGCGCCGCTTAATGTGGCGGGCGGACCCAACGAAAAATATTTTCCCGGCGGACAGCGCTCTTCAGAGGTGTTTGCTTCGGTTCTTGAACCGGTTGTCAGGGAAAGAGGAGCGTTCTTTTTTGACGTGAGCACCTGCATTGCGCATGCTCACGACACCGACGGGGTTCATTTTTCGGAAGAAGATCACAGAATACTGGCTGCAAAACTCGCTGAATTCCTGCTTGCGGACGGTTCGAGATAACCGGATAACATCGGTCAAAGCGCCCTGAAAATTATTCTACATAATACTACTTATGTTGAATATTTAAAATAAACCGCCTCTCTGACAGCCCCCTTTCAACGACTGCTACCCTGCCGGCTTTGGCGAGAGCGAGCGTTTGAAAGGCTCGGCAACGGGATGACCGTTTTCAAAAAGTTCAGTGATAAAACGCCTGATCGCTCCGTTACTTTCCTGATGCCAGGCAAGCGCCATGGGCGAGGGTTGCCTTGGATTTTCAACGCACCGTGTAACCAGCTGCCCGGTCTTGAGATAGCTTCTCACCATAGGCTCGGGCAGGAAACCCACACCGATGCCTTTGAGGTGGCACTGCAGCTTGGTGGAGAGATCTGGCACAAGGATTTCCTTCTGCCCTGAGAGCCGCCAGGCGGTGCGTTTTGCGAGATTCACTGATGTGTCTTTGATGTTGATTGCCGGGAACGCCTGCAGATCATTACGGGTGAGTTTTCCCGCCTTCACTGCGAGCGGATGATCGGGGCTGAGCACAAACACCCAGTTCACTTCGCCAAGCGGTCGGGTCTCGAACTCGTTGACAATCGGATGCCAGGTCGGAACACCAATCGCCAGATCGGCCTCACGCGAGAGCAGCAGATCCCACACGCCCATATACACTGCTCTGGCCACCGTAAACTGCGTAAACGGAAACTTCTCATTCAGAAGCGCCAGCAGCCCGACCACTGCCTCAGGCGAATACAGCAGATTGTTCACCGTAATGGTGAACTGCAGTTCGGCACCGATACTGAGCTGTTCGAGATTCTTCGGTATCGCCTGCAGAAGACCGTAGATCTGCGTGGCAAATTCCATCAGATGCTCACCGGCAGGCAGGAGTTCGACATTTCGCGTCGAGCGTTTAAAAAGCGGCATCCCGATCTGGTCTTCGAGCGCCTTGATGCGGTAGCTGATCGTGGCCGGTGTCTTGTGAAGCACTTCCGCGGCCTCACTGAAACTGTGACACTTACCGACAATAAAGAAGGTTTTCAGACCTTCCATATCGAAATTGGGAACTTTCTGAGTGGTATACATTTGCTCTCTCCCGGTCATCAGTACACCTTAACACAGATACGCCCGGATTGGATACCGGGCGTGCCTGCAATCTGATGCTGATCTCAGGATTCGAGTTTCAGCTTCTCCGCCATCTTCAGAAAAGCCTTTGTGAAACACTCCAGCGGCGCTCTTACCGTGCCGGCACCGACCTGCCCCACCCCCGCCTTGCGATGAGCAATACCGGTGTTAATGAGCGGCGTGATCCCCGTTTCCACCACCTTACGGATATCCAGTCCAAGCGGAGCACCCTGGAAATCCCAGCCGGGAATCTGGAGCATGGGATTCGATTCCAGGTAGATTTCCTGCATCTCCTCGCTCACTCTGATGGCATCAGCCATACCACCCGCGCCCACAAACCGTGTCACGCCCGGTGCGGCCACCATGGCTGCGCCGCCGACACCGTAGGTTTCAGTGATTGCGCTGTCACCGATATCCGGATTCGCGTCCTCCTGACTGTAACCGGTGAAAAAGAGCCCTTCCGGCATATTGACCGGGGCCGTGAACCACTCGTTGCCAAGCCCAGAGACCCGAATCCCGAACTCGCGCCCGTTTCTCGCCATAGCCGTGACGATTGTCCCTTCACCAACCATGGCACCGGCATCCATCACATTCTTGCAGTAGGCCATCATGACATTGAGGAAGAACTGGTCGGTGCGTGCGAGAAAATCATTCACCTCCCTGATGTCCTCAAGCGGCATTCCGCTGCCGATCAGAGCGCTGCCGAGCGATCGAAGCAGCAGGGCTGAGGCGGCAATGTTACGCTGGTGGAACTCGTCGCCCATGGTGATGGCCTGCGCCACAATCGGCGTGATATCCAGCCCGTTCTCAAACGTCTTGAGCGCAGCCGAGAGCACCGGCGCAAGGGTTCTCATCATCCAGCGGTGACGCGCGAGCACCTCGCTGTCATACGCGCCAAAGCGCATCACCTTGCCGATCCCTTCGTTGAGGTTGCAGTACGAGCGGTTCCCGTGCACCGCATTTTTCATCACAATCACCGGCATTGAGGCCGATGTGATGCCGCCCATCGGTCCGACCGCATTCACCTCATGGCAGGGGACAAAGCGGATCTCACCGGAGGCGGCAAGCGCCTGGGCCTCTTTTTCACTCGCGGCCCAGCCTTCGAGCAGTGACGCCCCGATCACCGCTCCCTGCATCGGCCCCGTCATACGCTCCCAGGTAATGGGAGGGCCGGCATGAAGAAGTGTTTTTCCTTCCCGCAGCAGCGGAATCACCTCGCCGGCAGCCTGAACGTCAACCCAGTGCGGGCGCGCTGTGCGCAACTTTTCAAGTACTGCCTCATTAGCTTCTCTGATTGAGCTGAACATCGTGCCCCCTTTTTAAATCATCTGTGCCAGGAGTTTCTGCAGCCGGGTATCTCCGCCGCATGAGGGTGCCCACTTAAAATGGACGCATCTGACACCATTTGCTTCCAAATCGTCTGCAAAATTCTGCAATCCGATATTAATGACTGCCGTTTCCTGCTTAAAGAGTGCCGGAACATCCCCTTGCATCTGACGGTTTTTCATGAGGATGGCCTGTGCGGTCATGACCGCTGCACGCGTGCTCGGCACCACCGTCACACCGGCACGGGCAAGTTTATCCGTCTGCTCTTCAAGGCTCTGCGGGTCGAGATCGGTACCGGTCAGTGTGGCAATCACGGCAAGCGCAGACTTTCTCTTTGTCCGCAGTTTCTCCACACTCTCTGCCACCGCGCCGGCCGGATCCGGATTGGCTCCGAAACCAAGCACCACATCGATGAGCAGCACCCCGCAGTCTTCAGATAGTGCCTCTATGCGCTCGCCTCGCACACCCGGATCAATCATCGGGTGCGGTCTGCCGCGTGTATACACATCGTCTCCCAGATCAATCACCTGCACACCCGGCGCATCCAGCATGAAACCGTCCCGGTGCTCATGATCCTCCGGCGTGCGCAGTACCTGCGAGAGCAGCATTGCTGTTTCACTCGCAAGCGTTCCTCCGGTAAAGAGCCCGCAAATCCCCCTGCCCGCTGCAGGAAGGCCCTCTGCCGTCTCCTGAGCCTTCACCAGGTCCGCTGCAATCTGCGCAGCCTCATCAAGCGTGTAGGCATAGTAGACATTTCCGCTGATCCTTTTTTCAGGGTTTTTGCCCAGAAACAGCGCCACCACGGGCTTACTCATCGATTCCATCTGACGGGAGACTTCCGTGCGGACGGATTCCGCCGGCGGCTTGGAGACAAAAACGACCACTTTTGTGGCGGGATCGTTTTCCAGCATACGCAGCGCGGACCGGGCGGAAATACCGCCGACTTCCGCTTTCAGATCCCGTCCGCCAAGGCCGATCGCCTCTGTGATCCCCACCCCTCTTCTGGCGAGCTGACTGGTGATTTCCTGTATGCCGGTGCCGGAAGCACCAACAATTCCCACCGGACCTTTTGCAGTGCGGTTGGCAAACGCCAGGGGAGCATCACCGATAATACTTGTTCCGCAATCCGGCCCCATCACCAGCAGGTCGCGGCTTCTGGCGAACGCTTTGAGTTCACGCTCGGTCTGCACCGGCACATTGTCTGAAAAGAGCATCACATTGAGCCCGCGTTCGAGTGCCTCTCTGGCAACACCACCCGCATAGGCACCTGCAATACTGATCAGCGCAATATTCGCTTCGGGCAGAATTTTCTGAGCCCGGGAAAACGAGTGCACCAGCGGATACCCGGCGCTTTTCCGGCTCGAGGCCATTTTCCGTAGCGCCTCGTTCATCCTTTCACGGACTCTCTCAACGATGGAGGGATCATTTGAAGGCGTATCAATAGCAACGCAGATATCGTTTGGACCGGCATCACTGAGCGCATCCGACCACATACCGGTTTCTTTAAACACCTCTTTATTGGCCGGTGTACCCATCATGATGGACACCCGGTTGACATCCCCGGCTTTGCTGAGATCCCGGGAAACCAGCATCAGACTGACCGAATCCTGAAAACTGCCCTTGACGATAAAGGTCTGCAGCATGCTGTCTCCTTATTGGTGCACTTGAAAAATATCCGAAGTCTGCAGCGGTACCGGCCACTGCTTAGAGTCATTTAAACACCGATGCCGTTAAGACTTCAAGACAGAGTCAGGCGCGTATTTTTCAAATTTTTTCAACAATGACTTCCTGCGGCTCTCAAGCTTAACACCATCTGCCCGCAGCCCATGGCGGGCGTTTGCCGCGACAGGCTAGCGCACCGGAGACGAATGCCATAAGAAATTTTTATAATGCCCGCTATTTCGTCAAATTCTGTCATTATCGGACTGTTTTACGACGTCAACGGCTGACAAACGCCCTTTTTAAGGAATAAAGTAAAAAACGGATTCTCAGAAAACCGACCGGAAAAATGACCAAAACATCTTCTCACTGGTTAACCGTTTCACTTGTTTTCAGCCTGGGCTGGGCGGTAATTTATTTCGACCGCATGATGTTCACGCCCATCATGGACATTCTTGCAACCGACTATTCGCTTAGTGCAAGCGACATCGGTATCGTGTTCAGCCTGTTTTTCCTCGGCTACACCCTTTTGCAAGTTCCCGGCGGCATTCTCGGGGACCGGGTGGGTATCAGCAGAATCATTCACCTGACATTTCTTGGGATGGCGGCAATCAGCCTTCTGAACGGGCTTGTCGGGAGTTTTTTCCTCTTCCTCGTACTGAGATTTCTCGCCGGCGCATTTGAAGGGCTTTATTACGGACCGCAGTTTGCGCTGACCTCGGAAACCATTCCGCTGCGGCACAAGGTTCTTGCCACGACTATCATCAACAGCGGAATGTCAGTCGGGATTATCCTCGGCACCACCCTGCCCGTCTGGCTTGTGCACGCCGATTTCAGCTACCGCTGGCTCTACGGCATTGTGGCGGTCTTCTCGCTCGGAATGGGGGCACTTTTGCTGCGCCACATGCCGCAGACCTTCTCAAAACCGAAAACCGCCCTTTTCAAACCCAATACGCAGCTGATACTGGTCTTTATTGTTTCCTTCTGCTCGCTGTACTGTTTTTTCAACATCCTCACCTGGCTGCAGCTTTATCTCTCTAAAGAAAAAGGCATGGATCCGGCCATGGTTGCAGCCTCGATGCTGCTGATTTCAACGGTATCGATTTTTTCCGCCATCTTTTTTGCCAGACTCGTTGACCGGTTCAAAGCCATTAAATCCTTCAGTGTCCTCCTGCTTGCCCTGACACTGCTCTCTATTCTCGGCCTGATCTACGCCCGCGCCGAATGGCTGATTCTCCTGTGTGTGATCGCCTACGGAGCCTTCGGCAAAATGGCACTCGACCCGATTCTCATCATTGCCGTGGCCCGGGCCAACCGCGACAGCAGTCTGAGCACAACACTCTCGGTTTTCAACTTCGGCGGCCTGATCAGCTCCGTTATTGCCCCCTATGTCGGCGGGCAGATCCTCAAGTACACCGGCAATCTTGACGGCAGCTTCTACCTCTGTGCAGTGCTGCTTGCTGTTGCTATCGCCGTCACGCTTCGCTTTCGCACAGAGCACCGGGCCTGAGTGCAAATAATTGTTAATCTCTGGCGGCAGACGGCTCTGCCGCCACGGCTTCTGCTACGATTCGATGCCTCTTTCTGACAGAGGATTGTCTTCCTTTGATTTCTCTCACTCCTAAAGTCCCATAACACTATGTTTGAGAAGCTTTTTGAGCGTAACTTTTTCACCATGCGATGGCTTCTGGCGCCTGTCTGCGTCGGTCTCTCCTTTGCTCTGATTGCCCTGGCAATCAAATTCTTTCAGGAGGTCTTCCATGTGCTGCCGCACGTGTTTGATCTCTCCGAGGCGGACCTGATTCTGTCGCTCCTCTCCATGATCGATATGGCGCTTGTCGGCGGTCTGATCGTCATGGTGATGTTTTCCTCCTACGAAAATTTCGTCAGCCAGCTTAACCTCGACAGACCCGAGGGTGACAAACTCGGCTGGCTCGGAAAAATGGATGCGGGCTCCCTGAAAAACAAGGTGGCAGCGAGTATCGTTGCAATCTCCTCCATCCACCTGCTGCGGATTTTTATGAACATTCACGTGACGCCGAACGACAAACTGATGTGGTACGTCATTATCCACCTGACGTTTGTGCTCTCCGCGCTTGTGATGTGCTGGATTGATCTGCTCACGAAAAAAAGTCACTGATAAAAGACTGTGAAAGCCGGCCGGGAGGTGTCGATGAGACACCTCCCGTTCTTTTCTGGCACCTCAGCGACACGCGAGTTTGCGCCTCAGGTGCGCCGGTGTTAGGCTTATTAGCCTGTCAGTAAATTTTTCCCATGAGAAAAGAACGAAATGCCGATGACTTTCACAATTGAGCGCGTCTACGACTGTCAGCTTCTGCCTGAGCACCACTATGTCCTCATTGACCGCCTGTGGCCGCGAGGTGTACGTAAAGAAAAGCTTCAGGGCGTTCAATGGGCTAAGGAGCTGGCGCCGTCGGTCAGCCTTCGTAAATGGTTTCACGAGGATACAGACGGGCACTGGGAAGGCTTTGCCCGGCAGTATCGCGATGAGCTCACTCAGGAAAAGCTCATCCCTTTTATCAGTGCCTGGAAGCAGGAGGGGTACGCGTCAGTCGTGCTGCTGTACGGCTCAAAACAGCCTCTGCACAACCACGCCCGCATCCTGCGAGACCGCCTCACAAAGGTGGCCGGAGAGCTCTGAGCATAAAAAAATCCCCTGAGCGGCAGCTTTTGCACCCGTCAGGGGATTTTTTCGCGGCTAGTGAATGTCCTTTTCCCGTAACCTGTCGATGATTTCGAGCAGTTTAATGTTGCCGCCCGCCTCCGGTTTCCATTGAACCTGAACCACGGGCACATTCTGCTTTTCCAGAGCCTCTTTGAAGCTCTCAAGCCCCACATTCAGAACCTTGAGTTCCTTGACGTCCAGAATTGACATGACTGTCCTCCTTATTTCTTCAAGAGCTTGAGAGCGAGTTCGACCGCCTGGGCGTTCGAAGCAGGGACAATGGCACCGGCCTCTTCCAGGAGTTTCTTTTTGGCATCATAGCCCTGATAATCCTGATAGGAGCCGCAGATAACGGTAATCACCGCAATGTCCGGACGCCGGGTAAGAATCTCTCTGACATCCGATGCGAGCACATCCGCCGCGAGGTCATTGGAGCCGTAACCGAGCTCCACATCCGCAATGATCACAGACACTTCCGGATCCGCGGCCTCCGCACGAAGCCGTTCACTGCGCGCACCGGGGTCAATCATCGGATGAGGTTTCCCGACCGTGAACTCATCGTCGCCCATATCGATCACTGCGTTGACCCGGCTCACATCACGGCTTGAGAGATGCGAGGCATCATGCAGAAGGTTCGAAGTGACCGGCAGCCCCTTTCGGGAAAGCATCAGGAGCGTTTCGTAAGCAAGGGTTCCGCCGCAGTAGATTGCCCGGATATAACCGTCGCCACGGAGACCGGCATGCTTTGCGAGCACGTCCTCAAACGATGCCTCCTCTGCGATCTTCACCCCTTCAAGGGCGAGCGCTTTTTGCGCTGCCTCATGCAGTGTCGATGCAAAATGGATACCCGTGCCCTCAAACTTCGCCGGATCAGCACCCAGGAAGCAGGCGACAACCGGTTTGAGAACGCCGGAGAGTTTTTCGATCATCTTCGCCAGCACCCCATCTTCAGGCGGCTTGGCCACGATAACTATCACATCGGTGTTTTTGTCCCGGATGAGCAGATCAAGCGTGTAGAGCATCATAATGCCGCCCACCTTGTCTTTGATATCCCGTCCGCCGGTGCCGAATGCCTGCGATATCCCCGAGCCCGCATTGGAAATCAGTGTTGCCACTTCCTGCAGCCCAGTGCCGGAGGCGGCAACAATGCCGATTCTTCCCTCGCGCACCGTATTGGAGAAGCCCAGACCGACGCCATTGATAATGGCCGTGCCGCAGTCGGGCCCCATCATCAGCAGATCCTTTTCAACCGCAAGCTTCTTGAGACTGACCTCATCCTCCACAGAGATGTTGTCGCTAAAGAGCAGAACATGTTTACCGGCATTAAGCAGCTTGCGGGTTTCGCGCGCCGCATAGACGCCTGGCAGACTCACCACCGCAAAGTTGCTTTCCGGGCTCACTTCCAGGGCGTCATTGACAGAGGTCACCTCAACGGCCTGCGTCTTTTTTGCCGCACGACGGCTCAGGAAACGCTCAACGAGGGCAAGGATCTCCTCATCGGGCATATCGCTGCGGATCGCCACCACCACATCACCCGGATTGGCACTCTCGCCGGCCTCGGCAAGCAGTCCGGACTCATGCAGGATGCGTTTATTCATGTCCGTGGCCATCATCACGGCAATCTCTTCTGTCGCCAGCCCAAGCTCAGCCTTGACTTTGTTGGTCAGGAGCATGAGCGTCGCAGAGTCGTAATAACGGTTTGTGATAACAAGGTTTTTCAGCATCTCATACTCCCAGTTCCTGAGCCAGCGCGACAATGGCGTCTTCAAAGGGTTTCACAGGCGTCACCGACATCCCGGCCCCCACCATGCCCTGCCCTGCTTTATTCGAAGCAATAGCGGTATTGAGCACCGGGGTGAGCCCCGTTTCCACAATCTTCATGGCATCCAGAGCGAGCGGAATACCTTTGAAGTCCAGAATGGGAATCTGGTATTTGTCATTGGTGCCGCAGGCAATTTTGTAGGCGTTCTGCGTGGTTCTGTGAGCAATCTCCACGCTGTCCTGACCGAGGAATTTCACAATAGCGGGCGAGGCGATCATCGCGCAGCCACCGAAACCGCCGGTTTCCATGATGGCGCTGTCACCGAGATCCGGACAGGCATCTTTTTCGGTGAACCCCGGGAAATACAGCCCGTCAATCATCGGTGCGGGTGCGGTAAACCAGCGCCCCTTCAGACCGCTGATCCGGATACCGACCTCAACCCCGTTGCGCGCAATGGCTGTGACAACGGTTGACCCGCGCACGCCGTCACCTCTGTCTGCGATCAGTTTGTTTGCCCCCATCGCCAGATTGAGGAAGAACTGATCATTACCCACGGAGATGAATTTCAGAATATCCGCTGCATGCTCGCCCGCATGTTTGCCGATCGAATGGGCAAACTTCTTCAGAATAAGCGAGGTGGTCGCCAGATTGCGCATATGCAGCTCATCGCCCATGGCGAGCCCCTGCGCCATAATCGGCGCAAGATCAACCGGTCCGTCCTCGCGAAGAATCTTCTGGAACACGGGCATAAAGACATCTTTTATCCAGTTGAGCTTGTCGAGCGTTTTCTGGCTGTATTCACCAAAACGCAACCCCACCCCCTGACCTTCGCTCACATTAACGTACGCACGTTCGCCGGTGTTCTTATCCTCGATCACCCAGACAGGCATTGACCAGGTCGTGAGGCCCGTCATCGGGCCCACCGTCTTGAAATGGTGGCAGGGCTCATAACGGATCTCTCCACTCTCTGCCACAACCCGCGCCTCTTCAATCGTCTTTGCAAAGCCTTCGTTAATCAGGGCGCAGTACACAGCCCCCTGCATCGGCGGGCACATATCACGGAAAGCGATAGGCGGGCCGGCATGAAGCAGAATGTTTCTGGCAAAGCCCGGCAGAACGTCTCGGGCGAGCTGGATATCAACCAGCACCGGATCTGCCGCTGCCATTCGTTCCATGGCAATTTTGTTTGCAGTTAACATCGGTTAGCCTCCCAGAAGTTTCATCAGCGAATTGAATGCCTGAATGATACCGTTAGCACCGAGCAGTACCGTGAGCACGACGACCAGAATACCGATCAGATTCTGGAACATGTTGTTCGTGTACTGACCCAGAAGCTTTTTGTTATTGGCAACAATCAGGATGAGTACTGTGATCAGCGGCAGGAAAAAGCCGCTCACAGCCTGTGCCGTAATGATAATCTCAAGCGGGTTTTTACCGGTAATGGAAAGGAACGCCCCGAAAAGGATGGCCACCACCGCAATAGCGTTAGCCTTTTTACCGTGCACACCATCAGAGAACCGGAACACGCTTGTTGTGATGTTTTTGAGCGTAAACGGAATGGCAATGGCGGACGAGAGCCCGGCGGCAAAGAGCCCGAGGTCACCAAGCACGCGGGCATAGCTGCCGAGTACCGGTTCGAGCGAACGCGTAAAGGCAAGCGCGGGATGTCCGGCAATCGGGCTACCGCGGAGAACCGTTGCCGCAGTCACCACAAGAGAGATGGTGATCAGACCGCCGATCAGAATGTTAAAGCCGATATCCCACTTGGCATCAGCCAGATCTTCAACCTTGCTCCAGCGGGCTTTGGAGGTAATCGAGTGAAGGATAAGATTGATCCCGATCAGTGTCGTGCCGACCAGTGCCAGCGTCAGGACATAGCTTCCGGGCGGGAGCTGAGGAACCAGACCTGCAGCCATGGCGGCAGGATCGGGTTTGACCACCAGCATGGTGAAAATAAAGATGAAGCCCATCACACCGACAAAAAGCTTCATGATGAATTCGAGTGACTTTGTTGAACCGAGCAGCGTCACCGCAAGGACAACCGCTGTCATTCCAAGCACAACCGGGGTGGTGCCAATGCCAAAGATATCCGCAAAGCCGAGCGCACCGCCGGTCAGATTTCCGGTCTGGAACGCAAAGCAGATCGTGAGAACCGCCAGCAGCATCAGGACCTGAATAAACCGTTTCCAGAGCTGGTTTCCGGGGAACACGTCGATGATCGCCTCAACAAGATCTTTTCTCGTCACAATGGCAATACGGGAGGCGGTCTCCATAAGCAGAATCAGGGAGATAACTGCAAATATTGTCGCCCAGAGCAGACTGAAACCGAAAGAAATGCCCACTTTGGTCGAGACAATAATCGTGCCGGGGCCGATAAAGGCGCTGGTGATAATCGCTGCAGGTCCGCTGGACTTGAGTTTTCTAAAGAAGGCGTTCATACCTCATCCCCTTAAAGAAGGTTCTGCGGGACTGCCGCAGACAACCTGATAGTCTGTCAGGGCTTTGTGGTATTTGTCTTTTCACCGCTTCGCCCTGTTCCGTTTACTGATGTCAGTAGTAGGCCAGCTCGAGGTCCGACTGAATCTGCGTCCCTGCCATCCCCTCTACCATACCTTCAATTTCTTCGAGAGCGCCAATCACAGCGCGCCTGCCGGTGGCTCTGGCGAATTCACAGGCCGCCAGTACCTTCGGTCCCATGGAGCCGGCGGCAAAACCCATTTCCAGAAGGGTTTCCGGCGAGGCGCTGCGAATGAGTTTCTGCTCAGGCGTTCCCCAGCCGGTGAATACCCCTTTCACATCCGTGGCAATGATCAGCCGGTCCGCATTAAGTTCACGAGCCATCAGACTTGAGCAGTAATCCTTGTCAATCACCGCCTCAAGCCCCTGCAGTTTTCCATCCTTTTCCACCACGGGCACTCCGCCGCCACCACCGGCAATCACGGTAACACCCGCGTCAACGAGTCTTCTGATGGCTTCAATTTCAACAATTCTGCGTGGCAGAGGACTGGGCACCACGCGGCGTCTGTACTGACCGTCCGCCTTCATCACCCAGCCTTTTTCTTTTTCAAGCGCCAGAGCCTGCTCTTCGGTATACACCGGTCCGATAAACTTGGTCGGGTTGCTGAAAGCCGGATCCTCCGGGTCAACCACGGACTGCGTGACCAGTGAAACCACAGTGCCCTCACCCAGTGCATTGCGCATTTCCTGGGCAAACATGTAACCCACCATCGCCTGGCTTTCTGCGCCGAGGATATCGAACGGATAGGCCGGCACCTGATGGGCATACGCGTCATTCTGCAGAGCAATCAGACCTACCTGCGGACCGTTTCCGTGTCCGAGAATCAGACGGTGTCTGAGCGCAACATTTCTCAGTGCCATGACGGCCACTCTGACGTTCTCGCGCTGATTGCAGGCAGTCATCGGCTGCCCGCGTCTCAGCAGAGCATTACCTCCAAGTGTGACCACAACCTTCATCTCTCTCCTCCTGACGGCATAAAGCACTGAAATTCTTTGAATATTTGTATGCTAATGCGCTGACAGACGTCAGGTTGTGAAAGTCCTTAGAGCAATCCTGTATGGTCTTTAAAGAATTTTTGAAAATTCCACTTGCCCCTCTATGATTTCGTACTTCGATACTCTCCAGAGAGTAGCTCGATGGGCAGCGAGCGCCTATTCGGAACACAGATACTTCTGTGCTCGGTCGATTCCGCCAGCCAGGTACAGTCGAGAATTAATTCTGATAGTGGCGGGCGTACTGATAAACCTCTTCGGGAATAGGATAGTCCGTACGCCAAACAAACGATATAGGTTTTTCCCCTGTATGGCTGACGTAGCGAACCGGACCTAGGTAGCTGTAGGTTTCGCGACGCTGGTTGTCCACCATGTCAAAATGGCGGACAAAAAGCAGTTTGAGGCGGGAGGGATCCAGCAGTTTTTTGCCTTCAGCACTTCCCTCAGAGGCGCTGTTGGGCGACTGCCAGTGAAATGTCTGCCCGTCTATGGCGTAGTCTTTGTACGCCGTAGTCGTCTTCCCGTCCTTGTTCACGGTGACAAACATGGCGGCAAAAGGTACTTCCGCCTGCTGCGGGGCTTTTTCAACAGGTTTCAGATCCCCGTAACTCACGCCGGTCACCTGATCGGGTCTGCTGTTTAAAGTCCAACGCTGAAGGGCTGAAAGAATCTCACCTTTGGTGTAGCGGCCGTAGAGCTTAAGAGGTGTGAGCTGCCCGGGGGCGCCGGAAACACCTCGGAGTCCCTTTGACATTCCTGCACGCAAAAGCGGCAGCAGCTCACGCAGCTCTTCACGAAGTGCCGCATCCGCCTGCAGTGCCGAGAGCATCTGCTCGGCAGTGGCAAACAGACCCCTGCTGTCGAAGTAATCGTAATAAAACATCATCAGATAAGCCGACTCCGACTGTGAGAGAGAGCTGGTATCAATGGAGAACCCGTTCCTGACAAGCCGGATCAGAAACTCAATATAATCGGCATCGTCGATGAGAAGCCAGCGGTTGTACACCGCCCGCTGCAGGCGTTTGTCAAATCCGGGATCACGACCGCCAGTCAGTGCGCTCTTCAGCCTGGTCCAGGTTCCACGCTTGTAGATATGATCCAGCGAGAGCCCTGTATCAGCAAGAAACGCCTCCAGAGACGGCTCCCCGGTCTTACCCGCCATCCAGTCACGCAGCGTATCCACCACAGCACTGTCGCGGCCCAAACGGTTAATGTGGTCTTCAATGTTTTTCAGCACAGTGCACTGTGCAACATCCGTCAGGCTGATCTGGCAGCCCTTGGGCAGATACGGATAATTGTCCGTACGGATCGCTTCGCGGATCACTGACGCGGACACCTTCGGGTTGAAGCCCATCAGGGCGCCAAGACGTCTGCTCCAGTCATATTCGGCACGGGTTCTGGCAATAAAGTCCAGCACCCGCAGACGGAATTTGTTTTTTGCACGGCGCAACCCGCGGCCGAGCTGCTGCAGAAACACCGTAAGACTCTGTGTGGGGCGAAGGAATAGAACGGTATCAATGCCCGGAATGTCCACGCCTTCGTTGAACATATCCACCACAAAAAGGCAGTTAATTTCACGGCTCTTGAGCTTATTGAGCAATTCCTCGCGCTGATTGCTGTTATCAGACGTAAGGCAGGCGACACGGTAGCCAGCCCTATCAAACGCGGCTGTCATCGCCCTTGCATGCGCCTGATCCACACAGAAGGCAAGTGCCTGAATCTGATCAAAATTAGGGATTTTGTCCCGCACCACATCCAGAATATGCGTGCTGCGCTCAGGACTGTTAATAAAAATCTGTGACAGATCGCTCGCCACATACTGACCGCCCTTCCAGCGTACTCCGGAGAGGTCCACCACATCAGGGACGCCGTAATATGTGAAAGGCACCAGCATCCCCTTGTTGATCGCATCAGCGAGGCGGATTTCTGCGGTATAGCGTCCGTCAAAGACTTTCCTCACGTCTGCATTGTCAAGACGCTCAGGAGTGGCTGTCAGTCCAAGGAGCACCTTCGGGTCAAATTGCGAGAGCACCTCAGCGTAGCTCGGAGCGGTCACATGGTGGGCTTCGTCAACAATGATGTAATCAAAGGCGTCCCTCGGGAACGGGGCTTTTTTGAGCTGAGAGCTCAATGTGGCTACAGAGGCGAAAACATGGCGAAAGACGGACGGCCGAACCCCGGAAAACCACATTTCGCCGAAATTTTCGTCTTCCAGCACGCGCCTGAACGTTTCCCTTGCCTGGCGGATAATTTCCTCACGGTGCACAATAAAGAGCAGGGTCGCATCCGGATGCGTTTTCAGAAAACGTTTGAAATCGTTGGCTGCAATAACCGTTTTACCTGTGCCGGTCGCCGCCACCACAAGATTTCTGTGTGAGTGCAGATCACGCCGCGCATCGGCAATTTTCGTGAGCACCTCTTCCTGATAATCAAAGAGCTCAAAAGGCGCAAGAGGCAGACCGTCCGTATTCTCAAGGCTGTTCTGCTCGGCACTGCTGTATTCAAGCGGCATATACGGCCGGCTAAGCGCCTTCTCCAGCCTTTCATCATCGCCGGGCGTGTACGGGACAAACAGGCTGCTGTCGTTCCAGTACCGCTCGAACCGCTCAAACATCGATTGCACAAGCGCCGGAGACTCTGCCGAGGTTGACTTTACATTCCATTCCATCCCTGAACCGATGGCGGCAGCGGAGAGGTTCGAGGAGCCGACATACACCGAGTGACTCAGGGTGTTGCGGTAAAAAAGGTAGGCTTTGGCGTGAAGACGTGTCGTATTCTCATCGTACGAGATCCTCACTTCCGTATTAGGCAGCTGCGCAAGGCGTTTAATTGCGGCAAAATCGCTCACCGCCATATAGGTGGTGGTCAGCAGACGGAACTTTGCCCCGCGGCCTGTTGCCTCCTCGAGGCTCTTCATCAGCGGTGCAATCCCTGACTGGCGAACAAAGCTCACCAGCCAGTCAATTCTGTCTGCAGAGAGAATTTCACGGGCGAGTTCACTGGCAAGCGTAAATCCCTCACCAGCCCCGCTGAAAAGGCTGCTCCGGGTCAATCCGGTGTTCGGGAGCAGTCTTTGAAGTTCCTGATTAAGGGCCTCATCCGTTCCGGTTCGCTCAAGAACAGCTGTCAGGATCCTTGCCCCGGCATCGAGCAGGTCGTCTCCGGCAACTACCGGCGAGCTGGCAATATGCAGGACAGCATCGTTGACGAACTTCACCGCGTCTTCAACACTTCCGTTATCCTCAAGTCTGCGCCGGAGCACCTTCTCCAGGATTTCAGCCACATAGCCAGAAAGCAGCCGGGCTGCCTCCTGCGGCGCAACAGGCCGCTCACCGTAAAAATATTTCTGCTCAGTATCCGCAGCAATTTTTTTCTGAAACAGTGCTGTAAGAAGCCGCTCGTAAACGCCAACCATGATTCCCGGAAAAATGAATACTTAATCACCCGGGAGCTTAGCAGCTACAAAGGGGGCCGTCCAGGGCCGTCCCCGGGATTAATTTCCTGAGGCACTGCAGACGGCACCTTCAGGCTAGCGTTTCCGAATGTTCTGCACCTCTCTGTATCGCAGGTATCGCTCTTTGGGATTGTCCGCAATCAGGACCCAGAGCAGATACATAAAATTTTCCTGTGCACGGCGGAAAATCAGTGAAAACAGGATCAGCAGAGCAAAAAACGCCGGAAACACAAACCAGGTTTCGGCATAAACCATCTGACCGGTTTCCCGCCAGTAGGTAATCACGCCCATTGCAACAGACATCAGCGCGATTAACGGATATTTCGTGGCAAACTTTCCTCTGCACAAATACCTTGTAATAAGCAGACCCGAGACCGCCGTGACCGCAATCACAGCCCAGACAGCAAATTTGTTGTCCGTCAGGTGCTCAAGCAAAAATTTTTCAAACGAAAACACATAAATAAATAGCAGCGGAATTGACAGGAACACCAGCAACGACATGATCTTGTAAGCCAGATTGATCAGTTTGCCGGCAATGCTCATCATCTGTGGATGCTTCTCGTGAGCCTCAATATACTTATCAAGTAAAACGCTCATTTCGCCCCCCTTCGGAGTCGGCTGAAAATCAGGTCGGATCAGTCTGGTGCGCTGTTGCAACACCTTTTGCTCCGGGATGACTTCCCGGAAATACTCAAGATTAAAAATATCAGTTTTTTGAGCAGTATGTGTGCTGACGGCCCACCTTCTGTGATCAGCACTGTCCGCTTACAAAAAAGCCGGCGACACAACATCGCCGGCAGTTGGCTCTGAAGGCAGATCAGCTGCTAGAGCACAGGCATAATGGTGTTTGCCGAGGGGAGAACATAGAGAATAACGGAGAGAAACTGCAAAAGCGTTCCGGCGAGCACAAAGACGTGCCAGATGGCGTGATTGAAGGGAATCTTTTCCCAGAGGTAGAACACCACCCCGACGGAGTAGACAATACCGCCCGCAACCAGCAGCCAGAGACCGCCCGTAGGCAGAACAGCAATCAGCGGTTTAATCACAACAACCACCGCCCAGCCAAGCAGCAGATAGAGAATGCAGTTGAGCCAGTCCGCCCGCTTCATCAGCAGCGGCTGAAACAGCATCCCGAACAGAGCAATCGCCCAGACCACAGAACAGAGCACCCATCCGGTCACGCCGTTAAGACTGACCAGACAGAACGGGGTGTAGGATCCGGCAATCATGAGGTAGATTGCCCCGTGATCAAAGATCTGCAGTATCTCCTTGGCCTTGCCTCTGGGTACGGCATGATAAAGCGTGGAAATTGTGTAGAGAATCACCATTGAGCTGCCGAACACTGCGGCGCTGACCACAGCGCTCGTCTGACCTGTATGCGTCACCGCATACCATATCATCACGACCAGAGCCGCGATGCTCAGTAATGCCGCCACACCATGTGTAATCGAATTGGCCACCTCCTCGGCAAAACTGTAGGAAGAGCACTTAGCAACATTAGACTTTTGAACCATACCGGCTCCTCAAAAACATCTTTCGTTTCCCGGTCCGGACAGCATCATCCGAACGGATGAATACATAATGCCTCTTCCAGAGGCTTTCTAACGCCTTCAAAATTGCGTGTTTGTGAGTTTTTGTTTCTCTGCTGGCAGCGCTGACCGTACGGTCTCCAGCCGGGTGCTTCCGGCGGAAAAACTGTTCCGGATCACGTCTCCAAAACGACGACTGCCGCATACAGAGAACCTGTACACGGCAGTCTTGATTTGCGCGAAACCGGGAATTACTTGCGGATCGCCTTGGTGATAGCGTCAGCTGCCACACGGCCGGAGGTCAGAGCCCAGCCGACATTGGCACCAGCAGGCGAGTCGTCACCCATCACACCGCCAACGAGTTCACCGGCAGCATAAAGTCCGGGAATCACCTTGCCGTCGGTCTTGATGATGTTGAGGTTATCATCCGTCATCACACCGCCCATCGTCGTGGCAAAGCGGGGCTTCTGCTCAACGATGTAGTACGGACCCTGAGCGGATATCTCGGCCTTCATGTACTGCACGGGACGGTCGAAATCAGCATCCTTCTTGGCCTTCACAAACTCGTTGTAACGAGCCACGGTTGCTTTGAGGTTTTCAGCATTGACGCCGGCAAGTTTGGCCGCCTCTTCAATCGTGTTGCCCTTGACAAAGAGAGGCTTGGTCTTGCCGTTGCTGGCAAGATACTTGTCCGCATCCTCATGCGAGACACCAGTCTCAGGCAGACGCTTGTAGAAGCCTTCCCAGGACTTCTGGTCCATGAAGACATAAGCCATGTGATTGGGCGTTTCCATCATCGGATCCAGAATGTGACGGTTGGAAGCCTTTTCGTTGACAAAACGCTTGCCGTTGACATCGACAAGAATACCGGCCTGATCGAAAGCACCAACGTTTGCATAGATGGTGGACTTGGCAATACCGGGCGCGACTTCAATACCGTTCGGATAACGCTTGCCGTACTGCATCAGCTGCGTCTTGGCGCCGAGCGCCATGGCCATCTTGTGGCCGTCACCGGTTGAGGAGACAGGACCGTAATAAAGCGCGGACTTCACCGGCTCAGAGAGCATGTCCTTGTTGTTGCCAAAGCCCCCTGTCGTCAGCAGCGTCGCCTTTGCCTTGATGGTGTACTTCACACCATTGTCATCAACGGCTTCCACGCCGATCACGCGGCCGCTCTTATCGGTGAGGAGCTTCTGCACACGCGTGTTGTAGTACACCTGTGCACCGTTACCAGCGATCACTTCACGCAGATGCTGGGCCATCGTCTTGGCACCGCCTTCAAACTCCAGTGCACGACGGTGGGAGTATTCGGCCAGATACGGGAGGTCGTTCGGGACGAATTTCACACCGACTTTTTCATGCAGCCAGTCGATCGTGGCGCCGACATTGTGTGCATACAGAGAAATCTTTTTCGGGTCGTTGAGGTTATGACCGTTGGCCATAAAGTCCTTGATCATGGATTCGGGCGAGTCATCCTTCACACCGAATTCCTTCTGCAGCTTCGAGCCCTGCGCGACCACCTGACCGCCGGAGATAGCAGCTGCACCACCGATATAGGGCATTTTTTCAACCAGAATGACCTTCAGCCCGTTCATGCGGCCGCGGATTGTGGCAGACATACCGGAGCCGCCGCCACCGACAACAACCATGTCGGTTTCGAGCTGTTTCTCACCGCCTTTGGCCTTCACAGCAAGGGGCACAAGCTTCATCGGATCTTCACCGGCCTGCTTTACGCAGTCAGCAACCGCCATGCGGATTGCCTTGGAAGTAATGGTGGCACCGGCCACACCGTCAATGTTGGGGGACTGACGTTCAACGATGCGCGAAGGAAGGACTTCCACTGCCTTGGAACCGATACCGACAGTTTCGGACTGCTTAATCACCTTCACATCAGTGATCTTATCGGCGCTGAAAGTAACCTGAACCGTTACGTCACCATGGATACCGGGGGCGGTAGCCGTGTAGGTGCCGGCCTTGAAAGCGGCAGCACCGGCCACGGAAGCGGCGAGTGTAAACGAGGCAGCGATGGCAGAGACCAGTAATTTTTTCTTCATCGTCATAGTGAGATTCCTCTTCAGAGACTGTGGAGAGAACGTCCGGCTTGCGGCACTGACCGGCACGCCCTGCCGGGACGGATTCCTCTCGGGAGACGTTCTGATTCTATCGACCCGCACTCTCCTGCACTACCTCCCGAGGGAGGTAGTGGCCGGAACAGACAGACTTCAACTCTCACCGGTACACAACAGCACAGCCTCCTGCCGGCTGCGGGTTAGTACATATTCACGGGCGCATATTTCTGTACTGCGGAATATGTCGTCTCGCTTTCAGGGTTATTGCCCGAGCGCAATCGCACAATAGAATTTTTACCTTCTTTCTGAGCACTTATACTTAACATATCACGCCTGCCCGACCCGAATGTTCGCAGCCTGACCAGCATACTTAACATCGGTTTTGCCACTCGCGCGTACTGACTTCAATTATTTTTCGCCTCACTCTAGGAACCTTCCTATGGAATACAGTCTCTGGTTTGCCATACTCGTCGTTATTGGCACAGTTTATGCGCTCATTAAACGCTATGAAACCCGTCTGGTGCTGCTGGCCGCCGGTTTTCTGATGGCGTTTGTCTCACTCAAGCCCATGATCGCCTTCCAGCAGTTCGACAAGTCGATGACCAACGGCAGTCTGATCGTGGCCATCTGTTCTGCGCTGGGTTTTGCCGGCGTCATCTCTCTGACCAAGTGTGACCTGCACCTGGTTGTGCTGCTGATGCGGCCGCTCAAAAAACTGGGCATTCTGCTGCTGCCCGCCTGCATGATTGTCACAGGCTTTATCGGTATCGCCATCCCCTCCATGGCCGGTCTCTCGGCCGCGGTTGCACCGACGATGATTCCGATTCTTGTCCGCTCGGGCTTCCATCCCGCCCTTGCCGCAGCCTCCATCGGTGCGAGCATGATTCCCGCCTATCTCAACCCCGGCGTCTCGCACAATCCCTTTATCGCCAAACTCGCCAGCATGGATGTGATCAGCTTCATCAATGCGCATCTCACCACCACACTGACCCTGGCACTGATCAACATCGTCTGTGTGACGGTGGTCTGTCTCATCTACAAGGATTTCAAGAAAACCGGTACCGAAACGGCCGCCTACACCTCAGAGGAGCCTGTCGCAAAACCGAATATCCTTTATGCGCTCGCCCCTCTGGTTCCTGTGGCACTGCTCGTCGGCTTTAAGATTGCCATGCCGGAATTCAAGATGTCAGTTGCCACCGCCATGCTGATCGGTACGGCTTATGCACTTGCCATCACCCGCTCCAATCCTCAGGAAGTGACCAAGAAATTCTTCGACGGTATGGGTAAAGGCTATGCCAGCATTCTCGGCATCATCATCGCGGCCGGTGTGTTTGCCGCCGGTCTTCGCGCCTCCGGCCTGATTGACCTTTTCGTCAACTACCTCACCCACGCCAATGAGGTTGCCAAAATTGGCGGCAGCTTCGGACCCTTTATCCTTGCGGTTCTGACAGGCTCAGGTGACGCGGCTGCCTTTGCCTTTAACGAGGCGGTCACACCCCATGCGCCCCAGTTCGGCATGACGATTGACGGGCTTGGTTATCTGGCCATGCTCGCTGCCGGTATCGGCCGTCAGGCCTCCCCGCTCGCCGGCGGTATCATTCTGCTCGCCGGTGTTGCCGGTGTATCGCCCGTTGAAGTGGTCAAGCGCACAGCACCGGCTGCCGTTGTCGTGCTGCTCTCGCTCTACTTTATTGTTTAATCCGATCCCATCAGGGAACATAAATTCAGGCAGACCCGACCCGTTGAACGGCCGGGTCTGCTCATCTCTGTTTCACGCGTTTTTGATTAACTGTGACTGGCGTCAAAAATCAAAAAATTCCACCTCTTTTTGAGTTTTTACCCTGAATGCAGCGAAAAAGGTTATCAAGCCGCATCCTAGGGTTTTCCTCTACAACGCTTAAATATAAAGGATTTAATCCGTTTGTCTCGATATCCGGTACAGTTACAACCGGAAAACTAGTTACTTTGGAAGATGGCACGATGTGATAAGTTTTTGGCGTGACGGGTCAATCTGTTCTTAGCGCTTTTGGTCATCATAAAGACAACCACTATAAGAGAGGACAAGAGCTATGACCACAGACATAGAAGAGCTAAAAAGGCGCTGTGCCAACAGCTATCTGAGTAACGACGATCTCTTGCCCACAAAACAAACATGGAATTGGTACAACATCTTTGCATTCTGGATGTCGGATGTACACAGTGCTGGTGGCTATGTCTTTGCGGGCACTTTATTCTCACTGGGTCTTAACGGCTGGCAGGTGTTTGTCTCGCTGATTGTCGGGATTCTCATCGTTCAGGTTCTTGCCAACACCATCGGTCGTCCCAGTCAGCGTTACGCCGTGCCCTTCCCTGTCATCTCCCGTATGGCCTTCGGCGTTATCGGCTCCAACCTTGCTGCATTAAGCCGCGGAATTATTGCCATTGTCTGGTACGGCATTCAGACTTATCTCGCCAGTACCGCTCTCCTTGTCACAGTCCTTTATTTCTATCCCGATCTTGCCAGCTACAGCACAGACAGCATTCTGGGTCTTTCGACCCTCGGCTGGTGGTGTTTCATCGCCATGTGGTTCTTCCAGACACTGCTGTTTCTGATGAAAATGACTGTGATCAAGCGCTTTATCGACTGGGCGGGTCCTGCCGTGTATGTTGTGATGCTTGTGCTGATGATCTACATCATCTACAAGGCGGGCTGGAGCAATATCTCCTTTACCCTGCACGATAAGGAACTCACACCGGGTCAGTCTTTCTGGAACATCATTGTCGGTATCTCGCTCATCGTTTCCTACTTTGCCGGTCCCACGCTCAACTTCGGTGACTTCTCGCAGTACTGTAAGAGTGTTGACCATATGAAGCGCGGTAATTTCTGGGGGCTGCCGATCAACTTCGTCTTCTTCTCCTCCATCGCCGTGATCACCATCTCCGGTACGCCGGCAGTGTTCGGGAAGCTGCTGATCGACCCGATCCACGTGATGGGCTATCTTGACACGCCGCTCGTTGTGCTCCTGATGGGTCTCACACTGCTGATCGCCACCATCGGTGTGAACATCGTGGCTAACTTCGTCTCGGCAGCCTTTGACATCTCGAATGTGTTCCCGAAGGTCATCACCTGGCGTCGCGGCGGTCTGATCGCTGCCGTTGTCTCCGTGCTGATCCTTCCCTGGAATCTGTTCAACTCGCCTGAAACGATTCACTACACGATTGATGTTCTCGCCGGTCTGCTCGGGCCGCTCTACGGGGTGATCATCGTTGATTACTACCTGATCAAAAAGCAGAAGATTGATGTGCCGAGTCTTTATGACCCGACCCCCAACGGTGCCTACTGGTACACCAAGGGTGTTAATGTGAAAGCCGTCGCCTCTGTGCTCTTTGGCGGTTTCATCAGTGCCGTCGTCTTCCTCTCGCCGGCTGAATGGGGTGTGTCCAACTTCTCCTTCTTCATCGGGATGATCTTTGCGACACTCGCCTACATCACCCTCAACAGAGCTGTCATTCAGGAAAAGGCCGCCTGAGGCACAAGAGCCGTAAATCTCCACCCGGGAGGGACTTTGAGTGCGAACTTAAAGTCCCTCTTTCAGTATTTCGAAGCGCCGCATAACCACCACCGTTATCGCAGTGGTCACGAGCATCAGGGGAAAGAAAAAAGTACCGGCGAAGATCTGAAAGGCCATATCGGCATCAAGCAGCGAGGCAGGCACATACGGAGCGCCCAGTAGACGGTAGAAATGCGCCAGGTCGAGCAGCATGCCCTGAAACCGCCAGAGTGGCGACGAGAGAAAAGCAAATCCCACACCGAACACCACCAGGCCTGAAAACCCGACAGCGCACCCGCTGCGGAAGCGGTTCTGAAGAAAGTGATTCACGCCGCGGAAAAGAGCGTACATAAAAGCCGCACTGACAAGGAGGCTCACCCACACGGGCGCCCCCCAGATACTGCCCAGAGATACCCCTCCGATACTTGCAAAGAGCAGACTCAGTACAAGCGCGCCATAACCTCCTATGTAGAGAATTGTCAACAGCATATGGTGAGCCCTCCTCCCGCTCAGCCGGTTCTCCGGTCAGGAGAACACTGTCCGATGGTACATTACTGAAGGTATCAAACGGACACCCGCCCCGTCAATCGGGCGCATTCCTTAAGGGATTGCCTTTACGACTTGTGACGGACATGCGAAAAAAAGCGCTCCGGGTTACTTAACCTGAAGCGCTGAGGAGGAACTAGCGTTCTGTTTCAGTTCTGCAGCTGCTGGATGCGTCGTCTGTAGACGAGCGGACTCGAGCCGAACCACTGATAACACTTGCGCGAGAAGTTCGAAAGTTCTGAGAAGCCAACGTTGTAGGCGATTTCCGTAATGCTCATCTGGGTGTGCGCCAGCGCATCATGGGCAAGCTGACGGCGGTAGCGTTCATAAACGTCAGCAAAGAGCGTCCCTTCGGCCTCGAGACGGCGCTGAAGCGTGCGGGGCGAAATGTTGAGATGTTTGGCCACCGTCTCAATCTTGACCTTCTCGCCGGCCTCAAGCAGACGGTGGATTTCCTCTTCGACACGGACGCAGTAGGAGTTGCGGTGAACTTTGGTGAGGTAGTTTTTCACGACGCGCTCGTTGGCCTCACGCAGCACGGCGTTTGCACTCGCATAAGGCTCGATGATGTCACTGTAGGCGTAGGCAATACCGTTTTCATAGTCAGGGCCGCAGAGCACTCTGCAGCCGAAATAGTTTTCCAGACGGACTTTCTCCTCCGGCGACCAGCCGTCGTACGAGAGGTGAATATAGATGGGAACCACTTTTCGCTGGGCAAGCGAATTCGCCTGCCGCGCGATCAGCGCCAGGAGCGCCAGAACGGCAGAACTGTGCGCCTCAGTGCCGTGCAGCGTGCGGATGCTGATTTTGGTACCGCGCTTGTCATGCAGCAGTGCCACGTCCATCGTCGAGGAGATGACTTTGCAGTAGATTGTCACCAGGTCAAGCACCTGCGCAAGAGAATGGCTTGTGATAATCGCAAGCCCCAGACCATGCAGGGCTGAGACCTGCATTTCCGCACCGCAGCGCAGGCCGAACAGATTATCCCCTGTCGCCCTGATGATCTGTTCCCAGAAATTACGCACACTCACCGCCGGATAGCGGGCATCCGGGACACTCAGAAGCGCTGTATTCATCATCGAGCGCTTCATAATGTCATCGGGGTCAATCCCGTAGCCTCTGGCCGTCTGGCAGATCGAGCGAACCCAACTGGCAAGAATACTGTCACCTAAAGGTAAAACATCCTCCTGGTTTTCCTCCGTGGACTGATAGTCTCGCTTGAGCGCCTCTTCGTACATCCAACTCCTCCTCGTTGTTCCTCAGGTACAGCACGGGCTAGTGATCACCGCTGTACTATTAAAATCGATTCTGTCGCAGGTCTATAGAAACAAAACGGAATGCCCCACAATTGTAAGGTCATTCCGTTTGCGTACACAAATTATGTGAACATTGTCCGGTTATTCAGCGTAGACAACGCCCTTTTCCTTGACAACGCGGGTACCGGCCTTACCGGCAAGAATGGCGTCGATCTGGTCAAGAGCACCGATCACAGCTGTGCGGCCGGTGGCTTCAACGAAGCGGCAGGCTGCTTCAATCTTCGGACCCATGGAGCCCTTGGCAAAGCCCATGGCACGCAGGCTTTCAGGATCAGCCTGAGCGATGCGCTTCTGTTCGGGCGTACCCCAGCCGGTGTAAGCGCCTTCGACGTCGGTGGCGATCACGAACACATCAGCGTCAATGCTCGAAGCGAGCAGAGAACTTGCGAGATCCTTGTCGATCACAGCTTCAGCGCCGACAAGCTTGCCGTCAACAAAGTATGTCGGGATACCGCCACCGCCGCAGCAGATGGTGATATAGCCGGCTTCCACGAGCGTCTTCAAGGGCTTCAGACCCCAGATGCGCTTGGGCTGCGGAGAGGCCACAACGCGGCGATACTTGTCATTGTCCTGAGCAATCGTCCAGCCCTTTTCAGCAGCAAGCTGTTCAGCCTCTTCCTTGGAGTAGACGGGGCCGACAGGCTTTGTCGGGTTCTTGAATGCCGGGTCTTCAGGGTCAACTTCTGTCTGCGTGAGAACGTTAACCAGGGAGGCGGTCTTGGGCACAAAAGAAGCGAGTTCCTGCTGGATCATGTAACCGATCATACCGAGAGATTCGGCGCCGATCACATCGAGCGGGTACATCGGAACAGTCTTGTAGGCATCATTCTGCAGAGCAATGAGACCGACCTGCGGGCCGTTGCCGTGCGTAACAACGAGCTGGTTGCCTTCATAGGCCTTGGCGATCTGTTCGCAGGCAAGGCGCACGTTGGCACGCTGATTTTCACTGGTCATCGGCTGACCGCGCTTCAAAAGGGCGTTACCACCCAGAGCAATAACGAGACGCATTTTATTCTTTCCTCAAAGTCGATAACGCAGGTGAATTAAAGAGTCCCTCGGAGGGAGAGACGTAACGCTCTTAACGCTACCCCTTCCCTCCGGATGGACACCATCATGCTTAAGGAGACTCTTTCACCTGCAGGTCATTAGTTCACACCAACCACAGCAGCCAGCAGAGCCATACGAAGTGCCACGGAGAAGCCGATCGCACGGAAGTAGAGCTGATGTTCGGTGTTGTCAATGCCAAAGTCGAATTCGCCCGGGTTGCGCGGCAGCGAGTGGTGCACGCCGACCGTCTTGCCCGTCTTGGCCTTGATGTTCTTGAGCATTTCCAGGGACACGTAGTAGTTGGCCATCTTCTTTTCGAAGTCGGCACGGTTCGGGTCGTCCTTCTTGACCGAGCAGCCCGGCAGATAGATCAGGTCGACGTTCGTGTCGGCATAGAGCTCTTCGTTCTGCTGACGCGTAAGGTCGAAGTGTTCTTCGAAGTTCGCACCCATGGCCTTGAGCTTCTGGCGGACGATTTCAGGCGTACGCAGTTCGCTCGTACCCGTGTAGATGATCTTGGCGCCCATGGCGGCAAGCGCGAGAGCGAAAGACTGACCGGAGCGGGCACGCGAGAGGTCAGGCGTGGCGATGGCAACGGTAACCTTGGAGAGGTCGCCGAAAGCACGCCAGCAGGTGTAGGAGTCAAGCAGACCCTGGGTCGGGTGGGTGACGTGGCCGTAGCCGCCGGAAATCACCGGAGCGCAATGACCTTCAATTTCCTTCAGAGCACCGAGGGCTTCTTCGTCGTTCGGGTGACGCATAACGATAACGTCAGCATATTCACTCGTCACACGCAGGCTGTCAGCCAGAGATTCGTTCTTGGCAACAGAGGAGTTGTGTGTCGGGTCGGCTTCCGTAATCACGGAGCCGCCGAGACGGTGCATGGCGTTTTCATGCGAGCAGCGCGTACGGGTCGAGGGCTGGAAGAACAGCGTGTAGAGAACCTTGCCCTTCAGAAGGTCGGTACCGGTGCGCATGAACGGTTCGAGCATTTCAGCGGCGCGGTACAGGTTGAGGATCTCTTCGCGGGAGAAGTCATCCAGGAAGGTGATGTTGCGGCCGCGCATGTGGGTGGCGTCCAGCACTTCGCGAATGTCACGGGCTTTGAAGTTGATATCGAGTGCCATAGTGATAGTTCCTTTTCAGTCGATTGTCGGGTTTGCCTTAGATGTCCACGTCGCGGTGGCAATCCTTGGAATAGATGTAGCTGAACGGGCCGCGGCCGATGCCGTAGCCGGCCTGCACGGAGAAGGCGCCCATCCAGATGAAGTCTTCGGACTTCACGGGGATCCATTCATCGTCGAGCAGGTACATGCCTTCGCCTTCATAGATGTAGGCGCCGTGTTCCTGAACGTGCGTTTCGCAGATGTTGTGGCTGGCACCCGGATCAAAGGAGAGGATGTGCATGTTCATGTCAAAGGCTTCATCGATCGGGAGGAAGTCCTTCACATGCACGTTGGCCATACCGTCGTAGTCACGGAAGGCGACTTCGTTGATGTTGCCGAAAACAGCCCAGGGCTTGAGTCCCTTGGGATGCGGCACATAGCGCTGCTTGTAGAGAAGAATGCGGCCTTCCTTGCCGTTGACGTTCTTAAAGCCGATACCGACACCGGCGGGTGCGTAGGCGTAGCCACCCTGCTTGAGGACCTTCTTTTCTTCGCCGACGGTCACTTCAAGTTCAACACAGCCGTCGAGAACATAGATGAAGGATTCTTCGTGGCAGGCGGTAGCGTACGGATATTCAGTATGTGCCGTCGGGCCGAGCTTACCAATCAGCTGCACAAAACCTGCGCCCATCTTCGGGGTGCAGAGGATCGTCATCGTGGCGTCCTTGATACCGGGGATCACGTTGGTGACACGACCCTGCGGGGTAATGATGGCATAGCTGTCGCGCTTCACAACCGAACGGTTGGAGAGCAAATCGGTAGGATAACCAGGCATTTAGTAGCTCCATAGAAGTAGTGAATTTAAGCGGAAAGTCAAAAGCTTTCCCCTTCGTTTGGTTAAATCTACTATACGTTTTTGAGCCCACGGCTTTAACGCCAAAAATGCCAAGCGCTTATCATTTGATGACATCGCTTTCTTTTCTCACAGGCAGCAACATTTGCACATAAAAAGTGATAAACCACTGAAAGAACAATGTTTCATCCGTTTTCTCAGCAATAGGGAATTTTGCGCAGGGTCCCTGAAAAAATGATAAGTGTTTGTCACCAACGCACAATCGACTGACGGCGCCCCTGCAGCGACATAACGTTTTCCGGTACGCCGGTTTGCCGGCGGCAGGCCACAGCCCTAAAAGGCTCCATCCTCTGGCGCAGCGGAGACACTCAGAGGACGTTTACATACGCCTCGCTCATCCTGACGCTCTCTGAGAGTGCTCTGCAAGCCTGATTCCGTCGGACGCACTCCCGTCAATAAAATGGGCCCACAGTGCAGAGTGCACCGTGAGCCCGCTCCCTGTTAGGAGATCAGAGGAAACTCAGTTAGTTGTTGTAGCGGCTGTGGTCGATACGGCGGCCGATCGGCTTGCCTTCGAAACCCTTCTCCAGCGAATAGACCAGATTGCCGCGCACAAAGGTGTGCGTGATACGGCAGTCAACCTTGCGGCCTTCATAAGCGGAGAACTTGTTCTTGTAGTACAGACCTTCAGCCGTGATGGTGTAGGACTGATTCGGGTCAATGAGCACCAGGTCGGCGTCAAAGCCCGGAGCAATCTCACCCTTGCCGGTCATGCGGAAGCGCTTAGCAGCGTTGGTCGACAGCGCCTTGGCAAGAATGACCGGACTGATGTGACGCTTCAGAACAGCTTCGTCAAACATCGCATCAACACAGTTCTGTGCGGCACTGATACCACCCCAGGCCTTGAAGGCATTGGGGTCGCTCTTCAAATCGGGTGTGCACGGCGAGTGATCGCTCACGAGCATCTGCACTTCACCGCGGGCAAGTTTGTCCCAGTTGAGCTTCTGATGCACACGGTCACGAATCGGAGGCGAGCACTTGGACTTCGGTCCGATTGCATCCAGATCTTCCGTCGCCAGCAGGAAATAATGCGGGCAGGATTCGAAACTGGCATTCTGACCTTCATCAATGGCCTTCTGCACCTCATCCATCACTTCCGTGCAAGAGCAGTGAGCGATGTGAATACGGCAGCCGGCTTCTTTTGCAATCAGCAGGACGCGACGGGCCGCTTCGAGTTCGGTAAAGATGGGGCGGGTCGCCACGTAATCAGAAACCTTGGTGAGCCCTGCCTCTTTAGCAGCACGACCGAGACCGTCCGTAATGGTCGCGTTTTCACAGTGGACAACAAGAATACCGTCATGTTTAGCGATTTCCTTACAGCCCTGATAAAGTTCGAAGTCGGTCACATTCTTGAAGTCACCCGGTTTGCCGGAGCCGCAGGTGGCAACGAAGGCCTTGTAGGCATAGACACCATTTTCAGCCATCGGACCGATATCAGCCAGATTCCAGGGAACCAGACCGCCCATCGGGCTGTAGTCCACCCAGCACTGATCCTTGGCGGCTTCAAGCTTGATGTTCAGCGTTTCAACTGTCGTTGTGGCAGGCACCGTGTTGAGCGGCATTTCCACAAAGGATGTGATACCGCCGGCAGCCATGGCCTGTGTGCCTGTGTAGTAGCCTTCCCATTCTGTACGGCCGGGTTCAGAAATGTGCATGTGGGGATCAACCATCCCGGGCATCACATACTGACCGGTTGCGCAGACCACCTTGTCAGCACCCTCTAACTTGGGAGCGATGTCGACAATCTTGCCGTCTTTGATACCGATATCGAGTTTTTCGACACGGTCCGAAAGAACAACCTGTCCGCCTGAAATAATCAAGTCGTATTTCATTTATACCTCCTCAGATTAGGGAATGTTAAACACCTGCTGGATATAGAGAGCAGCAGAAGCGATCACACCAAGGATGAGCATCAGCGGGGTATAGAAGCGCAGCCATTTGAAGAAGTCAACCTTAGCAATCACCAGCGTGGCCACGAAGAAGCCGGACGTCGGGAAGAAGATGTCGGTGAGCTGACCGCCCCAGGCGTTAGCGCTAACGATAGCCTGCTGCGAGATATCCAGAAGAGAAGCCAACGGAGAGAGAACCGGCATGGTCAGCACGGTAAGAGCCGTAGCACCAGGAATCAGGAAGTTAAACAGAGCCTGTTCCCAGAAGATCACGATAGCGCAGATGGCAGGCGACCAGGAACCCAGCGAGGTGGAGAGCCAGTAAACAATGGTATCCGTAATATTACCCTTGTCCATCACAACCGCGATAGCAGACGCAACACCGCAAAGCAGAGCACCAACCATCAGGTCACGCATACCGGCATTGATGTCGTCGCAGATTTCCTGCGGACCCTTACCGGCAATGATCGAGGAGATGATACCGATGAAGAGGAACAGACCGCCGATTTCCTTAAAGCCGAGGCCCTTGGAAAGAATGAGGTAAATAGCGATCGGGAACATGACCAGCAGAGAGAGGCCGGCAAGCTTCTGACGCTGCGTGAAGGTGAGAGACTTCTTTTCGCCTTCTTCGGCAAGAATTTCAGCCTTGACAATGTTGTCCGTGTCATAGGTAAGGCTGGACTGGGGGTTCTTCTTGACGCGGGCAGCGTAGGTCATCACATAAACGATGGCTACAGCAACCACGAGAACCAGTACGCCGGCACGGAAAGCGGAACCGGAGAACATCGGGATCTGAGAAATCACCTGACCCATACCAACGGAGCCCGGAATCGTAATACCGAAAGTAAAGCCCAGGCAGGGGCCGAGCAGTGCGACTGCAGTAGCGGTCATACCATCATAGCCGAGCCGGTAGAACAGCGGCAGGAACACCGGCAGATAGGCCAGAGAGAGTTCAGGCACGCCGATGAAGGCGGCCAGAATCGAGAGAACCACCATCAGAATCGGAGCAACCAGGAAGTCACTCGTACCGACGGCGTTACTGAGACGCTGCACACCGAGGTCAATCAGACCGGCACGCTTGATAAGACCCATACAGGCGCCAACCATAAAGGTCAGGAACACGATCCCGGATGCACGTTCAAGACCGGCCGGGACAGCAGTGATGAGGTCCATCAGACCCACAGGCGATTGTTCGGCAGCTTTATAGGTTCCAGCCACAACCAGATTCTGCATACCGTGGGCGGTCTGCATCATCTGACGCTGGTAGTTACCGGCAGGGACAACGTAGGTGAGAACGGCCATCACCAGAATAAAGATACCCAGGACAATATAAATGTCCGGCATCTTAAAACCCTTTTTCTTCGGTGACGGAGAATTGGCGGTCATTTCAGTCATTTTGGGTTCCTTAGTAAGGAAAATCTGCGGTTGCAGAAAAAAAACATGTTCCCGGCGGAGAGGAAAATTCCTCTCCGCTCAAGCAGTGCAAATACCGGCGTTAATTAGTTGACACCAACCACAGCAGCCAGCAGAGCCATACGAAGCGCCACGGAGAAGCCGATCGCACGGAAGTAGAGCTGATGTTCGGTGTTGTCAATGCCAAAGTCGAATTCGCCCGGGTTGCGCGGCAGCGAGTGGTGCACGCCGACCGTCTTGCCCGTCTTGGCCTTGATGTTCTTGAGCATTTCCAGGGACACGTAGTAGTTGGCCATCTTCTTTTCGAAGTCGGCACGGTTCGGGTCGTCCTTCTTGACCGAGCAGCCCGGCAGATAGATCAGGTCGACGTTCGTGTCGGCATAGAGCTCTTCGTTCTGCTGACGCGTAAGGTCGAAGTGTTCTTCGAAGTTCGCACCCATGGCCTTGAGCTTCTGGCGGACGATTTCAGGCGTACGCAGTTCGCTCGTACCCGTGTAGATGATCTTGGCGCCCATGGCGGCAAGCGCGAGAGCGAAAGACTGACCGGAGCGGGCACGCGAGAGGTCAGGCGTGGCGATGGCAACGGTAACCTTGGAGAGGTCGCCGAAAGCACGCCAGCAGGTGTAGGAGTCAAGCAGACCCTGGGTCGGGTGGGTGACGTGGCCGTAGCCGCCGGAAATCACCGGAGCGCAATGACCTTCAATTTCCTTCAGAGCACCGAGGGCTTCTTCGTCGTTCGGGTGACGCATAACGATAACGTCAGCATATTCACTCGTCACACGCAGGCTGTCAGCCAGAGATTCGTTCTTGGCAACAGAGGAGTTGTGTGTCGGGTCGGCTTCCGTAATCACGGAGCCGCCGAGACGGTGCATGGCGTTTTCATGCGAGCAGCGCGTACGGGTCGAGGGCTGGAAGAACAGCGTGTAGAGAACCTTGCCCTTCAGAAGGTCGGTACCGGTGCGCATGAACGGTTCGAGCATTTCAGCGGCGCGGTACAGGTTGAGGATCTCTTCGCGGGAGAAGTCATCCAGGAAGGTGATGTTGCGGCCGCGCATGTGGGTGGCGTCCAGCACTTCGCGAATGTCACGGGCTTTGAAGTTGATATCGAGTGCCATAGTGATAGTTCCTTTTCAGTCGATTGTCGGGTTTGCCTTAGATGTCCACGTCGCGGTGGCAATCCTTGGAATAGATGTAGCTGAACGGGCCGCGGCCGATGCCGTAGCCGGCCTGCACGGAGAAGGCGCCCATCCAGATGAAGTCTTCGGACTTCACGGGGATCCATTCATCGTCGAGCAGGTACATGCCTTCGCCTTCATAGATGTAGGCGCCGTGTTCCTGAACGTGCGTTTCGCAGATGTTGTGGCTGGCACCCGGATCAAAGGAGAGGATGTGCATGTTCATGTCAAAGGCTTCATCGATCGGGAGGAAGTCCTTCACATGCACGTTGGCCATACCGTCGTAGTCACGGAAGGCGACTTCGTTGATGTTGCCGAAAACAGCCCAGGGCTTGAGTCCCTTGGGATGCGGCACATAGCGCTGCTTGTAGAGAAGAATGCGGCCTTCCTTGCCGTTGACGTTCTTAAAGCCGATACCGACACCGGCGGGTGCGTAGGCGTAGCCACCCTGCTTGAGGACCTTCTTTTCTTCGCCGACGGTCACTTCAAGTTCAACACAGCCGTCGAGAACATAGATGAAGGATTCTTCGTGGCAGGCGGTAGCGTACGGATATTCAGTATGTGCCGTCGGGCCGAGCTTACCAATCAGCTGCACAAAACCTGCGCCCATCTTCGGGGTGCAGAGGATCGTCATCGTGGCGTCCTTGATACCGGGGATCACGTTGGTGACACGACCCTGCGGGGTGATGATGGCGTAGCTGTCGCGTTTGACGACAGAGCGGTTGGATAAGAGGTCGGTAGGATAACCGGGCATAGTTTCTTCTCCCAATCTGTGAAAAAGTCTTTTGGTCACAAGTGCTGTCTTTAGGAGATGACAGCACTTTTTTCATGCCTCTATAGTAGAAAGACCCTACCTTCAGGGCAAAACCCAATCACGCCAACCTTTTATCATTCTGCGCCATACTTTATTTTTCTTCTGCCCCTCTTTCCCGCCCCACATGAGGGAGAGGTTCGCAGAAATTCTCCGCTTTGCTGCGGTGCTTTTGGACTCTGAAAGATTTATGTTTATTCCTTTTCGCTGTTAGGTTTCAGGGCGGTTTTCTCCCCAAGCCGGCCGCACAGTCCTTACCGCAGGGCGTACCGTTCAGGTTGTGGCAGATTTCACCGCATCTTTGGCATGAAATAACAAAATCCGGAAGCGGTGAAATGATTTATTTATTCGGAATCACGCAATCTCTACTTGCGAATGATTCTCATTTATGATAATATTCTCACATAGTCAGAGAAAACTGCAGTTACATGGTGAGGGGTCGCCTATGCAGTCCACCCGGTTCCCGCCTTTTTACCGGGTTGCGTCTTATCTCCGCGCATCTCTCTGATGGTTGTCCTTTTAAGGGTGAGGTCTGATCCTCACCCTTTTTTTTATAAAAAAGGCATCCTTCAGCGGGTAACACGCTGAAAGACGCCTGATATTTGCAAAATTGACGAAAACTAGGCTCTAAAACTTATGATTTATCCCAAAAATCACCTGTGAGGACATGGGATTATTGAATTCATGCCCGTCATTGACAAGACTCACGATATCTTTGTAGAAACCGACAGCACCGTAGAGAGTCGTCCGCTTAGAGAGCGGATATGTGTAGCCTGCACCGGCACTGTAGCGTCGAACCTCACTGCCGATACGGCTGACGACATCCTCGCTTACCTGATCATCATAGTCCGCCTTAAGCGTGACGGCATATAGATTGATGTTTCCCCCCAAAGCAGGAATCCTGGCACCCACTCCAAAGGAATAACCGTTAATCTGATCCAGTCCTTCGAACAGAGAATAATCGGAAAAATCCGGCATGGCGATAATGTTATTCGCATTTTTAAACCACGCTCCCCACGCGTAGATTTTCGAATCTCCAACATTTATATTGCCTCCAAACAAGGCACTGACCATATCGTTCTTAGGACCCTGACTGGAGTTTTCATTGATGGTGTCCACCATAGCAACCAGATTCACCAGACTGGAATCATAAGTCAGACTGACAGAGGAATATCTGTCTGCTGCAGATTTTCCTTCCACCACACCGGTTTCATTACTGACGGCAAAGGAATACTGAACATGTCCCTGAAACGGTCCGATTTTTGGCGTATCGTACTGGATCATGTTATTCATTGAGAAACCATAAAACGGCATCAGAAAGACTGGATTGCCCAGTTCCCCCCACCCCGTCCCGAACGGGTTGATACGATTCCAGGTAATGTCAAAGGTCAGAGGGGTCGCTCCTGCCCTAACTGCGCCGGATCTTCCAGCGGACAACTGTCCCAGAGTCTGATTCCTGACCCACATATAGCAACCGCGGTCAAATAATGTCCCGGAAGTTTTCATCTGGCCTGAATCTGAAGTAAAACTTGCCTCCAGCCAGAATCCCAGATCCGTTTGCGCAGAGAGCTGCTCATGCCCGATAAAAAGCAGACGGTTGCCGTCAAGAAGACCATCCGCCATTTCATAGCGGTTCGTAGTGCCCGAAACACCATCATTGCTATGATAAAGGCGCATACCTGTATCGATCATTCCGGACACCGTCAGATCTGCAGCGTTACCTGTCGAGCTGGCCACGGCCAGACTGGCAGCTACAGTAATCATTGATAAAGAGAGTTTTAATTTTCTGAGGTCTTGAGTCGTCATAGTTGTTTCTCTTGTACTTCTTTTCGGCGGAGGATCGGTCGCCCTCCGCCAAGTAAACACGGATTGTCAGACTGGTATCATGTTACGGTGCGGCTTTCACGTACCTGGCCGCCTCTCCTCCTCCGATACGGCCTGAGTTATATGCGAAACCCAAAGCGAGACCCTGATAGGGAGGATAGGAAGGAGTGGAGTAGAACCCGTAGGCATTATTCCCGACAACATACAGTCCACGAATCGGCTTGTAGTCTTTGTCGAGCGCCTGCATATTGCTGTTGACACGAACACCGCCCAGAGTGGACAAACTCACAACTTTGGCTCTGATGGCATAGAAAGGTCCGGTTTTCACAGGGAATTTCAGGTATTGTTTCGGCTTACCAAAAGGATCCTTTCCACTGTCAATCACCTGGTTGTAATCTGCTACCGTTTTCACAAACGACGGATCAAAACCGGCTTTTTTAGCCAGTTCTTCAAGGGTCTCTCCCTTAAAAGCCACCCCTTGAGAAACAGCGTCTTCTGCCATTGCACGGAAATCTCCCTTGCCCTTCGGATTTTCCGGACCTGCACCCGAAACCTCAAACGGCAGTTTATCTTCTGTATAAGCATCGAGTGTCTTGGCATCTACGACGACAAAATACTTTCCTCCGACAGAGAACCCGGCATTCGCCCAATACACCGTGTCGTATATGAGCTCTTCATTAGTGAATCGCTGACCTGCCGGGTCAACCCAGAGCAAAGGTGTCTTAAGCACCCGGACGAGCAGGTTGGCATCCACCATGCCGTGCGAGCCGGAGGAGGACGTAGCTAGGCCGTCGAATTCTGCAGCGTGGATCAAGGCATGATTTTCACCGAATTTCTGCGCACCAGCCTTCCAAGCCATATCTAGCCCTTCGCCGTTATTAGCCCAAGCGATGCGATTCGTGATCTGGTTGGTTTCCATTGCTTTGTGCAACCGGGTTTCGTTACCACCATAACCTCCTGTGGCAAGTACCACTGCTCTGGTATGTACAGTTAGTTTTCCACCATCAGCTTTCTCGGCTAGAACAGCAGTAATCTTCCCCTCTTTATCCTGAACAAGATCGTATGCCCGAGTCTGGGTAAACAGTTTTCCACCCAACTTCTCGAAGTTCATATACATATTTTTGAATGCAGTTGCATTGTCCTTATAGCGGTGGTAAATACGCCATCGGATCGGATAGGGATTTTGCCCCTGCTGCGGATTCCAATCGATCAACTCCAGCTCCGCACCGTACTTTTGCATCCAGTCAATTGTGGACGACGACTGATCGATGATTCGCTTGGTTATCTGGGCATTACTAAGGTAATGGTTATAGTCCATCAGCTGGTTGAACAGCGCTTCTTTTGTAAGCTGCTTAAGCAAAGCCGGGTTATCTTTAAACTTTGCCTTTTGCAGGGAACTTTCCACGGCAAAAAGCCCTGAAGCAATTTTTCCTGCACCACCAACTGCCGGAGCCTTTTCAAGAACGATCACCTTCACACCTTTTTCAGCTGCAGCAAGGGCTGCTGCGGTACCAGATGCGCCAGCTCCAACCACTACAACATCTGCAGAGATTTCCTCATTTTTTCCTGCTTTTCGTGTGACTTTGACGGAGTATTTGTTCGGATCTGCACCCGATTTCTTGATTGCCTCTCTGACAGCGGCTTTAATAGCCTGACTAGATACGGTGGCACCAGAAACATCATCTACTTCAGTACTCTGGTTCTCTACAATGGCTTTGGATAGAGCATTTGCAGCAACACCACCCAATTCAGGAGTTTCACCTGATGCATTAACTTTTACATCCGAAATTTTTCCTGCTTCATCAAGTGTTACAGTCGCTCGAATGGTTGACAACTTCCCCTGAGCTTCCCCATCAAAAGTACCCGCGGCAAAGGCTATCGAGGTCGCCCCACACATTAAAGCCACTATCCCTTTTAGCCGAAACGATTTAAAAGTCATTAGTTCTTCTCCTTGGACAAAAATTGCTAGTGCTCAGACAAATGACAGATTTGTCCGACGACTTCGGGAGTTAGGTTAAGAGCTAATGTCTTTGAGGTGATCAATCGTGCGATCGAAAACTTGAATTTCAACACCTCAATATGGAAATGAATTTTATTAAAACAACTGTGCCACAGCGTATAAATTAAATTTAATATAGCGAAGACTGGTACATTTTATTATTATTTTCAGTATTTACCCCTATAGGGGGCTTTAATTCTGTTTCGCTATAGTCCGTAATACGCACAACCCTGAAGGAAGGATAATCCACTATGCTAGACCCCAAGCAAATGCAGGCATTTTGCACACTTGCTCATCATATGCACTTTGGTCAAGCAGCAAAGTCACTGGGAGTATCACAGTCCACACTATCAACACAGATAAGGATGCTGGAAGAAGAGATTGGCGGACCATTAATCAATCGCTCAAACCGGACTATGACCCTTACCCGACTAGGGGAAACATTTCTTGCCGACGCCCAAAACATTCTGTCTATGATGGAATGTGCTATCAAAAATACGACTGATATTTTGGATGGCTCAGCAAGCACTCTGCGCCTTGGTGTTTGTACTGGAAGTATTAATGCTGGAATCCTTGGAAAAGTTTTAGAAGCGACTCACAAAAATTTCCCCAAGCTTGACCTGACATCAGTAGAAGAACCACCAGCTACGCTGATGGCGGAACTGACAGCCGGTCATTTAGATATCGTCATTTGCAACACCTTCAGTCTGGATCTGCCAAAACAGATAGTCAGCATTCCCGTTACCAATTGGCGAGCAACTCTTATCGCGCGAAAAGATTACGACCTTCTTCTGTCTGATGGGAAATTAGATGTTTCAGCGGTATCAAAACTTCCCTTTTTCCTTTTTGAGCATGAAACAATAAGTCCGCATATTGTTGAACACATATTTTTATTCAAGCCAAAATTCATCAAACGGCTTCCTTCGGTCAGACTCATTGTCGAGTATGTCGAGCAGGGACTTGGCGCTGCCATTATCCCGGATGTAGATTCCGTAATGCTCGACAAAAATACTGCTTGCTATCCTATACCCAATGCGGTAATGCCTGTCCGTGCTATGCGCTCAGTCCACAGCAATTCCCCGATGATGATTCAGTTTTTTCATTTGCTTGATTGCTTATTTCGAAATCCCGCTACATAAATTTGGCTTCGTTGTAGAGGAACGGCTTTAAATTTTCCTCTGAGAGAAAAGAAATCTGTCCATCCCCTTCAAAAAAAAACGAGGAGACGTTGCTGCGGAGACAAATCAGCAACTTCTCCTCTTCTGATTTCAAGTTTTCTATGCCTTATTTCACTTTGAAATCAAACTGATGGCACTGATTGCAGAAATTCTCCGGTGCTTCATGCTGCAGGTGACAGTTCACGCAGTCCAGAGTGTCCTGATAGTGCGGAGACATGTGAGGATTGGCGGGCTTGACGTTTTTCGTCCTGGCCACCAGATCCTTGGTGTTGTGGCAACCCGTACAGGTCTCAATTGTCGGGATTTCCGGATTCTTGGCATCCATATTTTTTCCGTGGCAGCTCTCGCACGTCAGACCGCGTGCAATATGGCGGTCGGCACCGAAGTGACCATCCGCTGCACCGGCAGCCGTACTGAGTCCAAGGCAGAGCATCACAATCGCGGGAAGCATAAATTTTTTCATAGTTTTCTCCTGAATTTGCTTTCCTGGGAGGGCAGTTATGGGGGTGCACCCGTCCCTTATGCCTTTTACTCTAACGGGATTTCTTTACGCTCACTACCTCCCGCGGGACAGGTATTTCAAAAGGGGACACTGCTTTTAAGTGCCTATCGCAGAGCGTTCATGAGATAAACTGTCTAGGTTGTTCTCCTCAGAGCCTTTGTTTAAGTTAAAAGGAGTCCAAAAGAGATTTTTCCATATGTGCTTACATGAACATAAGTCAGTACTATCAAAGAGGGCCAACTCTCTACATAACTCTGCCTTACAGGTGTCCTATGGCTTTCGCTTTTGACAATATGTTCTACTACCTGCTGATCTGCCTGCTCTTCTTCGGCATCGGTGACCTCCTCGGGGTGGCCACCAAAGCCAAAGTTTCCGCAGTGTTTGTCAGTCTCTTCCTCTTTCTCGTCTGCTTCATGACGGGTCTTATTCCGCCCGATATTATTAAAAAGGCGGGGTTGCAGGAAATTGGTAAGTGGTCTGTTATCTTTGTGGTCTTCTCGATGGGGACGACCATTAACTTCCGTGAACTTATCGCCGAATGGCGCACTGTGGCAACAGCATTACTATCAATGCTTGCTGTCATGGTCTGCGGCCTTGTTCTTATCCCCGTCATCGGCCAGCAGGAAACCATTGTTTCCCTTCCGATTGTCACCGGCGGTATCGTTGCAACGCAGATTATGACCAACGCTGCGATGGAACACGGCTTTGCACTGGCTGCAGCTCTGGGCACGATTATTTTCGCTATTCAGAAGTTCCTCGGCTCCCCTGTGGCCTCCTACTTCGGTCTTCGTGAAGCCCGACTCATTGTTGAGCAGTACCGTCACGACAAGGAAGAGTTCCTTGCCAGGCAGGCTGCCGGTGAGGCAACTGCTGAAGCCCCTGCCGCCAAGCAGACCTTCTTCGAGCGCAACAAACGCTACTACGGCCCGTTCACCTGCCTTGCCGTAACCGCCTTCTTCTGCTGGATCTCTTTCATCATCGGCAAACTCACCGGTCTCTCGCCGACGATCTGGGCTCTGATCCTCGGCGCTCTGGTTTCCACCACCGGTATGCTGCCCGCTAACATTCTCAAGCACGCCAACTCAGCCGGTATTTTCAACTGCGCAACGTTTGCCACGATTATCCCCTCGCTGGCGAAGATCACTGTTTCTGACCTTGCAACGCTCGGCTTCATGATTTTCTGCCTGTTTGTTGTTGTCTTTGTGGCGCTTTTCCTCTTCTTCTATGTGCTCCCGCTCTGGAAGATCCTCGGTTCGCGCAACGTTGCCATGGGTGTTGCCTGCTGCCAGCTGCTCGGGTTCCCGGCTACCTACCTCATTGTCAACGAAGTCGCTCAGGCTGTTGCCAGCAATGAGGATGAAAAGAAAGCCATCACTGATGTACTGATGCCTAAGTACCTCGTGGGCGGTTTCACCACGGTGACGAGCTTCTCGGTCATCATCGCAGGCTTTATGGCCCCCTTTGTTTAAATTATTCAGTTTGAAGGAAAGAAAACATGTATCAGTATGATGCTCAAGACTATCCGTACCCCAGCAAACGGCATGTTGTTTACGCTAAGAACGGGATGTGCTGCTCTGGCAACCCGTCCACGAGTTCTGCCGGCCTTCAGACACTCCTGAAAGGTGGTAACGCGATCGACGCCATTCTCGCAATGGCTGCCTCCCTGCCTGTCGTTGAGCCTACCGGTAACGGTCTTGGTGCCGACTGCTTTGCCATCATTTGGTACAAAGGGAAACTCTACGGGATTAACGGCACGGGGCCGGCTCCGATGCTGAACTCGGTTGCCGCTCTCAAGGAACGCGGCTTTGACAAGATCCCCTCTTACGGTGTTGAACCGATCAATGTTCCGGGTGCCGTCGGCGGCTGGATGGCCATGCATGAACGCTTCGGCTCCATGCCCCTTGAAGAGGTTTTTGAGCCCGCGGTGAGTTTTGCTGAAAACGGGTATCCCGTTTCGCCCAACATCTCCCGTCTCTGGGAAGAGGCTTACGGTATTTACTCCAAGTACCGTGACCGTCCTGAGTTCCAGGGCTGGTTCGATACATTTGCGCCCAACGACACCTGGCTTAAACCCGGCGAAGTGTTCAAGTGCCCTGAAATGGCCGCCACGTTGCGTGAAATCGCTGCGACCAAAGGGGAAAGCTTCTACCGCGGCCGTCTTGCCGAAGTGATGGACGAGTTCTTCAAAAAGCATAACGGCTTCCTGCGCAAGGAGGACCTTGCAAAATACCAGCCTGAATGGGTCGATCCGATCTCGGTCAACTATCACGGCTATGATGTCTGGGAACTGCCGCCTAACGGCCACGGCATCACGGTTCTGATGGCTCTGCAGATCCTCAAGGATATGGATCTCGGTGCCCGCGATGATGTGGAAACACTGCACAAGCAGATCGAAGCGATGAAGCTCGCCATGACCGACACCGCCAACTACGTGGCGGAACCCTCTTACATGAAGGTTACTGTCGAAGAGCTGCTCAGCGAAGAGTATGCGGCCCGCCGCCGTGCCGAGATCGGTCACGAAGCCAAGCTGCCGACCGTCGGTGATCCGAAGTACCACTCCACGGTTTACTTCTGCGCTGCCGACAAGGAAGGTAACATGGTCTCGATGATTCAGTCCAACTTCCGCGGTTTCGGCTCCGGTATCGTCATCCCGGGGACGGCCATTTCGCTCAATGACCGTGCCGAAAACTTCAAGTTCGATGAAAATCATGCCAACGCCCTGCTCGGCGGGAAGCGTCCGTACCACACGATTATTCCGGGCTTCCTTACCAAGAACGGTGTTGCAATCGGTCCGTTCGGCATTATGGGCGGCTTTATGCAGCCTCAGGCCCACGTTCAGGTAGTGCAGAACATGATCGACTGGCATCTCAATCCGCAGCAGGCTCTCGATGCCCCCCGCTGGCAGTGGGTCGGCGGTAAAAAGGTTGAAGTCGAACAGGATACGCCCAATCACGTTATCCGACTCCTGCAGCGTCGCGGTCACGATGTGATTGTCCAGCCTGACCCGTATCACATGGGTCGCGGTCAGATGATCCTGCGTGATGAAAACGGTGTATATGTCGGTGCTACCGAAAAGCGTACCGACGGTCATATCATGAGTTACTAAACTCTTTTTCGGCGGGTGCATCATGGTGCACCCGCCTTTTTCATCATTTCTGCTACAGCCCTACCCGAAACTACTCTCTGACAAAACCCTCCCACCTCTTTATTACAATCTGTCTGAAAACACTGGTGATTTCCGACTGATAGAGGCTTCTTCGCGAAAGAAGACGGAATTTCAGCGAAGGTCCCGCATATTCCGGTAAAACCACTTTCAGCGTCCCGTTTTTTAGCCCTTCTCTTGCCGCATATCTGGGAATGGCGACTCCAATGCCCATACCTCTTTCAACTGCCATCACCATGTTTGCGATGGTATCCATGGTGATAACACTTCCTGGGATAAAATCAGCAAACTCGAAACTTTTCTGATGTTTCAGCCGCAACGGACAAATCCAACCTGTAGACTGAATCACCGTATGCTGGCGTAAATCTCCCGGTTTCCGGGGAAAGCTTTTCCCGTAGTGCGCTGACGCCACAACGATACTCTCGACAACCCCCAGGTCAACTACATCAACCTGCGGACGAGACTCCTGATCAGCCCATATTGCAAAATCAGCATCATTCAGAGCCTCCTCTCTGGGATAGGTAACTTGCTTTACTGACACATCCACTTGAGGAAAACGTTTCTGAAAATCCTCTATACACTCCAGGACAAAGGGAATCAGTCCGGATACTGTCGCCACACTGATTTTTGGCTGACGCAATCTTTCCAGAAAATACAATGCCTCCTGCAGGTGTTCTCCGTAAAGCCGATGTACCGGAGCAATCGCATCGCGAAGCGCTACGCCCTCATCTGTCAGTCTGCACCGCCGTGGTTCACGGACAAACAGGCTCATGCCAAACTGAGACTCCAGCTGGCCAATCTTCCGTGATACCGTGGAGGTGGTGCAGCCAACCTGAGCAGCTGTTTTACCCATTGACTCAGTCTCACAGAGAGAAAGAAAAACAGCCCATAGCGACATATCTATTTTTTCTGGTTTGTACATCAGGAAAACCCTCAGAAATGATTGCATTATTGCAATACTAATTGATTTTTTTGCAACGTTTTGCATTTCTACAATGAAACACAGAGGTACTGCCAGCATCGTTTTGCGTCTCCAAGAGTTATTCAAAATACGATCACTGGCAGTACCCTCTACCAACCAATGGAGACCTCAATATGCAAAGACGTCAGTTACTCTCAGGATTGGGCCTTAGTGTCTTTTCCGCTCCTTTAATCGCCAGTGCCAAACCGGTTCAGCCCCCTCAACACTATGATGAACAGGCGGACGTTGTCATCATCGGTACCGGAGCTGCTGGCTCAAGTGCCGCAGCGCGGGCTGCAGAGCTTGGTCTGTCTGTGATAGTGCTTGAAAAATTACGGGTGGGCGGCGGTTCCACAACTCTCTGTAATGGCGGTTTTGCTGTATGGGGCACGGATATTCAGGAAGCTAAAGGTATCAAAGATAGCCCTGAATTGTTTGAAAAAGAAATGCTCTCTATGGGCAAAGTGAACGATCCTGAACTTGTTCACCGCTTCGTAACGGAGACTCTACCGACTTACAAATGGGCAAAAGGTCTCGGCGTTGAATTTCGAGATGTCACTACTGGTGCCGGTATGAGTGTTCCCCGTCAGCACCTGACCCGCCCGCCTCAAATGCTCAAAATCTTCAATGACCTTGCTAAAGCAAAGGGTGCAAAATTTGTCTATGGAACACCTGCTGAACGGTTGATTGTCAATGACTCCGGAAGAGTTGTCGGTGTGGTGGCGAAAACAAAGAACGGCACACGCACCTATCACGCACGGCGCGGGGTCGTCATTGCAGCTGGTGGTTGGGCCCAAAGCAAGGAATTTCTCCGCAGATTCTCTCCAGATGCCGAAAATGCGTTGAAACTTGGAGGTCTTGGCAATACAGGTGACGGTTCCCGCATGGCCTGGGCGCTGGGTGCCGATCTGCTAGACGTCACCTACACCAAGCCGACATACGGGTTTAATCCGAATACGAAAACTTCAGCCTTTGTTATGTACAACGGTGCCATCATCGTCAATCTCGATGGGAAACGTTATGCTGATGAATCTCTTCCCTACAAAACACTCGGGACTATTACTCTGAAGGAAAAAGACGGGATCGGGATTCAGGTATACGATAGTGCTATCCACGAGCGTGCACAAAAAGATGCTCTGGCCAATACCGACTACTTAAAAAAGAACGGCGAACTTTACGAAGCAGCAACTATTGAGGAACTGGCTGAGAAAATCGGCCTGCCGGCAAAGGCTCTCAAACAAACAGTGGCAACATATAACGAAGGATTATCCCAAGGAAAAGACGAGTTCGGCCGTACGTCTCTTTCTGCTGGCGGCGGCAAACCCACGCCAATTGAAAAGGCTCCGTTCTATGCCTTCCGGGCAACCAGCGTTCTCCTGTCTACATACTGCGGTGCACGTATCGACGTCAATGCCCGTGTCATTAACGTTTTCGGTGAACCTATCGAAGGGCTCTGGGCAGCAGGGGAAGGAACCGGCGGTGTTCATGGCGCGGCCTATATGTCCGGGACCAGCGTCGGAAAAGCGGTTGTTTTCGGCAAACTTGCCGCTGAAAGCATCGCTAAAACCAAAGCTGCTTAATCCAGCCTCAGCACATTGATATGACGGAAGTGTTACTTTGTGACGCTTCCGTCTTTTTCAGTTTTTTGCGCTCTCATACCCCCTAAAATCCTTCCACTCCGCCACGTTACACACTTTCGCATTTCACAGCACGACGCTAACCGTTTTTTTTCGTATTCTAGGAGTTAACAAATCACTTTTTTCGAAATGACAAATTTCAGGAGATCTGTTCCATGAGAAAATCCACCAAGATCCTTGCCACCGTTACTGCTCTCGGCGCCCTGATGAGTGCGTCACTTGCATTCAGTGCGCCTGACAAACAGACGACCTCACCTCAGACGAGACCCGCCTGCCCGATGGCCGGTTACAGCATGTCCGACAGGATGGATGCCCGTCTTGAGGGCATTGCCCGTATGCTCACACTGGAAGACAACCAGAAAGCAGCCTGGGAAAATTATGTCAAGGCCTCCAAAGCCCTTCATATGAAAAAGGGTAAAACCTATGACAAACCTGCCGCAGATATGCAGGAGCGTCTTGAGCGTCGCGCAGAACGCGCCCAGAATCGTGCTGACAGCCTGAAGGCGTATGCTGCTGCCCGCGCTGAACTGCTGAAAGTGCTCAACCCCTCGCAGAAGTACGTCCTCGAGCAGGTTGAGGCCACTCACGGCCGTATGGGCGGCGCTATGATGCATCCGCACGGCGGAATGCCCATGGATCCGCACCACGGCATGATGATGCGAAAATATCATCACGGCGGCATGATGGGCGCTCCGGCTGATGAGGGCAAACCGGCTGCTGAAGCTGAAACGCAGAAGATGTAAACGCCAAATGTGAAAAAGCCTCCGGAAGTCACGCTCTGGAGGCTTTCTTTTTGATCAGAACCAGTTGAGCTCTGCCTGCCAGTCGGTGATGAGTTCACCGCAGCGCTGCAGATCGCGTCCTGGCTCACCCGGATCACCCTCGCGCCCAGCACGGCTAAGTACCTCCAGGAAAGGCTGTACAAGCGCTCTGTCACGCTTGTGCCACGCAAGGTAGTAATTCTCCCAGACCAGCGGAATAAACCCGGCATTCATCTGCCCGGCAGCCTGCGCAATGCAGAGTCCCGCGTCAGCCTCACCGGAGGCGACAGCCGTTGCCACCGCAAGGTGTGACGGATAGATTGTGGAAATTTTCGCCAGCTGCTCCTGATCAAAAGGCGTTTGTTTGAGCAGAGACTCCTGCAGCGTGTACGTGCCGGTATCCGGGGAGCGGCCGGCGTAACGGAGGTGTTTGAGAAACACATCGATAAAGGAGCCTACCCCCTTGGGATTGCCTTTTGCCACGACGAGTCCCTGGGAGCGCCGCCCGACAGAACACCCCTCCATCAGAGCGGGGTCAATCATCGGTGAGAAAGCCTTCCAGGCTTCACTGCCTCTGGGAGAGTCCTCGGGAAAGTTAAAGCCGGCCATCACGCAGTCGCCGTCGCGCAGATTTCTCAGCCCTTCGAGCCCCGTATTGAAACGGAAATCCGTAATCAGACCGCTGTCAAAAGCCTTTACCTGCAGCGAGGAGAGAAATGCGTCAAAGCAGCCTGCCACTGTCAGAATGCTTGCATTGGGGTCATAGGCCGCCTGAAAAGCGGCATTGAGTTCGTTGCTCAGTTTGGCGATTGTCAGGGCATGTTTGGCCTGAATGGTACGCTCCGCCCAGAGCAGCTTTTTTCCAAGCGGTGTCAGAAATGCGGGCTTGCCCTGCTCCCGGACAACCAGCTTCTGACCGAACTCATTTTCCCAGTGCTCAATCCTGCCCCAGAAGTAGCGGTAGCTCATACCGAGTTTTTTTGCGGCGGCCATCAGTGACTTCTCGGACTCAATTGTCGAGAGCTGCTCTATCAGATCATTCTTCAGTCGGCGCGACTCACCTTTTTCTTTTGCAAGGGTGTAGAGCAAATCCACCTCAAACATCACCGGCACTCCTTTACTGATCCACGAATTGATGTCCTGTCTGTAGCAGCCTTATATTAACAGGTTGTAACACAAAACGCCGATCCCTGCGCCGTTTCACAGCTTTTTCAAACAAAAAACGCTCCGACGTGCTGTTCGGAGCGGAGCTGGAAGCAAATCTACGGAACTTTGAATTGCACCTGATGGCACTTGGCACAGTTGTTTTCCGGCGCCTTGTGTCCTTTGTGACAGCTCGTACACGTGACGCCCTGCTCATGCGGCGCATGAGGATTCTTCGCATAACGGCCGGCGGTTTTCACCTTCATCTGCTCGAAATCTCCGTGACAGCTCACACAGATATCACGTCCGCCGATGGTCTTGAGCTTCAGCGAGGCATCGTGGCAGGTGTCGCAGTTTATTCCTCTGGCCACATGACGGTCAGCCAGATAGGTGCAGTACGGCTCCTGAGCTGCCCGGGCTGTACCGGCGACGCCGGCAAGGACCGTACAGACCAGCGCCAGCGCGGCAATCAATTGTCGTTTTACCATGGCTCAACTCCGCGGTAGGTGTTCAGAAAGCGGCTGCGGGCGTATCCCGCCCGCAGCCCGGTCTTATGCCGCAAGCTTACTTGTACTGGGAGACAGGAATGCGGATACGGCTGCGGTCAATGGCCGCAACGTTCTTAGAACCTGTCAGAATCATCGCCACCTGCAGTTCACTCCTGAGGCGATTGGCAAACAGTTCCACACCGTCCGCAAGACCGCCGTGTGCAGCACGGACAAAGTGACGACCGGCCAGACAGGCATCCGCGCCAAGAGCACAGTACTTGAGCACATCAGTGCCTCGGGCAACGGTACCGTCAACCAGAATCATGCATTTGCCCTTGACGGCATCAGCAATACGCGGCAGAACCTCAGCCGTCCCGGCCGTATCGGCAAGGGTGCGACCGCCATGGTTGGAGACGACAAAACCGGCAGCGCCCGACTTGAGAACAAGCAGCGCCTCATCAACCGTCATAATGCCTTTGAAGAACAGAGGCAGCGGAGAGGCCTTCACCAGTTCGGTCATCTGTGCAAGAGTCTTCGGTTCAACCGTCTGACCGGGCGTTGCACGGGCCGCACGGCCGGCAGAGTCCAGGTCAATGGTCAGCGCCACGGCACCGCCTTCGTATGCCTTCTTCATACGCAGAATGATTTCCTGCTGCAGACGCGGTTTCAGACCGACAATCGCCTTGAAGCCCTTGCTCTTGAGGGTTTGAAGGCGTGTTTCAAACACATCAATCGGATCGCCGATGCCGTCAGCAACCGCTCCGAGAATACCGGCACGGGTAGCCCCTTCACAGATTGCGGTCACAAACTGCTCTTCCGTGAGTTTGCCGCCCATGTTGTAGGTTGTCCCGCCTGTCGGCGCAACCATGCAGGGCATAGAGAGCGTTTCACCGAAGAATTTGAAAGCCATGTCAGGCTTTTTCACATCATGCATGGAGCGGGCGTTGAGCTGAACGGCAGCCAGCGCATCGTAGTTGGCCTGGAAGCTGCGGTTGGCACCCATACCGCCGAAACCCGGCACCTGACCGATACAGGGGCCGCGACCGTTACACTCCGGGCAGACTGCGCAGCGCGGGAACATCATTTCACGGGCGCGGTTGCGGACTTCCTCATAGGTCATTTTGCCCTGAAGCGGGACAATTTTCGGCTTTTCCGCTTCGGCCTCAGCAGCCATTGCAGGAGCAATACCCAGAGAAGAGGCAACACCGAAAGCGGCGCCGGAGCGCAGGAAGGCACGACGGTCGAGTTTGACAGGATTTTCCATATACTAAGTCTCCTATATGGCAATAAGTGGGGTCATAGAGAGAATATTACTCTTCTTGTGCTCAATTAAACATATGTCATAGAGAGCACAGGAATAAAAAATCTTATTGTTTGTTTTAAATCATATTTACGGACGTTATGTAATGGAAAACCCGATAAGGGTTTTCAGCAGTAAAAAAAGAGCACCTGCCGCTTTGTGCAGATGCTCTCATCCCCGGCCCCCCTGACCTGACCGTTATTCCTATCCGGCGCCGGTCAGCACACCGAGATATTCGTAGGGGAAAGTCCAGTGTGCCTTGATAAGACCGTTTTCCTCACGCCAGTACTGACGGCCGGTATTACGGATTTCTTTGGCCAGAGATTTTGCCACCGGACCGTTACCCAGTGATGCAGGGTCAAAGCTGAGATCAGCCTCGCCAATGGCCAGTCCGTTTGTCGTTTCTTTTTTCATCAGCTCAAGCGAGAAAACAGATTCATTCTGACCGTTAGTCACTTTCAGAGAAGGAATTCTGATGGTCATTCCCTGCTCGAAAGCGGCCGCATAAGTACGCAGTGCTTCGAGCGCAGCCTGCGGGGATTCATCAGCCCGCTGCTGATCCAGCACCGGTAGTTTGTCGGTGGTGAGCTCCATGGTCAGATTGACAAAACTCACTTCTTTACTCTGCACCCCGCCAAGAGAGAGTTTGATCACGCCGTTGACAAGATCAGGCTTTTCCTTGTTCTGCGTAAGCAGTTCCGCCTGCACGGAGAGGTTGAGCTTGCCCACAGGGATCACCTGTTGAGGGGTATTGACCGTCATCGTCTCCCAGAAATACTCTACGGTACCGCTTTTATCACTGCTTTTTGAGCGCGCCCCCAGTCCCTTGATATCAAGACCGCCTTCGGGGTTCTCATATGCAATAGCAGGAATAGTGCCGTTAAAGGTGTAGTCTTTGCCGTCTGCGGTCATAGTGAAATCGAGCCGTTCCATCCGGAAATGCGATTTCTCCTGCTCACCTGTGTAATTGATCGGATCCACGGTCCAGGTGAGGTTTTCAAATTTCCCGCCCGTGCTGACACTGAAAGTGCCGTGATCGTTGTAGGGCACCTTTCCGTCAAGGGTATACAGGGCAAGAATACCGGCACGGGGATCGCTCTTGAAAGTCCCCCTGACATTGAGACCGAGCTGCAGATCCACCTGACCGGAATACACAATCTGATCCTTGAGCTCTGAGAGCATCGGATCATCTGTCTTAATGCGAACTTCAAGCTGACGGCTCGACCAGCTCCGTCCTGTTTCCTGGATTTCTGTCCAGTATCTGGCGCCGCCGAACCCGTGAAGTTCTTCCCCGGAAATTTTACTGATCTCCTGATCCACCAGATGTCCCTGATAGAGTACCCATGCCGGGTAGGCAGCAGCGGCTGCAACAGCGACAGCAGCGACGCCGACGAGTGTCTTATTCATTTTCTTTTTTTCCTTTGTGTCCGGTATCGGTTTTGGACTTATTTTCGGATTAATTGTTGATATTTTAACCATTCCTCCACACGGAGATTGGCATTTGGTGCTTTCTAAGCGTGAAAAAATGCCACAGTTCTGAAAAAGCGTAACAGAAAAGGAAGAGCAGACCGGGTGCAATGCAGCGGAGTGCGGCGCCTGATTTATCTCAAGATGCCAGGTCTTTATGCATGGAGGATCACAAGTCGCAGAGAAAAAAAGAGGTCCGTTTCCAGAGATGGCGGAAACGGACCCGATAAAACAAAACCTCAGCTTATCTGTCGGCGATTAGGCCTTGGCGAGTTCCTCACCGGCGATCATACCGAAGGTGAGTGCATCAATCACAGCCACCGTACCGAGACGGGAAGCACCGTGCACACCGCCGGTAATTTCACCGCCGGCATACAGACCCTTGATCGGTTCGTGCGTGTAGGCGGAAATCACCTGAGCCTTCGGGTTGATCATCACACCACCCATGGTGTGGTGAATCTTCGGGCAGCATTCAATGCCGTAGAACGGCGCCTTGGAGACATCCAGACCGTTGTTGAAGGTCAGGATACGGCCGAACTCGGGGTCCTTGCCGTCCTTGACATAGCCGTTGAACTTCTTGACCTGTTCAAGGAATTCAGCCTTCTTGATGCCGAAGTGATCAGCAAGCTCTTCGAGCGTGTTGAACTTCTTGACCGTGCCCATTTCAAGCGGCAGCTTGACAAAGCTCGGATTGATCGCCTTGACAATAGCGTCGTCACACACGGCGATAGGATAGTTTTCATCCGTGCCGATCACCTTGAACAGCGCATCAGACTTGATCTTGCGGCCGGCGTGTTCATCCATGAAGCGCTTACCGGTCTTGCGGTCAACCACCAGACCGAGGTCCATACAGGCGTGGTTGGTAAAGTTCACCGACACACCGAAGCCCTTTTCACGGGGATTGCAGTACGGCAGGAACTGCAGCCAGCAGAGCTGAACAGGAGCAGCACCAAGTGCAAGCGCCTTCACGAGCACACCGGCCGTTGCGCCGAGCTGATTCGTGGAGTCCGTCGTCGGCACAACACGCGGGTCCTGGATCTGGCGGAACCATGTGTCACGAGAGAAGCCGCCGGCGGCAAGCATCACACCCTTGGTGGCACGAATGACCTTCTTCTTGCCGGTCTTGTTTTCCATGTCATCGCTCGTGAGCTTGGCATTGAAGCGATAGTTTTCACGGCAGACAATACCCACCACGGCGTTGTCATCGTCGACAACGAAATCATCGAACTTGCACTTCGTGCGCAGGGTGACGTTCGGTTCCTTTTCGAGCACGGCGAGCATCGGGCGGATATAACCGGAGCCGGAGCCGGCCTTGATTTCATAGGAACGCGGCACGGAGTGACCGCCTTCAAAGAGCATCTTGTTGGGAACGAATTCGCAGCCGAGATCAACCACCATCTTGATGGTGTCGTTGCAGCGGTCGGCAATGGTGCTCAGCAGCTCGGTGTGGTTGATGCCGAGACCATCCTTCAGGCAGTCCGCAATAAAGAGTTCCTTGCTGTCTTTGATGCCCTGAGCCTTCTGCACAGGATTGACCGGACAGGCGACGTTACCGCCGCAGATGGCGGAGTTACCCCCGAGCACACTCATCTTTTCAATCACGAGGACCTTTTTGCCGCCGCGAGCCGCCTTGTAGGCGCACGCAAGGCCGGCAAAACCGGAACCGATCACCACAACATCGTAGGTCTCATCAAACTTCTGTACGCTCTTTTCAGGGATGCCGGCAGCCATGGCAAAAGAGGAGCCGAGCATGGCGGCGGAAGCGACACCGGCCTTTTTAAAGAGATTACGACGGGAGGTATCAATCGACATAACAGTTTCTCCAACAGGTTTTGAGGTTCATATGGCGTGCGAGACTCTGACTCTCACGCTGTTGGGTACATTCTGAACGTCTGTTAACGCAATCACTACCTCCCGCGGGACAGGGTAACACATTAGGAGAAACCCTAAGTTTCCGGCAGAGCGGAAACGCCGTGCGGCTAGCGTTTGAGCGCCACCGCCCGCCTGCTTGCCTGTCTGCCGGCCTCGCGCCCCATGACCACACAGGCAGTCATCGCCAGACCGCCGAGGCGACTCAGACCGAACAGCCCGCCCACCGTTTCTCCGGCCGCATACAGTCCTTCGATCGGAGGACCGGCAACGCTGAGCACCTCAGCGTGCTCGTTAATGGCGATGCCGCCGAGGGTTGTGTGCAGCAGCAGCCGCTCCTCGCCCCAGTAGTATGGCGGCTTGTTAATCTGCTGGGTGAAGATTTTCTTTCCAAAGAGCGGATCCTCTCCGCGGGCGGCATTGCGGTTATATTCATCGATGGTTTTCTTGAGCACCTGCGGATCAATCCCCATGGCCACAGCCATTTCGGCCACGGTATCCGACTTTTTCACCGTGCCGTCGGCGAGTTTCTGTCCGAGGTTAATGCCTTTTTTGGACTGCGCATCCGTGATCACCCACATTTTCTGGTTGGGCAGCTTCAGCAGCGCTTTTTCCAGCGTTTTCCAGCTACCGTCCTCATTCACAAAACGGCTGCCCTCCGCATCCACAAAGATATCCCCGCCCACATAGTCAAGCAGACGCCCGCCCGTGAGCGGCATCAGCTGCACATTGTGCATGTCTTTGAGCTGTGCGCCGAGACCTTCAGCAATCACAATGCCATCCCCCTCCGCCCCGTCAAAATACAGGCCCTTGGGGTTGGCGGTCGTGTGCATACCGGCCGGCAGCAGCGGATCCGCGCGCCGGATCATTTCGCTGTTGGCGGTAAAGCCGCCCGTGGCAATCACCACCGTTCTGGTGCGATAGCTGACAGAAACCTTCCCGCGGGCACTCTCGAGAAGCCAGAACCGGCCATCAGCACCTGACTGCGGTACAAGTCCGGTCATACGGGTGTTCAGGCGGACGGTCAGTCCTTTTTTGAGCGCCGTCTCGTAGAGCGCACGGGTATAGGTGAGACCCGGCTGAGAGCTTTTTGCCAGAAGACTTCTCGGCGTCAGACCGCCGAGCGACTGAAACACCTGAGGAGAAAACTGCACACCGCAGTCCTCAAGCCACTCCCTGGCGCTCTCACTGTCACGCCCGACCTTCCGGATGAGTTTCTCGTCAGCGCCCTTTCCACCGACAGCCCTGGATTCAAGCCACATCCGGTCAATCGAGTCTTCTAAACCCTGACGGGTCTGGTTGGGGGAATTCACCACCGCCAGCGTGCCGGTGCTGTGAAAGCTGTGCCCGCCGATAATCGGTCCCTTCTCAATGAGCAGAACCCGCTCTGAGCCGGTCTCCAGCGCGGAAAGTGCCGCGGCGCAGCCGGCAAGACCACTCCCGACCACGATCACATCCCAGAACTGATCATCGTCCTCATCCTGACCGGTCCCGCTGAGGGCTGCTGCCAGCACCCCCTCACCTCCGGCTCCCGCCATCAGTGTCAGGGCCGCCGACAGCACCTGCAGACAACGCCGCCGCTCTCTATTGATCCTCATCACTCACCACTCCTATACGAGAGAGCAGACGGTACGCATCGAGCGGATTATTGACGTTAAATTTGGCAAAAGCGTTTGCACGGTGCATTTTCACTGTGGTTTCCGCGATATCAAGCCGCTGAGCGATCACTTTATTGGCAAGATTGAGGGCCGCAAGACGGATTACCTGCGCCTCACGAGGCGTGAGGCTTGCGAAAACCGCCCGCAGATGCTCCTCCTCATCGATTTTCTCCCACTCCGAGAGATTGCGATCCACAGCCGCTCTGACCTTGGCGATCAGCACCTCGGGAGAGACCGGTTTTTCAAGAAAATCCACCGCGCCGTTCTGCATCGTATGCACCGCCATCGATATGTCGCCGTGCCCCGTCAGAAAGATAATCGGCAGCCGCCAGCCGCGTTTGACCATCACCTCCTGCAGCTCAAGCCCCGTCATATACGGCATGCGCACATCCAGAATCAGACACCCAGGGCGCTGAGGATCATCCCGGTCAAGGAACTCTCTGGCTGAGGCATAGGTTGAAACACTGAAACCGTTCACCTGCAGGAGCATGGCCTGAGAGGTTCTGAAAAGTTCGTCATCATCGACGAGTCTCACGATCGGGTGCTTAAACATCTCCTCCCTCCTCCGTTAATTCGTTAAAGCTGCACTCGACGACCAGTCCGCCGCCGGGCCTGCGCATAAAGTGCATTAGCGCACCGTGACTGTCCACAATCCCTCTGACGATCGAGAGCCCCATCCCGAGCCCCTCCGGCTTCACACTGTCAATGGTGCGTCCGAGTTTTTCAAACGCCTCCTCTGAGAGTTCCTGGCCGGTATTTTCAACCCTCAGGCGCCATTTCCGGCTCTCTGAGACATTTTCAAGGGTTACCCGTACCAGAGGGTCAGGCACAAGAGAGGCTGCTTCTACGGCGTTTTTAGCGAGGTTAAAAACCAGCAGCTCTATCTCGAGACTGTCGCCGAGGATAAGCGCCTGTGGCGGAATTTTCACCTCAAGCGGCGGGCATTCCGGCATTGTCATCGAAAGGATGCGCACCGCCTCTCGCACCGAGGCAGACATGTCCATGAGCTGATGTGCCGAGCGCTGTGATTTTGCATACTGTCGCACCCGATCCACAATCCCGCCGATTCGTTCGGTTTCCTTCAGTATGCCGCCCAAAGCCTGACCGGCGGTTGAGTCCGGGGTTTTCGCCTCGGGCATCAGAAATTTCAGCACCGAGGCAAAATTGGTAATCGCGCCAAGCGGTGTGCGGATTTCGTGTGCAATCATCGCAGACATCTGATTGACCACGTTGCGTCTTTCCAGGCTGCCCAGTCGCAGGCGGGCCTGCCTGGCCTCACGCTCACTTTCTCTCTGCCGCTCAAGCGCCTCGGAGAGTTCCGCTGTCCGTTTTGTGACCAGGCGCTTAAGCCGCACCTCATTGGTGATCAGAAAGAGGATTAAGAGCACAATGGCGGCGATTCCGTAACCGTACCGGTTAAACAGCGCCTCCCAGGAAACCGTTCTGAGATAGGCATAGGGACCGAGCTTGAGGGTTTTGAGAAGCTCATCCATCGGACTGAGCGACACATGCACATGCCACTCGCCGAGGTCCTCTCTGCTTGTCGAAAGAAGTGCTTTTAGCACGGCTCTGACGGCCTGCTCATTCGTCCACTCAAAAGCGTAAAGGCTGGCATCGGCATAAAGCCGGGTGGATTTGGCACAGGCGAGCTCCTCACTGCTTGTGTCGTTGACAACACGGTAATCGGCCGGATCAATTAGTTTTTCCCTCGAAAGACGCTCAAAAATACAGGTGTCAATCACCGCCGCATCCACCCTGCCGTTGGCAAGCGCTGAAAAAATATTCGGCACCGGAGTGTTCAGAAACAGGACTTCTCTGAAAAAATGCTCGGGATCAGAGCGAATCTGCGCCACCTCACCCTGCACGGCCAACCAGCCGGTATCAAGCGGCATGGTCGTTGCCACGGTAAGTCCCTGCAGGTCATTCCGACTGTGGGGCCCGGGGCGGTGCGCAGAGGAAAGTATCAGCCCGCCGACGGAGTGACTTGCCTCTCTGGCCTCCGTTACTTTGCGGGTTGCAACACTGTAGGCACGCTGACCTTCACTGGTGAGGGCAATGATCAGGGAGGATGGCGCGAGCACGAAGTCAGGGTGCATCGCCTGCAGCTGACTGACCGCATCAGAGGCCTGAAAGGCCTGGGCCGTCAGCCGGTAACCGCTGCCGCTGTTTCTGAGCGCTTCATTGAACCCGGCAAACTGTGCCTCGAGCGATCCGCCGTCAAAGCTGGTGAGGTAAGAATCCGGAACAGCCACTACCAGGGATCTGCCGTCGGCAGACGGCGCTGCACCGGCACAAAACGCCGGTACCGGTTCCGTCAGAGCGGCGAATATGGCGAAAAGGAAAAGGACGGCGCGCACGCTGTGTGACCTGCTCAATGGAAAGAGTGACGCGGCCGCTGTGTCGGGCCGCTGTTTTTCCATTGTACTCTAATGGCCGCCGGGCCATGACTGGCACAGTTATGCTAAAAACAGGGGTGGTTGAGGTTACACAGTTACACGGTTATAAAAGTACGGGTCACTGCAGTGGGAGACATCATGCAGTGACCCGTTTTCAGGCAGAGAAAACTCTAAAATTATTTTTCCGCACCGAAGCAATGTTCCGGATTACGGGACTTGCCCGTGAGCTTATCCACTTTGATCTTCCAGATTTCGATCGCCTTGGCGCCGGCATTGTACTTTTTGAGATGGTCTTCCGGAGGCACACCCGTCGCATGTCGCTTGCAGATGTCAAGCATGATGCGCTTGCGTTCAGCCTCATCGGTAACCTTGGAAACCGTACCGGCAGCAATCACGCTCACATAGTCCACGGCATAAAGCTTGGGATCCGTGTGATCATGAGCGATCCAGATCACAGACACCTTCGGATTCTGCAGCATGTTGTCATCCTTGCGGCCGCCGGCAGCGGAGCTGTGGAAATAGATATAGCCGTCCTGATAGATCGGCGTGATGGCAATACCGTACGGCGTGCCGGTTTTGTCCGCCGTGCTCAGCACAGCGTGATCGGTACGGCGGATTGCTTCGAGAATATGTTTTTCATCGAGCGCACGGTCGCTGCGGCGCATCGGACGTTCCGTGCTCTTGCCTTCTTCCGCGGCGGTAGCGTTCAGACTCACGGCGAGCGCCGGTGCGACAGCCATTTTCAGTAAAGTTCTGCGTTGCAAAGCCATTTTGTTTCTCCTTTTTTTGGGGTTGCCTTTTGCTGACAAGACAAATTCTAGAAAAGGAGATCCGCATGACCTGGTACACTTCAGGAGGAAGTACACCGTACACTTTTCTGTGATAGCGCCTCGAGACAGGCACGGATTTTTTCGGTCCCTGCTCTGATTTCTGCTTCACTATAGGGACCCGGGCTCAGCACAATCCCATTGAGTCTGCTCGTGCCGTGAATCAGACTGCTGACGGCACGCACACTGATACCTTCTCCGGCAAGTGCCTCCACCACTTCCGTATCTCTGATCGTCTCAGGCAGATAGAGCGTTATAAAGGGACCCTGAGCAGCGCTGCTCGCGCACAGATACGGGTCGAGCAGCTGTGTCTTCAGCGCCCAGAAACAGGCATTGCGTTCAAGATAGAGCTTTCTGAGCTTGAGCAGGTACTGCACATAGGCATCCATCTTCAAAAATTGTGCGACAGTCTCCTGAGTGCTCTCTGGGGTGAAACAGTCTGTCAGATACTTGGCGCCGGCAAATTTGGCGGTGATACTGCGCGGCGCGATGATGAAACCGAGCCGGATCCCCGGGTAGAACTGAAACGAAAAACTTTCCGTGTAAATGACGCAGTCGCCCGAGTCCTTTTCTGCGCGCAGAGGCTGAAAAGTATCTGCTGCCACCCACGGCGGACAGTTCGTATCGACTTCAACAATCCAGCCGCCTGTATAGGCCGCCCAGTCAAAAAGGGCTTTTCTGCGTGCCTCACTCATTGCCCGTCCGGTGGGCCACTGATATCTCGAGCAGACAACGGCCGCCCGGGCCGGCGCTGCCGCACAGGCGGCATCGATATCAAAGCCCTCCTCATCCATTGCCACCGGCACGGTATTGAGTCCTTTGAAGCGAAGCACCCGGACAATTTCCCGGAAAACCGGGTCCTCCACATAGATGTTTTCACCCTCCTCCAGGAGCACATCACTGATCAGTCCCATGTTCTGTGTGGTGCCGCTCGTGATGATAATGTCTTCCGGTTCACAGATAATGCCCTTGAACTCACGCACTCTTTCGGCAATGACCTCCCGCAGCGGCAGATGGCCCTGCGGCGAGCTGTAACCGGTGTGTGACCATGGGGTTCTTGCATAGTGCGCGGCAAGTCTGAGGTATTCTTTCTCGGCGAGTTTTCCCATCGGTGAGGCGTAGGTGATAAACGGACGGATGGTCGATTCGGACTCTGACCATTTGCCGGCCACCTTTTCCGCGGCCACCGACCGTTTGCTCGTCACGCGCTGACGCTGCAGGTGCTCCCCGGCATGAGCTCTGCCGTCCGCGTGATCCGCCCCTGAGGCTATTGAGGGCTCGATAACCGTGCAGCCCGATCCTCTGACACTTTCGAGCAGTCCCATTGTTCTGAGCAGTGTATAGGCCTTGGCCACCGTTTCCGGAGAAACGCCAATCGCTCTGGCGAGCGCACGGATGCTCGGCAGACGGTCACCGCTTTTGAGCGTGCCGTTCGTGAGCGCCTCCTTCACTGCTGTGCTAATCTGCAGATACGGAGCCGTTCTGCAATGCCGGTTAATGGACAGAGGCAGTGAAAAAATTTTCTTTCTTCTGCGCTTTCCGGTCTGACCGGTCTCTGACATAGCAGCCTCCTGAGGACTTCAGAAACAAAAAAACGTACCGATGAATACCGATACGTTCAATTCTGCACCATTGGCAGAGAAAAAGTTCTGAAATTCGCCCGGCAGGTTGCGCTAATGCCGCCCGCAAAAAAAGAAAAGCCGGAATCAGCGGAGTGACTGATTCCGGATAAAAAATGCCCTCCCAGCGCTTACAGACCGAGAAGACGTTCTGGATGCGCATAAACGTTTGCTTTCTGACGTCGACAGAAAGCAGACAGCGTCACCCCAGACTCATTAGCCAGCCGGACAGCCAGTGCTGTCGGAGCAGAAACGGCAAACATAATTTCGACGCCACACATTGCCGCTTTCTGAACCATCTCATAGGATGCGCGGGAGCTGACAAAAAGTGCTCCGTCAGTCCACTCATTGAGTGCACGCATGCCCAGCAGTTTGTCCAGCGCGACATGACGTCCGACATCCTCCGCACCGCCGGCAAGGGTCCCGTCAGGATTCACCCACACGGCAGCATGTGTGCATCCTGTCAGCTGGCCCAGCTCTTCGACTTTTTCCAGATATTCGAGCGCCTGATCGTAAAGACGCATATCAAAGGTCTGTGTCTGAGGCACACAAGCCTGATGGCGGATCGCCCCGTCAAGGCTTTCCACACCGCAGATCCCGCACCCGGTACGGCCGGTCATCGAGCGGCGGTGTTCCTTCAGATGCCAGAAACACTCTGATGAAATATCAATTTTGACTTCCATGCCGTTACAGGCACGGGCAACTTCAATATCGTAGATGTGAGAAATATCAGGCACAATGCCCTCGGCAAGTGAAAAGCCGACGGCAAACTCCTCGAGCAGATTCGGCGTCGTCATCATGACAGCATGAGAAATGCCGTTATAGACAAGCGCCACCGGAATCTCCTCAGCCACCCAGTCCTCCTCCGGGCTCAGAGCATTCATGCGGTGTACTTGAACGGAACGTGCACCGAAGGGATTCATGCGCAGCGACCCTTCGCTCTCGTGCATGGAACCGCCTTCCAACTTTCCAAATTTTCTCGTCACACCCATTTAATTCTCCCTGCGTAGACTGTGTTCATCTGAGCAGACCGTTCCTTTCACGGCCGGTCTGCTCCCGGCTGATGTCTGAGCGCCGGTTACTGAGCCGTTTTAGCCTCGTCACGACTGGCTTCGTAGAAAAGCTCCAGGCCGGTCATAACAATCTGCTCAACGTCAGCATTAAAGTTCAGATCCTCACCTGCAAACACAGTGGAGGTGGCTTCGCCGCACGCCTTGCAGACATGCAGACGGTGCGTGTCATCATCCTCATCATGCACATACTGGAAGTCAGAGACCGCCGTATTGCCGCAGTGAGCACAACGGATGCGCTCAAAGAGCCAGGAGGCACCGCAGCAGGTGCAGTGCAGCTTCTTGCGGTTACCGTTGGCAGAGGTTTCCGTCACGCTGGCAATGGCTGCCTCCGTCCCGCAGACCGGGCAGTGCACAGGGCGGTTGTGACGGGGTTCCTCTTCCGCGAGGCGGGCAATCTCACGACTCCACTCCGTGGCGACCGGGTCAAGAAACACACGAACCGTGTAGGTCAGCACAGGCAGAACGAAAAATTCAAAGAAATCCACATCCTGAGCAGCCTTTTCACACTGCTCGAAATACTCAATCGGGTTCTTGCCGGCAAGCGCAAGCATTTCCGGTGCTGCATAGGCACTCCAGTCCACTCTGGCGCAGGCTTCTTCAATCTGCCCCTCGAGCTGCAGTGCCCCGAGAAGCGTCGCGGCAAGTTCCTGAGCCACACCGACGAACTGCTCCGGAGAGATCTGCACAGGGTAGCGCGGCAGCAGCGTTTCACCATGCTCCCAGACCTGCACCAGATCCTCATCGGTCGGCGTCACAATGTCGGCGTTGAGCTGTTTGGAGAGATCGGCTGCTTTCAGGAGCATGGGGCCGAAGGCCGTCAGACGTTCGAGAACTTCAGGGTCCTTATGAGCGACGTATTTGGCCAGAGCACGTTCGATAGACTTGCGATTGAGCATAGTTTTTTCCTTTTTGTTGCTGTTTCTCTCTGAAACTGTCTTTATACCTCTTCATTACGGTCCTGACAGACCGCTCTGAAGCGACGTGGCACAAAGATTCTTTGAGAAACCGTCCTTGTCTTTCGGGTAAGGGTTAAACCGTCTGTTTTAATCCTTACCCGAAAGCTCTTGTCTTCAGAGGCAAGAGCTTCCGGTTTACCGCGGGGATCTGCTGACCCCCGCTGTGTCGAAGTGAATCCGCAGATTACTTCTTGTCAGGTTCGACCGTCACGTTCTTACCGAGAGCGAGTTCCTGGTTGGCCCAGTAACCCCAGTGGTAAGCGGCGTCGGATTCAGAGACCTTCCCGTCGCCCCACATGATGCGGGCGGTACCGCGGTACGGCTGCCAGATGCCGGCACCGAGGTAGATGTGGGCGAGACCCACGAACACGGCGACAAAGAAGAAGATGTCGTGAACCAGATGAGCAATCAGCAGAGTGTTGGCACCGAAGGCAACACGCATACCGCCGTCAGGCAGCAGACCGGTGTTGAGCCAGAGCACCATGCCCGAGAGAGCCATGAACACGCAGCTGAAAAGCAACGCACCGTCAGCCAGACGCTGTGCACCCTTGACGTGGTGCTGCGGCGGCATATGCACCTTGTGAGGAGCAAACAGGTAGAACGGGAACTTGGCAGACCAACGGAAATCGTCGGCGTCCCACTTACCAAAGATGTCCTGCGTGAGCAGATGCCAGAAACCGCCCGGCGAACGAAGCAGAGCAAAGAGCGGAACCAGGATGAAGGGAATTGCCAGGACACGGTGGATCATACGCATGGCCTTGGTGAATTCACCACCCATGATGTCGCCGCCCAGAGTCGGGACGAACACAAACACCCCGGTGATCGCGAGAAGGATACAGCAGGTAGCAGCCGTACCATGGGTCACTCGCGTAAGCAGGGAATGACGCTGGATATAACGCATACTAGACCTCCTTATTCCTGTTTCGCCGCTTCTTTGGCAAGAAGCTCTTTCACTTCAGCGTCGGCTTTGGCACGCTGTTCAGGCGTCCAGTGAGCCTTGGCTTCTTCGATCGTCATTTCCTTACGGCTGTAGCCGCGGGAAGCCACGAAGCTGGCAGCCAGACCGGCAAGCACAGCAACCGTACCAACACCCGTGACAGCCTTCATGGTCTTCATCAGACCGACCTTGCCGTCAACCTTCGGGTTGCTCGGCAGGCCATAAGCTTCATGGCCGAATTCGCAGACGTGCAGAACATGCAGACCGCCGCATTCGTTTTCACCATAAAGTTCAGCCTTGTCGAAACCGCGAGCCTTCAGAGCGGCAACGCGAGCGTGGCCCAGTTTGAGCATTTCTTCGCGCTTGCCGAACTTCAGAGCTTCAGGCTGGCAGGTCTTCACACAGGCAGGGATGCCGCCTTCTTCAAGACGATCCCAGCAGAGCGTGCACTTGTCGATCATGCCGTCCATCGGACGATAACGCGGCACATCGAACGGGCAGGCGCTCTGGCAGTACGTGCAGCCGTTGCACTTTTCCGTGTCGAAGGCGACAACGCCGTCTTCACGATGGTACAGGGCGCCGGACGAGCAGATGTTCACGCAGCCGGCGTCCGTGCAGTGCTGGCAGGCATGACGACCGATCGCAAAGTTGATTTCCTGGAACTTGTTGCCGGAGGGCTTTTCATCAAAGCGCATCACCAGACGGGTGTCCCCGTTCAGGTCCGCGGGACTCTGATAGGAGCCCGTGAACTTGTTGGCGTTCTTTTCGAGCGCACTGGGCAACATATTCCACTGTTTGCAAGCCACCTGACAGCCTTTGCAACCAGTGCAATGCGACGTATCGTACAAGATGGCAACTTCATTGCTATTACGCATTATTCAATCTCCTTCTCGCGGTTACGCCGCTTTTTCAACGTTAACCAGGAATGCCTTGAACTCAGGAATGTAGGAGTTCGGATCGCCTACGTTCGGGGACAGGTCGTTGATGTTATCGCCGGTCGCAAACTCACCTTCCCAGGAGAAGTGGTGCGGCAGACCGACCACGTGCGTCTTGACGCCGTTGATCATCATCGGCTTCATGCGGATCGTCACCATCGCGTCGACCACGACGCTGCCGCGACGGTTCCACACGTGAACCTTGTCACCGTTCTTGATGCCCTTTTCCTTGGCAAGTTCTTCGGAAATTTCGATGAAGTTGCTCGGAATCAGCTCATTGAGCCAGGGCACGTTACGCGTCTGAGTACCCGTCTGCCAGTGTTCAGTCAGGGAGTACGTCGTGCAGACGATCGGGAATTCCTTCGGATCGCCGAGTTGCACGGACGGATCCTTCGTGAAGCGGGCCAGCGGATTCTTGTCGGCACCGTTGAACACGTTCTTCGTCGGAGATTCCATCGGTTCAAAGTGTTCAGGCAGCGGCGCATCAACCATGAGGTAGGAGAACAGGCGGGCGCGCTGTTCCCAGGTCATGAAGAAGGCGTTGTCCTGAGGCGGCTGAGCCGTCGGGAAGTCACCCACGTCATTCTGGATCCACTTCTGGCCGTCCCATTCAACGAGGACGCGCTTCGGATTCCAGGGCTTGCCCTGCGGGTCAGCAGAGGCACGGTTGTAAAGCACGCGACGGTTCGCAGGCCATGCGAACGACCAGCCCGGGAACAGACCGAGACCGGACGGGTCTTCCTTGCTGCGGCGGGTCATCGGCTGCTTCATCGGATCCATTCGAGCTTCGTTGTTGTTGTAGTAACCGGTCCAGATCCAGATACCGCAGGCGGTGGTGCCGTCGGCCTGAAGTTCACCAAAGCCCTTCAGGAGGCGGTTATCGCGGACGTCGTAACCGTTACATGCCCAGGCAACAGCACGAAGATCGGGCTTGCCGTCGATGTAGTAGTTGTAGTTGGCCTTGAGAATCTGATCAGGGCAGGCGCCGCCTTCAGCCTTGTAGAGCTTGGCGATACCTTCATAGAGAGCCATGATGATTTCAAAGTCGGAACGGGCTTCTCCGAGCGGTTCAACAGCTTTCTGACGCCACTGGATCCAGCGGCCGGAGTTGTTGATGGAGCCGACCTTTTCAAAGATCAGCGCAGCCGGCAGGAAGTAGACTTCGGTCTTCACATCTTCAGGCTTCATGTCAGGAGCCTTCCAGAAGGTGGCCGTTTCAGTCAGGAACCAGTCGGCAACGACCATCCAGTCGAGCTTGGCCATTGCCTTGCGGGCGTGCTTGGCGTTAGCCGTGGAGCTGGCCGGGTTCATACCCCAGAGGAAGTAACCTTTGATGCGGTTGTCACGCATGTTGTTGAAGGTCATCATCGTGGAGTAGTCACCGAAGTCGAGCTTCGGAGAGGCCTTCGGCAGAAGGTCATAGCAGTAGTCGTTATCAACCGTGGCGTTGGCGCCGAACCATTCACGCAGCAGGCTCACCATGAACTTGGGCTTGTTGCTGTAGTAACCGGCGGCATACGTTTCCTTGGAGAGGTAGTCAGCCAGGGTCGGGTGGCTCTTGCCGTGCGGCCAGGCGAGGTAGCCGGCCGTGTCAGCAACGTTCGCACCGATGTCGGTGGAACCCTGAACGTTCGGTTCGCCGCGCAGAGCGTTAAGACCGCCACCGGAGATACCGATGTTACCGAGCAGAAGCTGAACGATACACATGGCACGGCAGTTCTGGGCACCGTAGGTATGCTGCGTCTGGCCCAGAGCGTAGAGCAGAGAACCGGCCTTGTCGGGACGGCCCGTGGAGGCGTAGGTTTCCCAGATCTTGAGCATGACTTCCTTGTCCATGCCGGTGACCTTGCTGACCATGTCAGGGGTGTAACGGGCATAGTGGCGCTTCATCACGTTGATCACGCAGTGCGGATCCTGAAGCGTTTCGTCACGCTTGATCACTTTCAGGTCAGGCGTCTTGAACTTCGGCGTACCGGGCTTGTTAACCCATTCATAGGGCGCACCGGGGTTGGTGTCCCAGATTTCCTTATGATCAACGTCATAGCCCCAGGCTTCGTTGTCATACTTGTTGGTTTCGGGATTGTAGCCGGAGAAGGTACCCGTCTTGGGATCGAAGCCGAAGCCCGGCTTGATCAGGCAGGCGCCGTTGGTGTAGTGGATGACGTAGTCCTTGTGATAGAGCTCGTTGTCAAGGATGTACTTGATCAGACCGCCGTAGAAGGCAAGGTCAGAGCCCGGACGGATACGGCCGTAAATGTCGGCGCGGGCGGCGGAACGGGTATAGCGCGGGTCGACCACGATCCACTTGGCACCCTTGTCCTGGGCACGTTCAACCCAGCGCGAGGAAAGCGGATGGTTTTCAACGTTGTTCGAACCGATCGTCAGAATAACGTCGGCGTTTGCGATATCGCACCAGTGGCTCGTCATGGAGCCGCGGCCGAAGGTCTTGGCAAGCGCAGGAACCGTCGAAGAGTGGCAGACACGAGCCTGATTGTCGATAGCGACAACGCCGAGCGTACGGACAAACTTCTGCACGAGCCAGCATTCTTCGTTATTGAGCTGGGCAGCACCAAAGGACGCGATACCATCGCAGCGGTTGACCGTCACACCGTCTTCCTTTTCAACGAAGGAAGCGTCGCGGGTCTTCTTGACGCGACGGGAAATTTCGTCAATAGCCTGTTCCCAGGTAAGCTTCGTCCACTCCTTGGAACCGGGGCGGCGAACCATCGGATGCAGCACACGGTGCGGATGGTTCTGGGACTGGCGTTCTTTCGTTACGATATTGCGCAAACCCCACATGGCAGCGCCTTTCGGGCACAGACCACCGAGGTTGACAGGATGTTCAGGGTCGCCTTCGAGGTTGATCAGCTCACCGCCACGCGAAGAGCAAATCAGACCGCAACCGCCGGCACAGTAACAACAAATGTTGAGTGTTTCCTGAACGTCACGCAACTTATACGGGGCTTTCTTTGCAGGAGCAGCCATCGCCACACCGGTCATACCAGAGAGCATCGTACCGCTTCCGAGCAACAATCCACGCTTAAGGAAACTTCTACGTGAAACTTCCATGGGGATCCTCCTGAAGATTATTGGGGTTTTCTACGAAACCAAAGCTTCGTTTGTTTGATGTTTTGTAAGTTTCGAAGAGCATTAATGACAAAACGAATACTGCTTGTCACGCCGATAGTTTGGAGAGTTGCGGAGGTTTTCTACAGTGGTCGGAGGGGCTAACGACTTTCCCCTAAAGGTATGTCCCTACCTAGTCCGTTAAGACAAAAAATTGCCTTTTCGGACTAGTTCAAAAATCCCGATATTCCAGAAAAGAATACTGATTAAATTACTCGGATTTATTTGATTTTTATTTTCTTTGCCTACACAGAAGTGCGTTTTAGACGATTTTGCAAAACGGTGAACTTTTTTTACGGTAATACCCTATCCTCGCAATGTTACAATTTTAAGAATAGTAATGATTCTCAATACTATTTATACCGACTAAGGGTTTTCCCTGCTATTTTTATTTCTTCTATCGTATTTGATATTTCGATATACATCACCTATCGAAACAGTCTCTCCGCTTCTGCCGCAGTCTTTCGCCATAACGCTTTTTTGGAACACTTCTGCGTACCGGACCGGAAAATTTAAACTGTTTTCCTCGTCACCATAAAAAAGCGGCCGGAAGTTTACTGTCTTCCGACCGGCTTTTTTATTTATTCCGACTCCGTTCTCACCGCATCCTATTCAGGTTTATCGCCGGCTTTCACCAGCAGTTTCGCTGACGGATTTTTAAACAGCACCGTCAGCTCTTTATTGATATCCCCGGTGGTGAGTGCTTTACACGCTTTGAGAAGATCGGTTGTAAAGTCCGGACCCACTTTCGCGCCGGTGAGCTGGTTGACCAGCAGCTGCTGCCAGAAAATATTCTGACTGGTATTGCGGTTAAACCGGTTGACCATGGCCTTCACGGCATTATCAACCTCTTCTTTGGTCACCCCTTTTGTTTCGAGCTCGGCAGTAATCTGTTCAATGCCTGCTTTGACCTTTTCGATCTGCCCTGAGCCCGTCTGCACATTCACGAGCAGATACCCTCTCTGGGTCATCGCATTGGCGTCATAGCTCGCGTTCGGGCTGTAGGAGACACCCTCCTCCTCACGGAGCTTGTTGCGCAGTCTGTCTTCAATAATATCCGCACTGATAATGCGGGCGGCGACTTCTCTGATTCTGGAGAAATCCTCCTTTTCCCGATACCACACGACGGTATAGATCGCTGTATCCTGCTTGTCCTCGGCAAGCGTAACTGTACGGTCTGCACCCGCCGGGAACCGTGGCTCGGAACCGAGTTTCTGCCCGGGGACAGACGCCGGCAGAGTACTGAAGAAGCGGTTAACGATCGGATAGATCGCATCTTTGTTGATGTTGCCGCTGACAACCACCACCCGCTGCCCGCGATCACGCACTTCATTGATATAGTCCTGCATCTGCTGAACGGACATTCCTGAGAGCTCTCCGGCATCTAGCGGTCTCATACGCAGCAGATCGCCACCCACAAAGGACTGCAGACGGGAGGCAACATAACCTTCTACGGTCTTGTCACGGTAGAAAACACTCTGTTTGAGCCGCTGAGTCGCTCTGGTCAGGTTGTCTGCCGTGAGCGTGGGATCCATAAACTGTGTCCAGACCGATTCAATCACGAGAGCAGTATCATCCACCGGGCCGGCGCCGAGAATGTAGTTGTAGTTTTCAACGGCGTTCTCCACCACGTAGACACCCTGAGTGCCGAGTTTTGTCTCGGTTTCATTGGCGGTCAGCTTGCCGACACCGTGCTCGCTGAGCACCATCAGAGCCGAGCGGGCCCGCAGCGACGCGGTATCTTTCACACCGAGAAGGCCGTCACCGAATATCATTTCGACACTGACTGTGCTTTTGTCAAAGGCAACCGGAAGCAGTACCACTTTTATGCCGTTGGCCAGCGTACCGGTCCAGGCGGTTACATGCCGGTCTTCAACAGAGAGTTTTAACGGCTCAAGCGGCGAAGCCGGCGGCACCTCATCTGGGACATCCAGATAGGGAAACACAATCTCGTCGCTTTCCTCCGGGGCGCTCACCGGCATATTCTCAATACTTTCCCAGTATTTGCGCACGGCGATGTCTTCGACCTGCACATTGCCGCTGACTTTAAGCCGGCGGTTTTCTACCGAGAGCAGCTCCCTGAGTGCCGAATTGACTTCGGTGAGACTGATCCCATCTTTACTCTGTTCAAAGAAATCCGATTCCGCCTTCACGTCAGTGAATACTTCAGCATTATTGATATGCGAAACCAGCGCATTGGCAAAGTGCTCATTGCTCCAGGAGGTGGAGGATTTGATCTGACGTTTGAGCAGGGCGGAAATTTCGTTTTTCGCAGCACGCAGCTCCTGCGGGGTAAGACCGTATTCTTTGGCCCGCAGCAGTTCCTCATTGAGGGCTGACAGTGCCTCTTTCCAGCGGCTGCCGTCAGTAGAGGCGCGGAAGATCACCACCGGGGTGAGAAGATCGTCGCTGATATTGGCAAACACAGCAGACGTCCAGAGCTTCGGTTCACGTTCAATCCGTCTGTCAAGGCGACGCTGAATGGCAAACTGGCCAATGAGCTCAATGAATTCCTCACGACGGTTCTTGCGGTTGTCGCTACGCTGAATAGCCGGATAAAGCATGATGATGCTGACCGTCGCACTGCTGACCGGCCGTGGCTGCACAAATATTCTGGTACCGAACCGGTCAACTTCACCCAGCGGACTTACTTCAGACGGGGTTTTCGGCTTCAGGCTGTCAAAAGCCTGTTCGATATCGTGCGAGAGCTGCTGCCAGTTTACGTCACCGGCAATCACCAGAACCATACGGCTCGGGACATACCACTTCTTATAGAATGCGGCGAGATCAGCGCTCGTCATATTCTGCAGTGTCTCGCTGGTGCCGATAATTTCGTTACCCAGACGGGAGTCACCATAGAGAAACCGCTTCCAGGCCTGAGCCGCTTTGGAAGCTTCGGTTTCCGAGCTTTTCATTTCCGAGAGAATGACGCTGCGCTCTTTTTCAACCTACTCCGGTGACAGTGTTATGCCGTCGGCCATATCACGAAGGACCTTCAGCCCGTCTCTTAATAAGGCAGGGGAATTTTTACTGAAATTGAGTTTGTATACCGTTTCTGCCCGGGTCGTATGGGCATTGGTGTCAGAACCCAGACTCATGCCGTGCGACTTGAAAAAGTCCAGCATGGTACCGTCGGGGAAATTTTTTGTCCCGTTAAAGGCCATATGCTCAAGAAAATGAGCAGCGCCGAGTTCATGCTCCTCTGGAGGTGCGGACAAAAACTTGGACCAAAAATTTACTTTAACTTTGGTCTAGGTGC